>JAHJLB010000019.1 GCA_018822105.1 Pseudomonadota bacterium
CGCTGCGCCCGCGACATCGGCGCCCGGGGCTTCCCGGTGCGCGTCCTGGTCGTCCCCACCAACGAGGAGCTGGAGATCGCCCGGCAGACCATTGCCGTGCTGCAGGCCCGCTAGCACCATATCGGCTGAGACCCCGTGCGGCGTGCTTCGGCCCGATGTTTTTCCCTTTCCTGTGGGCCTCGACGCCCCTTTGGTCCGCCTGCCGGCGATTTGCATTTCCCGCGGCGGGGCGATAGACTTGGAACCGTTGACGGACCATGCAGGAATGCTAGCGCGCGGGGGTGGACGGGATGCCTGAGAAGAGCCGGGAGTGCCATGTGCCGGAGGTGCGCGAGCTGCTGCGCCAGGCCGGAGTGCCCGAGCAGACCCTGCAGGCGGAGCTGGGCGAGGGCGACCAGGCCTATGCGGACGGCCTGCATCTGCTGACCAGGATGCGCTTCGAGCCGGAGGAGTCGCGGTTCTATTGGGGCGAGATCATCTGCCACATGGAGGGCCTGGCCCTGGCCCTGGGGCGCGATGTGGGCCTGCGCGTGGCCGTGTGCGACTATTTCATGAACCTGCACCCCAGGATGCGCGAGCCGGTCATCGTGGAGGTGCGCGTGCTTCTGCAGAAGGAGCTGGGCGCCCTGGTGGACGAGCTCACCGGACTGTACAACCGCCGCTACTTCAACGACGCCATCCAGCGTGAGGTGGAGCGCTACAAGCGCTTTGGCCAGCGGTTTTCCATGATCATGCTTGATGTGGACCACTTCAAGCGCTTCAACGACACCCACGGCCATCTGGCCGGGGACGACGCCTTGTGCGTCGTGGCCGGAATCCTGCGCGACACGGCCCGGAACTTCGACCATGTGGTGCGCTATGGCGGCGAGGAGTTCGCCCTGATCCTGCCGCACACCGACCTCGAGCAGGCCCTGGCGGCGGCGGAGCGTCTGCGCCACGCCATGCAGCTGCGGCCCGTGCAGGTGCAGGACCAGTCCGTGATCCTTACCGCCAGCCTGGGCGTGGCCACTTTCCCCGAGGACGCCATCAACGCGCGCGAGCTCGTGGGACGTGCCGACGAGGCCCTCTACGAGGCCAAGCGCACCCGGAACACCGTCTGCGCCTACACCGAGAAGAAGCGTAAGTTTCCGCGCGCGCCCTTGCGCTTGAAGGTGCTCTGCAACGGGCCCGAGCAGGAGCCGGTGGCGGTCAGGGTATTGAACATCAGCTTCGGCGGGCTGCTCTGCCAGTCGCCTGAGTCCATTCTGCCCGGCACGCGGGTGGAGGTGGTCTTGACCGGGGAGCATCCTGGAGCGCCGGACATGCGCCTGCCCTGCCGCGTGGAGCGGCTGGAGCGCGGTCCGCAATCCGGCCCCTTTGAGATCGCCATGTCCTTTGAATCCATTGGCGAGGAGGGCCGCCGGGCCCTGGTGCGCTTGGTGGAGCTGGACAAGGGCGCCGGCATCTAGCCCATTCAGGCGGCCCGGGGCGTTTTGGCCTGGGGGCCATGCTTCCAGGATTTTTCGCATTTCCAGTTGTCATGACAAGCCTGGGGTGCTAATATTGCTCTAAGTCTGGCAGAATCGGCTGCCGGAGATATCCTGGGGAGCATATGTCCGGTCCGGACGGGACGACTTCAGCAAATATGGGCCGCGGCGGCCTGCCCATGCGCCAGCGCAGAGGCGTTGTCTTCGGCATGCTCCTCCTCGCCGTGCTGGCCGCTTCACCCGCCGGCGCGACTCCTCCCGTCCAGCCGCTCGCGATAGCCCGCCTGCAGCTCGAGCGGTGCCACCAGCCCCCGCTCGCGGGCGCTCCCCGCTCCGAAGGTAAGGACCTGGCCCTGCTGGAGGGCCGTTTGGGCATTGACCGCGCCGGGTTCCTGGAGCGCGGCGCGGCCGAACTCGCCTCGGACGACATGGCCCACGCCACCGCGCACGACAAGGCCATGGACCAGTACCACCAGCGGATGTACACGGCCCTGGGCGGGCTGGGCGCGCTCCTTCTTTTCGGCTGCTGCGCCGCTGGGGCCATGTTTCTCTTCAACCGGCGCCTGTCCGCCCAGGTGCGGCAGCGCACCCTGGCCCTGGCCGCCAGCGAGGAGAAATACCGCATGCTGGTGGAGCACCAGACGGACATGGTGGTCAAGATGGACGCCCAGGGGCGCTTCCTCTACGTGAGCCCCTCCTGCTGCCGCGTCTTCGGCAAGGCCGAAAACGAGCTGCTGGGCCAGAGCTTCCTGTCCCTGGTGCACGAGGAGGATGTTCCGGCCACGCAGGAGGCCAGGCGCGCTCTATCCGCCCCTCCGCACAGCGCCTCCGTTGAGCCGCGCGCCATGACGCAGGACGGCTGGCGCTGGCTGGCCTGGCGCGAGTCCGCCATCCTCGGGCCGGATGGCCAGGTGGCGGAGATCATCGGCGTGGGCAGCGACATCACCGAGCGCAAGGCCGCCGAGGAGAAGCTCCTGGAGGCGGAGTGGAAGTTCCAGGCCCTGTTCGAGCAGGGGCCCCTCGGGGTGGCCTACCATGAGATGCTCTTTGATGCCGCGGGCAAGCCGAAGGACTACCGCTTTCTGGACGCCAACTTGACCTTCAAGGAGCTGACCGGCGTCGATGCGGTCGGGCGCACCGTCACCCAGGCCTTCCCCGGCATCGAAGCCGACCCCTTTGACTGGATCGGAACCTATGGCGCCGTGGCCCGCACAGGCCAGCCCATCCGTTTCGAGCAGCACCTCCAGTCCAATGACCGCTGGTACGATTGTGTCGCCTACCGGTACAAGCCGGACCATTTTGTGGCGGCCTTCCTGGACATCACCGAGCGCAAGGCCGCGGAGCAGGCCCTGCTGGCCAAGACCCAGGAGCTGGAGCTGTATTTCAGCAACACCCTCGACCTGTTGTGCATCGCCGACACGGACGGCTATTTCCGCCGCCTGAACCCCGAATGGGAGGCCGTGCTGGGCTACGCCGTCAGCGAGCTTGAGGGGCGGAACATCTTTGATCTCGTGCATCCGGAGGACATGGCGGCCACCCAGGCGGTCATGGAGCAGCTGGCCGGGCAGAACAGGATAACCAATTTCGTCAACCGGTTCCGGGCAAAGGACGGCAGCCACCGCTGGATCGAATGGCGGACCTTCCCGGTGGGCAAGACCCTCTACGCCTCAGCCCGCGACATCACCGAGCGCAGGCAGGCCGAGGAGGAGCTGCAGCGCTCGGAAACCCTGCTGCGCAAGCTTAAGGAAAGCATCCCCGACCTCGTTTGGGTCAAGGACAAGGATGGCGTCTTCCTGAGCTGCAATCCCGTCTTCGAGCGCTTATACGGCGCCAGGGAGAAGGACATCATCGGCCGCCGGGACAATGATTTTGTGAGCGCGGAGCTGGCGGAGTTCTTTCTTATGAACGACCGCAAGGCCATGGAGATGGACCGGGCCGTGCGCAACGAGGAGCGGCTGGTCTTCGCGGATACGGGCTACGAAGGCCTGTTTGAGACCATCAAGACGCCCATGCGCGACAGCGCGGGCAATCTGGTCGGCGTGCTCGGCATCGCCCGGGACATCACCGAGCGCAGGCAGGCCGAGGAGGCCCTGCGCGAGAGCGAGGCCCAGTACCGGGCAATTTTCGAGCAGGCCGCCGTGGGCATCTGCCATTGCTCCCTGGAAGGCGTGTTTCTGAGGGCGAACCGCAGGCTCACGGAGCTTCTCGGATATTCCGAATCCGAGCTGCTGCGCATGAACTTTCGCGACATCACCCACCCCGACGACATCCCCGCCAGCCTGGAGAAGGTGCGGCTTGTCCTGGCCGGGCAATCCACCGGGCTCGGCATGGAGAAGCGCTACCTCCGCAAGGACGGCGCTGTCATCTGGGCGCGATTGAACCTCAGCATCGTCTCCGACCAGTTCCACCAGCCGAGGTACTTTGTCGGCGTGCTGGAGGATATCACGGCGCGGAAGACGGCCATGGCCGACCTTGCCAAGGCCAAGGTCCAGGCGGAGGAGGCCAACCGCTCCAAGAGCGAGTTCCTGGCCAACATGAGCCACGAGATACGCACCCCGCTCAACGGCGTGCTGGGCATGCTCCAACTGCTCAGGAACACGCCCATGGACCTGGAGCAGGGCGACTACGTGGACAAGGCCAATGACGCGGCCCGCCGGCTCCTGTCGCTGTTGAGCGACATCCTCGACTTCTCCAGGATCGAGGCGGGCAAGCTAACCTTGCGGCTTGCGCCCTTCGGCCTGGGGCAAGTGTTTGAGATGGTCACCACCGTGCTGGGCGGCGCGGCCATGAAGAAGGGCGTGTCCCTGCGCCTGAGCGTGGACGAGTCCGTGCCCGACCTCCTTTTGGGCGATGATGCGCGCATCCGGCAGGTCTTGTTCAACATCGTCGGCAATGCCGTGAAGTTCACCGCCGCGGGCTATGTGCGCGTGCAGGCCTGGGCCCGCGCCGGACGCGGCGAGGGCGGCGTCTGGCTCTATGTCAGCGTGGAGGACACGGGCGTGGGCATTCCTGAGGGCATGCTTTTCAGCGTCTTTGACCGCTTCACCCAGTCCGACGCCTCCTATTCCAAGAATTATGAGGGGGCCGGGCTGGGCCTGACCATCGTGCGCCGCATCCTGGACCTCATGGGCGGCGACATCTGCGTGGAGAGCGAGGTCGGCCAGGGCACGACCATGATCGTTGTCCTGCCGCTCATGCCTGTGGCCAGGACGGCCAGGCGCTCCGGGCCCGAGATCGAGGACGCCTCGGTGCTCTCCGCCGCCCCGCTGCGCATTCTCCTGGCCGAGGATGAGCTCATCAGCCAGTTCGCCATGCGTGTGGCGCTCCAGCGCATGGGGCACAGCGTCATGACCGTGGCCAATGGCCGCGATGCCGTGGAGGCGAATGCCAACGGGCAGTTCGACGCCATCCTCATGGACATCCAGATGCCGGAGATGGATGGGGTGCAGGCCACGCAGGCCATCCGCTCCGATGCAGGCCTGGGCGAGAAGGCGGGCATCCCCATCATCGCGCTTACGGCCTACGCCATGGAGGGCGACCGCGAGAGGTTTCTGGCGGCGGGCATGGATGACTATGTGACCAAGCCAGTCTTTTTGAGCGAATTGCGGCGCGTCCTGGGGAAGGTCCGCCGCAGGCCCTGACGGGCAGGCGGAAAAAGAACTTGGCCTGGGGAGATGATTGCGCTAAGCGGCTGTTGCGCTGCGCGCTGCGCGCAGGCCAGCCCAACCATTCGAGGAGCACGCCATGAGCACCGACGACGTCACCGGATTGAAGCATCTGGGTTCCGGCAAGACCAGCTACGCCTTTGAGGAGCCCGCCGCAGCCATCCTGGAGGCCTTCCCCAACAAGTACCCGAACCGCGACTACCAGATCTGCTTCGAGCACCCTGAGTTCACCAGCCTGTGCCCCAAGACCGGCCAGCCGGACTTCGCCACCATCGAGATCACCTACGTGCCCGACCAGCTCTGCATCGAGACCAAGTCCCTCAAGCTCTATTTCACGGCCTACCGCAACCACGGCTCGTTCATGGAGACCATCACCAACAAGATCCTGGACGACCTGGTGAGCGTGTGCCAGCCCAGGAGGATGCAGGTGGTGGCCCTGTTCAATCCGCGCGGGGGCACCAGCCTCACCGTCACCGCCGAGTACGTGCAGGACGACTCCGCACCCATCGGGACGCGCTTCTAGGCAGCTCTGCCAGGGGCTCCGCTTCTGGACCCGGTCAAGAGAAGAAATGCCGCACCTGAACAGGATGGGAAGGCATGTTCTGGAAAGGCCCTGCCCCCTGTCGAGCCACTAACATCACGAAATTGCATGCTTAAAATTTCGTCAATCCTGGTACTGGGCTGTCTTCTCGTTTTGTATGTGCCTCTGCCATCAACAGGCCATTAAGGCAGCGACTACGAGCGCCACCGCTGGGAAGAGCGCGCACAGTACGAACGCCTGCGCGAAGAACGTGCCCGGTGTGAGAGCATCCGGGAGCAGCACATGCGAGATGAGCATACGTTGCAGGAGCGTATGAACCAAAAGCCAATGAGCGAAAAACAGATGCGCAATGAGCGCCTCAAGACGAAGAGCAAGAGGCAGGGACGTGACAACGACGACGGCCCCCATCGCCCCGGACCTCGGAGAGAGAGCGCAAGGCCATGTAAAAAGCCCTCCATACGGGGGGCTTTTCTTTTGACCTGCGCGCCGGGCTGGGCCTATTTGACCTTCTTAAGCCGGATTTTGTTGTCAATGATCAGCATGCCCTTGTCCAGCTTCCACTTCATGGAAGTTGGCGGCGCGCCCACCAGGTCCCAGATCATGACGTCGTCATTGATGGTGTACTTGCCCTTTTGTGCGGCGATGACCGGATTTATGGAACCCTTGGGGATGTTCTTCAAGGCTTCCGGCGTCAGCCTCGAATTGAAGTCAAAGGTGCCGTTCCTGTTCAGCACCACGGTATACAGGGCCTGGGGGAGCCCGTCGTGGAAGCCCTGCCAAGTGCCCACCAGGGCGTCCACCACCACGGTCTTGCGCACGATGGGCACCTCCTGCTTCACACCCTTGGCCTCCAGTGCTGAGACGCTGCCCGTTTTCCCGGCGCGGTTGGCGTAGGCCATGACCGTTTCGCCTGCGCCGTTCTTCTTCTGGGCGTCGGCGCCCTTTTCCAGCAAGAGCTTCACCAGCTTCTCGTTGCCAACGCCAGCGGCCAGCATGAGCGCTGTTTCGCCCTTGTCGTTGGTCTGGTCCAACTTGGCGCCCTTGCTAATGAGCAGGGACGCCCGGTCATAGCCGTCCGACGTGTCGGACTTTTGGGCTGCGGCCATGAGCGGGGTCAGCCCGTTGGAGGAGGGGAAGTTGATGTCGCCCTTGTGGTCCAGCAGGTACTTGAGGATGGAGACGTTCTTTCTGTGCTCAAGAGGGTTGGGATTGCCAGCGGCGAAGACCATGGGCGTGACAAGGGGGTTCACGCTGGATTTCACGTTGATGGCCGCGCCCGCGTCCACCAGCACCTCCACCATGTCGGGATCAATGCGCGTGACGGCCGTCAGGAGCGGCGTGGAGCCCAGCTTGTCGAAGATTTCCAGGTTGGCCTTGCGCTTGATGAGCATCTTGGCGAAGTCGATCTGATTGGCGCTGGCGGCGGTGTGCAGGGGCGTGCCGCCGGTGAGCAGGCTCTTGATGTCCAGGGTGGCGCCATTGTCGAGCAACAGCTTGCCGATGTCCACATAGCCGTAGCGCGCGGCCACGTGCATGGCGGAGAAACCGCCGTCGCCCTTGAGCTGCATGAAATCCAGCTTGGGCTTGTAGGTGAGGAACTTCTCCACCCAGTTGTAAGTCTTCTTCGCTTCCTTGGCGTTGTAAGTGATGGCCTGCATCAGCGGCGACTGGCCGTTATTGTCGGACATGTTGATGTCCGCGCCGTTGGCGATGAGATACTCCAGCACCTCGTATTTCTTGTGCAGCACCGTGCCCAGGAGCGATGATTCGCCCTTGTTGTCCTGGTGGTTGATCTTCGCCCCGTGGGTGTGCAGCATCTTCACCGCTTCCAGATCTTCAAGCGCCACGACCAGGGAGAGCGGCGTCTCGCCTTCCTTGGTCGCCGCATCAACCAGGATGCCCTTGCCCTGGGTCACGAGCAGGCGGATGACTTCCGTGTGGTCTCTTTGCGCGGCCTTGATGAGGGCGGTGTTTCCGCGCGCCTCGGGTACGCTGTCCGTCCGGTCGCGGGCGTTGACGTTGGCGCCGCGTTGCAGCATCAGGGCAACGATGTCCGCCTGCCCCATGTGCGAGGCCAAAATCAGCGGGGTGCGCTCCCACTCGCCAAAGGAGTCGTATAAAACGCCCCGTTTATTCACGTCCAGCCGGGGAGACTGCAAGAGCAGCTTAGTTATCTCCGGGTTCTTGTTGCGCAAGGCCCAGCAGAGCATGGTGTCCCGGTCGTACACGGCGTTTACGTCGTCGCCGTTGTTGATGGCTGCCCGGGCCTTGTCAAGGTCGCCCTTGTCGATGGCCTTGAACAGTTCCGACTGAGGCTTGCTGGGGTCCCGCACAAACGCGGCCTGAACCGGAGACAGCGCTCCGCACAGAAGGAACAGTACCATGGATATTCCAATGAGACGCAAAAATTTCATCTAGTGATTCTCCAGATTCAAATGGTGGAGGGGTTATCATTGGAACTCATATTTCCTGTCTGCTCAAGGCCAACCAGCAGGCCTACTCGATGGTACCCATGTCTGATCTCTCCGCATTTGCCATCCTTACACGGCAGAGGATGGGATGAAAAGCTTGGCGCGACAGTGCATCATGAGCGTGGTTCGGGTGACCTTCTCCCCGAATTTTAGTTCATGCAGAGAGTGAGTATTCCGGCGGACAGGCTGCTCATCTGACTGGGTGCAGCTGTGAAGGCCCTCGTGGTCAGCTGTGATAGTGAGAGGTTCTCCGCCTCCGTACCCCGCCAGAGGGCCTTTAGGTCCTCTGGACTCCCCATTCAAGCCCAACGGGCCGGTTCAGGAAGACTGTACCGGCCCGTTGGGCTTGGGTGCTTGGGTGGATATCGTCTGCGCTTTGAGCGGGGTTCCAGGAAGCCTTTAGACCCTTTGGCCGCCGGAGGCCTTCTTTTCCCGGTACTGCGCCCAGCCGGCCGCCCTCAGTTCGCAGGCCGGGCAGGCGCCGCAGCCGTAGCCCCAGGCGTGGCGTTCCCCGCGCTGGCCCTGGTAGCAGGTGTGCGTGTGCTCCAGGATGAGCGCGACCAGGGCCTCGCCACCGAGTTCGGAAGCCAGGCTCCAGGTCTGGGCCTTGGTCAGCCACATGAGCGGGGTCTCCATGACCAGGCGCGACTCCATGCCCAGGTTCACGGCCACCTGCAGGGCCTTCACGGTGTCGTCGCGGCAGTCCGGATAGCCGGAGAAGTCCGTTTCACAGACGCCGGTGACGATGCGCCGGAGGCCTCGTCGGCAGGCCTGGGCTGCGGCCAGGGTCAAAAAGATCAGGTTGCGGCCCGGCACGAAGGTGCTCGGCAGGCCCGAGGCGGTCGTGATGATCTCCACATCGTGGGTCAGGGCGGTTTCGCCCAGCTGCTGGAACACGTCGAGGGTCAGCAGCGCGTCCGGGCCAAGCTTCTGGTCCCAATCGGGCCTGAGCGCCCGGAAGCGCGACAGGACCTCGGCGCGGCAGGCCAGCTCCACCGCATGGCGCTGGCCGTAGTCAAAGCCGATGGTCTCCACATGCGCATGGAGCGAAAGGGCCCAGGCCAGGCAGGTGGCGGAGTCCTGCCCGCCGGAGAAGACCACCAGGGCCTTGTCGTCTGCGCTTGCCGCCATGTCCGCCCCCTATACGCCGCGCTTGTCCGGCGGCCAGATGTGCTTGTGCTGCTGGAGGTTCAGGCGCAGGTTCAGTCCGTCGGCCAGGATCCAGGCCGCCAGCTCTCGCGGGGCCAGCACCCCGAATACCGCCGAGACATTGACCACGTTCCTGTCCGCGTCGATGCGCGGGAGCAAGGCCAGCATGTGCTGGTAGTCGCTGCGGTCCGCCAGCACGAATTTGACCTCGTCGTGCGCGCGCAGGCGCTCCAGGTTCTCCAGGTCCATGCGCTCCGCCGCGCCGCTGCTGGGGCCCTTCATGTCCACGATGGCGATGGCCTGCTGCGGCAGCGCGCGGATGTCCTGGCTGCCGTTGGTCTCCACCAGCACGGTGAGGCCCAGGGCCGCCAGGCGGGCTGCCAGCTCCGGGGTCTCGTCCTGCAGCAGGGGCTCGCCCCCGGTGATCTCCACCCGGCGGCAGCCCATGTCCTGGACCTCGGCCGCCACGTCCTCCACGCTGCGGGCCGTGCCGCCCTCGTAGGCGTAGCGGGTGTCGCAGAAGCGGCAGCGCAGGTTGCACCCGGTCAGGCGCACGAAGGCGCAGGGCCAGCCCGCGTGGCTCGATTCGCCCTGGATGCTCAGGAAGGTCTCGCAGACCTGCAGGCTCAAGGCGCCTCCCAGTAGGTGACGCCTGCGCCGGGGGTCTCGGCCACGTGTATCCGCGAGATGCGCGCGCCGCCGCAATCCGGCCGCAAGGCCAGCAGGCGGGAGAGTTCCTCGAAGAGGTGCCGGGCGATGTTCTCGGCCGTGGGGTTCTGGGCGGCAAAGGGGGCCAGGTCGTTCAGGAACACGTGGTCCAGGCTGGCCAGGGCCTCCTTGACCAGGGCCTTGATGTCGCGGAAGTCCAGGCCCATGCCGAGATGGTCCAGCCCGGTGCAGAGCACGTACGCCGTGACGCCCCAATTGTGGCCGTGGGTGTTCCTGCAATTGCCGGCATAGCCGTCCAGCCGGTGCGCGGCGCAGAATTCCGCGCTCACGGAGAGTTCGTAGTTGCGTGTCATGGACCGGATGTAAGGCTTCAGTGCGCGAGCGTCAACACTGCGGCCAAGCCCTAGCCCCAGGCATAGGCGGCCATGGACAGCACCCCGAAGGTGTAGCCGTCGTGCAAGAGCCTGCCCTGGCCGCCGCCAGCGCCGGCGGCCACCATGAGCGGCAGGTAGTGGTCTGCCGTGGGGTGGTTCTTCGGGCCGTTGGGCCCCCGGCGCAGGTAGTCGGCAAGGGCGTCGGCGTCGCCCGCCTGGACGCGTCCCGTCAGCCAGTGGGCGAATTCGCTGGCATAGGGCGCGGGCGGATCGTCCATGCCGTGGCTGAAGACCTCGCGCAAATTGTGCGTGGCGTTGCCGCTGGCCATGATGAGCACGCCCTCCTCGCGCAGGGGGGCCAGGGCGCGGCCCAGCTCCAGGTGGTGGGCCGGGGACAGGCGGGACTGGATGGACAGCTGCGCCACCGGGATGTCCGCCAGGGGAAACATGAGCGAGAGCGGCACCCAGGCCCCGTGGTCCAGGCCGCGCCCCTCGTCCAGTGCTGCGGGGGCCAGCGCGCCGGAGAGGAGCGCCGCCGCGCGCCCGGCCAGGACAGGAGCGCCGGGCGCTGGGTAGATCATCTCGTAGAGCGGGTCCGGGAAGCCGTAGAAGTCGTGCATGGTGTGCGGCTGGGCGGCGGAGCCCAGGCGCGGGGCGCTGGTGTCCCAATGGGCGGAAACGCAGAGGATGGCCCTGGGCCTGGGCAGGAGGCCTGCCAGGCCGCGCAGGAACTCGCGGGTGGGCACGGGGTCCGTGACCAGGGTCGGTGCGCCGTGGGACACGAAAAGCGTGGGCAGGGGACTCGGCATGGCGGACTCCTGGTTGGGTGTTGCCAAGCTCTCAAGGTAATCGTTCCGGACGCGATGGCAAGAGCGCCATGAATAAGGCCCCGGAACTTTCGTCCCGGGGCCTCTTGTTTCAAGTGTGTTCTTGCTGTTGGCTACTTGCCCTTGCGGCCGTCGTCGCAGGGCGCGCCCTTGCTGCCGCCGTCGGACATGGCGCAGGGCTTGGCGTCGCCCTTCACCGGGGCCGCAGCGGGGACGGCCGGGGGCGTGGGGATGTCCAGGCCGCCCTCCACGCAGACGCGCTTGGGATCGTCCAGCTGCATAAGCTGCTGGTAGCGCTTCAAGTACGCGGTCTCGATGCCCGCGCGCAGGCGCTTGGACTCTTCGGGCATGGCCTTCTCCAGGGCGGCGTAGCGCTGCTCGCCGGAGAGGAAGGCCTGGAGCGTGCCGTCCGGGGCCTTGGACTCCAGCTTGAAGGGGTTCTGGCCCTGGTCGGCCAGCTGCGGGTTGAAGCGGTACAGCGGCCAGTAGCCGGAGGTCACGGCCAGGCGGCCCTCCTCCTGGCTCTTGCCCATGCCCTTCTTGATGCCCTGGTTGATGCAGGGGGCGTAGGCGATGATCAGCGACGGGCCGGGGTAGGCCTCGGCCTCCAGGATGGCCTTGAGGGTCTGGTTCTTGTCCGCGCCCATGCTGATGGAGGCCACGTACACGTAGCCGTAGGTCATGGCCATGCGGCCCAGGTCCTTCTTGTTGGTCTTCTTGCCGCTGGCCGCGAACTTGGCGATGGAGCCCAGCGGCGTGGCCTTGGAGGACTGCCCGCCGGTGTTGGAGTAGACCTCGGTGTCCATGACCAGGATGTTGATGTCCTCGCCGCTGGCCAGCACGTGGTCCACGCCGCCGTAGCCGATGTCGTAGGCCCAGCCGTCGCCGCCGAAGATCCAGAAGGACTTCTTGGTCAACAGGTCGCCCATGCCGGCGATCTGGGCCAGCAGCGGATCGCCGGTCTTGGTTGGGGCCTTGGCCAGCAGGCCCTTGAGCTTGTCGCCAGCGGCGCGGGAGGCCGCGGGATCGTTCTTGCCGGCCAGCCATTCCGCAGCAGCGGCCTTGATGGCGGCCGAGGCCCCGGAGGCCTGCACCTGGCCCATGAGCTCGACGAGCTTGGCGCGGCGCTGGTTGATGGCCATGGTGTAGCCGAAGCCGAATTCGGCGGCGTCCTCAAAGAGCGAGTTGCTCCAGGCCGGGCCGAAGCCGTCCTTGTTGACGCAGTACGGGCTGGCCGGGGCCGAGGCGCCCCAGATGGAGGAGCAGCCCGTGGCGTTGGCGATCATCATGCGCTCGCCGAAGAGCTGGGTGATGAGCTTGACGTAGGGGGTCTCGCCGCAGCCCGCGCAGGCGCCGGAGAATTCAAGCAGCGGCTGCTGGAGCTGGCTGCCCTTGAGGCTCTCGCGCTTGAGCAGGCCGTCCTTGAGGCTCACTGTCTCGGAGTAGACCTGGTTGGGCACCTGCACCGGGGTCTGGGTGTCCAGGGGCTTCATCTCCAGGGCCTTGGTCTTGGCCGGGCAGATGTCCGCGCAGTTGCCGCAGCCCATGCAGTCCAGGGTGTTCACCTGGATGCGGAAGGTTAGGCCCGTGAGCTCCTTGCCCAGGGCCGGCACGGTCTCGAAGCCCTTGGGGGCCTTCTTGGCCTCGGCGGCGTTCAGGAGCACGGGGCGGATGGCCGCGTGGGGACAGACAACGGCGCACTGGTTGCACTGGATGCAGTTTTCCTTGACCCACAGCGGCACGTTGATGGCCACGCCGCGCTTCTCGTACTTGGAGGTGGACACCGGGAAGGAGCCGTCCGTGGTGAAGGCGCTGACGGGCAGGCTGTCGCCCTTCTGGGCCAGGATGGGGCGCATGACGTCGGAGACGAAGGCAGGCACCTTGTCGGCCTTGTCGGCCTTGTCCTCGGCCTTGGCCCAGCTGGCGGGCACCTTGATCTCGATGAGGTTGGCCAGGGTCTGGTCCACGCCGTCCACGTTCATCTTGACGATCTTGTCGCCCTTCTTGCCGTATTCCTTCTGGATGGAGTCCTTGAGCAGGGAGATGGCCGTGGCGATGGGCAGGACCTTGGCCAGCTTGAAGAAGGCCGTCTGCATGATCATGTTGATGCGGCCGCCCAGGCCCACGGCCCCGGCGATCTTCACCGCGTCGATGGTGAAGAGCTTGAGCTTCTTCTGGGCGATGGTGCGGCGCATGGCGGCCGGGAGGTTCTGCTCCATGTCGGCCACGGTGCTCCAGGTGGAGTTCATGAGGAAGGTGCCGCCGGGCTTGATGCCTTCGAGCACGTCGTAGATGTGCACGTAGCCGGACTTGTGGCAGGCGATGAAGTCCGCGGATTCCACCAGGTAGGTGGACTGGATGGGCTTTTTGCCGAAGCGCAGGTGCGACACGGTGATGCCGCCGGACTTCTTGGAGTCGTAGGCGAAGTAGCCCTGGGCGTAGAGCGGGGTGTTGTCGCCGATGATCTTGATGGCGCTCTTGTTGGCGCCCACGGTGCCGTCGGAGCCCAGGCCCCAGAACTTGCACTGCACGGTGCCCGTGGGCGTGGTGGCCAGGGCCGGGCCCAGGGGCAGGGAGGTGTTGGTGACGTCGTCGTCGATGCCCACCACGAAATGGTTCTTGGGCTTGGGCTTGGCCATGTTCTTGAACACTGCCTTGACCATGTTGGGCCGGAACTCCTTGGAGCCCAGGCCGTAGCGGCCGGCAATGATCGACGGCAGGGCCTGGCCGCGCTCCATGAAGGCGGTGCAGACATCAAGGTACAGGGGATCGCCCAGGGCACCGGGCTCCTTGGTGCGGTCGAGCACGGTGATCTTGGCGACGGTCTTGGGCAGCACGGCGAAGAACGAGGCGGCGTCGAAGGGGCGGTACAGGCGCACCTTGATGAGGCCGACCTTCTCGCCCTTGGCCAGCATGGTGTTGATGACCTCCTGCACGGTCTCGCAGCCGGAGCCCATGGCCACGATGATGCTCGTGGCATCGGGCGCGCCCACGTAGTCAAAGGGCTTGTACTTGCGGCCCGTGAGCTTGCCGACCTTCTTCATGGCCTCTTTCACGATGCCGGGGATGGCCTTGTAGTAGGCGTTGGCGCGCTCGCGGCCCTGGAAGTAGATGTCCGGGTTCTGGGCCGTGCCGCGCAGGCAGGGGTGCTCGGGGTTCAGGGCCTTTTGGCGGAACTCGGCGACCTTGTCGAAGTTCACCAGCTTGGCCATGTCCGCGTGGTCGATGACCTCGATCTTCTGGATCTCGTGGGAGGTCCGGAAGCCGTCGAAGAAGTGGACGAAGGGCACGCTGGACTCGATGGCGGAGAGGTGCGCCACCAGGGCCAGGTCCATGCACTCCTGCACCGAGGAGGAGGCCAGGAAGGCGAAGCCGGTCTGGCGGCAGGCCATGACGTCCTGGTGGTCGCCGAAGATGGACAGGGCGTGGGCCGCGATGGCGCGGGCCGAGACATGGAAGACGCCGGGAAGAAGCTCGCCGGCCATCTTGTACATGTTCGGAATCATGAGCAGCAGGCCCTGGGATGCGGTGAAGGTGGTGGTGAGCGCACCTGCGGCCAGGGAGCCGTGGACGGCGCCCGCCGCGCCGGCCTCAGACTGCATCTGGCGGATGTTCACCACTTGCCCGAAGATGTTTTTCAGGCCCTTGGCGGCCCATTCGTCAGCGATCTCGCCCATGGTGGAGGAAGGCGTGATCGGGTAGATGGCCGCTGCCTCGCTCATGGCATAGGCCACATGCGTGGTGGCCGAGTTGCCGTCCATGGTCTTCATCTTTTTTGCCATGCTCATATCCCTCTTTCTGATGATGTGAAGGTTTGGGCGGTTGGTAGCGTATTTGAGCACCTAGATGAAAACGGAGGACTTGGCAACTTGTGTGCCAAAAAGAACGATGTTGTAATATCCTTTTAAACTAGTATGTTAATACTTGCGGTGTAAGATTTTGGTGCAAATGGGCCTGTTTCGTCCGAAATTTCAGGCAGCGCCCTGTCCGGGATTTCGGGCAGCGGGACAGGGCTGCGGAGGCGGCGGTACAAGTGCGCTGAAGGCGCGCGGCTGCGGGCGCAAGCAGTCACATTCAGGCTGGCGTGCGCTTGCGAATTGCGTTAGGGAATGTGAGCGTGGGAAAGTCTCCATCTCCACGGGAGCGTCATGGACCAGTGCGAACTCACCCCGCCCCCAGGCCGCTGGGCCAGGACCGCGGACCGGCTGAACAGCCTGCTGCCGTTTCTTGGCTGGTGGCCCCAGGTGACCAGGCGGACGCTCAAGGCCGACCTCTGGGCCGGGCTCACGGGCGCGGTCATCGTGCTGCCCCAGGGCGTGGCCTTTGCGGCCATCGCCGGGCTGCCCCCGGTGTACGGGCTCTATGCGGCCATGGTGCCGGTGGTCATCGCCGCCCTGTTCGGCTCGTCCTACCATCTGGTTTCCGGCCCCACCACGGCCATCTCCCTGGTGGTCTTCGCCAATGTCAGCCACTTCGCCGAACCCGGCAGCGCGGAGTTTGTCCGCTTGGTCCTGACCCTGACGCTCTTGGTGGGCCTGTTCCAGCTGGGCCTGGGCCTGGCGCGCATGGGCACGGTGGCCAATTTCGTTTCGCATTCCGTGGTCACGGGCTTCACCGCCGGGGCGGCCATCCTCATCGCCACCAGTCAGCTGGGGGCCTTTCTGGGCCTGGACCTGCCGCGCGGCGGCACCTTTCTGGCCACCTGGGGCAGCATGCTGCGCACCCTGCCCGAAGCCAATCTCTTCGTGCTCGGCATCAGCACGGGAACCTTGCTGCTGGCCGTGGTCATCCGGCGCTTTTGGCCCAAATGGCCGAAGTTCCTGCTTTCCCTCATCGCGGCCAGCCTGTTCTGCCTGGGCATCGATGGCCCGGCGCACGGCGTGCGGCTGGTGGGCGCGCTGCCGGCCAGCCTGCCGCCCTTCACTCCGCCCAGCTTCGACCTGCACGACCTGAGGGTTCTGGTGCCGGGAGCCCTGGCCGTGGCCATGCTCGGCCTGGCCGAGGCGGTGAGCATTGCCCGGGCCGTATCCACGCGCTCCCAGCAGATGATCGACAATTCGCGCGAATTCGTGGGCCAGGGCCTGGCCAATGTGCTGGGCAGCCTGTTCTCGGCTTACGCCTCATCCGGCTCCTTTACGCGCACGGGGCTCAATTTCGAGGCCGGGGCCAAGACCCCGCTGGCGGCGGTGTTTTCGGCCCTGCTCCTGGCGGGCATCGTCCTGCTGGTGGCCCCGCTCACGGCCTATCTGCCCGTGGCGGCCATGGCCGGGATCATTCTGCTCGTGGCCGTGAACCTGGTCGACCTGCACGGCATCCGGCACATCGTCCGCACCGACAGAAGCGAGACGGGCATCCTGGCCGTGACCTTCCTGGCCGTGCTGTTCGTGCAGATGGAGTTCGCCATCTTCTGCGGGGTCATCCTCTCGCTGCTCATGTATCTCAAGCGCACCTCGCACCCGAACTTCACGGTGCTGGCCCCGGACCCGGACAATCCGCGCCACCCGTTGGCCAACGTGGCCCGCAAGAAGCTCAAGGAATGCCCGCAGATCAAGATCCTGCGCCTGGACGGGAGCATCTTCTTCGGCGCGGTGACGCACATCTCCGAGGAACTGCACCGCATCATGGACAGCTTTCCGGAGCAGTGCCACATCCTCATCGTGGGCTCGGGCATCAACTTCATCGACGCCAGCGGCTGCCACATGCTCTTCAACGAGGCCTTGAGCCTCAAGCTCTCGGGCCGCGACATGTTCTTCTGCTCACTCAAGGACGATGTTCTGGAGATGCTGCGCAAGGGCATGTGCCTGAAGCGCCTGGGCGGCGAGCACATCTTCGAGTCCGAGGGCCTGGCCCTGGCGCACATGGTGCCCAGGCTGGACCCGGAGCGCTGCGCCTGCTGCTCGGCCCGGGTCTTCCGCGAATGCGCGTTCATGCCCGGCGGAGAGGGGCACGACCACGAGCCGCTGCCCGAGACTCCGCAGGGGGACTAGGAACTGAACAGCAGCCAGCCGTCGCGCACGAAGAGCGCGGCGTAGGCGAGCAGCATGAGGCCCAGGCCCCGCATGACCCACGCGTAGCCCCGGCTGCCCAGGACGGGCCCAAAGCGCCAGGTCGTAAGCGCCACGCCGAACTTCGCGGCCACGATGGTCAGGGAGAAGGCCCCCAGGAAGCAGGCCAGGACGGGCCAGCCCTGGGCCAGCGCCTGAATGGCCAGGGGCGCGCCCACGGTCATCCAGAAGAGGTAGGGCCCGGGATTGAGGAAATTGGCCAGCACGCCCTTGCGGATGCTGCCCGGCGCCTTCTGGGGCTGCCGGCCTGCCGGGCCGGAGCCGGGCGGTTTGAAGCGCAGGCAGTCAAGGGAGCAGTAGAGCAGAAAGGCCGCGCCGCACAGGGTGATGACGCCGAGGACCGGGCCGTGCCCGGCCGCGCTTTTGGTCAGCATGATGGCGGCGAGGATGATGGGCGTGTCGGTGAGCAGGGGGGCCAGGGCCACCTTGCCGCCCTCGCGCGGGCCGTGGGCCAGGGTCTGGGCGATGACCAGGGCCAGCAGCGGGCCGGGGGTGACGCCGGCGGACAGTCCGAAGGCCGCTCCAGAGAGGGCGGCGGTGCCCGTGCTGGTGATCATGGGCTGTCACCTGCCGGAGGTGCCCCCGGGCAGGAAGGTCTTCAGGAACGTCTCGGCCTTGTCCTCGCCCAGGGGCCGGGAGAACAGGAAGCCCTGGAAGTACTCGCAGCCCAGGCCCGTGAGGATGGTCTGCTGGCTCATGGTCTCCACGCCTTCGGCCACCACCTCCATGCGCAGGCTCGTGGCCAGCTGGATGATGGTGCGCACGATCTCCAGATTGTCCTTGCCCACTTCGAGCATGCGCACGAAGGAGAGGTCGATCTTCAGGTGGTCCAGCGGCAGACGGGTCAGGTAGGCCAGGCTGGAATATCCGGTGCCGAAGTCGTCCACGGAGAAGCTCACCCCCATCTCGCGCAGCTCCTGCAGCTTGGCCAGAACCGATGAGCCGCTCTGCATCAGGGCCGTCTCCGTCACCTCCAGCTTGAGGTTCCTGGCCGGCAGGCCGGTGTCCAGGAGTATCTCGCGCATGCGCGGCATGAAGTCGATCTTGGGCACCTGCTGGGGCGAGAGGTTCACGGAGATGATGGAGTCCGCCATGTGCGGATAGCGCGTCCGCCACTGATTCAGGATGCGGCTGCCTTCGCGCAGGGCCCAATAGCCCAGCTCCACCACCTTGCCGGAATCCTCGGCGATGGGGATGAATTCGCCGGGCATGATGAGCCCGCGCTCCGGGTGCTGCCAGCGCGCCAGGGCCTCGAAGCCGAAGAGCTGCCGGTCCTTGCCCAGCTGGATGATGGGCTGGAACTCCAGAAAGAATTCGCCGCGGGCCAGGGCCCGGTCCATGTCGTTCTCCAGGCGGCCAACGTTCTGGGTCTGGCGCAGCATGGTCTGGGTGAAGCTCTTGATGCCGTTGCGGCCCTGGGCCTTGGCCCGGCGCATGGCCATGTTGGCGTAGCGCAGGGCTTCCTCGGCGCTGGCGGCCGGAGTCTCGCCCAGGGCCAGGCCGATGCTGGCCGTGACGGTGAATTCCTGGCCCTCCACCACGAAGGGCTCCGCAAGGGCCTTGCGGATGCGCCGGATGGCCTGGATGGGCCGCTTGTAGGTGTCGAACTCCTCCATGAGCACCACGAACTCGTCGCTGCCGATGCGGGCCACGGTGTCCAGTTCGCGCACGCTGGCGCGGAGGCGGCGGGCGGTGTCCACCAGCACCGCGTCTCCGGCGGTGTGGCTCAAGGTGTCGTTGATGTTCTTGAAGCGGTCCAGGTCGATGTAGATGACGGCGTGGCGGTAGTCGGCCCGCCTCTTGGCGCGCTGCAGGGCGGTCTCGATGCGCTCCAGGCACATGGCCCGGTTGGCGATGCCGGTGAGGGGGTCCTGCTGGGTCAGGTGGCGCAGGCGCGTCTCCATGATCTTGCGCTCGGTGCGGTCCTGGAACAGGCAGGCGATGTGTTCGGGCTCGATCTGGAAGCAGTGCATCTCAAAGGACCCGGCGAAGTCCGCGTCGCGGTAGTCCAGATGCTCGCTGTGCCAAGGGACGCCATCGGCGCAGACCTTGCGGAACTGCTCGGGCGTCTCGGTGCCTTGCAGGCCCGGGAAGGCCTTCTCCAGGGGCAGGCCCACCAGGAGGCGGTGCTCCACATGCATGAGCTTGTCCGCAGCGGGGTTGGCGCCCGTGAAGATGAGCGCGCCGTCCTTATCCAGGCGGAAAAAATGGATGCCCATGGGCGAACCCTTGAGCAGGTTCTGGAAGCGACGCTCGGCGTCGGACTCGGACGTCAGGGCCTTTAAGTCTGCGGCGGCCCTGGCGCTGGCCGTTTTTGAGGAGCGTTTGACTGGCATGGCGTCCCATTTGTTCAGCGTCCGAAATCCTGGAGCATTTGTATCACCAACGGCGGGGAATGGAAAGCGGTTCGGGAGGGATATGCGGCGCGCTCTGGACGTGGCCGCCGGCCTTGTGCTAGCGAGTTCTTGGCCGCAGGGGCCGCAGCTGCAACGAAAACGTGCGGAGGTTCGAGATGCTCAAGGAGTTCAAGGAATTCATCATGCGCGGCAATGTGGTGGACATGGCCGTGGGTGTCGTCATCGGCGCGTCCTTCGGCGGCATCGTCAAGTCCCTGGTGGATGACGTGATCATGCCGCCCGTCGGCCTGCTGCTTGGCCGGGTGGACTTCTCCAACCTCTATGTCGTGCTGCGCGAGGGCGCCACGCCCGGCCCCTATGCCCTGCTGGCCGAGGCCAAGAAGGCCGGGGCCGTGACCCTGAACCTCGGCCTGTTCGCCAATACGGTGATCAATTTCCTCATCGTGGCCATGGCCATCTTTCTGGTGGTGCGCGCCATGAACCGTCTGCAGGCCATGCAGAAGGCCAAGGAACCCGCGGCCGAGCCCACAACCAGGGAATGCCCCTTCTGCGCCAGCACCATCAGCCTCAAGGCCCTGCGCTGCCCGCACTGCACCTCGGAGCTGACCGGCTGACTCAGTCCGGCTTCGGCTCGCGAAACGGGTTGCGGTGCGCCGCAGTCATGAACAGGTAGGGATAGTTGGCCTTGAGGTGGCGCATGTACTCCAGCCACTGCCGGGCCAGCAGCCGGTAGGCCCGCTCCACGTCGCCGCACACGTGCTTTGCGTCGGCGTCGCTCAAGGCCGCGAGGTCGAAGCGGAACTCCAGTTCCTCCTTGATGTGCAGCACGGCCCAGAGCAGGTCCGTGAAGGCCTCGTGCTCCAGCAGGTTGGGATTCTCCAGCAGGCGTATGAGCAGGGGGCTTTTCTCCGCCAGGAAGGCCTTCATGCCCTCCAGGGCCTCCGCGTCCAGCCGGATGGTGTAGCCGTGCCCGGCCATGGACGCCGCGTATTTCCGGAAGCACTGCTCGCTCCAGCCGTCGGCCTGGGGCAGACGCGCGCGCAGGCCCTCCAGGTCCGTGTCCAGCAGTGCGCAGGTGCGCAGCAGCCGCGTTCCGGCCTCGCTGAAGAACACGCCGATGACCATGTTCAGCTTCTCCAGGCGCGCCTTCTGCTCGCGCCGGGTCAGCAGGTGGTCCGAGGTGGCGGCCATGGCGCTCATGAAGGAGCCCACGCCGGTCATGATCATCAGCCCAGCCACCACGCGGCCCGCGCCCGTGCGGGGCACCACGTCGCCATAGCCCACGGTGGACATGGTGACCACGCTGAAATACAGGGCGTCTCCAAAGCCCAGCCCCTCCACGCGCATCAGCGCCAGGGCGCCCGCCAGAAGCACCACCCCGAGCACTCCCAGGGCCATGAGCACGCGTTGTTGTCCTGCATCAAGCTGCATATCCGTCCTCCCGCTCAGCTGTGATGGGGCACGGGCCTCAGCCCGGCCAGCGCCGCAAGGGCGGAGATGGTATATTTCACGGCAAAGGGCTCCTTGGCTGTGCATTGCGCGGTGGGCGCCGCGGAATACTAGCCCAACTGAATGTGGAAGCAAAGCGTCCGCGGCCTTGGTCTCGCGTCCAGGTCTGGGCTTGCCTTTGCTGCGCGCTGCGGCTAAGTAATTCAGCATGAAGTTCCAGAATTCCGTAGATCCGGCCTGGCGCAGGCGGAACGCCTCGTGAAGGTGCGCTGCTGGGGCGCTCGCGGGTCTGTGCCGGTTTCCGGGCCGGAATATGCCCGCTATGGCGGGGACACCACCTGCATCGAGGTCCGTTCCAAGAACGACGAGATCCTTGTCATCGACGCGGGCACGGGCATCCGCAGGCTTGGCTGCGCGCTGCTGGAGCAGGGCCGCCTGGACCTGACGCTGCTGTTCACCCACACCCACTGGGACCATGTGCTGGGCCTGCCCTTCTTCAAGCTCCTGTACGACCCCAAGGCGTGGATAAGGCTGTACGGCTGCCCCGGCCTGCAGGGCAACATCACCAAGCTCCTGTCCAGGGTCATGAGCCCGCCGCTGTTCCCGGTGCCCTTCGCCTCGCTTCCATCCAGGCTGGAAGGCCTCACCTGGGAGGAGGAAAGCATTCAGGTGGACACCCTCACGGTGACGCGCATCGCGCTTTCGCACCCGAACCTGGGCGCGGGCTATCGCGTGGAGGAGGACGGGAAGAGCTTCGTCTTCCTCACGGACAACGAGCTTGCGCAGCACCACCGGGGCGGCCGCAGCTTTGATGAGTATGCCGCCTTCTGCCGGGACGCGGACCTGCTCCTGCACGACGCGGAGTACACTCCGGAGGAATATCCGGCCCGGCGCGGCTGGGGGCATTCGCACTTCGGGGACGTCGCGCTTTTGGCCAAGGCAGCCGAGGTCAAGGTCCTGGGGCTGACCCACCACAACCAGGAGCGCACGGACGAGGGCGTGGACGAGGTCCTCCGCCGCTGCCGCGAGGTCCTGGCCGGCCCAGGCCCCCGGTGCCTGGCTGTGTCGCAGTACTCCGAATTCGCCCTCTAGGCCCTCCCACCCTTCCTTCGCTGCCCAATCCGCTGCCGCACTTGATTTCTTCTCCGGGACGTGCCACATGTCCACCTGCTGTGTGAGAGGCTGCAAGGGCAAGAACCAGGGGGGAGCGATGCGCGCACTCATCGTGGATGACGATTTCTACAGCCGCGTCATGCTGCATGACATGCTCCGGGACGTGGCGGAATGCCATATTGCGGTCAATGGCGAGGAGGCCGTGGAGGCCTTCAAGAGGGCCCTGACCGACGGGCGGCCCTACGACCTGGTCTGCATGGACCTTGTGATGCCCGAGATGGACGGCCAGCAGGCCCTGCGCGAGATGCGCGGCTTTGAGGACGACAAGGGCCTGCCGGATGCCCAGCGCTGCAAGATCGTGGTCATCAGCATGCTTGAGGACTCCCGCGAGACCAACGACGCCTTCTTCCTCGGCGGGGCTGACTGCTTCCTGGTCAAGCCCATCAACGAAGAGCGGATCATGACGGAACTTCGCGCCCTGGGGCTCATCGCCTAGCCGGTTCCGGATCCGGGCGCGCGGCGCGGAAGCGGCGGACGGGGGCAGCGGCCAGGGATGCCGGGGCTTCCGTCCCTTTGTTTTCAGGCCGCAGGGCCGGCGAGCGGCATTTGTGCTTCAGCGGAAAATCGGCTAAAGAAGCCTTTATCGGGCGCGGTCCAAGCGGCCGCAAGCGACCCACAGGACAGGTGCATGAGTCAGATTCTCGGGATCAAGTTCAACGACCACGGGCCGGTGTGCTATTTCGCCTCCGGAGCCCTGGTGGTCCGCGCGGGGCAGTCCGTGCTGGTGGAGACCGACCAGGGCCTGGCCCTGGGGCGCGTGGCCACGGTGACGGTCTCGGAAGCCGCGCGCCAGGACGTCCCGGCCGAATATGCCGTGGCCGTCATGCCCACCTCCCCCGTCATTGCGGCCCCCGCCCCCTTCGAGGCGGTGCTGGGCGGCGCGGAATGGGAGCAGCAGGGCCTGGGCGTTGAGGCCCAGTCCTTGCCCCTGGCCGACACGGTAGCAGCCGGCGCTGCCGAGGCCCAGGGCGCGGTCCTGGTTGACGCTGCCGCCGCCCAAGGCGGCAACGGCTCCCCGGAGGAGCCCGGAGCTGCGGAGGCCGGCTCCGGGGGGGTCTATTCCCTGGAGCATGGCGCCCAGTATCAGCCCCGTCCCAGAAACGCTGACGGGCTGCAGCCCATCTACCGCATGGCCGGGGCCGCGGACCTGGAGACCGGGGCCGAGAACCGCCGCCTGGCCCGCCGGGCCTTCAACTTTTGCCGGGGCTGCATCTCCCAGCAGAACCTGGACATGAAGCTGGTGGATGTCGAAGTCATCCATGACCGCAGCAAGATGATCTTCTTCTTCACCGCCCCGAACCGCATCGATTTCCGCGAGCTCATCAAGATCCTGGTGCGCGAGTTCCACACGCGCATCGAACTGCGCCAGATCGGCGTGCGCCACGAGACCCAGATGATCGGGGCCATCGGCAATTGCGGACAGGTCTGCTGCTGCCGCCGCTTCTTGCGCAAGTTCGCGCCGGTGACCATCAAGATGGCCAAGGAGCAGAACCTGTTCCTGAACCCGGCCAAGATCTCCGGCATCTGCGGGCGGCTTTTGTGCTGCCTGAGCTACGAGCAGAAGGGCTATGAGGAGTTCCACAAGCAGTGCCCCAAGATCGGCAAGCGCTTCCAGACGGCCATCGGCAACGCCAAGGTGCTGCGCGCCAATTTCTTCAAGAAGTCCATTTCCGTCTGGGTTGAGGACGTCGGCGAGCGCGAGTACACCCTCGAGGAATGGAAAGAGCTCATGAGCCGCCAGGCCTTGCCCGAGGGCGCCGCTCCCAGCCCGGAAGCCCCGCCCGCCGGGCGTCAGGAGGGGGGCCGCCAGGCCCAGGGCCGCCAGGGCTCCGGCCGCCAGGGAAGCAGGCCGTCCACG
>JAHJLB010000020.1 GCA_018822105.1 Pseudomonadota bacterium
CGAATCCTCCCGGCGCGCGCCGGCCCTGGCCCCGGAGGGACTGACCCTGCGCGCGGAGAGCGAGCCGGAGCAGGCCGCCCCGGCGGGGCTGACGCTGCTGCCCGCGCAGGACCAGGGGCCGGCCGTGCGCAGCCCCATCACCGAGCGCACCCCGCCGCGCCTGCATGTGGAGGGGGCCGCGCCCTTCGGCCAGCTCAAGGCCCGCGCGGCCCTTCTGGACGGGGAGGCCGGCCAGGGGCAGGCCCGCACCGTGGCCTTCAACGTGGCGCGCCAATGATCTTCAGGACAACCGGATGACCGAGCCAGGACACGCAACGTGAAACGAGACCGCAAGCGACTGGGCGAACTGCTCATAGAGGCTGGCGCCTTGACCGACGCCCAGCTGCAGACCGCGCTTGCCGGACAGAAGAAGTCCGGCCTCAAGCTTGGGCAATACCTCGTGCAGTCGGGCACGCTCAAGGAGTCCGTCATCATCGACTCCGTGAGCCAGCAGCTGCGCATCGAGCGCTACACCCCGGACAAGCATTCCTACGACGAGCGCATCGACTCCTTCCTCTCCGAAGACCTGGCCCAGAAGCACCACCTGGTGCCCTTGAGCAAGCGCGGGCACCTGCTGCTCATCGCCATGACCGACCCCATGGACATCGGCGCCCTGGACGCCGTGGAGGTGGCCACCAACCTCGAGGTCGAGCCGGTCATGTGCGCGGAGAACGACTTCGAGATGCTCTTCAGCGCCATCTACGGGCGAGAGAACGCCCAGAAGGGCCTTTTCGAGGGCATGGTCGACGACGACGCCGACATCACCACCCAGCTCGGCGGCGACGAGAAGGAAGACATCGCCATCGACGCCCTGCAGGACCAGGCCTCCCAGGCCCCGGTCATCCGCATGGTCAACTCCATCCTGGGCCAGGCCGTGCGCGAGCACGCAAGCGACGTGCACCTGAGCCCGGAAAAGGAGAGCATCCAGCTGCGCTTCCGCGTGGACGGCAAGCTGCGCATGATCCCGGCCCCGCCCAAGGCCAGCTTCCTGCCCCTGGTCTCGCGCCTCAAGATCATGGGCAACATGGACATCGCCGTGTCCAAGATCCCCCAGGACGGCCGCTTCACCTTCGTCACCCAGCGCCGGGAATTCAACGTGCGCGTGTCCAGCCTGCCCACGGTCCACGGCGAGAACCTCGTCCTGCGCCTCCTGGAGCGCTCGGCCCACGGCCTGAACCTGAACGAGGTGGGCCTGAGCCAGAACGACCGGCTCAAGGTGGAGGCCTCGGTGCTCAAGCCCTTCGGGCTCATCGTGGCCGCCGGGCCCACGGGCTCGGGCAAGAGCACCTCGCTGTACGCCGTGCTCAAGCACATCAACACGCCGGACATCAACATCATCACCCTGGAAGACCCGGTGGAGTACCGCATGCCCACGGTGCGCCAGGTGCAGCTGAACCGCAGGGCCGGCATGACCTTCGCCTCGGGCCTGCGCAGCATCCTGCGCCAGGACCCGGACGTCATCCTCGTGGGCGAGGTGCGCGACGCCGAGACCGCGGAGATCGCCGTGCAGGCGGCCCTCACCGGCCACCGCGTGCTGACCACCCTGCACACCAACGACGCGGCCCAGGCCATCACGCGCCTCATCGAGATGGGCATCCAGCCCTACCTCGTGTCCTCGGTGCTTTTGGCCTCCATCAGCCAGCGCCTGGTGCGCAAGAACTGCCCCCATTGCACGGAGAGCTACATGCCGCGCAAGGAGCTGCTCCTGGCCTTCGGCATCGGCGAGCAGCATCTCTCCAAGTTTTCCTTCCGCCGGGGCGCGGGCTGCCGCACCTGCCACCAGAGCGGCTATGCCGGGCGCATGGCCATCTACGAAGTGCTCCAGGTCGATGAGATGGTCCAGGACATGATCATGAGCAACGCCACAGCCAAGGACATCACCAAGGCCTGCGTGCAGGCCAAAACCCTGCGCACCTTGAAGTCCGACGCGCTGACCAAGGTGGCCCAGGGCCTGACCACCCTGGAAGAGGCCGCCGGGGCCGTGATGCTCTAGGAGAAACGCCGTGCCCTACTACAGATACAAGGCCATCACCGGCAGCGGCGGGAACACCACGGGCGTGGTGGAGGCCCAAAGCCTGGAGTCCGCCCAGGACTCCCTGGCCGCGCGCGGCCTCATCCCCACGGACGTCGCGGAGACCAGCGCGCCCGACGGCACAAGCGGCGGCGGCGGGCTCTTCGACAGGCTGAACAAGAGCATGCAGGTGGTGAAGCCCCAGGACCTGATCCTCTTCACCAAGCAGTTCAAGACCATGCTCAACGCCGGCATCCCGGTGCTGCAGTCCCTGGACGTGCTGGAGGCCCAGACCGAGAGCCTGAAGCTCAAAGGGGCCATCGTCAGCATCGCCGCGGACATCAAGAGCGGCACCACCCTGTCCCGGGCCTTCGCCAAGCACCCCGGCATCTTCTCCGAGCTGTACTGCAACATGATCCGCGCGGGCGAGATCAGCGGCACCCTCACTGAGGTGCTGGAGCGCCTCATCTACATCGTGGACCACGAGTTCAAGACCAAGAAGGACATCAAGAGCGCCATGACCTACCCGGCGGTGGTGGTCACGGCCCTGGTCATCGCCTTTTTCGTGCTCATCCTCTTCGTCTTGCCGCAGTTCGTGACCATGTTCCAGAAGGCCGGGGCCACCCTGCCCCTGCCCACCCGCATCTGCCTGGGCATCTATGCCGTCCTGGTCAACTACTGGCACGTGGGCCTGGTCGTCCTGGGCGGCGGCCTGTTCCTGCTCTCGGCCTATCTGCGCACCGAGGCCGGGAAGATCATGCGCGACGGCCTGCTGATGCGGGTGCCCATCCTGGGGCCGGTGTTCAAGAAGGCGGCCATGGCCCGCTTCGCCAGCATCTTCGCCATCCTCCAGGCCAGCGGCATCACCGTGCTGGAGGCCATGGACATCCTCTCCGGCACCATCGGCAACCACTACATCGCCCGGGACTTCCGCAACCTGCGCGCCAAGCTGGAGCAGGGCCGGGGGCTCTCCGGCCCGCTCAAGTCCTGCCCCTCCTTCACGCCCATGATGGTCTCCATGATCTCCATCGGCGAGGAGACGGGCAACATGGAGGAGATGCTCAAGGAGGCCGCCCACCACTACGACTATGAGGTGGAGTACGCGGTGAGCAAGATGAGCGAGCTTCTGGGGCCGGTGCTGGTGGCCGGGCTCACCGGCGTGGTGGGTTTCTTTGCCCTGGCCATTTTCCTGCCATTGGTGGAGCTCATGGAGAACGCCATGAAGGGCAAGATGTGACAGGCCCGCCCCAGGGCCGGCACGGGCCGCAAAGGGCTGTTGACATCGGGTCCGCAGATGATAGCATTGCGCCGACCCCCTGAGCCCCGCTGCGGCAGATACGTTTGACGGCACGGATGTTGCTACTCGCAACGCCTGACCGGAACAGGAAAATTTGGCGCGCGGACGGGGCCTGTCCCCGGTGCGGCCGGGCCCGGCGGAAACGCCAGGCCAAGAGGACGAGGAACCGCCGCAGCATAGGCGGGGCAACGCCAGAAACACAACATCGGCCTCAAGGCCGGCAAACACGGAGGCAGGAATGGAGACGACTCTCACGCTGAGAAATGCACAGGCCAGGCGCCGTCAGGGCGGCTTCACGCTCATCGAACTCATTGCGGTCATCATCATCCTGGGCATCCTGGCCGCGGTCATCGTGCCCCGCTACTTCAACATGACCGCCGGAGCCCAGGACGCCGCCCTGCAGGCGGCCACCAGCGAGGCCGCGGCCCGCCTGAACATGGCCTTTGCAGCGCATACCATGGCCAACAACGGAACGCCCCCGGCCAACCTGGCCGCCCTGGGCACCGCCGCGGGTCTGGGCGCGAACCTGGCCCAGGTGGTCATCGGCGACTACCGGGCCGCCTACACCGGCGGCACAGGCACTTCCCCCAACGTCACGGCCGTGGTGATCACCCTGTCGGCGTGGGATGGAACCACCGCCACAGCCATCACCAATGCGGGCAACAACCACATCAGAACCGTGCCCTGGCCGGGCAACTAGCCGGGCCGGACGCCGATCCGGGCGGGGGGGGCGCGTTCCCCCCCCGCCGTTCATCCGCTGGCCCGGCCGCCCTGCGCCCGCCGGGAGGCAATGGAGCATGCCGTGAACACGCGCCCTGCGCCCGCTGCAGCACGCCTCCGGCCGTCCCCGGCCCCCGGCGCATCCCGTTGGGCCGGGCAGGGCGGGTTCACGCTCATCGAACTCATCGCGGTCATCATCCTTCTGGGCATCCTGGCGGCCTATCTCGCCCCCCGCTATGCGGGCGTCACGGACGAGGCCTCCCGCGCCGCCTCCCAGGCCGCGGCCTCCGAAGCCTACGCGCGCCTGAAGGGGGCCAGCCAGCTCTACCTGCTGGACACCACCACCCCGTCCCAGCAGCTGAGCGATCTGGCCGCGGCCCGCTACCTGCCCCTGGGCGCTGGCAGTGCGCTGAACATCGGCGGATACGTGGTCAAGTACACCCAGGGCTCGCCAGGGGGGGACGTGACCATCCAGGTCTACGGCACGGACGGCGTCACCCTGCTGTACACCAAGAATTATGGCTGGCCCTGAGCGCCGGCCGCGATTTTCGCTGTTGACGTTCGTGCTCCACCGGGCGCGGCAGATGCCGCGCAAGCGCCCGCGCGCCCGAAACCGCCCCCAGGAGGCCCCGGCCCATGGCCCAGATCAACGCCTTTTTCGAGATGCTGCACCAGTACGGCGGCAGCGACCTGCACCTGACCAGCGGCTCCCAGCCCCTCCTGCGCCTGCGCGGCCAGCTCCAGCGCATCAAGTACAAGGCCATGGAGCACGATGAGCTCAAGGCCCTGCTCTACGAGATCACCCCCGAGGCCAAGATCAAGGAGTTCGAGGAGACCGGCGACGTGGACTTCGCCCACGAGGTGCCGGGCCTGGCGCGCTACCGCGTCAATTTCTTCATGCAGCACCGGGGCATAGCCGCCGTGTTCCGCGAGATACCGCAGGAGATCCAGACCGTGGAGCAGCTGGGCCTGCCCGACCGCCTGCGCGACCTGGCCATGCTCAACAAGGGCCTGGTCCTCGTCACCGGGCCCACGGGCAGCGGAAAGTCCACCACCCTGGCCGCCATCATCGACCACGCCAACAAGAACCGCCGCGACCACATCCTCACCGTGGAGGACCCCATCGAGTTCGTGCACAAGCCCCAGGGCTGCCTGGTGAACCAGCGCGAGGTGGGCCGCCACACCCAGAGCTTCAAGGCCGCCCTGCGCGGCGCCCTGCGCGAGGACCCGGACATCATCCTGGTGGGCGAGATGCGCGACCTGGAGACCATCACCCTGGCCCTGGAGGCGGCGGAGACCGGCCACCTCGTCTTTTCCACCCTGCACACCCAGAGCGCGGTCAAGACCGTGGACCGCATCATCGAGGTTTTTCCCGAGGACGGCCAGGCCCAGGTGCGCACCAGCCTGGCCGAGTCCCTGCGCGCCGTGGTCTCCCAGACCCTGTTCAAGCGCATCGACAAGCCCGGCCGCGTGGCCGCGCAGGAGATCCTCATGGCCATCCCCAGCGTGCGCAACCTGATCCGCGAGGGCAAGACGCACCAGCTGGCCAGCGTGCTGCAGACCGGGCGCGAGCACGGCATGCAGACCCTGGACGAGGAGATCATGCGCCTGATCAAGGCCGGGATCATCAGCCCCGAGGACGGGCTGACCCAGGCCCAGAACAAGGAGAAGATCAACGGCCTGGTACGGGAGGACGGCTGATGAACATGACCCGGGCCCAGCTCGACGGTCTGCTGACCCAGGTGCTGGACCTGCACCCCGAGGTGGCCGACGTCATCCTGACCACGGGCAAGCCCATCCAGGCCGAGGTGCACGGCAGCCTCAAGGACGCCGTGACCAGCCCGGACCTGGGCCGGCTTTCGCCCCTGGTGACCAAGGCCATGGCCCTGGCCCTCATCGGCGAGAACGCCCGCCTCCAGAAGACCCTGGCCGCCAGGGGCTCCTGCGACCTGTCCTACGCCATCCCCGGCCGGGGCCGCTTCCGGGTGAACATCTTCAGCCAGCGCGGCTCCCTGGCCCTGGTCCTGCGGCGGCTGCCCTCGGCCATCCCGACCATGGCCGAGCTGGGCCTGCCAGAGGCCTTTGAGGAAATGGCCAAGGAGAAGCAGGGGCTCATCCTGGTCACCGGGGGCACGGGCTCGGGCAAGTCCCATTCCCTGGCCGCCCTCATCGACCGCATCAACAGCACCTCGGCCGGGCACATCGTGACCCTGGAAGACCCCGTGGAGTTCACGCACCCGCACAAGCTGGGCACCGTGAACCAGCGCGAGCTGGGCATTGATTTCGACACCTTCGCCTCCGGCCTGCGCGCGGCCTTCCGCCAGGGGCCCAAGGTCATCCTCCTGGGCGAGGTGCGCGACCCGGAAAGCATGGAGATCGCCCTCCAGGCCGCAGGCACCGGGCATCTGGTCCTCTCCACCCTGCACACGGCCGACGCCGGCAGCACCATCGGGCGCATCCTGGGCCTGTTCAGTCCCGGCGAGGAGCGGCTCATCCGCATGCGCCTGGCCGAGAGCCTGCGCTTCGTGGTCTCCCAGCGCCTGCTCCCGCGCGCGGGCGGCGGGCGCGTGGCGGCCTTCGAGGTGCTGAAAAACACCCTGCGCGTCAAGGAGCTCATCCAGCAGGGAGAAACCGGCGACAAGACCTTCTACAGCGTGCTGGAGGCCGGGTCCTCCTTCGGCATGCAGACCTTTGACCAGCATGTCCTGGCCCTGTTCCAGGCCGGTGCCGTCAGCGAGGAGACGGCCCTGCTCTCGGCCAGCGACAGGGCGCGCCTGGGCCTGATGCTCGACCGCGCCAAATCCCTTCGCGGCCAGAAGGTCACCAGCCTGGTCATCGAGGGCCTGGTGGGCGAGGACCCCTTCGCCAAATAGGCCTCTTCGCCAGATTTTTTTCCGCCCCCGGGGGGTAACCTGTTTCCATGTTGTGAGAATTAGGATATGGGGAAGCCAGAGTCAGCACCGGACGGCCCTCTCGGCCGCCTGGAACCCAAGGGCAAGGAGACACGGACATGGCGGACTACACCCAGAAGGACCTCCCCGTGACCATGCATTCGGACGACCTGCTGCGCCTGGATGACGGCACCACCGTCCGCTTCGACGTCAACGGCGAGGGCAAGGACATCATGCTCAACGACGATTTCGGCGCCGCCTGCGAGCTCTATCCCGGCAACGAGTTCATCGTCAGCGCCGGCGGACGCGACTTCCGCATCAGCACGGGCTTCGAGGAACACATCGTCGTGGAGGCTGTGTAGGGCGGCACGCCCCCTGGCCTGAAAGGCCGGACCCAGACGCCGCAGCGCCCCGGAGGGCGCAGGCCGGCATTGCGCCCCTGTTCCGCGAGGCTCCATGAACAAGCACCTGCTCGTCACCATAAGCGATGACCCCAAGGCCCACGCAGGCCTGCGCTTCGTCTGCGCCTTCTTCCAGCACAAGGATGACGTGCGCCTGACGCTGTTCAGCACCTCCCCGCAGCCCCCGGCGGTGTGGGCCGAGGAGGCCAGCTACGAAACCCTGCGCCTGAACGAGGAGGCGGCCCTGGCCATCACCACCTCGAGCAAGCGCGCCATGGCGGCCGCCCGGCACATCTTCCTGCAGGGCGGGTTCAGCGCCGCGCAGGTGGACGACAAGATCGTGTCGCGCAACTTCTCGCGCATCCAGGACATCATCAAGGAGGGCGAGAGCGGGCTTTACGACGCCGTGGTCTTCGGCCGCCGGGGCATGCTCAAGCTGGAAGACCTCATGGACAAGAGCGCCAGCGAGGAGATGCTCCAGGAGCGGTTCGCCTTTCCGCTGTGGCTGTGCCGGGACGTGGAGTACGACCGCAAGGGCGTGCTGCTCTGCGTGGACGGCTCCGAGCCGGCGCGGCGCATGGCCGACCATGTGGGCTTCATCCTCCAGGGCGAGACCCAGCATCCCGTGACCATCCTGCGCGTGCTGCGCAACAGCGACCAGCCGCAGAACCTGGAGGGCCTGTTCACCGAGGCCATCGGCGCCCTGGAGGACAACGGCTTTCCCTCCCGGCTCATCAGAACCAAGTTGGACCGGTCCGACAACGTGGCCCAGGCTTTGCTCCACGAGGCCGGCCAGGGCCGCTACGCCGCCGTGGCCGTGGGGCGCTCGGACCGGCACAAGGGCGTGCTCTCGCAGCTGTTCCGGGGCTCCGTGACCATGGCCATGTTCCGCAGGCTCACCGGCGCGGCCCTCTGGGTCAGCAGGTAGGACGAGGCCGCCACCGGCGGCCGGGGGCAGCGGCCCCCGAACCCTCATTTTACGCCGAAAGGGCTGGTCCAGGAAGCCTGAGCCAGCCCTTTCGGCTTTTGGTCGAGTCGTGGGCAGGCCAGGGGGGACTCATTTCCCCCGGGCCGCGGAGCCTGTTTCCGCCTCGGCCTCTACCCGCAGCACTTCTTGAATTTCTTGCCCGAGCCGCAGGGGCAGGGGTCGTTGCGGCCGGTCTTGGGCCCGCGCACGATGGGGTCATGGGAGCGCATCTTGCCGTCGGTGTAGTGCCACACGCCGTCCAGGCGCTTGAACTGGGCCACCTCGCGGTGGTCCTGGCGCGCGCCCTGGTATTCGTACGAAGCGGTGAAGTCCACCTGCCCGGTCTGGTCGTCCGCGCCGCCGTCCTTGACGGCGTTGATGGTCAGGCCGAGCCATGTGGAGGTCTCGGACCACTGCCTGGCCTGTTCGGGGTCGAAGTCGTGGCGCTCTTCCGGGGCCAGGCTCTTCTCCAGGAAGGGCACGTCGCCCTTCACATAGGCGCTGTAGCGCGAGCGCATGAGGGCCTCGGCCGTGGGCGCGGGCATGGTTCCGCTGATGATGGGTCCGCAGCAGGCGTCGTAGGGCTGGGCGGAGCCGCAGGGGCAATCGGTCATGGGGTACCTCGGGGATGGTTTGTCTTGGGCGCGCACACTACGAGCTTCGGGCCGGGCGGTCAACTCGTGCGGCGGGAGCGTCAAGGGTCGGTCCGCGCGCGCGGCCGCCGGTGGTCCCGGCCCTGGGCCGTTGCCGGGATTCCTCCTTGCCCGGGACTGCGACAGGTTGGTCTTGGCGTGCCGGCAACGGCGTTGACAGAAACTGGGCGTTTTCGGCATATGTCCTGTATCAATGGATGCACAACCCATCATGGAGGAGCCATGCACAGCAAAGGCATTGCCCTGCTCATCCTGGCCGCGCTTCTTGCGCTGCCCGCCCTGGCCAGCGCCTACACCCCCTGGGGCGCCATCTACGACGCCGCGCGCGACGAGCGCAGCGTGAGCGACATCGCGGCGGACAAGAAGATCAGCACGGACATCAAGGCCACGCTGGTGAACCGCGACGGCAAGCTCGGCCTGGCCGTGAAGGTCTATTGCTACCTGGGCAAGGTCACGCTCCTGGGCCAGTTGGGCGACGACAAGTTCAAGGCCTTTGCCGAGGCCACGGCCAAAAAGGCCAAGGGCGCCAGAAGCGTGTCCACGCATTGGGTGGCCCCGGGCAAGGAGGACACCACCAAGGCGGACCTGGAGATCGCGGCCAAGCTGCGCGCGGCCCTTGTGGGCGACAAGGACATCAGCGCCACGCAGGTCGAGACCGAGGTCTTCGGCGGCAAGGTCTACCTCATCGGCATGGTGCGCAGCCAGAAGGACGCGGACAAGGCCGTGGCCCACGCCAGGGCCGTGAAGGGCGTCACGGGCGTGACCTCGCTGCTGGTGCCCCCGAAGAAGAAGTAGCCCCCCTAGGGCAGGCGGGCGCGTGGCGGCCGGCCCCGGCCCGGGCGCTTCGGCCGGTGGGGCGGGGGGTGCGGCTTTCGCCTGCGGGCTCCCTTTCGGCGGGCGGCCGCGCGGCGGCGGATGGAGGAAATCCTGTTTACAGCCGCAGGCAAGTACGATACGGATACGCTCTTTCAAGGAGTGATCCCCGTGGGGAGCCCCTGAATTTACTTTGGCGTCATGGCATCTGGAGCCGGCCCCCCTGCGGGCCGACCGCCGCGGACACCGACCCGCTCGCCTCGGAATCGGGCCGGGGCCGTGCGCGGCCGGATGCCTTAAATACAGCGCAAATACATTTGTCCGAGGGAGTGTCGTTGGAGGCAATCATGGAAAAAACCAAGAAAGACGCGGATCAGGAAATGGACCTCAATTTCGAGGATGCCCTTGAGGATTACCTCAAGTCCGATTTTGGAGACTTGGACGAAGGCACCATCGTGCCCGGCACCGTGGTCAAGATCGGCAAGGATCACGTGCTCATCGACGTGAACTTCAAGTCCGAAGGGCAGATCGCCGTCTCGGAATTCCTCGACGCAGAGGGCCAGCTCACCATCAAGGTGGGCGATACGGTGGACGTGTTCGTGTCCAACAAGGACGAGAACGAAGGCACCATTCACCTTTCGCGCGACAAAGCCAAGCGCATGCAGCTGTTCGACCGCCTCGAGGATTCCGAGGAGAAGAACGGCACAGTGACCGGACGCATCGTCCGCCGCATCAAGGGCGGCTACACCGTCGACCTCGGCGGAGTCGAGGCCTTCCTGCCCGGCTCCCACGTGGACCTGCGGCCCGTGCCCGACATGGACGCCCTGGTCGGACAGGACTTCGAATTCAAGATCCTCAAGATCAACCGCCGCCGCAGCAATGTCATCGTTTCCCGCCGCGTGCTCCTGGAGGAGCAGCGCAGCGAGCAGCGCGGCACCCTGCTGGAGACCCTCATCGAGGGCCAGGTGGTCAAGGGCAAGGTCAAGAACATCACCGAATACGGCGTGTTCATCGACCTGGGCGGGCTGGACGGCCTGCTGCACATCACCGACATGAGCTGGAAGCGCATCCGCCATCCGAAAGAGATGGTCGCCCTGGGCGACGAGCTGGACCTCAAGGTCCTGCACTTCGACCGCGAGGGCCAGAAGGTCTCCCTGGGCCTGAAGCAGCTGGTGAGCGACCCCTGGGAGAACATCGCCGGCAAGTACCCCCAGGGTGCGCGCCTCAAGGGCAAGGTCACCAACCTGGCCGACTACGGCTCCTTTGTGGAGCTTGAGGCCGGCGTCGAGGGCTTGGTGCACATCTCCGAGATGAGCTGGACCCGCAAGCTGCGCCACCCCTCGCAGATGGTGCGCGCCGGGGACGAGGTCGATGTCATCGTGCTGGGAGTCGATCCCGACAAGAAGCGCATCAGCCTCGGCATGAAGCAGATCAAGCCCAACCCCTGGGACGTGGTGGCCGAGAAGTACCCGGAAGGCACCATCCTTGAGGGCGCCATCAAGAACATCACCGAGTTCGGCGTGTTCATCGGCATCGAGGAGGGCATCGACGGCCTGATCCACGTGTCCGACATCAGCTGGACCAAGAAGATCCGCCACCCGAGCGAGGTCTTCAAGATCGGCGACATCGTCCAGGCCAAGGTCCTCACCGTGGACAAGGAGAACGAGAAGTTCACCCTGGGCATCAAGCAGCTCTCCGAGGATCCGTGGCTCAAGGTGCCGGGCAAGTACCCCGTGGGCACCATCATCACCGGCTTGGTGACCAACATCACCGACTTCGGCCTCTTCGTCGAGGTCGAGGAGGGCATCGAGGGCCTGGTCCACGTGTCCGAGATCAGCCGCAAGAAGATCAAGAGCCCGTCCGAACTCTTCAAGGAGGGCGTGAACATCGAGGCCAAGGTCATCCACGTGAGCGCGGATGAGCGCCGCCTCGGCCTGTCCATCAAGCAGATCAAGGAAGAGGAGGACCGCAAGAAGCCCAAGGAGTTCCGCTCCTCCGGTCCCGAGACCGGCAGCAACCTGGGCGACCTGCTCCGTGCCAAGATCGAGGACGCCTCCAGTGAGGAATCCGGAAACTAAGCCCGGTTTCTCCGAACAGCACCCGCTGCTGTTCGGTATTGCGCTTATCATATTGGCCGTGGCCCTCTTTACGGGGGCCATGGCCTTTTTCCGTTCCCTGGGCGGCAAGGGCACCCGGTCCCTTTCCGGCGACAAGATGGGCCTGTGCAAGATCGAAGGCGTCATCACCGACGCCCGCGAGGTGGTGGACTTCCTGCGCGAGCTGAAGGACGACGACTCGGTGAAGGGCGTGGTGCTGCGCATCGACAGCCCGGGCGGGGCCGTGGCCCCGTCCCAGGAGCTGTTCCAGGCCGTGCAGTCCCTGGCCAAGGTCAAGCCCGTGGTGGTCAGCATGGGCACGGCCGCGGCCTCCGGCGGCTACTATGCCGCCGCCCCGGCCACCCTCATCATGGCCAATTCCGGCTCCATCACCGGCTCCATCGGCGTGCGCGCCGAATATGTGAACATCCTCGGCCTCATGGAGAAGCTGGGCCTGAAAAGCGACCTTCTGGCCAGCGGCAGGCTGAAGGCCGCGGGCTCGCCCACCCAGCCCCTGACCCCGGAGCAGCGCGCCTACCTCATGGCCCTCGTCATGGACCTGCACCAGCAGTTCGTGGCCGACGTGTCCGAGGCCCGCAAGATGCCCCTGGAGCAGGTGGAGAAGATCGCCGACGGCCGCGCCCTCACGGGCCGGCAGGCCCTGGAGGCCGGGCTGGTGGACAAGCTGGGCGGCCTGGAGGCGGCCAGCGACACCCTGCGCAAGATGGTCAAGCTTTCGGACAAGGCCTCGGTGCTGGAAGGCCCGGAAAAGAAGCTGCCGCTTCTGCCGCGCCTCTTCGGCGCGACCCTCTCGGCCCTGGCCGAGGCCCTGGGCGGGGTTCCGGCCAAGGCCACCCAGGACGGACTGCTCCTGCAATACCGGCAGTAGGCCCGAGCCGCCTCCGGGAGCCGCCCATGCGACCCGCCCAGCACGATCCCTGCCCCCCTCCCTTCCGCGAACAGGCCCGCTTCTTCCGCTCCCCGGCCCTGCCCGAGGCGGAGCTGCTCACGGCCCGCTATTACTCCCACACCTTCGCCCCGCACTGGCACGAGGGCTACGTGGTGGGGGTCATCACCGCCGGGGCCGAGGGCTACCGCTACCGGGGCGCGCAGCACGTGGCCGGGGCCGGGGCCCTGGCCTGCATCAACCCGGACGAGATCCACACAGGGCAGCGCGCCGACGATTCCGGCTGGGCCTACCGCGTCTTCTACCCCTCGGCAGGGACCATGCAGGGCCTTGCGCGCTGCCTGCGCGGCAGGCCCTGCGCCGGGCTGCCCCGCCTGCCGCACGCCGTGATCCATGACCGCCTGCTGGCCACGACACTGGCCCGTGCGCATCAGCTTCTGGAGGCCGGCCTGGACGTCCTGGAGGCCCAGACCGCCGCCCTTGCCGCCCTGACCGCCCTGCTCACGCGACATGCCCAGGAGCCCGAGGCCGCGCCGCCCCCGCGCGGGGAGAGCGCCCGGGCGGAAGCCATGCGCCAGCGCCTGGCCGCAGACCTGGCCGAGCCCCTGACCCTGGACGAGCTGGCCGCCTCGGTCGGCCTCTCGGCCTTCCACGCCGCCCGCCTCTTCGCTCGCGAGACCGGCCTGCCGCCCCACGCCTGGCGCAACCAGCTGCGCCTGAACCGCTCCCTGCCGCTGCTGCGCGCGGGCGCGAGCGCAGGCGAGGCCGCGGCGGCCTGCGGCTTCGCGGACCAGAGCCATTTCACCCGGCATTTCCGGCGCACCTTCGGCGTCACGCCGGGCCGCTGGCGCGCGGCATAAGCCCGGCAAAAGCGCAAGAATGTTCTAGTCCGCGCCCGCCCGCCCGGCTATGCTCCAGCCGTGAACGCCCCCGACCCCGCCCAGGCCGACGGCCTGCGCTTCTCCTTCCCCGGCCTGGTGGCCGGCTTCCGCGCCTGCCTGCCCGTGGCCCTGGGCGTGGCCGTGTACGGGGTGCTCTTCGGCCTCCTGGCCCGGCAGAAGGGCCTGAGCCTGGCCGAGGCCCAGGCCATGAGCCTCCTGGTCTTCGCCGGGGCCAGCCAGCTCATCGCCCTGGACCTGTGGGGGCCGAACCTTGCTGTGGCTTCCCTCATCCTGACCACCTTCATCGTCAACCTGCGCCACGTGCTCATGGGCGCGGCGCTCTCGCCCTGGCTCACGCGGCTGGCCCCCGGGCAGGCCTTCGGCTCGCTGTTCTTCATGACCGACGAGTCCTGGGCCTTGACCCTGGGCCGCATGGCCGAGGACACCCGCCAGCGGCGCGAGCCCGACGGCGCGTTCCTCCTGGGCGCCGGGCTCGCCGTGTACGTCTTCTGGAACCTCTCCACCGCCCTGGGGCACACCCTGGTGCGCGGGCTGGACGATCCCGCCCGGTACGGACTGGACTTCGCCTTCACCGCGGTCTTCACCGCCCTGCTGGTGGGGCTGCGGCCCCGCAGAGGCGACATCCTGCCGCTTCTGGCCGCCACGGCCACGGCGCTGCTCTGCGCGCGCCTGCTGCCCGGCAAATGGTACATCCTGGCAGGGGCCGCTGCCGGGGGCCTGGCCGCGGCCTTCGGCCCGACACCCGTTGCCGGCCCTGCGGGCAAGCGTCCATGAGCCCGCTGGCCACCTCCCTGCTGACCATTTGCGGCATGGCCCTGGTGACCTACCTCACCCGCGCCGCGGGACTGGCCGTCATGAGCCGCCTCAGCGTCACCGGCCGCCTGGAGCGTTTCATGAAGGCCATCCCCGCCGCCATCCTGGCCTCCATCATCGCGCCCACGGCCCTGGCCGCCGGGCCGGCCGAGGCCGCCGCCACCCTGGCCACCGCCGCCGTGGCCTGGAAGACCGGCAACCTGCCCCTGGCCATGGGCGCGGGCGTGGCCGTGGTCCTGGCGCTGCGCCTGGCCCTGGGCTAGGGCGCAGGGATGCGGCCGCCAGGGGGCCTTGAGGCCCCTTGGAACCCCCATTGGCCTGGCCAGCAACGATGCGCGCGGTTGGCCCGGTTTTTGAGGCCGAGGCGAAGCATTGAGGGCAAGACGCTCTCGAGATTCGCCCAAAGCGAAAGGGTTGTTCCGGCGGCTTTGCGCCGGAACAACCCTTTCGCGTGATGGGGAGCCCAGAGGGCCTTGGGGACCCTCTGGCGGGGGGGCGGGGGCAAAGGCCCCCGGGGGTTCTGCCTAGATGGGCGGGGCGATGGTCACGAGCACGCGCATGTCGCTGGCGGCGCTGACGCCGTGGGGCACGTCGATGGGGCAGACCAGGGTGTCCCCGGCCTTGCAGGGGATCTGCGCGTCGGCGGAGAGGAAGAAGCCTTCACCCTCCAGGACGCAGATGACGAGTTCGCCTTCCAGGTTGTGGGAGTGCACGGGCAGTCCCTGGCCGGCCTTGAAGTTGAAGTTGATGACCTTCATGAACTCGCTCTCGTGCACGAGGAGCTTGCTCGGGCCGAAGGGCTTGAAGTCGTTCTGGGCGTGCAGGTCGGTGATCTTCATGGCTGTTCTCCTTGGCCGGGATTATCCGGCGAAGCGCGGCAGGCCGCCGGGGCCTGCGGGCCCATCGGCTTGGACATATCCGTCGCGGGTGATGACTATGGTCTCGATGGGCACGCCGACGCCGGCCGCCTGGGCCGCTCGCAGGGCGATGGCGGTCATGCCGTTGCAGCAGGGCACCTCCATCTGCACCACGGTGACGTCCCGGATGGCGTTTTCGCGCAGGATGTCGGCCAGCTTGTCGATGTAGGAGGCCGCGTCGTCGAACTTGGGGCAGCCGAGGAGCAGCACGCGGCCGGGCAGCAGCTTGGCGTTGAAGTCCGGGTAGGACGGCGGCACGCAGTCGGCGGCCAGGAGCAGGCGCGCGTTCTTGAGGAAGGGCGCTGCGGGCGGCACCAGGCGCAGCTGGATGGGCCAGTGCGAGAGGTTCGAGGCGCCGCCGGACTGGCTGGCGGGAACATTAGCCTGCTGGCAGGGCGTTTGGGGCTTGAGGCTCATGACCTGGCGCGAGGGGCAGCCGCCAGCCGGTCCGGACGATTGGGCCTGTCCGCCGACACCCTTTGGGTGCAGCCTCAGGCTGCCGGGGTCGGGCATGTGGTCGGGCACCTGGCGGCCCTGGCTCTTCAGCAGCTGGGCCACGGCCGCGGGGTCGAAATCCTCGGCCTCAACCTCCACGATCTTGAGCGCGCCGGTGGGGCATTGGCCCAGGCAGGCGCCCAGGCCGTCGCAGAAGATCTCGTTCACGAGCCTGGCCTTGCCGTCGATGATGGCCAGGGCTCCCTCGGCGCAGCCGGTGACGCAGTTGCCGCAGCCGTTGCACAGGTCTTCGTCGACGGTGATCAGTTTGCGTGTGGCTCTCATGGTGTTCCTCTTCTCCCCAGTCTCCTGGGGAGGTGGGCGCGGGGGTGGGTGTTCGTCTCGCCCCCGCGCCCGTGGAGTGTGAAGGTGTCGAAGCTGTCAGTTAAGCATGCATTGGGTCGAGGGCAAGGCGCCTAGCCCAGGATGGCCTTCAGGTCCTCGTCCGGGGTGGTGATGGCCTTGATGCCGAAGTTCTCCACCAGGAAGCCCAAAACGTTGGGCGTGATGAACGCCGGCAGGCTGGGCCCGAGGCGGATGTTCTTGATGCCCAGGGAGAGCAGGGTGAGCAGGATGGCCACGGCCTTCTGCTCGTACCAGGACAGGATGAGCGACAGCGGCAGCTCGTTGACGCCGCAGTTGAAGGCCCCGGCCAGGGCCACGGCGATCTGGATGGCCGAGTAGGCGTCGTTGCACTGGCCGATGTCGAGCAGGCGCGGGATGCCGCCGATGTCGCCCAGGTCCTTGTCGAAGAAGCGGAACTTGCCGCAGGCCAGGGTCAGGATGACGGTGTCCTTGGGGGCCTTTTCCACGAACTCGGTGTAGTAGTTGCGGCCGGGCTTGGCGCCGTCGCAGCCGCCCACCAGGAAGAAGTGGCGGATCTTGCCGGCCTTCACGGCCTCGATGACCGCCGGGGCCACGCTCATGACGGTGTTGCGGCCGAAGCCCACGTTGACGTTCACGCCCTGCACCTCGTCGGTGAAGCCGGGCAGCTCAAGCGCGCGCTTGATGACCGCCGAGAAGTCCCCGCCCGCCACATGCACTGCGCCGGGCCAGCCCACCAGGCCGGTGGTGAAGATGTTCGGCAGGTAGCTCGCCGTGGGTTTCTGGATGCAGTTGGTGGTCATCAAGATGGCGCCGGGGAAGGCCGCGAATTCCTTGATCTGGTTCTGCCAGGCCGTGCCGTAGTGGCCGAAGAAGTGCTTAAAGGCCTTGAGCTTCGGGTAGCCGTGGGTGGGCAGCATCTCGCCGTGGGTGTAGATGTCGATGCCCTTGCCCTCGGTCTGCTTGAGCAGCGTCTCCAGGTCCTTCAGGTCGTGGCCGGAGACCAGGATGCACTTGCCCTTGCGGTGGCCCAGGGGCACGCTGGTGGGCACCGGGTGGCCGAAGGTCTCGGTGTTGCCGGCGTCGAGGATCTGCATGGCCGTCAGGTTGGCGGTGCCGCATTTCATGGCCAGGGCCACCCAGGCGCCGAGGTCGAGGTCCGTGCGCAGGGACGAGGCCAGGCCCTCGTAGATGTAGGCGGCAACGGTGGCGTCGTACTGGCCCAGCAGGGCGGCGTGGTCGGCGTAGGCGGCCACGCCCTTGATGCCGTAAAGCACGGTCTGCTTGAGGGAGGCGATGTCGGCGTCGGGGTCCATGGAGGCCAGGGCGTGGGCCTCGCCCTGGGCCACAAGCCCGGCCAGGTCCGCGGCGGGGGTGAAGCTCGCGGCGTCGCCAGCGGGCACGGCCACGCCCAGGGGGGCCAGGCGCGCCTTCATGCACTCGCGCAGCTCCTCGGCCTGGCGGATCAGGGGCACGAAGCGCTCGGCGTCGAAGTTGACGTTGGTCAGCGTGCTGAACACGGCCTTGTAGAGGAAGAGGTCGGTGGCCTTGTCCTGGACGCCCTTCTGGGCGGCCTCGTGGGCGACAACGGACAGGCCCTGGCAGGCGTAGATGAGCAGGTCCTGCAGGGCGGAGACGTCGGGCTGCTTGCCGCACACGCCGATCTGGGTGCAGGCGGTGCCTTTGGCGGTCTGTTCACATTGGTTGCAAAACATGGGTGTGTCCTCCGGTGGAAGTTGTTGTCTGGCCCCGTCCCTCAAATCCTGTGGGGGGGGCGGCGGTTTCCCGCTCAGGCAACTCCGGTTTAGGACAAGTCTTGCACCCAGGCCTTGACTTGTGTCAACGGGGGAAAGGTTTGTTGAGAAAAAAGGCCCCGCCCCCCGCATCAAGGGGGGCAGGGCTTTTCGTTCAATCAGGCTCGCGCCGGGGCGCGGAGGCGGGGCTATTCCACCTCGAAGCCGTCTTCCTCGTCGTCCTTGAGCCGCGTCTCGTCCTCGGCCAGGATGTCGTCGATCTCGCCCGCCAGGTCTTCCAGGCGCGGGCCGAAGGAATCGAAGTCCTCGCTGCCCTCGGTCTCCAGGTCGTCAAAGACCTCGCGCAGGAAATTGGAGGCTTTCTCAAGCTTTTTGCGGTAGCTGCTTTTCATGGGTTCACCTCGGGATTCCCCATAGGCTGTAGGCGGGCGGAGGTCAAGGGCACGGTTTCGGCCCTGCGCGGCGCTTCAGCCCCTGCGGTTCGGGCGCGGGAAGATCTTGGCCTGGTCGCGCTCCGGGCGCCTGTCCAGGTGCGTGATCTTGTTGGCGGCGTGCTGGCCCTGGCGGCGCAGGATGTCCAGCAGGTCGGACATCTTCAGGAACCGTTCGTAGTCGGGATTCCGGGCGATGCCCGGCCCGAGCACGAAGCCGTCCTCCACCCCGGGATCGACGCGCACGTCGCCCTCGTCGAGCACCACCTCGGCCCCGGAGATGCGCGACAGCATGTCCTTGACGAATTCGGCGTAGATCTGCTGCACGTCGGCCGCGCCCTCGGCGCCCTTGATGCGGTTGCGGAAGCTGGCCGCCAGCTCGTTCTCGTGCTTGGTGAAGGAAGCAACAGCGCTCATGGTCTCCTCCTCAGTTGAACGGTGCGGGCCTTGGCCCATTCTGGAATATTCCGCCATCCCGGGGTGAATGTAAAGGGGGGCGGCGGGCGCAAAAAAGCCCCCGCCTTGCGGCGGGGGCTTTCGTTTCAACCAATTGGAATCTTTCGGCTACTCTTCCTCGGCCTCGCTGGCGAACCAGCTCTCGGCCAGGATGGGGCCGTAGTAGATGGCCTCGTCCTCCAGGTCCTCCTCGATGCGCAGCAGCTGGTTGTACTTGGCCAGCCGGTCGCTGCGGCACAGGGAGCCGGTCTTGATCTGACCGGCGTTCACGCCCACGGCCAGATCCGAGATGAAGGCGTCCTCGGTCTCGCCCGAGCGGTGGGAGACCACGGTGGTGTAGGCGGCCTGCTTGGCCATCTCGATGGTGTCCAGGGTCTCGGTGACGGTGCCGATCTGGTTCAGCTTGATGAGGATGGAGTTGGCCACGCCGCGCTCGATGCCCTCGGCCAGGATGTCCGGGTTGGTGACGAAGACGTCGTCGCCCACGATCTGGATGTCGCCGCCCATGCGGTCGGTCATGCTGGTCCAGCCCTCCCAGTCGCCCTCGGCCATGCCGTCCTCGATGGAGACGATGGGGAAGCGCGACACGAGGTCGGCGTAGTAGTCGATGATCTCGGAGCTGGACAGGACCTTGCCCTCGCCCTTCAGGTTGTACTTGCCCTTGTCAAAGAACTCGCTGGCGGCGCAGTCCATGGCCAGGGCGATCTCGTAGCCGGGGTTGTAGCCCGCGGCCTCGATGGCGCGGATGATGTACTCGAGGGCCTCGGCGTGGCTTTTCATGTTCGGCGCGAAGCCGCCCTCGTCGCCCACGCTGGTCACATGCCCGTCCTTGGCCAGGATGCTTTTGAGCTGGTGGAAGGTCTCCGCGCCCATGCGCAGGGCGTCGGCAAAAGTCTCCGCGCCCAGGGGCAGGATCATGAACTCCTGGATGTCCAGGTTGTTGGGGGCGTGGGCGCCGCCGTTGATGATGTTCATCATGGGCACGGGCAAAAGCTTGGCGTTGATGCCGCCCAGGTACTGGTACAGGGGCAGGCCCAGGAAATTGGAGGCGGCGCGCGCGTTGGCCATGGAGACGCCCAGCAGGGCGTTGGCGCCCAGGCGGCCCTTGTTGTCCGTGCCGTCCAGGTCGATGAGGGAGTTGTCCAGGGCCACCTGGCGCAGGCCGTCCATGCCCACGATGGCGTTGGCGATCTCCTCGCGCACGTTGTTCACGGCGATGCTGACGCCCTTGCCGCCGAAGCGTTTCATGTCGCCATCGCGCAGCTCCAGGGCCTCGCGGGTGCCGGTGGAGGCGCCGGAGGGCACGGCGGCGCGGCCGGAAGCGCCGGACTCGTAAGTGACTTCGACCTCGACGGTGGGGTTGCCGCGGGAATCCAGAATCTCGCGCGCCCAGACTGCGATGATGGTGCTCATATATTCTCCTTCGTTGGTGGCCGTGGCGGATTGGTGGCCGTTGCGGTGTGTGGCCGTAGGGACGGACGCAATGCTCTATTGGTGATGCTACAATATTTTTTTGCCGGGTTCAAATGCATTCCGGCAACTATTCGCGGTTCAGGAGGCAGATTTCCAGGCCAGGAACAGGCCCTCCATGAGCAGGTCCTCGCGCACCTCGTCGATGGCCGGGCAGACCTGGGCCATGAGCGGGGCGAAGCCGCCGGTGGCGATGAGGTGCAGGTCGCCCGGGGCGACGCCCAGGGACGCGGCCAGGCGCTGGCCCAGGCCCTCGACCAGGGCCGCGAAGCCGAAGATGAGCCCCTGGTTCAGGCTCTCCGCCGTGCTGCGCCCGATGTGCAGGCTCCCGCCGAGGCAGTCGGGGGCGAGCTCGAGGGTGATGTGCGGCAGCTTGGCCGTGCCCGTGGCCAGGGCCCGGGCCGAGGAGAGCACCCCGGGGCAGATGAGCCCGCCTAGATAGACGTTTCCCTGCACGCAGTCAAAGGTGGTGGCCGTGCCGAAATCCACCACCACGATGCTGTGGGCGTGGGTGGCGGCGCGCGCGGCGAAGGCCGTCACCAGCCGGTCCGCCCCGACCTCCTGGGGCCTGGCGTAGCGGTTCTCGATGCCGAGGGGGATGTCCTCGGGCACGAAGCGGATGCTCTGCCCGGGCTGGCCGAAGAAGCGCCGGGCCGCGCGGCGCAGCAAGGGGTTCATGGGCGGCACCACGCTGGAGACCACGATGTCCGTCACTTCGCCGGGGTCCAGGCCCTCCACGCGGCAGATGTCCAGGAGGGCCAGGCCCCAGGCGTCGGCGGTGCCCACCACTCCGGCGGGGGCCGTGGGCAGGGCGTAGGACCTCTTGATCCCCTGGCCCGGCTGGGCCAGGCCGATCTTCACGTTGGTGTTGCCCACGTCGAGCAGGAGCACGGTGTCCATAGGGTGTCCTCGTCTGGGTTTCGGTGCGCGGTGCCAGTGCGCGGCCATGTGCGTATCCATTGCCAGCGCGCGTCCCTGAGTGTATTGCCACGGATGAGAAATCCGTCAAGGAGAATACGCATGGACCTGGCCCGGCTCATCCCGGCGGCCGAGGCCATCCCTTCCCCCTGGGGCTGGCTTGAGGCGCTGCTGCTCGTCACCTTCATCCTGCACGCGCTGTTCATGAACCTCACCGTGGGCTCGGCGCTCATCGCCCTCGCCGCGCGGTTCACCGGCCGCCAGCGCGAGCTTGCGCGCGAGCTTGCGCACAGGCTGCCCACCACCCTGGCCCTGCAGATCAACCTGGGCGTGGCCCCGCTGCTCTTCGTGCAGGTGCTCTACGGCCAGTTCCTGTACACCAGCTCGGTGCTCATGGCCGGATGGTGGCTCTCGGCCATCCTGGCGGTGATTCTCGGCTATTACGGCCTGTATGTCCATGACGCCGGGTTCGAGTCCGGGCGCGGGCTCTCGCGCCCGGCCCTGGTCCTCTCCCTGGGCTGCCTGCTCTACACCGGCTTTCTCCTCTCCAACAACATGACCCTCATGCTGCGGCCCGAGGCCTGGGCCGCCTACGCCACAACCCCTGGCGGCAGCTTCCTGAACCTTTCCGATCCGACCCTGTGGCCGCGCTACGCGCACATGATCCTGGCCGCCCCGGCCGTGGCCGGACTGTACGCGGCCCTGCTCGGCGGCGCCAGGCGCCGCCTGGACTGGGTGGAGCATGGGCTCAAATGGTTCACCCGGCTGACCATGGTCCAGATCCCGGTGGGCCTGTGGCTGCTTCTGGCCCTGCCGCGCCCGGTGCTGCTGGCCTTCATGGGCCGCGACGCGTTGGCCACGGCGCTTTTGGCGGCCGGGACCCTCCTCGGCCTGGCCGCCCTGTGGGCCGGTCTGCGGAAGAACGCCGGCGCGGCCGCCTGGCTTTTGGTGCCCACCGTGACGCTCATGGCCGCCACCCGCGCCCAGGTGCGCGGCCTCACCCTGGCCCCGCATTTCAGCCCGGCGTCCCTGCCGCAGACGGGCGATCATTCGCCCCTGGCGATGTTCGCGCTGTCGCTGCTGGTGGGCCTGGCCGCCATCGCCTTCATGCTCAAGACCTACGCCAAGAGCGCGGGCGCCAAGGCCGCGGGAAGGGGCTAGCCGTCATGGAATACCCCATTTGGCACCTGACCACCCTGGCCGGCGGCTTCTGGATTGCGCTCATCGGCACCTTCCATGTGTTCCTGGCGCATTTCGCCGTGGGCGGCGGCCTGTACCTGACCCTCTCGGAGATCTACGCCCGCAGGAGCGGCAGCCCCGCGCTGCTGGCCCATGTGAAGAAGCATACGCGCTTTTTCCTGCTCGTCACCATGGTGGCTGGCGGCGTCACGGGCGTGGGCATCTGGTTCACCATCGGGCTCTTGTCGCCCCAGGGGACGAGCACCTTGGTCAAGACCTTCGTCTACGGCTTCGCCACGGAATGGGTCTTCTTCCTGGGCGAGATCGTGGCCCTGCTGGTGTACTACTACGGCTTCGAGCGCATGGACCCCAGGGACCACATCCGCATGGGCCTTTTGTACTTCCTCTTCGCCTGGCTCTCGCTGTTCATGATCAACGGCATCGTGGGCTTCATGCTCACCCCGGGCAGGTGGCTCGTCACGCACAATTTCTGGGACGGGTTCTTCAACCCCACCTTCTGGCCGCAGTGCGCGCTGCGCACGGCCATCGCCCTGACCCTGGCCGGGCTGTTCGGCTTTGTCACGGCCACGCGCATCCCGGACGAGAACGGCAGCGACCAGGCCCGCGAGGGCATGATGCGCCTGACCGCGGCCTGGACCCTTGTGCCCCTTCTGGCCTGCTTCGCCGCCGGGTGGTGGTATGTCCAGGCCCTGCCCGAGGCCCAGCGCGAGATGGTCCTGCTGCGTTCGGAGCGCATCGGCGGCTTCCTGCGCCTGTTCCAGTACTTCGGCGCGGCGGCGGCCCTGGGCGCCCTGGTGCTGGCCGTGAAGATGCCCAGGAGCGTGCGCTTCCCCCTGGCCCTGTGCGTGCTGCTCACGGGCTGGGGCATCATCGGCAGCTTCGAGTTCGTGCGCGAGGCCGCGCGCAAGCCCTACCTCATCTACGGGCACACCTACTCCAACGGCATGCGCGTGGATGCCGCCCTGGCCGCCGGCGAGGCGGGCTACCTGGCCACGGCCAAGTGGGCGCGCATCCGCGAAGTGACCCCGGCAAACCGCCTGGCCGCGGGCGCGGAGCTCTACCAGCACCAGTGCGCCAGCTGCCACTCCATCGGCGGCCCCATGAACGACATCAAGCCCTGGGCCGCCACGCTCACCGCCGAGGGCCTGGCCGGGCTCCTGGAATCGCTCAACCTGGCCAATCCGGCCATGCCGCCCTTTGTGGGCAACCGGCTGGAGCGCGAGGCCCTGGCCGCCTTCCTGGCCGAAGGGCTCCTGGGCGGCCAGCCCCTGGCCGAGGCCCCGGTGGCCCTGGCCGAGCTGCCCACGGACATCCCGGCCTTTGACCCGGCCAGGGACGAGTATGTGCTGCTGGCCTGGTCCGGCCTGGGCATGCACATGGCCGTGGAGGCCCAGGGCGTCTTCAGCCTGCGCCCGGCCACGGCGGAGCTTTCGGCCCAGCTGCTCAAGCGCGGCGACCCGCCGGCCAGGATCACCGACGGGGTGGATCTCACCTGTGCCGTGGAGGGGGCCAAGGAGGGCGGCGGCCAGCCCGTGGAGATGAAGATCCTGGAAGGCCGCGACTGGTTCCAGGCCCCGGCCGTGCCCATCAGCCCGCGCGGCGCGAGCGGCGGCTTCAACCCCTATCCGCTGGTGACGGTGGAGGCCCGCGATGCGGCCACCAAGACCGTGCTGGCGCGCACCAGGGCCGTGCTCCCGGTGTCCGACGAGGTGGGCTGCGCCTCCTGCCACGGCGGCTCGCGGGCCGTGAACGCCACGGGTTCGGGCATCAGCCCGGAGACGGGCCAGAACATCCTGCGCATCCATGACCGCCTGAACCGCACCAGGCTCGCGGCCCAGGTCAGGGCCGGGCAGGTGGTGGCCTGCACCTCCTGCCACGCCGACCCCCTGAGCGGGGCCGAGGGCAAGGACAGGCTCCTGGGCATCTCCAGCGCGCTGCACGGCTTCCACGCCAGCACCCTCAAGGGGCGCGGCGCCGAGGCCTGCGCCCGCTGCCACCCCAGCCGGCCGGAGGGGGCCACGCGGTTCCTGCGCGGGCTGCACGCCCAGGCCGGGCTGGACTGCACCACCTGCCACGGGGCCCTGGAGGACCACGCCGTGGGCCTGCTCAAGCGCGAGCAGGAAGCCGGCCGGCGCGGGGCCAGAAGGCTCCTGACGCAGATCACCCCGCAATCCGGCCCGCAGGCGGGCATCCCGCCGCGCACGGCCTGGATCCAGACACCGGACTGCCTGGCCTGCCATCAGGGCTTCGGCGCGCCGGACCCCAGCCGGGCCTTCGGCAACTGGACCAGGACCGCGGCGGAGCGCTTCAAGAGCCGCCAGGACGAGATGGGCGCGCTGTCCTGCCCGGCCTGCCACGGCGCGCAGCACGCGCTGTATCCGGCGAAAAACCCCTACGGGCGCGACCGCGACGACATCCAGCCCCTGCAGTACCAGAAGCTGGCCAGGCCCCTGGGCGCGGGCGGCAACTGCCCGATGTGCCACAAGGTCAGGAAGACCGACTCGCTGCACCACCCGAACATGATCCGCAAACCCTGAGGAGAGACATGATCGCGCGCGAGTGGAGATGCCTGTGCCCCAGGCGGCACCGGGAAGGGTTTTTGAAGCACCTGGAGCGGACCGGCGTGCGCGAGGCCCTGGCCACGCCGGGCTGCCGGGGATACCAGATCCTGGAGCGCTACTGCACGGCCTGCCCCACGGGGCTGTCGGGCAGCATCGAACTCGGGCTGGTGACGTACTGGGAGTCGTGGGAGGCGGTGCGCGCCTTTGCCGGGCCGGACCCGGAGCACGCGGTGCTGTATCCCGGCGACGAGCGCTTCGAGATCGTGCCGGACAGGCACGTGCGGCACGACGAGGTGCTGGAGCTGGAGATGAAGTAGCGCCAGGGCGGGGAGCGGCTTTTTATGGTTGCCGACGCCAGCCCCAGGCTTGCGGGATGATGTGCCGACTCGGCTGGGAGGCCCCATGCAAAAGACCGTGCTTTTCGCATTCCGCGATGATCCCATGTGCTTCATCCATGTGCTGCTCACCGCCTTGGACATGCAGGCGAAGGGCTTTGAGGCGGGCATCGTGCTGGAGGGGGCGGCCACGAAGCTCGTGGCCGCGCTGGCCGCGCCTGGCCATGCCCTCAATCCGCTTTATGCCAAGGCCAAGGCTCAGGGCCTGGTCTTCGGCGCGTGCAAGGCTTGTTCGGCCAAGCTGGGCGCGCTGGCCGCGGTCCAGGCCGAGGGCCTGCCGCTGCTGGACGACATGGCCGGGCACCCCGGCATGGCGGGGTACCTGGAGCGCGGGTTTACGGTGCTGACCTTCTAGGCTCCGGCGCAGGTCCCGCATAAGCCGAAAGGGCTGTTTCAGGTGGTGCCTGAAGCAGCCCTTTCGGCGTTGAAGCGGTCGAGGGGGCTACCTGCCCTTGGCAGCGCTGGCCCGCAGAATGTCATAGACGTCTGTCGGCGCGCGCCCGGCAGCCTGGGCGATCTTCTTCAGGGTCATGTCACCCTTGGCCGGGATTCCCCCGGCGGCCAGGGCCCTGATGCTCGTAGCGAGATCCAGCCCGTGCCTGGCAGAGAAGTCGGCCAGGGTCAGTTGCCCGGTGCCGGAGGGCGCCATGAGGGGCAGCTCGGCGGAAGCGCCGCCCGCGTCCTTTGCGGCAACGCCACCCTGCATGACCTGGTAAAGCCGCTGGGGCGAAACCTTGTTGCGCTCGGCGATGCTGCCCACGGATTCCTGATCGTTCTTGGGCGCCATGCCCGCTGCGCGCAGGTTCTCCATGGCCCTTGGCAGGTCCATGCCGACCTTGGCTGCAAAGGAGGCCAGGGGCGAGAGTTCCGCGTGGCCGTAGGGCGGCTCGCCGTACATGCGCACGGCCTCGTCCTTGAACCAGGCGTTCAGCTGGAGAAAGTTGGAGAAGGGGGGGAGCGCGGCCAGGGTGCCGATGCTGAAGACGGTCACCAGCAGGGCGGACCAGAGCAGCTCGGGCGAGAGCCGGAACGATTCGCGCGCTCTGGCCTGCAGATAGTTGGTGATGGCCTTCCAGTTGAACCAGGCGTGCAGCAACAGGGCGAGCAGGAACAGGGTGCCGAGGTTGATGTGCAGCGCGCCCCACTGTTCCTTGGTCAGGCCCCAGAGCCGCCAGTCGGCCCAGTAGGCCACCCGTCCGGCGGGCACGATGTAGAGGACAACACTGGTGACAAGCACCAGCGCAAAGGACAAGAGCGCGGTGAGCGAGGTCAGGCGGCGGAACATGCGGCCTCCTAGTGGGGACGTGTCGGGATGGAGCGGCCGCTACAGCGACAGGAGGTGCGGCCCACTGGTGTGAAATATACCCATGGGGGGTATATGTGTCAAGGGGGCGGGAGTGTGTTCTCTCCCCGAAACAAGATTTTCAACGTGCCGGCCCTTGCCGCCTGAAGACTATGCAAAACGCGAACGGGCTGCTTCAGGTTCCTCCTGAAACAGCCCGTTCGGTGCAATATGGGGGTCTGGGGGCCGCTGCCTCCAGCGGGGTCAAGGGGCGGAGCCCCTGGCTTTTCTCCTGGCCTGGCGCCTCGCCCTAGCCGCCCCGCTTGGCGCCGGTCTTCTTGGCGCCGGTCTTCTGGCCGAAGGCGTTCCTGCCGCCGGGGCTCTTGGCCCCTGAGCCCTGGCCCCCGGCGCTTTTGCCCTGGCGCTTCTGCCGCGCCGGGCCCGAGCGCTTGCGCTCGTCAATGGCCTGCTGTTCGCGGCGGCTGGTGTGGTGCACCTGGGCGGCGTCCGTTGCGCCCTTCTTGTCCGGGGCCAGTTCCAGGTCGATCTCCAGACGGTCCAGGTGCGCGCCGATGAGCTTCACGCGCACGGCCTGCCCGGCGCGGATGACCCTGCCCGTGCGCTGGCCCACGAGGATCTCGCGCTCCTTCAGGTAGCCGTAGTAGTCGTCGAGCATGGTCGAGAGGCGGATGAAGCCCTCGGCCAGGACGTCGGGCAGCTCCACCCAGAACCCGAAGTCCGTGAGCCCGGAGACCACCCCTGCGAACTCGCGGCCTTCCTGGCCGCGCAGCACCATGCAGACATAGCGCTTCTGGCATTCGCGCTCGGCCTCCTGGCTCACGCGCTCGCGGGCCGAGAGGTGCTGGCCCGTTTCGGCCAGCTTCTTGAAGCCCGGCACAGGCATGCCCACGTCGCCCAGGGCGCGCTTGATGAGCCGGTGCACCACCAGGTCGGCGTAGCGCCGGATGGGCGAGGTGAAGTGCGCGTACGACTCGCTGCCCAGGCCGTAGTGGCCCTCGTTCTCCGGCTGGTAGCGGGCCTGCTTCATGGCCCGCAGGACCATGCGGTGCACCAGGAATTCGCGCTCCGTGCCGGCCACGGAGGCCAGCAGCCGGCCAATTGCCTCGGGGGTGAAGTCCTCGTCGCTGAAGCGCTCGGCCCCCTTGCGGTTGGGGGAGCGCTTGGGGGCGGCCTCCCCGTCCAGCCGGGCCAGGAGGGTGTAGAGGGTCTCCAGCTTTTCGCGGTCGGGCGGGGCGTGCACGCGGTACAGGCAGGGCAGGGCGTGGGCCTGGAGGTACACGCTCACGGCCTCGTTGGCCGCGATCATGAACTCCTCGATGAGCTGGTGCGCGAAATGGTGCAGCTTGGGCGTCACGGATTTGGGCTGCCCGGCCTCGTCGAACTGGACCTCCCCCTCGGGCAGGTCGAAGTCCAGGCTGCCGCGTTGTATGCGCAGCTTGCGCATGCTCCGGGCCAGCTCCTCGGCGGCGTCCAGCATGGCCACCACGCTCTGGCCCGCGTTGCCTGGGACCTCGGCCGCCAGGGCCGCCCGGGCCTCGGGGAGCTTGTCCACGCAGACGTCGCGCGCGCGGGTGTAGGTGAGCCGGGCGTGGCTCTTGATGACGGCGTTCATGACCCGCACCTCGCCGGGAACGCCCTGGGAGTTCATGTCCATGCGCACGGCCAGGGCCAGGCGGGGCACGAGCGGGTTCAGGCTGCACAGCCCGTTGGAGAGGGCCTGGGGGAACATGGGCTCCACCGAGGACGGGAAGTAGTAGGAGTTGCCGCGCTCATAGGCCTCGCGGTCCAGGGCCGAGCCGCTGGGCACGTAGTGGGCAACGTCGGCGATGGCCACCCAGAGGGCGAAGCCCCGGCCCTTGCGCTCCACGTAGATGGCGTCGTCGAAGTCGCGCGCAGTCTCCCCGTCGATGGTCACGAAGGGCAGGGCGCGCAGGTCCTCGCGCTTCAAGAAGTCGGCCTCGGCCGGGGCCGCGGGCAGGGCGGAGGCCTCGTCCAGGGCGTCGTCGGGGAAGGTGGTGGGCACGCCGTGGTTGGTCTTGACCAAAGCCTCCTGGACCTTGGCCTCGGACTCCGGACCCAGGCGGGAGAGGATGGCCCCCGCCCAGAGGGCCGGGTCCAGCTGTTCGCCGGGCGCGGCCAGGGCGATGTCGCCCTTGATGAGGCCCAGGGCCGGGTCCACGTGCTCGGCCAGGATGGCGAAGTCCAGGCGCGGGTCCGTGGGGCGGCAGAGCAGGCTGCCCTGGCCGGCCGAGCGCATGACGCGCACGGTGAGCACGTTGCGGCCGCGCTCCACGATGCGCACCACGCGGCCCTCGCTGTTGCGGGTCCTGCTCTCGCGGGTGATGGCCACGGCCACGCGGTCGCCGTGCCAGGCCCCGCCGGTCTCCTGGCCCAGGAACACGTCCTTGCGCCGGGGGTCGTCGGGGATGAGGAAGGCCACGCCGGAGCGCTGGATCTGCACCTTGCCGGTGATGAGGTTCATGCGCTCAAGCAGGCCGTAGGCCCGGCCCAGGCGGATGAGCTTGCCCTGGGCCACCAGCTCCTGGAGCATCTCGTCGACCTCGCCGCGCTTGCGGCGGTGCAGGCCGAGCACGGGCAAAAGGTCGTCCGGGCCCAGGGGGCGCCTGGCCTCGTGCAGCAGCTTCAAGAGCGTGGCATGGTCCGTGGGCTGGGGGGGGCGGCTGGGGTTGCGTTTCTTCTGTTTCATCGTCTTCTCGGTGGGTTGGGAAATGAATTTGCGGGGGGCTGGCGCGCGGGGGCGCCGCAGACAGGGCTTGGGCTCGGGGCGGCGGCGCTAGGCCAGTTCCTTGCGCATGGCCTCGCCATAGGCCTGGCGGTGGGCCTGGGCCAGCTGGTCGAAGCGCGCGCCGAACCACTGGTCAAAGCCCGTGTCGGAGAAAAAGGGCTGGCCGAAGTGGACCTCAGTGCGCAGGACCCAGAAGCCTCCGGTCTGCTCCAGCCGCCGCAGCTTCACCGCGTCCTTGGGCGTCACCAGGACGTGCGCGCCTGCGGCGGCCTCGCGGATGCGCGCCACGTCGGCCTGCCGGAAGCGGTGGTGGTCGGCGAAGGCCAAAATCTGCCGGGGCTCGCGGCCCAGGAGCCTGGCCGCGGTCACGGCCGCCTGGGCCGGGTCGGCGATGCCGGTGGCCAGCACATAGTCCTCTCCGTCCAGGTGGCTGGCGCGCAGGGCGCCGTCCAGCCGGGCCAGGCCCTTGGGCTTGAGCCCGAAGGTGAACACGGGCAGGCCGAAGCCCTCCAGGCGTCTGGCGATGTCCAGGTCCAGGCCCGGCTGCGGGCCTGCGGCCCGCTTCACGCAGAAGGCCGAGGCGCGGGACAGGGCCCCGGGGCCCTCGCGCCAGGTCCCCAGCGGGCAGACCCGGCCCCAGCCCTGGGCCAGGTCCTGCGGGGTCAAAAGGACCAGGTTGATGTCCCGGGCCACGGCCAGGTGCTGGAAGCCGTCGTCCAGAAGCACGAAGTCCGGGTCAAAGCGCGCGCAGGCCCAGGGGCCGGAGCGGCTTCGCTTGGGGTCCACCACGATGCGCGCCAGGCGGTGCGCCTTGGCCAGGAGCAGGGGCTCGTCGCCCGCCTGGGCCGGGTCCGCGTCGGGGGTGACCAGCAGCGGCAGGCGCCTGGGCCTGGCCCCGTAGCCGCGGGTGAGCACCACGCCGTGCTCCTCGCGCCGGCCGGCCCAGCGCAGGATGTGCCCGCACAGGGGCGTCTTGCCGCTTCCGCCCCAGCCGATGTTGCCCACGCTGATGCTCGGGCAGGGCGGGCGCCAGGAGGCGAGGCTGCCGCGCTCGTAGAGCCAGCGGCGCAGGCGCATGGCCTGCGCGTACAGCGCGCCGGCGGGGAGCAGGAGGGGCCTGAGGGCGTGCTGCAGGTCGGGGATGTTTGGCATGGGGGATGGCGCCGGGGGCCGCTGCGGTGCTGGCAGCGGCCCCCGCGCGGGATTGCGGTTAGTCGCGGCTGCTGCCGAAGAGGCGCAGCATCATGAGGAACAGGTTGATGAAGTCCAGGTACAGGGTGAGGGCTCCCAGGATGGTGCCGCGGCGGATGGCCGTGCCGTCGCCCAGGGGCATGGCCTCGCCCATGTACTTGAGCTTCTGGGTGTCGTAGGCGGTGAGGCCCGTGAAGACCAGGACGCCGATGACGGAGATGACGAAGCCCATGGCCGAGCTCTTGAGGAACATGTTCACCAGGGAGGCCAGGACGATGCCGATCAAGCCCATGAACAGGAAGCTGCCCATGCTCGTCAGGTCGCGCTTGGTGACCATGCCGTAGATGCTCATGGCCCCGAAGGTGCCCGCCGTGACCACGAAGGCCTGGAAGATGCTCGTCATGCTGTAGACGAAGAAGATGGAGGACAGGGTCAGGCCCGTGAGCGCGCTGTAGGCCAGGAACATCAGGGTCGCCGCGCCGCCGGACAGGCGGTTGATGGCGGCGGACAGGGCGATGACCAGGCCGAACTGGACCACCACCAGGCCGATGAGCAGGCCGGGGGACTGGAGCAGGGTCTGCCCCAGGGGGCTTGCGGCGGTGTACCAGGCGGCGGCGGCGGTGAGCATGAGCCCGAGGCTCATCCAGCCGTAGATGCCGCGCATGAAGGCGTTGATGGTCTCGGCCTTGGAGATCGAGGCCTGGGCGCCGGGGTAGGAAGGATATCCTGCCATGTTTCGTTCCTCCTGAAAGGAATGGTGTTCGTCTGTGGGTGCGGGGAAGTCCGCCGCAATTTTTGAAGGATAAGCCCTGCCCGGGGCTTTGGCAAGTGGGGGGGGCGGGCGGCTTCCGCCGGCCGGAAGCGGAGTTCCGGGCCGGGCCGCCTAGGAGCGCTTCTTCCAGGCCGCCAGGGCCGCGGGCTTGGGCTCGGTCCAGGCCAGCTGCGTCTGGCGGGCCGGAACCACGCACAGCTCCGTGGCCGTGTCGCCCTGGCGCAGGAGCACGGGCACGCAGGCCGCGCCAGGCCCGCCCAGGGCCCTGGCCTTGGGCGAGTAGGAGGCGGCGAAGGCCGCCGCATCGGCCAGCACGTCCTCGGGCCAGGCCTGCGGGTTTTGGCCGGCCAGGCCGCGGCTGAAGGCGTCCTCCGCCGGGGCGTATTGCCGGCCCAGGGCCATGGGGCCGGGCAGGTCGCGCAGGCGGAAGAGCAGGTCCGTGGGCCGGCGCGCGGCCTCCAGGGCCTCGTTGTCGCGCTGGTTGCGGCCGATGGACAGCCAGTAGCCCCCGGCCCAGTACTGCCGCCCCAGGTGCGACAGGGCGAAGTCGCGCGGGTGGGGGTCGGCCAGGTTCTTCAGGATGGGCAGGTAGCGCGCGGAGGCCTCGGCCTCGGCCAGGTTGCAGCCCCCGGCGGGGGTGGGGATGAGGGTGATGCCGAAATGCGCGGCCAGGGCCAGCTGGTCCTTGCGGCCCCGGCCCCAGATGCCGGGCAGAAGCGCGCGGTCCACCAGGCCGGACTCCTCCATGGGCGTGGGGTCGAGCTTCTGGGCCGAAAGGGGCCGGAGCAGCAGCTCCTTCACGCCCGCGCTCTTGCGGATGAGGTTCAGGGCGTCGGCCCGCTGGGACATGGGCCGCTGGCCCAGCACCTCGCCGGAGACCAGGAAGGTCGCGCCGTATTTGGGCAGAAGGGTGCGCGCGTGGGCCAGCATGAGGATCTTGCAGTCCACGCAGGGGTTCAGGTGCTTGCCAAAGCCGTGGGCCGGGCGGACGAGCATGTCCAGGTAGGCCCGGCGGATGTCCACGTTCACGGCCTCGATGCCGTAGGTGTCGCGCCAGTGCTTGCGCAGATGCGGCTTGCCGAAAAAGGGGCTGACGAAGTGCAGGCCCAGGACGCGCAGGCCCTGCTCCTGCAGCACCTTGATGGCCAGGATGCTGTCCAGGCCGCCGGAGAACAGGGCCAGGGCGTGGTACTGCGCAGCGGCTTCGGCAGCGGCTTCGGCGGGGGTGTCGGCGGAGAGGTCGGCGGTGGTGTGGTGCATGGGCGCGCTCTTACGCCAGGCCGGCGTCAAGGGCAAGTGGTGCGCTTTGGGAGGAAATGGCGCGCGCCGAGGCCCGGCCTCCGGCCCCTTGCGGGGCCCGAAGCCGGGGTGCTGTTCAGCGGCGCAAGGGCTAGCGGACGACCAGCACGGAGCAGGGGGCCAGGGCCACCACCTTGCTGGCCACGCTGCCCAGGGCCTTGGTCTTGCCCTTCTTGCTGCGGGTGCCCATGACCACCAGGTCGAAGCCGCCCTTCTCGGCGGTATCCGTGATGATGTCCTCGGGCGAGACACCGGTCTTGAGCACCAGCTTGGGCTTGACCCCGGCGGCAACGGCGATGGCCTTGGCCGCCTCCAGGGCGGCGGTGGCGCGCACGCGCAGACGCTCCGTGGCCTCGTTGCCGAACAGGCTCTCTATGTCCTGGAAGGTCTCGGCAATGGCCAGAAGGGACAGGGTGGAACCCTCCCGCTTGGCCAGTTCAGCGGCCTTGGTCACGGCAATGTGCGTGGAAGCGGACGGATCGACAGCGACGAGAATCTTCATGAGCAACCCCCTTGTGATGGCGTTGTGACCTATGCTCACCCCCGGACATCGGGGGATGGGCCGCAGCGGATCAGGACAGGGCAGGTGCCGCCGGCGGGATGTTCGGCGGAACGAGTTGCAGCTATGTATCCCATGCACAATATATTGTGAATTTCGTCACAAGTCAAGGGCGAGGACGAAAATCCTTCCGGGCGGACACAGGCGTGTCGCAGTATTGATGGCGGCTGCGCCGCCCGCGGCCTGGGCCAGGGCGAAACCAGACGGCCGCCGCCCTGGCCCTCAGGCCGCGGGCCCTGCCGGCTCCGGCGCCCCCTCGGCGCCCAGGCGGCGCATCTCGCGGCCCACGGGCAGCATGCACAGCCCGGCGGCCAGCATGAAGCCGCCGCCCACGCAGAACAGCCCGGCGTGGGACCAGCCCGCGGCCAGGAGCATGCCGCCCAGAAACGGTCCGGCGAAGAAGCCCGCGTCCACGGCCACCATGAGCAGGTTGGCGTTGAAGGCCCTCAGCTTCGGCGGAGACACGTAGAGCATGCTGGCGTTGAGCAGCGGCATGGTCAGCGCCATGCCCGAGCCGTAGAGCGCGGCCAGGCCGAAGAGCGCCAGCGGCCTTCCGGCCTGGCCGAAGAGCGGCAGCAGCACGGCCAGCCCGGCAAAGGCCCAGACCAGCACGCGGCCCTTGTCCACGCGGTCCAGCAGGTGGCCGCCCAGGACGCGCAGGGTGATGGTGGCGGCGTTGGCGTAGGTGAAGAACATGCCGGGGTTGCCAGCGCCCAGCAGCACGGCGAAGTCGCGCATGAAGAAGAAGACGATGGAGTGCGCGGCCACCAGGCACAGGTTGCCCGCGATGAGCAGGGACACGGAGGGGTTGCGCAGTCCCTGGCGCACCTCGGCCCAGCTGGGCTTGTGCAGGTGCTCGGGGTGCAGGGCCTGGGCCAGGGCGCGGGTGCGCCGGCCCAGGGGCCGCAGCAGCAGGAAGGCCGGGAGCATGAGCGGCGCGGCCAGGGCGTAGGCCGCCCCGTGGCCCGGCAGGTGGGGCAGCACCAGCTCCACAAAGGGCGGCATGAGGGCGTAGGGCAACAGGATGGTCACGGAGAACAGGCCAAAGCCCTGGGCGCTCTTCCGGCGCGGAAGAAAGGCCGTGAGGGTGCCGAGCAGGCCGCCCACCACGGTGACGAAGCCCAGGCCGTGCAGCATGCGCACCAGGGCGATGGCCGGGATGGTCTTGGCGAAGGGATAGCACAACAGCGAGAGCGTGGCCAGGGCCATGCCCGCGCGCATGAAGCGCACCCCGTTGCCCAGGCTCAGGAAGCGGCCCAGGAAGGGCCGCACCAGCAGCGCGGTCAAGGGCTCCAGGGCCAAAAGCGGCCCGCGCCAGGCCGGGGGGATGCCCAGTTCCGTCAGGTAGGCGTAGAATCCGTAGAAAATGGCGATGTTGCAGAAGGCCAGCACGCTGATGGCGCACAGGGACAAAAACTCCACGCTCATGAGGTCCGAAAGGCCGTCCGGTGCGCTGTGGACAGGGCCGGGCTGGGGCGGTTGGGGTGCTGGCACGGTGCTCTCGCTTGGGGGTGTGCGGGCCGGCAGGGCTGGCCCGTTGTCCGGCAGGGTAGCAGAGCCTTGGGCGGCGGGCAACCGGCAGCCTGGGCCAGGCCCGGATCGGTGCCGAAATTGGCAAGACTTGATCGTGGGCGTGCGGCTTGTTTGCGCATTGCTGTCATTTTCAAGAAATATTTTGGCTGTTATTTCCGTAGATATGTACAAGCAATACAAAATTGTCATATCAGCCACAACTTTTGTCTTTGCATGGACGGAAAATGTGGCTAAGAAGAGCCCGTCGCCAGGCGGGGCAGGCGGCCATGCTCCAAAATCCCGGCAGGCGCGCCTGCGCCGGGAGCCGTTCAACGTGCCCCAAGACAAGGGAGACCCCATGATCCAGGCGGCCACGATCCAGGCGGGTGACACCGCGTTCGTCCTCGTCAGCGCGGCCATGGTGCTGCTCATGACCCCGGGCCTGGCCCTGTTCTACGGCGGCATGGTGCGCGGCAAGAACGTGCTCGGCACCATCATGCAGAGCTTCTTCCTCATCGCCCTCATCAGCATGGAGTGGGTGGCCCTGGGCTATTCCATGAGCTTCGGCCCCGACGTCTCGGGCCTCACCGGCAGCCTGGCCTGGGCCTGGCTCGCGGGCGTGGGCGCGGCCCCCAACGCCGACTACGCCGCCACCATCCCGCACTCGGTGTTCATGATCTACCAGTGCATGTTCGCGGTGATCACCCCGGCGCTCATCACCGGCGCCTTTGCCGAGCGCGTGCGCTTCGCGCCCTTTCTGGTCTTCAGCCTGCTCTGGGCCGTCCTGGTCTACAACCCCGTGTGCCACTGGGTCTGGGGCGCGGGCGGCTGGCTCAAGCTCCTGGGCGTGGTGGACTTCGCGGGGGGGCTGGTGGTGCACCTGACCTGCGGCGCGGCGGCCCTGGCCGCGGTGGTGGTGGTCGGCCCGCGGCGGGACTACGGCAAGCGCCAGTTCTTCCCGCACAACCTGCCCATGACGCTCCTCGGCACGGGCCTGTTGTGGTTCGGCTGGTTCGGCTTCAACGGCGGCAGCGCCCTGGCGGCCGACGGCGTGGCGGCCACGGCCTTCGTGGCCACGCACATGGGCGGCATGGCCGGCATGGCCATGTGGATCCTCGTGGAATGGTGGCACCGGGGCAAGCCCACGACCCTGGGCGCGGCCTCCGGCGCCGTGGCCGGCCTGGCCACCATCACCCCGGCGGCCGGGTTCGTCACCGCGCCCTCGGCCATGGCCATCGGGCTCCTGGCGGGCGCGGCCTGCTACCTGGGCGTGATGCTCAAGGCGCGCCTGGGCTACGACGACTCCCTCGACGTGGTGGGCATCCACGGCCTGGGCGGGCTTCTGGGCACGCTCCTGGCGGGCCTTTTGGCCACCAAGGCCGTCAACCCGGGCGGCGTGGACGGCCTGTTCTACGGCAACGCCGCCCAGTTCGGCATCCAGGCCCTGGGCGTGCTGGCCGTGGGGGCCTATGCCCTGGCGGTGAGCTGGGCGCTGCTGAAGGCCGTGGACCTGGCCATGGGCCTGCGCCTGACCCCGGAGGCCGAGTCCACGGGCCTGGACCAGGCCGAGCACACCGAGACGGCCTACTCCGACAGCCTGAACGCCGGCGCGCGCATGTAGCCCCGGCTCGAGCGAAACACCCGGCCCCCGGCGTGGACGCCAGTCCGTGCCGGGGGCTTTCTGCGTTGTCGTCCATACGGACAGCGGTGTGCGTTGACGCGGCAGGTAACCAGCGGCATGGTCGGACCGGAAGCCCACGGCGCATCACTCCCACCCCGACCCGCAAAAGGAGGTCCAGCATGGACGCACCGGTATTGAGGCAGCGCGAGAAGCTCGCCGGCCACATCATCAAGAATCTGGCCAAGCGCAAGATGGCCGGCAGCTTCGTGCCCACGGCCCAGGAGGCCAGGGCCGAGGTGCTGCGGCTCATCGGCCTGGCCGGCAGCGGCGCGGGCCCGGCCAGGGTCATCCGCTGCGGCTCGGAGTCCGTGGGCGGCCTGGGGCTCTGGGCGGACATCGCGGCCCTGCCCGGCGTGACGCTCATGGACCCCTACGCCCCGGGCCTGACCAGGGAGCAGGGCGCGGAGCTGCGCCGCCAGGGCCTCCTGGCCGACATCCTGGTGGCCAGCTCCAACGCCATCACCCTGGACGGGCGGCTGGTGAACCTGGACGGCACGGGCAACCGCGTGGCGGGCATGACCTTCGGGCCGAGGAAGGTCATCCTGCTGGTGGGCATGAACAAGGTGGCGGCCGACGTGGAAGGCGCCATGGGCCGCGTGCGCGCAATCGCCGCCCCGGCCAACAACATGCGCCTGGCCGAGGCCTACGGCCTGAAGAACCCCTGCCTGGAGGACGGACGCTGCCACCAGTGCGCCAGCGAGACCAGGATCTGCAACGTCTGGTCGATCATCGAGGGCTCGGCCGTGCGCGACCGCATCCACGTGGTCCTGGTGGGCGAGGACCTGGGCTACTAGCCGGCCCTGCCCCGGCAGGGCCGGAGCCCGGGCGGCTCCGGACAGTTCGCGCTGCCTTTAACTGTTTTGCGCTTGCCACGGCCGGCGCCCGGATGTACCTAGTCTACAAGTGGGAGTCTTTGCTTCCGCACTTGCGGCAGGAGCGCCCGGCATGGCTGACGAAATCCGCACCGCCCCCCCAATGACCGAAACAGCCCCTGCGCACCGGGACCTCGTGTGCCGGGCGGGGCTGGTCAGCGCCGGGGCCGTGGTCATCCTCGCCTCCCTGGGCCTCTCCGGCGGGCTGATCGGGCTGCGGCTGGTGGACGCCGCGCGGCCGGAGCTGGTGCCCATGGCCCCGAGCACGGCCATCGTCTTTCTGGTCTTGGGCGGCATGGTGCTGCTGCGCTCCGCCGCCGGGCCCATGGTCCCCGGCCCGCGCGCAAGCAGCGCCGTGCTCCTCCTCCTCGGCGCGGTGGTGCTGCTCAATCTGGTCGGACGGCTGCTCGGCCTGGATGCGGGGCTCCTGGACCTGTTCTTCCGGCAGGTAAGCGCCTGGGCGGGCGTGTCCCATACGCGGATGTCCCCGGCCGCGGCCCTGCTTCTTCTCCTCTCCGTGGCCGCGTCCTGGCCCCTGTCCTGGCGGCGGGGCGGGCGCCCCGCGCCGCTGCCCGGCCTGCTGCGCTTCGCGGGCCTGCTGGGCGCCGCGGTGGCCCTGCTGGGCAGCGTCTTCCTCCTGGGCTACGTCTTCGGCATGCCCCTGCTCTACCATGCGTCCGTGGTGCCCATGGCCCGGTCCACGGCCCTGGCCTTTCTGTGCCTCGGCGCTGCCCTGGTCAGCGAGGCCGGCCAGGAGCTCCTGCCCCTGCGCATGTTCTCCGGGCCGGCGACCCAGGCCAATCTGCTGCGGGCCTTCGTGCCCCTGGTGGTGCTGCTGTCCCTGGCGCATTCTTTGGTGCTGGGGCTGGCCGGGCCGCGGTTCGGCGAGGGCAACGCCCTGCTGGTGGCGGGCATCGCCGTGACCTACGCCGTGTCCGTGGGCCTGATGGTCCTGGCGGTGGCCAGCCGGGTGGGCCGGTCCCTGGAGCTGGCCGAGGCCAGGCGCTCCGAGGTGGAGGCGCGGGTCCGGGCCGCCCTGAGGGAAAAGACCGTGCTGCTGAAGGAGATCCACCACCGGGTCAAGAACAACATGCAGCTCGTCAGCAGCCTGTTCAGCCTGCAGGCGGAATACGTTGTGGACGCCAGGGACCGGACCCTCTTCGAGGAGAGCCGGGAGCGCATCCAGAGCATGGCCCTGGTGCATGAGCAGCTTTACGCCTCCGCGGACCTGGCCTCGGTGGACATGCGCGACTACGTGCGCCGGCTGGCGGAGCAGCTGACGCGCGGCCTGGTCCCCGCCGCGCGCCTCGCCTATGCGCTGGAGGAGGTGTGCCTGCCCGTCACCCAGTGCGTGCCCTTCGGCATGGCGCTCAATGAGCTGCTGTTGAACATCCTGAAGCACGCCGTTGTCCCGGCGAGGGGGCTTGAGCTGCGCCTGGCCCTGCGCGTCGAGGGCCGCGAGAACGTGCTGGAGGTGGAGGACAACGGCCCAGGGCTGCCGCCGGGCTTCAGCCTGGAGGGGCCCTCGACCTTCGGCCTGGTCCTGCTGGCCAGCCTGGCGCAGCAGCTGCGCGGGAGCCTGGCGGCGGAGGACACGGGACGCGGCTCGCGCTTCACCCTGCGCTTCGCGGTGGAAAGGGTGGAGTGCCCGGACCCCGGCGCGCCGTAGCAGGGCCCCTTGGGGGGCAAGGCCCGGCGCAAAGGCCCAGGGCCGCAAAAAAAGCCCCGGCGGACCGGGGCTTATTCTTTGCTGGGGGCGCCTGGGCCTAGTCTTCCGGGAAATGCACCTGGACCTGCTCCTCTTCGCCCGCGCGCGGCTTGATCTCGCCGATGACGTAGCCGGGCATGTCCATGGCCGAGAGCCGGTCCATGATGTCGTTCACGGCGTCCCTCTTGACCACGAGCACAAAGCCGATGCCGGTGTTGAAGATCTGCAGCATGGACGGCCAGGACAGGTCGCCCTGGGCCTTCAGCCACTGGAACACCGGGGCCACCGGCCAGGAGCCGAAGCGGATGTGCGCCGTGACGCTTCCCGGCAGCACGCGGGGCAGGTTGTCGTAGAAGCCGCCGCCGGTGATGTGGGCCATGCTGCGCACGGGCAGGTCGCGCAGGATGTTCAGCACCGGCTGCACGTAGATGCGCGTCGGCGCGAGCAGGGCCTGGGCCACGGTCTGGTCGCCGCCGGGCAGGATGTCGCCGCCCTTGAGCCCGGAGGCGTCGAAGATCTTGCGGATGAGGGAGTAGCCGTTGGCGTGCGGGCCCGTGGAGGGCAGCCCGATGATGACGTCGTCGTGGCCCACCTGGGAGCCGTCCACGATGCGGTCGTAGTCCACCATGCCCACGCAGAAGCCGGAGAGGTCGTATTCGCCGCTGGGGTAGAATCCGGGCATCTCGGCGGTTTCGCCGCCCAGAAGCGAGCACTTGGCCTGCTTGCAGCCATCCACGATGCCGGCGATGACCCGCACGGCGACCTCGGAGTCAAGCCTGCCGGTGGCGAAGTAGTCGAGAAAGAACAGGGGCCGGGCGCCCTGCACCAGCACGTCGTTGACGCTCATGCCCACGAGGTCGATGCCGATGGTGTCGTGCCCGTCAAAGGCGAAGGCCAGCTTGAGCTTGGTGCCCACGCCGTCCGTTCCGGCAACCAGCACCGGGGCCTGGATGTTGCCCAGGTCCGGCTTGTACAGGCCGCCAAAGCCGCCGATGCCCGAAAGCACGCCCTTGCCGTGGGTGCTGACGGCAAGCGCCTTGATGCGCTCGACAAACTCGTTGGCTTCGTCGATGTTGACTCCGGCGGCCTTGTAGGCGTCGGCGCGGTTGGACATGCTCCGTGATCCTCCGTTTGGTGCGCGGGCGTAGGGTCTGTGCCGTTGCGTGTCATGGATGTTGCAGGATATACGCAATCGGGGCACAATTCAAACCCTAAATCCCGGCCCGGGCGGCCCGGACAGCCCAGGAGGCACCATGCGTCAGAGATTCCGCACACCTGCGGCAGCGGCGGCGGCCATTCTTCTGGTTTTTCCGGCCCTGGCCCTGGGCCAGGGCAACGCCGTGCGCGGCCCGGTGCAGGCCCCGGTGCGGCTGGAGATGAAGGAGGCGGCCCCGGCTCAGGCTCCGGCCCCGGCCAAGGCTCCGGCTCCGGCCAAGGCTCCGGCCAAGGGCGTGGCCGCGACGTCCAAGTTCCCGAACATCGACACGGCCAAGAACCGTCAGGATTACGACATGTCCACGCCCAAGGCCGACGGCATCCGCCTGGGCCGCGACGAGGACACGGGCGACACGGTGCTCTCCAGCACGCCGCCCAAAAAGGCCCGCCAGGCCGACCCCTTTGCGGCCCAGCCCATCCAGGTCAAGCCCATCGTGCCCGTGCTGCCCTAGGCGGCTAGCCCTGGCCGAGGCCCTTTTCGCGGTAGAGGTCGAGGTTCCACTTGAAGACGAACTTGCCCAGTCCGCCCACCTCGTCGAAGCGCAGCGGCCGCCAGACAAGGCGCCTGCTCTCGTCGACCTGGCCCTCGGAGATGAACTCGAAGCCCAGGGCGGTCTCGCTTTTCTGCGGGTCGCGGAAGACGTTGCGCAGCACGCTGTTGACCCAGAAGGATGAGGCCGGGGTGCCCGGCTCGACGGCGGCCTTGAAGTAGAAGGAGAAATGCTCTCCCTTGTCCTGGTCCGGCAGGACCTCGCGCATGAGGGCGTTGTCGAGGAGCAGGCGCAGGCCGTTGGCCGAGAAGTTGTCCACCTTGAGGCCGCGCTTGGTGTCGGTCTCGCTGTTCAGAAGCGGGGGCGTGTCGGCGATGATGACGCCGGAGGGCAGCTCGCGCCAGAGCAGGAGCGCCGGGACCTTGCGCTGGTCCACCTTGACGCGCACGCTGCGGCGCATCTGGGCGCTCTTGATGGCCTCGGGCAGCTCCAGGACGAAATGCACCATGCCGCTGGGCCGCTGCTGCACGGCGTTGATGCGGCTGGCGAAGGTCAGGTACTGCTCGCGGCTGCGCACCTCCCGGTCATGGATGCGGAAGAAGCACGAGACCCCTGCCCCGATCCAGGTGCCGGAAGCGCCCTTGAGGGCGGAGACCTCCAGGGTGACCGTGGCGGCGTCGTAGTCGATGAGGCTGGCCGTGATGTTCTTGATGCTCGTGACGTCCTCGGCGAACTCCAGCTTGAGCTTGGCGCGCTGGTCCCGGATGTCTTCCAGCATGTCCAGCACCAGCGTGCGCCTGCGTGCGGCGTCGTCATTTTCACCCTTGGCCCAGAGAGCACTCACAGCGGGAACCTCGCGACGGTTGCAGGGTCAGAAAGCCGGCCTCAAGGCCTGTGGAGGCGCATTAAACATCCTCCAAACGAGGGGCTGCAAGATGCGGTCCATGCAGGAAGCCTAGTGCACGCTGGAGCTGGGGGGCGCGTTGGGGTCGCCGCCGCCGGCCTCCAGCTTGCGCCGGTATTCCTTGACCTGGTCCAGGGATTTCCAGCCGTCGTACATCTCCAGCCAATCGGCGAAGGGCAGCCGCTCGGCGTCCAGGTACGACTCGTGGCCCTTGAGCCAGACGCCGAAGACGTACATCTCGATCTTGAAGGCCTTGCTGTCCAGGGTGCGCGCGATGACCTCCGGGCCGTACTTGGAGCCGTCGAAGCGGGCGCCCACAAAGGTGCAGACCGTGTCCTGGCATTTCTCGTAGGAAATCTCCTCGCGGTTCAGCATGTCGGCCAGGCCGCCCAGCCCCTCGTGCCTGCCGTGGATCTCCGCCAGGTCGGCCTCGGGGATCTCGACGAACAGCTTGCCGTCCTTCTCGACGAGGTAATTGTGCCGCAGCCACTGCTCGAACATGAACACCTGGGCGATGTCGGCCATCGCCGAGGCGTATTGGTCGCCTGCCATGAGCTTTCTCCTTGAAGGATAAGGGTAGTGCGCGCGGGCCAGGCCGCGCTGGGCCAATAATGGGCATCATCCGGCCTGGCGTCAAGGGGAAGCGGGCCCGCCGGAGGCGCTCCAAGGCGCTTTACACGGGCCAGGATGTGGAGTAGGGACTGCCTATCCACGACGCCGAGCGCGTCTTTTCCCAGGAGGAACCATGGGCAAGCACAAGAAAGTTGAACGCATGAAGGAAATCGGCCGTCGCCGCAAGCGCCGCGAAGAGCGCCTCAAGGAACGCATCCGCGAGGCCAAGGCCGCGGCCAAGGGCAAATAGGCGAAAGCAGCGGGCGGCTCTCGGGCCGCCCCGTCCTTTCCGGGCCCGCGCCAGCGGGCCGACCAGTCTGGAGGAAGTGAGAGATGCCCATCTACGAGTACAACTGCCAGGATTGCAAGCAGCTCTTCGAGGACTGGCAGAAAGACTACGAGGAGCGGGACATACCCTGTCCCGTGTGCGGCGGCCAAGCCAGCCGCCTGATTTCCAGCACCTCCTTTGTGCTCAAGGGGGGCGGCTGGTATGCCAGCGGCTATTCGGAGCGCCCGGCCCCGCCGGAGACCGCCTCGGCCGCGGGCGCGAGCAGCCCGGCCCCGAAGGCCGAGTGCGCCTGCCCCGGCAAGGCGGCGGCTGCGGAGGCCAAGCCTGCGGAAGTCAAGCCGGCGGCCCCACCGGTGGCGGCGACCTAGACGAGACGATGAAGGCAGCCCCGGGCTGCCTTTTTCATGTGCATGGCCCGTATTTCCGTGCTATGCAGGCCACGCCAGGCGGCGCTTCCCCGGCGCCCGCGCCGCCCGAACCCCAGCTAACCGACGGAAGACACGCATGATCGAACGCTATTCCCGTCCCGAAATGACCAGCCTGTGGACCATGGAGGCCCGCTTCGGCTCCTGGCTCGAGGTGGAGTTGGCCGTGTGCGAGGCCTGGGCCAAGCTCGGCGTCATCCCCCAGGCCGACCTGGCCGAGATCCGCGCCAAGGCCTCCTTCGACGTGGCGCGCATCCTGGAGATCGAGGAGAAGACCCGCCACGACGTCATCGCCTTCCTCACCGCCGTGGAGGAGAAGGTCGGCCCGTCGGCGCGTTACATCCACCTGGGCTGCACCAGCTCGGACATCGTGGACACGGCCAACGCCCTGCTCCTGGTGCGCGCGGGGGCATTGATCCTGGCCGACATCGACGCGGTGCTGGCGGTCTTGAAGGACATGTCCCTGGCCCACAAGGACCTCTTGTGCATGGGCCGCACCCACGGCATCCACGCCGAGCCCACCAGCTTCGGCCTCAAGATGGCCGGGTTCTACGCCGAGTTCTCCCGGCACCGCGAGCGCTTCACGGCCGCGGTGGAGAATATCCGCGTGGGCAAGATCTCCGGCGCCGTGGGCACCTACGCCCACCTCTCCCCGGAGCTGGAGGCCCTGGCCTGCGAGGCCCTGGGCCTGGCCGTGGACCCGGTGTCCACGCAGATCGTTCAGCGCGACCGCCACGCTCATTTCTTCACCTCACTGGCCCTGCTGGGCGGCGGGGTGGAGCGCCTGTGCACGGAGCTGCGGCACCTGCAGCGCACCGAGGTGCTGGAGGTGGAGGAGGGCTTCGCCAAGGGCCAGAAGGGCTCCAGCGCCATGCCGCACAAGAAGAACCCCATCAGCGCCGAGAACCTCTGCGGGCTTTCGCGCCTGCTGCGCACCAACGCCATCGCCAGCATGGAGAACATGCCCCTGTGGCACGAGCGCGACATCTCGCACTCCTCGGTGGAGCGCGTCATCATGCCCGACTCCACCATCCTGGCCGACTACATCCTGCACCGCCTGGCCGGGCTGCTGAAGAACCTGCGGGTGATCCCGGAGAACATGGCGCGCAACCTGGAAGGCTCCTACGGCCTGTTCTACTCCCAGCGCATCCTCGTGGAATTGCTCGACATGGGCCTGCCCAGGCAGCGGGCCTACGAGATGGTCCAGGCCGCGGCCATGCGCTCCTGGGACCAGCGCCGCTCCTTCAAGGACGAGGTGCTGGCCGACGCCGACATTCGCGGGCAGATAAGTCTAGAAACTCTTGAAAGATTGTTTGACCCCTGCTATTACCTGCGTTACGTAACAACGGTCTTTCAGCGCGTCTTTGGCTAAGGGCGGGAGTGCAAGGTGGATGGTTTGAAGGCGAAATTGGCGCGGCACCTGATGAATCTGTCCTACGTCCAGGGGGAGGTCACCCTCACCTCGGGCCGGAAGAGCGATTATTATTTCGACTGCAAGCAGACGGCCCTGCACCCCGAGGGCGGCTACCTCATCGGCGCCTTGTTCCTCTCCATGCTCCAGGGCTCGGACGCCCACGGCGTGGCCGGCATGACCCTGGGGGCCGACCCGCTGGTGGCCGCGGTCAGCGTGCTTTCGCACCTGGGGGGCTGCCCGCTGCCGGCCATGATCATCCGCAAGCAGTCCAAGGGCCACGGCACGGACCAGTACCTCGAGGGCCTGAAGAATTTCCAGCCGGGCGCCACCGTGGCCCTGCTGGAGGATGTGGTCACCACCGGGGGCACGCTGGTCACCTCGGCCGAGCGGCTGCGCGCGGCGGGGTTCAAGGTCGGGGACGTGCTCTGCGTGCTGGACCGCGAGGAGGGCGGGCGCGAGCGCCTGGCCGAGGTGGGCCTGACGCTCTCCTCCATATTCACGCGCAACGAGCTTTTGGCAGCGGCCAGGGGCTAGGCTTCCGGTAACGGGCGCTCCGGCGGGCCGAAAGGCCTGGCCCGACGCCGAAACAGACATGGAAGAGCCTTGAACATCGAACGCATCGCCAGTGTCTTCAAAATTTTCGCGCTCCTGACCGGCCTCGGCCTGGTCGCCGGCGCTGGCGCTTTTGCGGCTTCCGGCTCCGGGGGGGCGGCTGCCGGCGTTCCCGGCTGGACGGCCCAGGTCTCCTCGCACACCGGGGTGCCGGACCTCCTGATCGGCATCGACAAGGAATCCCAGACCTTCTTCATGTTCACCAGGAAGAGCCCGCTGGAGGTCTCGCGCAAGCTGGCCTGCACTACGGGCTCCGCCCCGGGCGACAAGATGCGCGAGGGCGACATGCGCACCCCCGAGGGCGTGTACTTCGTGGAGGAGAAGGTCCCCGGAAAGCTGGACTACGGCCTCTACGGCGACCACGCCTTCAGCCTGAACTACCCGAACCCGGTGGACCGCCTGAAGGGCAAGACCGGGCACGGCATCTGGATCCACGGCCGCGGCAAGCAGTTCGTCTCCAACGACACCCGCGGCTGCGTGGCCCTGACCGCCCAGGACATTTCGGCCCTGAACGGGCACATCCCCTTCGGCACCCCCGTGGTCATCGCCAAGAAGCTCTCCTGGACCAAGGAGGCCGGCAGCGAGGACAAGACCGCCCAGCTCCTGGCCGAGCGGGTGCGCCACTGGGCTGCGGACTGGCAGAAGAAGAGCGACCATTTCTTCGACTATTTCCAGCCGGAGAAGTTCGCCCAGAGCGAGGGCACGTCCTTCGCCGCCTTCAAGAGCAACAAGCTGAGCATCTTCAGCCGCCAGCCCTGGATCCACGTCATGGTGGACAACGTGCGCGTCATCCAGGGCCCCGACTACTGGGTCACGGTCTTCGAGCAGTACTACCGCACCCAGGACCTCATCTCCACCGTGGGCAAGCGCTTCTACTGGCAGAAGGACAAGGACGGCGCCTGGCGCATCGTGGGCGGCGAATACACCGAGGCTTCGCCCACCCTGGAGGCGCGCTACCTCTCCTCCAAGCGCGCCGAGATGGACCGCCTGCTCAAGGGCTGGCTGGAGGCCTGGCTGGCTGCGGACGTGGAGAAATACATGGCCTATTACGCCGAGGACGCCAGCAACGGCAAGCAGAACAGCGCCAAGGCCATGCGCGAGTACAAGACCGCCCTCTGGGCCAGCAAGACGCCCACGCGCATTGCCGCGGACAAGGTCGAGGTGGCCATGCACCAGAAGGGCTTCAAGGTCAGCTTCATCCAGACCTACGAAGACTCCACGGGTCAGTCGGACCGGGGCGCCAAGACCCTGGTGCTCATGCCCAGGGGTGACTCCTGGGTTATCCTGAGTGAAACCTGGAGCAAGATGTGATGAAGGATACCAACTTCAGCGTCCTGTTCATGCGCGACAACTCGGATGTGAAGAGTTTCCGTGTCAGCCCCAGGCGGCTCAAGGCCCTGCTCTGGGGGCTTGGGATCCTGGCCCTGGCCGTGGTCGCCGGGCTGGCTGTGGGGCTGCACTCCTTCGTGGGCTACCGCGCGCTGCTGAGCGAGCGCCGCAGCCTGGAGTCCAGCCTGGCCGAGGCCCAGGTGGCCCTGGAGCGTCTGGGCAACATCAACAAGATCCAGCAGGCCCAGGGCAAGGAGCCCGGCGGCGCCAAGACCAAGGCCGAGGACAAGGCCGAGGACAAGGCCCTGGGCGCAAAGGCGCAGCGCGCCTTCGCCAAGGTCAACACCGGCGCCATCACCGTGGAGAACCTCCGGGGCCAGCTCTCCTCCTCGGGCCTCACCGCCTCCTTTGACCTGAACAACCGCGGCAGCGCGGCCCTTTCCGGGGTCATCCAGCTTTTCGTGCTGCGCAGCGACGGCAGCCTGGTCGAGGTGGAGGCCCCCTCCCAGGACCTGACCTACCAGATCCAGCGCTTCAAGCGCATCAGCACCAGCGCCCCCCTCCCCTCCGGCCTGAACCGCCGGGAGGCCCTCGGCCTGCGCATCGAGATCAAAAACTCAGATGGGGAAACGATCCTTGGCGAGACATACGCTCTGGGCAATTAGCCTCCTCGCCCTCGTGGCGGCGGGCCTAGCCTGTGCAGGGCCGTGCCGGGCCTCCACGAAGAGCGGGTTCGTCTTTTTCGAGGGCACCCAGTATCCCCTGGGCGTGGTCTTCATCCACGGCGAGGCCCCCGGCCCCACGGTGATGATCCAGGGCGGCATCCAGGGCGACGAGCCCACGGGGTTCCTGGCCGCCCAGATCCTGGCCGAAAGCCGGGTGCTCAAGGGCAACCTCATCGTGGTGCCCAGGGCCAACGTGCCCTCCATCCACGTGCACCAGCGTTCGGTGAACGTGGACATGAACCGCCGCTTCGACCGCGACTACAACCAGTTCTATGAGGACCGCCTGGCCCGGGCCGTGCGCTTCCTGCTCTCGCAGTCCAGCGCCTTCATCCACCTGCACGAGGGCTCCGGCTTTTATGACCCCGAGTATGTGAGCCCGCTGAGAAACCCCTCGCGCTGGGGCCAGTCCATCATCATCGACGCCAACACCCACGAGCGCCTGGATCTGGCCCGCCTGGTCAACGCCGCCCTGGCCGAGATCAACGCCAGCGTGAAGGAGCCGGACTTCCAGTTCAAGATCCTGAACACCCGCACCTTCGAGGCCGACAGCCGCTACGCCGTGGAGATGCGCAAGTCGCTGACCTTCTACGCCCTGGCGAACCTGAACATCCCGGCCATGGCCGTGGAGGTGAGCAAGAACATCGGCGCCCTGGGCTGGAAGGTCAAGCATCAGGTCTATGCCACCAGCGTGCTGCTGAAGCACTGCGGGGTGGACATCGTTCCGCCGCGCCTGGACGAGGCCGAGATCCAGCGCCTGTCCGAGCGCGATCCCCGCGTCAAGGTCAACGGCAAGTCCCTGGACGGCCAGGGCCTGGCTGTCCAGTCCGGCGGCTCCCTCAAGGTGGACCCGGGCAAGGGCGAGGCCCACGGCCAGGTGGTGGCCGTGTTCGCCTCGGACCGCCAGGGCGTCAACCTGGTGGACTCCCCGCGCATGGCCCTGGAGCGCTTCCAGGAACTGGAGACCCGCGTGGACGGCCGCAAGGTCTCCACCACCACCGTGCGCTTCGCCGGCGCCATGCCGCCGCCCCTGCCCGCCGGCCCGCCGGTGTTCGTCTGCTGGCTCAACGGGAAATCCGTGCAGGTGAAGCATGGCGAGGCCCTGCGCGCCGTTGTGGGCGACCAGCTGCTCATCGACGGGGTGCTTGGCAGCAAGTGGAAGGAGATCCTGAATTTCAAGGGCTTTGCCGCGCGGCCCTGGTCCAATGACGGCCAGGACATGGGCTGGGAGATCATCCTGGACCCGGAGAGCTTCATCGAGAAATACCGCCTGCCCGCCTCCTCGCCCGAGGTGGCGCGCTACCAGGTGCAGCGCGAGACCGTGGGCGCTCGGCCCGCGCATTTCTTCGTGGACATCGAGCCGCGCAAGGTCCAGTCGCTGAAGCTCGCCGACGCCAAGGGGCAGCCCATCTCCGTGCACTGGAGCGCGGGCGGGGAGATCTGCCTTGCGCCGGGCGAATACTCCATGACCGACGCCTCGGGCAATGGGCCGGCCAGCCGCCTGCTGCCCGTGCTGGGCAACCGGCCCCTGAAGGCCGGGGAGAAGTTCCGCGTGGAGACCGGCAAGTCCATGCTTTTGACCCTGCGCCAGGCCACCACCTTCGCCGGGCTCGGGGCCATGACCGTGGTGCCCAAGGCCGCGGCCGGCCCGCCGGAAAAGACCCACGACAAGGCGGCCGAGGCGGTGGTCGCCAAGCCGGCCGAGAAGGCCGCGGTCAAGGCGCCGGGCAAGCCCGCGCAGGTGGCCAAGCGGCTTTCGGCCAACCGCGACCGTCCCGAACAGTATTAGGCCCGCCCCGGCCCTTGCCCGGCACGGCCTGCGGGTGTATCACCCCTGGCCATGAAACCGCGCGCCCGCACCCCCCTGCTTGCCCTGGCCCTGGCCCTGCTGTCCCTGCTCTCCGGCTGCGCCGACAAGGCCGTGCCGCCGCCTTCGGCCGCCGCCGCGCCGCCGCCGCAGCCCCCGCAGCCCGCCGACCCCCAGAACTGGCTCAGGCCCAGCCTGTTCTTCGCCACCAGCCGCAACGTCCTCGACCCGGGCTCGGAGACCAGGAGCGCCCGCTTCGGCGGCCTGCGCTCGCGCGAGACCTCCTACGGCGAGTGCCGCCTGGGCATCTCCGGCGCCGGCGCCGGCGCGGCGGACCGCATGGACGTGAAGGTGACCCTGGAGCGCACCGGCCGCCTCACCCGGGCCCGCTTCCTCGCCGACCTGCAGCGCGCCGCGGCGCGCACCCCCCGGCGCGAGGTGCTCCTGTTCATCCACGGCTTTGACAACAGCTTCGAGGACGCGGCCAAGACCGCCACGCGCATCGCCCACGGCGTGGGCTTTGCGGGCGCGGCCGCACTCTACAGCTGGCCTTCGGCCGGCAGCGCGGCGAGCTACCTGCAGGACCGCAACAACGCCTACTGGTCCGTGCACTATTTGAAGGAGTTCCTGGCCGACGTCCTGGCCGCGCAGTGGATCGACCGCGTGAGCGTGGTGGTGCACAGCATGGGCAACGAGGTCTTCATCCGCGCCTGCGCGGAACTGGCCGACGAATACGCGCGCACCGGCAACGGCGACCTGAGGAAGCTCAAGAACATCGTCCTGGCCGCGCCGGACATGGACCGGGAGATATTCCTCGACCAGTACGCGGCCAAGCTCATGGGCAACGGAGCGCGCATCGTGCTCTACGCCTCGCGCTCCGACATGGCCCTGGCCGCCTCCGCCCAGGTCCAGGGCGGCGACTACGAGCGCCTGGGCAAGAACGTGGTCTGCATCCCCGGCCTGAACGTCACCGACGTCTCGGACGTCAAGACCGACCTGCTCGGGCATTCCTGGATCGCCGACAGCCGCTCCGTGCTCACGGACCTGCGCTGCGTGCTCACCGAGGGCTGCAACCGCTACGCCGGCAAGCTTCTGCAGGAATACGTCTGCCCGAGGGAAGCCCGCTACCACCTGCCCCTTCCCGGCAGCCAGGACCGCGCCACCAGCGGCGAGACCTTCTGGCGGCTCAACGTCACCGATGGCCCCACGGGGCCGGCCCTGGGCGGCTACAAGCTCAGCCTGCCCTGGTAGCCGGCGCTTCTGCGCGCTGCGCAGGGCGGTGAATGCGTATTTCTTGACTGCCGCGGCGGATCAGGGATACGCTGTATCCGCATTCCGGTACAAGACCTTCCGGGCACTGTGGCAACCGTGGCGGGGAACCAGATGACCGTGTCCATCCGCACCCGTTTGATCGCCCTCATGCTTGCCGCGGCCCTGCCGGCAGTGGTGCTCATGGGCCTCACCGGCCGCGAACTTGAGGAGAACGTGGTCAGCGCCGCGGAGACCTATGCCCTGCACCAGGTGCAGAGCATGGCCGCGCACCACGAGCGCATCGTGGAGAATGCGCGCCTGCTGCTGGCCACCCTGGCCGGGACCTCCGAGGCCCGCGGCCTGGACCGCGCCGCCTGCCAGGAGCTCCTGGAGGGCATCCAGCGGGGCAACCCCGTCTACGTCTCCCTCGCCCTGGCCGACGCCGGGGGGGCCATCCTGTCCAGCGCGCCCGTCCGGCCCCCAGCCGCCCGGGCCTCCGACGCCCGGCCCGGAAAGCTGGGCGAGGCCCCGTACTTCAGGGCCGCCCTGGCCAGGGGCGGCTTCGTCACCGGCGACTATGTCTACCTGAAGGACGCTAGGCGGGTGGTCCTCAATTTCGCCCAGCCCATCGCCGGCGGCAGGGGCGTACTGCTGGCCGCCTTCGACCTGAACCATTTCGGCAGCCTGTTTGAAGACGCGGCGCTGCCGCCGGGCTCGGTGTTCACCCTCACCGACGCCAAGGGCATGCGCCTGACCCGCTTCCCGGAAACGGAGAAATACACCTGGCTGCCCGACCTGCCGCGCATGCTGGAAAAGATGACCGGATCCAGGGACGAGGGCACCTTCCGGGAAGTCGGCGTGGATGGGGTGCTGCGCCTGTACGCCTTCAAGCGCCTGCACTTTGCCGGCGCGCCCTTCCCCTACCTCATGATCCGCCTGGGCATTCCCGTGGACAAGGCCCTGGCGCAGGCGCGCAGCGTGGTCCGGCGCAACCTGCTGCTGCTCTTCGCCGCCGCCGCCCTGTCCATGGGCTCGGCCTGGGTCCTGGGCGAGGTGGCCGTGGTGCGCAAGCTGAAGGGGCTTTTGGCCGCGGCCGTGCGCGTGGGCGAGGGCCAGCTGGAGGCGCGCACCGGCCTGGCCGGCGGCAACGACGAGATAAGCCGCCTGGGCCAGGCCTTCGACTCCATGGCCCAGGCCCTGCAGGAGCGCGAGCGGGAGCGCCAGGGCTTTGAGAACGAGGTCTGCCACCTGAACGAGTTCCTGGAGGAGCGCGTGGAGACGCGCACCAAGGAGCTGGCCGCGGCCAACAAGGAGCTCACGGAGACCTTGGAGCGGCTGTCCCAGGCCCAGGAGCACCTGGTCCAGTCCGAGAAGATGGCCTCCCTGGGCGCCCTGGTGGCGGGCGTGGCGCACGAGATCAACACCCCCGTGGGCATCGGGGTCACCGCCGCCTCGCACCTGGAAGACAAGACCAAGGCCCTGCTGGAAGAGGTCCGCGCCGGGGCGCTCAAGCGCGCCAGCCTGGACGAGTTCCTCAACACCTGCGACGAATCCACGCGCATGATCCTGAGCAATCTGCGCCGCGCCTCGGACCTCATCCGCAGCTTCAAGCAGGTGGCCGTGGACCGCTCCACCGAGGAGCGCCGGGTGTTCCGCCTGCGCGAATACCTGGAGCAGGTGCTCCTGTCGCTCAGGCCGCACCTCAAGAAGACCGCCCTGGCGGTGGACCTGGACTGCGACCCGGAGCTGGCCATCAACTCCTACCCCGGCGTCTTTTCGCAGATCCTGACCAACCTGGTCATGAACGCCCTGCAGCACGCCTTCGAGCCTGGCCAGGCCGGGCGCATCGGCATCCGCCTGACCCTGGAGCAGGGTCGCCTGCGCTTCGTCTTCACCGACGACGGCCGGGGCATCGCGCCCGAGCACCTGGGCAAGATCTTCGAGCCCTTCTACACCACCTACCGCCAGCACGGGGGCAGCGGGCTCGGGCTGTCCATCGTCTACAACCTCGTCTCCAGCACCCTCGGGGGCACCATCCACGCCGCCAGCGCGCCGGGACAGGGCACCACCTTCAACATCCTCGTGCCCTTGGATAAGACCGGCGGCGCGGAGCCTGCCTCCGGCGGCACGATGCCTGCCTCCGGCGGCCAAGGGGCCTAGAGGCCCCTTGGAACCCCCGGCGGCCTGGCGCGCGAGCGGCCCAGGCAGAAGCCTCGGCAGGGCTGGCCCGCGGTCTCCCCATGCCCGGGACAAGCCGAAAGGGCCGGTTCAGGAAGACTGAACCGGCCCTTTTGGCGGGGAGCGGGAGCGGAGCCCTTGGCTTACTTTCCCGCCTTCTCCAGGGCCCGCTTGAAGCCGCCCTCGGCGCGGCGGATGACGTTTTCGCCCACGCAGAAGGCCAGGCGGAAGTGCCCGGGGCAGCCGAAGCCCTTGCCGGGCACGGCCAGGATGCGTTCCTCCAGCAGCAGCTGGACAAAGGCCACGTCGTCGCCCCCGGGGGCCTGGGGGAAGAAGTAGAAGGCCCCGCGCGGCAGGGGGTAGGCGTAGCCCGCGGCGTCGAGCACCTGGCGCATGGCGTCGCGGCGTCCGGCGTAGATCTGCGCATCGACCTGGGAGCCCAGGGTCTTGGCCAGGAGCTTCTGGGCCAGGGCCGGGGCGTTGACGAAGCCCAGGATGCGGTTGGCCAGGATGATGCCGCCCACGAGCTCCTCCTTGCCGGGCAGGGCCGGGTTGACCAGGGCGTAGCCCACGCGGGCTCCGGCCAGGGAGAGGTTCTTGGAGAAGGAGCTGACCACCACGGTGTGCGGGTACAGGGGCAGGAGCGAAGGCACCTCGATGCCGTCGAAGGCCAGGAAGCGGTAGGGTTCGTCGGCCAGGAGGAAGATGGGGCGGCCCAGGTCCGCGCTCTTTTTCGTGAGCATTCCGGCCAGGGCAACGAGGGACGCGCGCGGGTAGACCACGCCGGTGGGGTTGTTGGGCGAATTGATGAGCACCACGCGGGTCTTGGGGGTGATGGCGGCCTCCAGGGCGGCCACGTCGAGGTCGAAGGTGCCGGGGTGTGCGGGCGCGGTCTTGAGCACGCCGCCGTGGTTCTCCACGTAGAAGCCGTATTCCACGAAATAGGGCGCGGGGCAGAGCACCTCGTCGCCGGGCTCAAGCACGGCGCGGTAGAAGGCGTTGATGGCCCCGGCCGCGCCGCAGGTGATGACCAGGTCGGCGGGCGCCACGCTGAGGCCCTGCTCCCTCGACACCTCGCGGGCCAGGGCCTCGCGCACGTGGGGGTAGCCGAAATTGGGCATGTAGCCGAAGGCGAAGGGCTGGTCGGCCTCGTCGGCGATCTCGTGCAGGGCCGTGCAGACGCAGGCCGGGGGCGGCAGGTCGGGGTTGCCCAGGCTGAAGTCGCAGACCTGGTCCTCGCCGAACTGCTTCTTCAGCTCGATGCCGGCCTCGAACATGCGGCGTATCCAGGACGAGCGCTCCATGTAGCTTTGGACCTGTGCGGAGAGCAGGGACATAGGGTGACTCCTTGGCTTGGCCCTCGGGCCGGTGTGTGGGCGCGAGAGTAGCCAAAGCGCGCGGGAAAGCCAAGGGGGGGGAGCCCACAGCGCGGGCGGAATCAATCCGCGGCCCTATTTCCGGGACACGCAGACGTGCGAGGAGCGCAGGCTCCGGCCCTTTGCCTTGGCGCGGTACATGGCCTTGTCCGCGCTGCGCACCAGTGTTTCGGCGTCCCGTCCATCCTCTGGAAACAGGGCGATGCCCAGGCTGAAGGAGACAGGCACAAGGTGGCCCTCCAGCTCAAAGGGCGCGGCCAGCCGGTCCAGCACCTTGCCGGCGGTGGCCTTGGCATCCTCTACGCTGCCGATATCAGGCAGCAGGAACATGAATTCGTCTCCGCCCACGCGGGCAAGGGTGTCCGCCTTGCGCAGCAGTCCGCGCAGGCGGTCGGCCACGGTCTGGAGCAGGGCGAGCGCCAAGAGGGTGGACTTGAGGCGCATGATCTCCTTCGTGTTGTGGTTGTTCGCGCAGGATGCCCGGGGGCGTATCTCCCTCCGGCATCCTGCGCGGCCTATGGGCTGCGGTGCGCCTTCTGCGCCGGCAAAAGCTTCTTCTCGGCCTCAACGGCGAAAAACACCAGCAACGCCGCGCCGAGGATCCTGGCCCACTGCGCCGGGCCGATGGGAGCGCTTGAGAACAGCGCATTCATGGGCGGGGCATAGGTGTAGGCCAGCTGCAGCAGGAGCATGAGGCCTGCGCCGACGTTGACCCAGGGGTTGGAGAAGAAGCCCAGGGCCAGGGGCGAGCGCGTGGCCGAGCGGGAGTTGAAGAGGTACGCCGTCTCCACCAGCACGAAGACGTTGACGGCCACTGTGCGCGCCTGGGCCACGCCGGCCCCGCTCAAGAGCTCCCACTCGAAGAGCCCGAAGGCGCAGACCAGCAGCAGCAGGCCCACGGAGACGATGCGCCGGGAAAGCGTCCGGTCGAGGATGGGCCGGGCCGGGTCTCTGGGCGGGCGGTCCATGAGCCCGGCCTCGGGCGGCTCGAAGGAGAGCATGAGCCCCAGGCAGGCGGCGGTGGTCATGTTGATCCAGAGGATCTGCACCGGGAGGATGGGCAGGGTGACGCCGAAGAGGGAGGCCGTGAGGATGGTCATGCCCTCGCCGATGTTGGTGGGCAGAGTCCAGGCGATGAACTTGACGAGGTTGTCGAACACGCCGCGGCCCTCCTCCACGGCGGCGGCGATGCTGGCGAAGTTGTCGTCGGTGAGGACCATGTCCGCGGCCTCCTTGGCCGCGTCGGTGCCGGCTCGGCCCATGGCCACGCCGATGTCGGCCTGCTTCAGGGCCGGCGCGTCGTTGACCCCGTCGCCGGTCATGGCCGCCACCTCGCCCCCGGCCTGGAGCGCGCGCACCAGGCGCAGCTTCTGCTCCGGGGAGACCCGGGCGAACACCGAGACCTCCCTGGCGCGGGCCGTCAGCCCGGCGTCGGGAATGCGCTCCAGCTCCGCTCCGGTCAGGGCCTCGCAGCCGCCGCCGGGCGTGCAGGACGGCCCGGAAAGGCCCAGCATGCGGCCCACGGCCACGGCGGTGCCTGCGTGGTCGCCGGTGATCATCTTGACCATGATGCCGGCGCGGCGACACCGGGCCACGGCGGCCACGGCCTCGGCCCTGGGCGGGTCGATCATGCCCTGGAGGCCCAGGAAGACCAGGCCCCCGGCCACGTCCGCGTGTTCCAGGTCGCCCTGTCCCTCCCTGCCGGCCGGCCGCTCCCCGCGGGCGAAGGCCAGCACCCGCAGGCCCTGGGCGGCCATGTCCTCGGCCTCGCGGTGCGCCGTGGCGGCGTCCAGGGGAACCGGGACCCCGTCCGGGGCCAGGGCGCTGCCGCAGCGGTCCAGAACGCGCTCGGCCGAGCCCTTGAGCCAGATGGCCGCGCCGCCGCCCTGGCGGTTCAGGGTGGCCATGTACTGGTGCTCGGACTCGAAGGGCAGCTCGTTCAGCCGGGGCGCCTCGGCCTGCGCGGTCTCGCGGTCCAGGCCGGCCTTGGCCGCGCTGACCAGGAGGGCGGCCTCGGAGGGGTCTCCTTCCACCCGCCAGGGCTGGCCGTCCGCGTCCGGGGCGCGCAGCACGGCGTCGTTGCACAACAGCCCGGCCAGCAAACACTGGCGCATGGCCTCGGTGGCGGGCCCGCCGCCGTCGGGCCGCAGCTCGCCCTCCGGCGCGTAGCCGCCGCCCGTGACCGCCGCGCCCTGGCCCCCGGCCCACAGGCGGCGCACGGTCATCTGGTTCTCGGTCAGGGTGCCGGTCTTGTCCGTGCAGATCACCGTGACGCTGCCCAGGGTTTCCACCGCGGGCAGGCGGCGGATGACGGCCCGGCGCGCGGCCATGCGCGAGACGCCGATGGCCAGGATGATGGTCACTGCCGCGGGCAGGCCCTCGGGGATGGCTCCCACGGCCAGGGCCACCGAGGCCATGAACATGTCCGCCGCGGCCTCCCCGCGCCAGAGCCCAAGGCCGAAGTTCACGGCCGCCAGGGCCAGGATGCCCAGCAGCAGCAGGTGGCTGAAGCGGCTGATCTTGCGCGTCAGCGGGGTCTCCAGGTCGCCCGCGGCCTCCATGAGCGTGGAGATGCGCCCCAGCTCGGTGCCGCGGCCCGTGGCCGCCACCACGGCCCTGGCCTGGCCGTAGACCACCAGGGTCCCGGCGTAGGCCATGCCCCGGCGATCGGCCAGCACGGCGTCACCTGCCACAGGTGCGGCATCCTTCGCCGCGGGCAGGGACTCGCCCGTGAGCATGGACTCGTCCACGCGCAGCTCCCGGGCGCTGAGGAGGCGCACGTCGGCCGGGACCTTGTCGCCGGAGCGCAACAGGACCACGTCGCCGGGGGCCAGCAGGGCGGCGTCCAGGCGCACGTTCCGCCCGCCGCGCAGGGCCGAGGCCTCGGTGGTCATGGTCTCCGCCAGGGCCGTGAGGGCGCGCACGGCCTTGGCCTCCTGGATGTAGCTGATGACGGCGTTGGCCAGGACCACGCCGAGGATGACGCCGGAGTCCACGAACTCGCCCAGCAGGGCGGTGACGGCCCCGGAGGCTATGAGGATGTATACCAGGGGCTGGTGGAACTGGAGCAGGAAGCGCAGCAGGGCCGACTTCTGGGGCCGCGTCGGCAGGGTGTTTCGGCCGTGGCGGAGCAGGCGCTCCTCGGCCTCGGCGGGGGAGAGGCCGCGCCCCGGGTCCACACCCAGGATGCGGGCCGCATCTTCTGCCGACAGGCTGTGCCAGGGGGCCGGGGGAGTCGTCGAGGCGGTGTCGAGGTGCATGGCGTCTCCTTCTCTAAGGGCGGCAGGGCCAGGATGCGCCGACGGCGCGCCCTGGGCGGCGTGGATCAAGCTCCCTCCTTGCCACGGGGGGCGGCGGGCGGACCGGCCGCACCCGCTCCAGCTAGCTGTCCACGCTGGTTGCGGGCCAGGTGAGCATGAACACGCCCTTCTGGCCGCAATTCTTCTTGAGGTCGCCGATGATCTCCCGGGCCACGTTCTTCGGGGCCGAGACGGTGTAGCTGATGTTCTCCGGGCGGTAGTCGCGGCCCAGGTCGCCCATGTCGCCGCCGGTGCTGCGCGAGGCCGTGAAGCCGCCCGCGGTGGTGATCAGGAAGTCGTTGAGCTTCGCCAACTGCTCGGCCGGGATGGCGGCCGGGATGACGAAGAAGTGCACGGTGGCCTTGGCAGCCAGGGCGGCCGGGGCCAGCGTGAGGACCAGGGCAAAGGCCAGGGCGAGCGATCTCAGGCGCATGGGCATACCCTCCGGGTGGTTTTGCCGCAGAGGGTAGCCAAAGGGCGCGGGAATGCCAAGGGGGGGGAGGGCGGATAGGTCACGGGCCGCCTGCGGCCTGCGGCTTCAGAAGTCCCCAAGGAAAATGGGGCGGAAGGGGTCGCCCCCCTCCCCTGTCGGCCCAAAGAAGGCTCGAGCTAGTAGCTGTAGGTGATATTGAGCAGGCCGCCGACCTTGGTCATGTCCTCGCGGAGGCCGAAGGTGCCGGTCAGGCCCAGGCTCAGGGCGTCGGCCAGGCTGTGGTTGAGGCCCAGGTCCAGGTCCGCGCCCCACATGCCGTTGGTCGTGCCGCCCGACCTGCTGAAGTCCTGCATGTAGGTCAGGCCGAGGAAGGGCTTGCAGGCCCCCAGGTCGTAGGTGGCGCGCCCGCCCAGACTGCCCTGCCAGGTGTAGATGCCGGCCGTGGTGTAGGAGCGCGCGTTCAGCCGGTAGCTGCCCTGGTGCTCGTTCAGGTACAGGGTCCCGACGCGGCCGCTCAACAGGAGCTTGTCCAGGGTCAGGTACCTGGTCAGGCCGAGGGTGGTCACCTGGCGGTCGGCGGACATGGTGTCGCGGTAGCCCACGCCGGCCTGGGTGTCCTTCATGGTGTAGTCCAGCAGGGTATAGCTGAACGAGACATCGACCAGGAGCTCCTGGGTGATGGCGTAGTTCAGGTACGGAATGACGGAGTAGCCGTCATAGCGCATCCTGCCGCCGTTGTACTTGGTGCTCAGGTCCAGCTTCTCATGGCCAAGTGCCACGCCCACGAGCAGGGAGCCGTAGACCTTGTCCATGCCGACGATGGCCAACATCAGGCCGCCGTCGTAGTTGTGGCCGGCTTTGGAGTTGGTGAGGTATTGCCCGCCGCCGTTGGCCCAGGCGCCGATGCCCAGGGGCTCGTCGCCGGAGGATTGGCCCAGGGGGCCCGTCAGGGCGGCGCCCCGGGAGGAGATGAGGCTGGTGGTCACCGAGGAGGAGGAGGTGCCGGCATCCGCGGTGGCGCCCGGGGCCGAATCGTTCGTCGTGTCGTCGTAGTCCATCATGTCCGCATGAACCTGCACTGGCAAAACCAGGAAGGTCATGCAGGCGGCCAAGAGGAGGATGTGGCTGTTCTTCATGGAGCTCCTGCCAGCGTAGGAAGTGCGCATGTTCGGTGGCAATTCGAAAAGGAGTATTTGATTTTAGGGAGGCTGTCCAGCCCTTGGGCGCAGGACGGCGCTTCTCCTTTTCGCCTGGAATGCCTGCTGGTTGACCCCGGCCCGCCTGGCCGCCGGGCGGCAGGCCCAGGGCAGCACAGCGGGGACTGGCCAGGCCTTGCGCAAGGGGGTTTCCGCGAGAGTCTCGACCCGGCCCGAGGCCAACGGCCGTCCCCGGTTCCCCGGGGACGGCCTTCTTTATTTGCAGGATTCCAAAGGGGTTCGCCCCCTTGGAAGGTTCAAGGGCGGCGCCCCCGGACGGAGATCGCCTACACCTTCACGCCCCAGATGTCCTCGGCGTACTCGGCGATGGAGCGGTCCGAGGAGAAGAAGCCCATGCCCGCTGTGTTCAGGATGGACTGCCTGGTCCACTGGTCGCGGTCGCTGTAGAGCGCGGAGACCTGCTTCTGGGCGTCCACGTAGGAGCGGAAGTCGGCCAGCAGCATCCAGCGGTCGCCGTCCTTGAGCAGGCTGTCCACGATGGGCCGGAACAGGTCCGGCTGCAGGGGCGAGAAGTGCCCGGAGGCGATGAGGTCGATGACCTGGTGCAGGGTGTCGTCCTTCTGGTAGAATTCCCAGGGGTTGTAGCCGCGGGCCTTGAGGGCGTTGACCTCCGGGGTGGTCATGCCGAAGAGGAAGAAGTTCTCGGCCCCCACGCGCTCGCGGATCTCGACATTGGCCCCGTCCAGGGTGCCGATGGTCAGGGCGCCGTTCAAGGAGAACTTCATGTTGCCGGTGCCCGAGGCCTCGGTTCCGGCCAGGGAGATCTGCTCCGAGAGGTCGGTGCCGGGGATGATCTTCTCGGCGTTGGACACGCAGTAGTTGGGCAGGAAGGTCACGCTGAGCAGGCCTGAGGCCTTGGGCTCGCGGTGCACGGCGTCGGCCACGGCGTGGATGAGCCGGATGATGAGCTTGGCCATGCGGTAGGCGGGCGCGGCCTTGCCGCCGAAGATCATGGTGCGCGGGGCCATGTCCTGGCCGGCGCGGCCAGTGCGCAGGTCTTCGTACAGGCTGACGATGTGCAGCACGTTCAGGAGCTGGCGCTTGTACTCGTGGATGCGCTTCACCTGCACGTCGAAGAGCATGTCCGGGTTCAGGTCCCTGTTGATCTTGTGGCGCGAGTAGTCGGCCAGGCGCTCCTTGTTGCCCCTCTTGACCGCGGCCCAGCGCTCGCGGAACCCGGCGTCCTCGGCAAAGGGCCGGAGCTCCTCCAGGCGCGTGAGGTTGCAGAGCCAGTTCTCGCCGATGGCCTCGGTGATGAGCGCGGCGAGGTCCGGGTTGCACTGCCTGAGCCAGCGCCGGGGCGTGATGCCGTTGGTCTTGTTGTTGAAGCGTTCCGGGAACATCTCGTTGAAGTCGCGGAAGGTGGATTCCTTGAGGATGTTGGAGTGCAGGGCCGAAACGCCGTTGACGGAGTGGGAGCCCAGCACGGCCAGGTTGGCCATGCGCACACGCTTGCCGAAGTCCTCGCCGATGAGCGAGAGCCGGGCCAGCCGCCCGTCGTCGCCGGGAAAGGCCTTGCGCACGTCGTCCATGAAGCGGCGGTTGATCTCGTAGATGATCTCCATGTGCCGGGGCAGCACCCGGGACATGAGGTCCACGGGCCAGGTCTCCAGGGCCTCGGGCATGACGGTGTGGTTGGTGTAGGCGAAGGTGCCCACGCAGACCTTCCAGGCCCGCTCCCAGGGCAGCAGATGGTCGTCCACCAGGATGCGCATGAGCTCGGCGATGGCGATGGCCGGGTGGGTGTCGTTGAGCTGCACGGCCACCAGGTCCGGCAGGTCGTCGAAGCCCTGGTGGTGCTTCAGGTGGCGGCGGGTGATGTCGTGGAAGGTGGCGGCCACGAAGAAGTACTGCTGCTTGAGGCGCAGCTCCTGGCCCTCCACGAAGGTGTCCTGGGGGTAGAGCACCTTGGAGATGTTTTCGCTCTTGGCCTTGTCCTCGATGGCCCGCAGGTAGGCCCCGGAGTTGAAGAACTCCAGGTCGAAGTCGCGGCTGCTCTTGGCGCTCCACAGGCGCATGTTGATGACGTTGCCGTTCTCATAGCCGGGGATCATCATGTCATAGGCCATGGCCATGACCTTTTCCCCCGGCTCCCAGACGTGGCGCAGCCGGCCCTGGTCGTCGGTGTAGGCGTTGACCTTTCCGCCGAACTGCACCGGGAAGAGGTAGCCGGAGCGGTCGTATTCCCAGGGGTTGCCGAACCTGAGCCAGTTGTCCGGGCGCTCCACCTGCCAGCCGTCCTGGATGCTCTGGTGGAAGATGCCGTATTCGTAGCGGATGCCGTAGCCGTACCCGGGGATGCCCAGGGTGGCCATGGAGTCGAGGTAGCAGGAGGCCAGGCGCCCCAGGCCGCCGTTGCCCAGGCCGGCGTCCCATTCGGCCTCGGTGATCTCCTCATAGTCCTGGCCCAGGCTGGTCAGGACCTCGCGCACCTGGTCCTCCATGCCGAGGCAGAGCACGTTGTTCTTGAGGGAGCGGCCCACCAGGAACTCCAGGGAGAGGTAGTACACGCGCTTGGAGCTTTTGTCGTAATAGGAGCGCTGGGTGCGTATCCAGTGCTCGGCCATGCGCTCGCGCACGGTGTAGGCCAGGGCCTTGTAGTAGTCGTGGATGCCCGCGCGCGCGATGTCCTTGCCGAGGAAGGCGAACATGTGCTTGCGGATGTCCTCCCTGAGGTTCTCTATGGTGCAGCAGTTCTCTGCGGGCGCGTCAGGGGAGGCCTTGGCGGCGGGCTTGGCTTTGGTTGTGCTCGGGGCGGATTTCTTGGTGGGCATGGCGACCTCTGGGAAACAGTGATAAGGTTTCTCGGATTACAGTTACTCTTTGCCCTTATTCTGAGGAAATGGCAAGGCATGCGTCGCATAGCTCGGCACGATGCGCAGGCCTGCCCGGGTGGTTCGTCCGGGCCGCAGGCTTGACGGCATCCGCAAAGTACGTATTATGGTCATACCCCCATCCGGTATGCAGACCATAACAGGAGGATATGTCATGGGCGAAACAGTTCGCGGAAAACCCTGGAATCCGTACATCGCGGGAGCCCTGGCCGGCCTTTTGCTGGTGCTCTCGGTGTACGCCACGGGCAAGTACTTCGGCGCCTCAACCACCTTCGTCCGCGCCGCGGGCATGATCGAGCAGACCGTGGCCGCCGAGCGCGTGGCCGCCATGCCCTATTTCATGAAGGAGGCGCCGAAGATCGACTGGCAGTGGATGTTCGTCGCGGGCATCCTCTTGGGCTCCCTTGCGGCCGCCCTCGGCAGCGGCACCTTCCGCCTCAAGGCCGTGCCGGATCTCTACGCCTCGCGCTTCGGGCCCTCTCCGGGCAAACGCTTCGGCGTGGCCTTCCTGGGCGGCGCGGTGGCCATGTTCGGGGCGCGCCTCGCCGATGGCTGACCCAGCGGTCATGGGCTGAGCGGTTCGCTTCAGCTGGCTGCGAGTGGTTTTGTGGCCTTGGCGTGCTTCTTCATCGGCGGGGTCGTGGTGGCGCGACTGCTGTACGGCAACGGCGGGAGGGGCTAGGCCATGCAACTCATCTTCGGACTCATCACGGGCATTTTGTTCGGCATCCTGCTGCAGCGGGCCGAGGTCATCCGCTACGACCGGCAGCTGGGAGCCCTGCTCCTGAAGGACATGACCATCGTCAAGTTCATGCTCTCCACCATCCTGGTGGGCATGGTCGGCGTGTATCTGCTGGTGGACCTGGACCTGGCCAAGCTGTCCATCAAGCCGCTGATCCTGGGCGGCAACATCCTGGGCGGGCTGATCTTCGGCGCGGGCTGGGCGCTTTTGGGCTATTGCCCGGGCACGGCGGCCGCGGCCGTGGGCGAGGGGCGCCTGGACGCCCTGGCCGGCCTGGCCGGGATGCTCCTGGGCGCGGCGGTGTTCGCCGAGGCCTACCCTGCGCTGAAGGCCACGGTGCTCACCTGGGGCGATTTTGGCAAGGTCACCCTGCCCCAGCTCATGGACCGGCACCACTGGGTGGTCATCCCCTGGTTCGTCGTGCTCGGCGTGGCGCTGCTGCGCTGGCTCCACAAGCGCGGGCTGTAGGCCCTCCAGACGCAGGCGCCGCCGGGGCGAGAGCTTCCCCTGGCGGCGCCTTTGCGCGCCCGCCGCACGGGCTAGCGATCCATGAACTTGAGCAGGCTGTCGATGTAGGCCGCCACGGCCTCGGCGGTTTCCCGGGTCAGGTCCACGAACTGCGCGCCCACGAGCAGCAGGCCCTTCTCCGCGGCCACGCGGCGCAGCTCGATGGGCGTCACGAGGTTCTGGCCCGTGCCGAGCTGGCAGTGCAGCACGAGCCGGTCGCCTACCTGGGCCTCGCGCAGGGGGTTCTTGAGGTCGACCTTGGCCGAGAGCTTGCAGCCCGAGGGGGTCAAGTCCAGGATCATGGCCTGGTGCTCGCCGTACTTGCCCTGGAGGGAGCCCAGCACGTTGACGGCCACCCGCGTGTTGTGGCGCAGGGCGATGCGGTCCACGGTCTCCGGAAAGGCCAGGAACAGCAGCGGGGCCGGGGTGGCGATGCGGTTCAGCATCTGCGTGCGGAAGCCGTAGACCCGGCCGGAGGCCGTGTGCTGGGCCACCAGGCTGGTGTTGGCGGCAAAGCGCGCCAGGACGTCCTGGGGGATGCGCGACTGCACGATGATGTAGGAATAGGGCTCGAAGCCCACCACCTTGCCCGCGTATTTCTGGCTCGGCGCGGAGAAGTGCAGGACCAGCGGCCCGCCGATCTTGAGATTCAGGTGCACGCCGGGCAGGCGCTCCACGCGGTGGCCCTCCTCCAGCCCTTCCAGGGCGGGGCGGCCTATGGCCCGGGCCAGGCTGATGGTCGGGGTCTCGTCCATGTCGTCGCTTCCGGGGTTGCGCGGCGTCGGGCCCAGGGCCTCCGCGCCGCAGTTACGTCCAGGGGTCGCTCCGGCCCCGGCCTCAGCAGGCCCGGCCCAGGGCCCGCTTCATCTCGTCCAGCAGGCTGCCCGGCACGAAAAGCCCGCCCCGGCCGCGCCCCAGGCGCACCCCGGGCTTCACGTCGCCATGGAAGTCCGAGCCCCCGCTCTTGAGCAGGCCAAGGCTTTCGGCCAGGCGCGCCACCTGGGCCGTATAGCGGTCGGAATGCTCGGTGTAGTAGACCTCCACCCCGTCCAGGCCCTGGACGCGCAGCTCCGTGAGCAGGGTCTCCAGGCGGCGGGGCTGCTGGGACAGCAGGTAGGGGTGGGCCAGGATGGCCAGGCCCTTGTCGGCGTGCACGGCGTCGATGGCCTCCCTGGGGCTGAGCTTCTCCTTGGGGGTGTAGGCCAGCCCGTCGCGGCCCAGAAAGCGCGCGAAGGCCTCCTCGAAGCTCTTGACCACGCCCGCCGCCAGCATGGCCTGGGCGATGTGCGGGCGTCCGATGACGCCGTCGGCGTGCCGGGCCACGTCCTCGTGGTGCAGGTGCACGCCCACGGTGCGCAGCTTGTCGATCATCTCCTCGTTGCGGCGGCTCCTGGCGCGCATGACCCGGTCCAGCTCCCCGGCCACGGCCCCCTCGGGCTGGTCCACGAACAGGGCCAGCAGGTGCGTGGACAGCCCGCCGAACTCCACGGACAGCTCGCAGCCCGGCACAAGCTCGATGCCCAGCCGCTCGGCCTCGGCGCGGGCTTCCGGCAGGCCGTCCAGGGTGTCGTGGTCGGTGAGGGCGATGGCGGAGAGTCCGGCCTCGGCTGCCGCGCGCATGAGCTCTGTCGGGGTGAAGGTCCCGTCCGAGGCGGTGGAGTGGGTATGCAGGTCGATGCGCGGCTGCACGTCGCGGCGCCTCCTTGGGGGTCGGTCCCGCCCGGCGGGGACGGTCCAGCGATTTGACTTTAAGCACTTTTCCCGCGCGCACGTCAAGGGCCGCGCCGGCGCGGCACATCCGTCCTTGTGCCAGGGGCGCGGCTTGGGTATGCTGGGCGGACATTGCACCTGGAGGTGACCTATGGCCCTGAACCTGGAACTGGCGCGCCTGCTGGCCTGCCCCAAATGCCTGGGCGGCCTGGCCGTCCTGGGCGCGGAGGACGGGCTCTACTGCGCCGCCTGCGAGGCGGTCTACCCCGTGCGCGACGGCATCCCGGTGATGCTGGTGGACGAGGCCTGCCCCCTGGCCAAGTGGACCGGGAGCCAGCCGGCCCCGGCCCAGCCCTGACCAAGGCCGGCTCCGGCCCGGCGGGCGGCCTCCGCCCTCCGGCCTTGATACTGCGCGGGAATTCCCGTAGGGAAGAGCGCTCAAGAGGATCGGGGCGTAGCGCAGCTCGGTAGCGCGCCTGCTTTGGGAGCAGGATGTCGCATGTTCGAATCATGTCGCCCCGACCAATCAAACAGTAGGGCCCCCAGGTTTTCGCCTCGGGGCCTTTTCTCGTCTGGTAAGGCCAAAAGCAAGGCCACTCGCCCGCAAGGGGGCGTTTCATCTTGTACGAAGGGGCCGGCTCCGCCGGCCAAAGCGAACTTCCCTTTCCGCTGGACATTCCGCCCCGCATGGGGGATGTCCATGCTAGACCTGACACAGCACTGGCGGCCAGGCCTCCGCAGACACGACGCCCCACGCGGGCGTGCCGGCGCTTCCAGGCGCGGCGGCCTTGCCCAACCCACCGTCACCACACGAACACAGGTCCCTGTCCTGGCCCCCGGGCCGGGGAAGGGGCCTTGAGGGCACCCCCAAAGGCGTATGGGGGGCTGCGGAGGAAGCCGCAAGGACGCTTCCTCCGACCACTGGAGAACATGGGCGCCTGTATCGGCAGGGCGCCTCAAGCCATGAGGAGATGAGCATGAACGAAGTGTTTCACGAAAGACCCAAGGACACCTTGGAGGCGCTGGCGAGGCGGGTTCCGCCCGTCGTGATCGCGGTGGCCGTGGCAGTCTTTGTCTTTCTGGTGTTCTTCACCCCCTGGGTGCAGGTGGGCGCGGGCCAGCGGGGCATCGTGCTGAACTTCGGCGCCGTGCAGGACAAGGTCTTGGACGAGGGCCTGCATCTGCGCATTCCGGTGATGCAGGAGATCGTGATCATGGACGTGAAGGTCCAGAAGGTCGAGACCGACGCGGCGGCGGCCTCCGCCGACCTCCAGGACGTCAGCTCCCGCGTGGCCCTGAACTACCACATCGTTCCGGACAAGGCCAACGTGGTCTACCAGAAGATCGGCATCAACTTCCGGGAGCGCATCATCGACCCGGCCATCCTGGAAGTGGTCAAGGCCGTCACGGCCAAGTACACGGCGGAGGAGCTCATCACCAAGCGCCCGGCCGTCAGCGAGGCCATGCGCGTGACCCTGATGGAGCGGCTCGGCCACAACAACATCGCCGTGGACGCCTTCTCCATCGTCATCTTCAGCTTCTCCAAGGTCTTCACCGAGGCCATCGAGGCCAAGCAGACGGCGGAGCAGCTGGCCCTGAAGGCTAGGCGCGACCTGGACCGCATCAAGATCGAGGCCGAGCAGAAGATCACCGCGGCCAAGGCCGAGGCCGAGTCCCTGCGCCTGCAGAAGGCCAACATCTCCCCGGACCTGCTGGAGCTGCGCAGGATCGAGGCCAACATGAAGGCCATCGACAAATGGGACGGCGTGATGCCCCAGGTCACGGGCTCGGGCGCCATGCCCTTGATCGGCCTTGGCGAGCTGCAGAAGGCCCCGGCCAGATAGCCGCCGCTCCCTTGCCCGGGCCGGCGGCTTCCGGTCAGCAGTCAAGGGCTTGCGGGCGTGCGTCCGCAAGCCCTGTATCGCCGCCCGATGGCGCGCCCCCCCGCGCCCGCCCGGGCGGCCCTTTGATTCCTGCGCCGCCTGTGGTAGGCTGAACCCGGCCCGCCGGGGCCTTCACCTCCGGCGGCCTGGGCCGCAACGCAACGCTGGTTTTGGGAGGGAGCATCACGCATGGACGCCGAATTCTACCGGGGACTGCTGGATTCATTGGCCGAAGGGGTCTACTTCGTGGACCGCGACCGCTGCGTCAAGTATTGGAACAGGGCCGCGGAGCGGTTGAGCGGCTACGCGGCCCAGGAGGTCCTGGGCAACCGCGGCGCCGACAAGATCCTGCAGCACATGGTGATGCTGGGCGGCTCGCTGTGCATCCAGGAATACCCGCTGGCCGCCACCATGGAGGACGGCCAGGTGCGCGAGGCCGAGCTCTACCTGCTGCACAAGTACGGCTACCGCATCCCGGTGGTGGTCCGCGCCACCCCCGTGCGCGACTCCTCGGGCGCCATTGTCGGCGCGGCGGAGGTCTTCAGGAGCAACGTCAAGGACATGAACGTCCTTGAGGAGCTGGAGGCCCTGCACAAGGACTCCTTCACCGACCAGCTCACGGGCGTCGGCAACCGCCACTTCGCCGACATGACCTTCAAGACCCTGGAGATGTCCAGCAGCGGCTACGGCGTCCCCTTCGGCGTGCTCATGGTGGAGGTCGACGGCTTCTCCGCGCGCAGCGAGGCCTGGGGGCAGGACGTCAGCGGCCAGGTGCTGCGCATGGTGGCCCAGACCCTGGCCAAGACCCTGCGTTCGCTCGATGTGATCTGCCGCTGGAACGGCACGGATTTCGTGCTCCTGGTGGCCATCGCCAACGAGCAGATGCTGCTCGGCATGGCCAAGCGGCAGCGCCTGCTGGTGGAGACCAGCAGCCTGGACCGCGGGGGGGAGGGCATCACGGTGACGGCCTCCCTGGGCGGCGCGGTGTCGAGGCAGGGCGAGACTGCGGCCGAGGTCGTGGCCCGGGCGACGGCGCAGCTGCGCAGGAGCCAGGCCGCCGGGGGGAACCTGGCGCTGATCGACCTCACGCTGTGAGCCGGGCCGCCAGGGGCGGCAATGGAAGAAGGCCGGAAGGGTGTGCTCCCTCCCGGCCTTTTCCGCGTCTTGGCGTCTGGCCTTAAACCTACATGTCGTAGCCGAAGGAGTCGACCATCATCTTGGTGCGCGCCTTGGACGCGGTCATGCGCTGGCGCAGGTCCTTCTTGTACTGGTCGATGTCCAGCCGGATGGTGGCCACGCCGGAGTCCATGGCGGCCTGGGCCACGGCCGGGGACTCCCATTCGAGCACGCGCGGGTCCAGGGCCTTGGGGATGATGTAGTCCATGCCGAACTTGAGCTCCGCAACGCCGTAGAGGGCGCAGATCTCCGGCGACACCGGCTCCTTGGCCAGGGCGGCCAGGGCCTTGGCCGCGGCCAGCTTCATCTGCTCGTTGATGACCTTGGAGCGCACGTCGAGCGCGCCGCGGAAGATGAAGGGGAAGCCCAGCACGTTGTTGATCTGGTTGGGGTAGTCCGAGCGGCCGGTGGCCATGATGAGGTCCTTGCGCGCCTCCTTGGCCAGGGGGTAGGCGATCTCCGGGTCCGGGTTGGCGCAGGCGAAGATCACGGGGTCCTTGGCCATGGTCTTGACCTGGTCGGCATTGATGACGTCCTTGCCGGAGAGGCCCAGGAACATGTCCGCGCCGTTCATGGCTTCGGAGAGGGTGCAGGCCCTGGTCTGGGCGTAGTAGGTCTTCTCGGCGTTCATGTCCGTGCGGCCCAGGTGCAGCAGGCCCTTGGAGTCGAACATGAAGATCTGGCTCTTGTCCATGCCCATGGCCTCGTAGAAGCGCGAGCAGGAGATGGCCGCGGCGCCCGCGCCGGAGACCACGACCTTGAGGTTCTTGATGCTCTTGCCGCTGATCTCCAGCACGTTCATGAGGCCCGCGCCGGAGATGATGGCCGTGCCGTGCTGGTCGTCGTGGAACACGGGGATGCCCATCTCGCGGATCAGCGTCTGCTCGATCTTGAAGCATTCCGGGGCCTTGATGTCCTCGAGGTTGATGCCGCCAAAGGTCGGCTCGAGCATCTTGCAGAACTCGATGATCTTGTCCGGGTCGGACTGGCGGATGTTCAGGTCGTAGACGTCGATGTCGGCGAAGATCTTGAAGAGCACGCCCTTGCCCTCCATGACCGGCTTGCCGGCCTCGGGCCCGATGTTGCCCAGGCCGAGCACCGCCGTGCCGTTTGAGACCACGGCCACGAGGTTGCCCTTGTTGGTGTACTCGTAGACCTGCTCCACGTCGGCGTGGATGGCCCGGCAGGCGTCGGCCACGCCGGGGGTGTAGGCCATGGACAGGTGCCGCTGCGTCTCGCAGGGCTTGATGGACACGACCTCGAGCTTGCCCTTGCGGCGCATCGAGTGGTATCTGAGGGCCTCTTCCTTGGTGTACAGCGCCATGTCGGGGTTCTCCTGAGAGGATTAGGGGTGGATTCCGGGGTTCGCGCCGATCCTCGGCACGGGTCCACCCTTAGTTGGCCGCACCAGCCGCGTCAAGAGCCGCACCAGGGAGCGCACCCATTCGCCGGAGACCCCATGCCCCTGACCAACCTCGACATCGTGCTCTTCCGGCCCAAGTACCCGGAAAACATAGGCTCCGTGGCCCGGGCCATGCTCAACATGGGCGCCAGCAGGCTGGTGCTGGTGGACCCCCAGGGCTACGACCTGGAAAGGGCCGCGCCCCTGGCCACCTTCCATGCCCGGCACATCCTGGAGGCCGCGCGCCTGGTGCCGACCCTGCGCGAGGCGCTTTCCGGCAGCGCCCTGGCCCTGGGCACCACGGCGCGCACCGGGGGCTGGCGCAAGGGCGTGCTCACCCCGGCGCGGGCCGCGCAGGACGAGATCCTGCCGCGCCTGGCCCAGGGCGGGCGCGTGGCCCTGGTCTTCGGACCCGAGGACCGGGGGCTGACCAACGAGGAGACCAGCCTGTGCGACCATCTGGTGATGATCCCGGCGCACGCGGACTGCACCTCGCTGAACCTGTCCCAGGCCGTGCTGATCTTGCTCTACGAGTGCTTCCAGGGTTCCCTGGCGCTGCCCTTCGAGCCCAAGGGCCCGCCGGGCGAGCGCGACGCCTCCTTTGAGGAGCGCGACCAGCTTTTCGCCAACCTCCAGGGCGCCCTGTCCGACATCGGCTTTCTGAAGGACCAGAACCCGGACTACTGGATGCTGCCAGTGCGCCGCTTCTTCGGGCGCTTCCGGCTCAAGCGCAACGAGTTCAACCTGCTCATGGGCGTGTGCCGGCAGGTGCGCTGGGTGGCCTCGAAGGCCGGTGCTGGAGGCGCAGGGCCGGGGCGGTGCCAAGGCACGAGAAAAAAGGCTGGCGTTGATTTCCCCGGGGAATAGATGCATATAGGGAGAATAGAATGGGACAAGGCCGCCGCGGCGGCCCTCGGCCAGCATCTTGTTCCGGAGCGCCATGTCTCGACCCAGCAGCCCTCTCAAGTTTTTTGGTGCAGCCCGCCTCGGCCCTGCGGCCCTGTGCCTGGCCCTGTGCCTGGCCCTGTGCCTGGCCCTGGCGCTCCCGGCGCGGGCGCGGGCCGAGGGGCGCGAGCTGGTCTTCGGCATGTCGGCGGCCTTCAGCGGCCCGGCGCGCGGCCTGGGCATGGAGTATTTCCGGGGCCTCATGGCCAGCTTCGAGCAGACCAACGCCCAGGGCGGGGCCGGGGGCTGGCGGCTGGTGCTCTCCCTGCGCGACGACGGCTATGACCCGCTGCCCGCGCTCTCCAACACCATCGGCTTTGTGGAGCAGGAGCGCGTCTTCGCCCTGCTGGGCTATGTGGGCACGCCCACCACGGCGCGCGTGCTGCCGCTGCTCAAGCACTATGAATCCGAGCGCCTGGCCCTGCTTTTTCCCTTCACCGGGGCGAACCTCCTGCGCGAGCGGCCCTACGACGCCTTTGTCTTCAACCTGCGAGCCTCCTACAACGACGAGACCAGGGAGCTGGTGGGGGCCCTGCTGGCCACGGGCAAGCGCCGCATCGCCGTGTTCCACCAGGCCGACGTCTATGGCCGCAACGGCTGGGACGGGGTGCGCAGGGTGCTGCGCGCCCACGGCCTGTCCATCGTGTCCGAGGCCACCTACCGCCGCGGCGCGGCCTACACCCAGGACTTCCGCCGCGAGGTGGGCCTGCTCCAGGCCGCCGCGCCGGACGCCATCGTCACCGTGGGCACGGCCCCGGCCTGCGCGGCCTTCATCCGCGACGCCCGCGACGCCGGCGTCAGCGCCCCCATCGGGACCCTGTCCTTTGCCGACGCCGACAACCTGGTGAAATTCCTCCTGGCCCAGACCCGGGTGACGGGCCGCGACTACACCTCCGGGCTGATCTTCTCCCAGGTGGTGCCAAGCTGCGAGGACGCCACCTTGCCGGCGGCGCAGCGCTACCGCCAGGCCATGGCCCAGGCGCGCGTGGTTCCGCCCGCCGGGCTCACGAGCGAGGCCTACACCCCGAACAAGGGGAGCTTCGTGAGCTTCGAGGGCTTCCTGGCCGGACAGGTGCTGGCCGAGGCGGTCAGGCGCATGGCCGACGCGCCCACCCGCGCGCGCCTGCTCGCCGTGCTCGCGGGCATGCAGGACCTGGACATCGGCATCGGCGAGAAGGTCAGCTTCGGGCCCGGGGGCAACCAGGGCCTGCGCCAGACCTACCTCATGGTCTACCGCCAGGGCGCCTTCCTGCCCCTGGCCGTCCCTGCGCGGGGGCGGCCATGAACCGCAAGGGCCTGTTCGTCCGCCTGCTCGTGTTCATGGTGGCGGCCTTCGGCGTCATGGCCCTGGCCACCTCCTTCCTCTCCGGCCGGGAGCTGAACGATTCCATGGGCCGCGAATTCAAGGGCCGGGCCGTGGCCCTGGCCCGGAGCATCGCCGACGGCAACACCGAGATCCTGCTCAGCCAGAACCCCGGGGCCATCCAGGCGGCCATCGACCTGCACCAGGAGATGGGCGGGCTGTCCTACATCCTGGTGGTGGACCCCTTGGGCGAGGTGGTGGCCCACACCTTCACCCCCGGCGTGCCCGAGGAGGTCATGCGGGTCGTGCGCGAGTCCGTGGGCAAGGCCCACTTCGGCGCCGGGCACGAGACCCGCACCCTGATCCTGCCCCCGGACAGCGAAGTCATCCATGTGGCCCAGCCCGTGCTCGGCGGCAAGGGCGGCAGCGTGCATATCGGCCTGGACAAGGAGCCCATCCGCCGGGCCATCAGCCAGGCCATCCTGCGCCAGCAGATGCTCACCCTGGGCGTTTTTCTGGCCTTCGTCATCCTGGCCTTCCTGTTCATCCGGGGCATCACCGACCCCCTGCGCTCCCTTGCGGCCTATGCCAAGCGGGTGGCGGCCCATGACTTCTCCGCCACCTGCGACGTGCGCACCGGCGATGAGATAGGCTCCCTGGCCGAGGCCATGCGCACCATGGCCGGGCAGATCTCCGGGCATGTGTCCCAGCTGGAGCGGAGCGTGGCCTCGGCCACCTCGGAGCTTCAGGACGCCCTGGGCTCGCTTTCGGCCATCGTGGGCAACATCGCCGACGGCCTGCTGGTGGTGGACGAAACCGGGGGCATCCTGCGGCACAACCCGGCGCTGATGCGCATGTTCGGCCTGGATGACCAGGAGCTGGCCGGGCGCCCCTGCGCCGAGGTCTTCGGCCCCCTGGTGGCGGCCGCGGTGACCCGGCCCCGGGCCGAGGACCAGGGCGCCCCGGACGCCCTCTGCGAGGTCCAGGCGGCCAGGGCCGACGGCACGGCCTTCCCGGTGGAGATCAACGTGTCCCATGTGCCGCTTTCCGGCGGGGCGGCCCGGGTCTGCATCCTGCGCGACATCACCGCGGCCAAGAAGGCGGAGCAGGAGCGCGAGCAGTCGCGCGCGGTGCTGGAGCGCATGGTGGCCGAGCGCACCCGCGACCTCTCGCGGGCCAATGTCCAGCTCAAGATCGAGGTGGCCGAGCGCAAGGTGGTGGGCGACGCCCTGCGCCGGGCCGAGGCCAAGTTCCGGGGCATATTCGAGAACGCCGTGGAGGGCATCTTCCAGATCTCGCCCGAGGGGCGCTACATTTCGGCCAACCCGGCCATGGCCCACATCTTCGGCTACGATTCGCCCGAGGACCTCATCGCCGCCCTTTCCGCCCTGAGCCCCTACCTGGACCCGTCCCGGCGCGACGCCTTCCTGGCGGCCATGGACGAAACAGGCCAGGCGCAGGGCTTTGAATCCCAGGTGCGCAGGCGCGACGGCTCGGTGATCTGGATCGCCGAGAACGCCCGCCAGGTCGTGGACTCCGCGGGCCAGACCCTCTGCTTCGAGGGCTTCGTCAGCGACATCACCCTGCGCAAGGAGGCCGAGGACCGGCTCATGCACCAGGCCTTCCACGACTCCCTGACCGGCCTGCCCAACCGCCTGCTGTTCATGGACCACCTGCGCATGGCCATGGAGCGCGCGCGCCGCCGCCCGGACTTCCGCTTCGCCGTGCTGTACATGGACCTGGACCGCTTCAAGGACATCAACGACAGCCTGGGCCACGACATCGGCGACCAGCTGCTGCGCCACGTGGCCAAGGCCCTCATGTCCTGCGCCCGCGGCATGGACACCGTGGCCCGCTTCGGCGGCGACGAGTTCGCCATCCTGCTGGAGGACATCACCGCCCCGCGCGACGCCATCGTCTTCTCCCGGCGCATCCTGGAGGACATCGCCCGGCCCCTTGTGCTGGAGGGCCGCGAGGTGGTGACCTCCGGGAGCCTGGGCCTGGTGCTGCGCACCGCCCGCTACGAGCAGCCCGAGGCCCTGCTGCGCGACGCGGACACGGCCATGTACCACGCCAAGTCCATGGGCAAGAGCCGCTTCAAGGTCTTCAACCAGAAGATGCAGGCCAAGGCCCTGGAGCTCATGGCCCTGGAGGCGGACCTGCGCCTGGCCCTGGAGCAGAACGGCCTGACCCTCCTCTTCCAGCCCGTCCTGGACATCCGCCAGCGCCGCCTGGCCGGGTTCGAGGTGCTGCTGCGCTGGCGGCGCGAGGACGGCCGCGAGATGCTCCCCGGCGAGTTCATCCCCCTGGCCGAGGAGACGGGCATCATCTACCCCCTGGACTACTGGGTCTTTGCCCAGGCCTGCTGTTCCATCAGGCGCTTCCAGCAGATCCTGGACGCCCGGCCGCCCTTCAGCCACGCGGGCTTCGTCACCAACATCAACATCTCGGCCAAGCATTTCCGCAACCCCATGCTGGTGGGGCACCTGGAGCAGACCGTGCGCACCTGCGGGGTCGATCCCCGCAGCATCGCCCTGGAGATAACCGAGAGCGTGCTGCTGGACAACGCGCAGAGCGCCACCGGGGTGGCGGCCAACATCCGCGACCTGGGCCTGGGCCTGTGCATCGACGATTTCGGCACCGGCTACTCGTCCTTGTCCTACATCCAGCGCTTCAGCGTGGACGCCATCAAGATCGACCGCGCCTTTGTGGCCGGGCTGGGCGGGGAGGCCGCCGACGGAGGCCGCGAGGCCATCGTCAAGACCCTGGTGACCCTGGGCACGGGCCTGGGGCTCAAGGTTGTGGCCGAGGGCGTGGAGACGCGCGCCCAGCTGGCCCACCTGGCCGGCCTGGGCTGCCAGTACGCCCAGGGCTACCTCTTCGCCCCGGCCGTGAGCGAGGACGAGGCCGCGCGGCTCATCGAGCAGGGCGCGGCCGAGTCCTGGCCGGACTATCCGGAATAGCCGGGAGGCGCGCTCCCGCCGTGCGTCCCCGCCGCGTGCCCGTCCATGCGCCGGGCCGGCGCGGGCGGACGTTGCGGACCGAAAGGGGGAGGCTGGCGGAAGGTGTGGCCTCCCGGCGTTGCAGAGGCCGGAGCGAGGCTCCTGCCCGGCGGTCCGCCAAAGGACAAACCTGTGACACGACACAAAGGAAATCCCATGACCCTGTTCACCTTGCGCATGCCGAAGCAGGACAGCAGGCTGGCGGAGTCGCATGTCTTCGAGGCCAGGCCCGGCGCGGGCAAGGGCTGCATCTGCCTGCCCAAGTCCCTGTGCCAGGCGGCGGCCACCGCCGTCACCACCGGGGTCGAGGGCTGCATGTGCCTGGACGCGTCCGGCATGCTGGCCCAGGCCGCCCGCTACGGCGGGAGCGTGTGCGCGCAGTGCCTGCTGCTGCTCTCCGAGGCCGGGCGCGGCTAGGTCCGCCCCGGGTCGGGGCCGGCGGAACCCAGGCGGTGCCGGGCCTCTCCGCCCCCCTTCCCGGCCGGGGCGAAGTGGTGTAGCTATCCGCAAACGATGCAGCACCCCCGGCACCCAAATCCAGGCAGGCCCTTATGAGTCAGAACCATCCCGCGGAGCGCCTCAGCGGCGTCTTCTCCCAGAAAAAGATGGCCAAGATCGGCTCGGGCACCACGGCCCGCAAGACCGAGCTCGTCTCCTACTACCTTGTGGAGGAGCGCGAGGACGGGGTCATGCTCGTGCAGGCCCTCACCGCCAGCGACGTGCCCTTCGGCCCCAAGACGGAGATCACCCGCGAGGAGCTGTTGGCCAACTACCTGCCCGAGCCCCAGAAGACCCAGGCCCGGTACAGGGCGCCCCAGACTCCGCAGGACATGGACATCCAGAAGGCCGTGGCCCGGGGCGACAAGTTCCGCAAGCGCGGCGAGAGCTTCACCGCCGAGTACGAGTACAGCAAGGCCCTGGCCCTGGACGAGCGCAACGTGCGCGCCAATTTCGGCATCGGCCTGTGCTACATCGAGCGCGGCGAGCGGGGCAAGGCCCAGGAGGTCTTCGAGCGCGTGGTCAAGCTCGACGCGGCCTTTGAGGACGAGCACAAGCACCTCTTCAACGAGTTCGGCATCTCCCTGCGCAAGTCGGGCATGACCGACGAGGCCATGGAGTACTACCGCCGCGCCCTGACCATCTCGCCCGAGGACGAGAACCTGCACTACAACCTGGCCCGCGCGGCCTACGACAAGGGCGACCCGGGCACGGCGCTGCTGCACCTCAAGTCCTGCCTGGGCCTGAACCCCCTGCATGAGGAGGCCCTCCAGTTCGTGGACTTCCTCAAGCGCAAGAATCCCTCCGGCTCCTAGGCGGTCCGAAGATGCCCAAGGCCCTCGTCCTGGCCGGAACCAGGAGCGGCTGCGGCAAGACCTCCGTGGCCCTGGGGCTCATGCGCGCCCTGGCGCGCCGGGGCTTCCGCGTGCAGCCCTTCAAGGCCGGGCCGGATTTCATCGACCCCGGCCTGCACGGCGTCGCCGCGGGCCGCCGCAGCCACAACCTCGACACCTGGATGATGCCCGAAGACGCCCTGCGCGCCTGCTTCGCCCGCCATGCCGGGGATGCCGACGTGGTCATCTGCGAGGGGGTCATGGGCCTGTTCGACGGCCGGGGCGGCGCGGGCGAGGAGGGCTCCACCGCGCACCTCGCCAAGCTCCTGGGCCTGCCGGTGCTGCTCGTGGTCGACGCCGCCTCCCAGGCGCGCTCGGCCGCGGCCGTGGTGCAGGGCTTTGCGCGCTTCGACCCGGACCTGCGCCTGGCCGGAGTCGTGCTGAACCGGGTGGCCGGCCAGCGCCACGCGGCCCTGCTCCGGGAGGCCCTGCGCCTGGCGCCGGAGGCGCCCCTGCTGGGGTGCCTGCCCAGGGCCGAGGGCCTCGGCCTGGCCTCCCGCCACCTGGGGCTCGTCACCGCGGAGGACGCCGGCGCGGTTGACGGGGAAGGGGGGCTGGAGGCCCGCCTGGAGGCCCTGGCCGACTGGGTGGAGCAGGGCATCGATGTTCCGGCACTGCTGGCCGCCCTGCCGAAGGCTCCCCTGGCCGCGCCCGGGCCGCAGGCGCAAGCCCCGCTTCCGAAGCGCCCGCGGCGCCCCGTGCGCATCGGCCTGGCGCGTGACCGGGCCTTCTGCTTCGTCTACGCCGAAAACCTGCGCCTGCTGGAGCAGGCCGGGGCGCAGCTGGTGCCCTTCTCACCCCTGGAGGACACGGTCCTGCCCCTGGACCTGGGCGGACTGTATCTGCCCGGCGGCTACCCGGAGCTGTCGGCCCGGCAGCTCTCCGCCAACACGGCCATGCTCACGGCGGTGCAGGCCTTCTGCGCCTCGGGCCGCCCGGTGTGGGCCGAATGCGGCGGGTTCATGTATCTCCAGCGCTCGCTTATGGACGCCCAGGGCGTGGAGCACCCCCTGTGCGCCGTGTTCCCGGCGCGGGCCAGAATGCGCCGCCGGCGCGCGGCCCTGGGCTACCGCGAGGCCCGGACCCTTGCGCCCGGACCCTTCGGCCCCGCGGGGACCATCCTGCGCGGGCACGAGTTCCACTACTCGGAGCTGGAGGCCGGCGAGGCCGGACAGGCCGCCTTCGCCCTCACGGCGTCCGACGGCACGCAGAGCCTGGACGGCGCGGCGCAGGGCAGCGTCATCGGCGGCTACTTCCACGCGCATTTGGCGTCGAACGGGGCTGTGGCGGAGAATTTCGTCGCGGCCTGCCGGGCGGGACGGGACGCCTCCGGCGGCCGGGGGGGATGATCCCCCCCGGACCCCCTCGTGCCAGTCGAAAGGGCCGGGTGGTTGTTTGGGCAGGTGGGGGGGAAGGAAGCCTTCTTTCGGTCCTGCCCCCTTCACGCCGAAAGGGCTGCCCCAGGCTCTCCCTGGGGCAGCCCTTTCGGCGCAGGTGGGGGGGCCGGGGGGCATCATGCCCCCCGGCCGCCGGAGGCTATTGGCCCTGGCGCAGCTTCCGGGCGGCCTTTTCGCGCCTGCCGTAGACGATCTTCAGGCGCAGCATGCCGCCGACCAGGGCCAGGCTGACCGAGTTGGCGGCGATGACGGCCGGGGCCTTGATGAAGATGCCGTACACGAGCCAGAGCAGTATGCCCAGGGTCATGGACGTGTACATGGTGAGCGAGATGTCGCCCACGGCCTTGGTGCGCCAGGTCTTGTAGACCTGCGGCAGATAGGCTGCCGTGGTCAGCGTCCCTGCGGTCAGGCCGATGTATTCCACCCAGTTCAATTCCATGTCCCTTCCTTTGCCCCGCATCCTTGGCCTTGCGTCCTTGGCCCGGTCTGATACCCCAGTCCGGGCCCCGGGGCAACCGCTGCGCTGGCGGTTTGGCCGTGTGCGAAACCCGTTGCCTTGGGTCCGCTCCTGGGGGTATGAAGCGGCTCATGCGCCCAGCGCGAAACGGTGGAGAGGAGACGACGTGCAGCCCCTGGCCCTGGAATTGAACGACCTCTGGTTCGCCTATGACGGGGCGCGCGTGCTGGATCGGGTGAGCCTGGCCCTGCCCGCGGGCGAGTTTCTGGCCGTGCTTGGGCCCAACGGCGGGGGCAAGTCCACCCTGCTGCGGCTGCTCCTCGGCCTGGCCCGGCCCGGCGGCGGCGGCATCCGCGTTCTGGGCCGGGAGCCCGGCCAGGCCGGGGGCCGCATCGGCTACCTGCCGCAGCACACCGACGTGTCCGCCAATTTCCCCATCACCGTGCTCGGGGCCGTGGCCCTGGGGCTTGTGCGCCCGGGCTTCCTCGGCCTGTGTGGCCTTCTCGGCCCCGCCGCCCGCCGGGCCGAGGGCCGCGCGGCCCTGCTGGCCCTGGAGCGCGTGGGCCTGGCGGACCAGGCCGGGCGCCGGCTCTCCGACCTTTCCGGCGGGCAGCGCCAGCGCGCGTTCATCGCCCGGGCCATCGTCTCCGGGCCGGAGCTGCTGCTCTTGGACGAGCCCACGGCCAGCGTGGACGGCAAGAGCCGGCAGGAGCTCATGGCCCTCCTGGCCCAGCTGAACCGCGACATGACCATCGTCATGGTCAGCCACGACATGGGCACCGTGGACGGCTGCGTGACCTCCATCGCCTGCGTGAACCGGGGCCTGCACTACCATGCCGAGAGCAAGCTGACCCCGGAGATCTTCGCCGAGGCCGCGGGCGTGGACCTCAAGGCCTCCTGCCCGGTGGAGCTGGTGGCCCACGGCGCCGTGCCGCACCGCGTGCTGCTGGACCACGACCACCCGGACTGCTGCGGCGGGGCGCACCGCCAGGCGGATTCCGGCCGGGGGGGCGGCGCATGATGGAGGCCCTGGGCTTCGAATTCTTTCGCAACGCGCTTCTTGCGGGCCTGCTGGCCAGCGTCATCTGCGGGGTCATCGGCTCGCTGGTGGTGGTCAACCGCATCGCCTTCTTGGCCGGGGGCGTGGCCCACGCCTCCTACGGCGGGGTGGGGCTGGCCTTTTTCCTGGGCCTGCCCGTGCTGCCCGTGACCCTGGGCTTCTCCACCTGCGCCGCCCTGGGCATGGCCTGGGTGACCCTGGACGCCCGCGAGCGCGCGGACACGGTCATCGGCGTGCTCTGGGCCGCGGGCATGGCCCTGGGCATCATCCTGCTGGACCTGACGCCGGGCTACAATTCCGACCTCATGAGCTACCTGTTCGGCAGCATTTTGGCCGTGCCCAGGGCCGACCTGCTGCTCATGGCCGGGCTCTCTGCCGTGGTGCTGGCCCTGGCCGCGGCGTTCTCGCGCGGTCTATTGGTCATGAGCTTCGATGTGGAGTTCGCCCGTTCGCGCGGGGTGCCGGTGCGCTTCCTGCACTTCCTGCTCATGGGCCTGGTGGCGGTGTGCGTGGTCATGGTCATCCGCGTGGTGGGGCTGATCCTGGTCATGGCCCTGCTGACCATCCCGCCCTTCATGGCCGAGCGCCGGGCGCGCTCCCTGGCGGGCATGATGCTGCTCTCCGCGGTTTTGAGCGCCGTGTTCTGCGTGGCCGGCCTGTATCTTTCCTACGCCCTGGACCTGACCTCCGGGGCGAGCATCATCGCCGTGGCCTGCGCGGGCTTCGCCCTGTCGCTCTGCCTGCCCGCCGGCGGGCAGGGCCGGGGGTCCGCATGAGCGGCCTGCGCAGGGGCCCGGCGGCCCAGGACATCGCCCGGCACATCCGGCGCATGGCGCAGAAGGTGCGCGGGGCCGCCAGGCA
>JAHJLB010000021.1 GCA_018822105.1 Pseudomonadota bacterium
AGTAGGTCGCTGCCAGGACTTTTTTTCAAAAGGCCCCGCCGAAAGACGGGGCCTTTTTGCGTTGGCCGCCAGGAAACTTCGCGTTGACGCGGCGCGCAGCCTGGGGGTAGACTTCCAGCATGGAAATCCGAGATATGCTTGGTGGCATCCGCTTTTCTGCATCAACTCAGCAGCTGTTCGCCTCGCTCCAGCGTCAGGGGCCGGGAACTCCAGCCGCGCCCTTGAAGGCGGTTCGGCGCCCGCGCGCCCCGCATGAGCGGGAGATGTTCCGGCCCTGCCGGCGCCACGTCCGCAGGCCGTTGACGCTTGCCGCCCCGCTCACGCACCACTCCAGGAGATCCTCGCCATGCTCAATCCCGCCAGCGTGACCCTGTTCAGCGGCGGAGCCCCCGGCTCCGAGTCGGCCTTTGGCGCCTGCGCCGAAGCCTTTGGCGTCCAGGAGGTCACCTTCACCTTCGCCGGCAACGAGTCCCAGCGCAGCCGCGGGCTGCGCCTGCTCTCCGCAGAGGATATGGCCTTGCGCGACGTCAGCGTGCAGTATGTATCGCGCCTCATGGGCCGCAGCTATCCCAGCCACACCGATGAGGTGAGCTTCCGCAGCCTGCTGCAGAGCATCTGCTGGCAGGTGGCCTCGGGCAAGGAGGCCTTCGTGGTGGGGGAGATCCTGCCCGACGACACCGTGCGGGGCGGCACGGGCTGGGGCGCGGAGTTCGCCAAGATCTGCAACAAGCCGCTCTTCGTCTTCGACCAGGCCCAGGGCGAGTGGTTCCGCTGGGATCAGACCCGCTGGACCCCGGCGCGCAACGTGGTCATCACCCGCGAGGCCTTCACCGGCACCGGCACCCGCGCCCTCAACGACCTGGGCCGCCAGGCCATAGCCCAGCTCTTTGAGCGCAGCTTCCGGCGCTAGCAGCCGGCTGCGCCCTGGGCGCGCAGGCGCAGGCCCTCCACAAGGCCAAAGGCGCCGGTGAGCATCATGTCCCCGCCGGGAGCGGGGAATTCCACCGCATGGCCAGCCAGAAGGCCCCTGCGCGGCCCGAGCACCAGCGTGGGCGCAAAACCCCGGGCGTCCGCGGGCGGCTCCAGGCGCATGGTCCCGTGCCCCCGGTCCTCGAAGACCTCCTCAAAGCCCAACCGGCCGGTGCGGAAGCGCTCCAGCTGAGCCCAGAGCCTGTCGGCGTCCAGCAGGCCGGTGTGGTGCTCAAAGACGCCCCAGATGCGCCCGTGGAAGACCAGGAAGGCCACGGTGTGGCTGTTGCCGATGTTCACCAGGGTGAGGCCCCGGTCCAGGGCCCTGGCCCGGATGGACGGCTCGAAGAGGCCACCCAGCACCGCGGCCGCGCCCGTGTCGCACACCGGGCCGCCGCCGATGGCGCGCTGCAAGTCGGCCAGGCGGGTGAACTCCGGCGGGACCACCTCATAGAGCAGGCTTTCCGGCTGGCCGCCGGCCTCCACCAGCAGACGCTCCCAGAGGCGGAAGCGGCCCAGCCGATTGCTTTGTCCGGGATGGAAGCCGTGGTCCTGCGCGCAGGCCGCCACCAGGCCGGGCCGGGGCAGGCCCAGGGCGTCCAGGGCCGCCGCCCAGAAGGCCGGGTCGTAGTCCGCGCAGAAAAGGGCCGCCGCGCCGTCCGGACAGTCCGGGGTGATGACATGCCCCTTGGCGCGCAGGGCGTCCAGGTCGTCGGCCAGGGAGTAGGCCGCGGACTCGGTGCAGGACACCGGAAGCCCGGCCGCCAGATGGGCGCGCACAGCGCCCCCGAAGCCGCCGCCCATGTTCTGGCCGTAAAGGTGCAGGGCCTTGCCCTGGGCCGTGAGTTCGCGGATGCGCCTGGCGAGCACCAGGGCCGGGGCCGGAAGCACGAGCTTGGGGCAGTTCTCCACCTCCCGGTCCGGGAAGTAGAGCAGCACGTCCTGGGTGCCGGAGCCGATGTCCAGGCAGAGGACGGGGGCGTTGTCGGGGGTGAGGGCGCGCATGGCTAGTGCACGCGCTCGCCGTCTGGGGCGTAGGCGTCCGGGGCCAAAAGGGTGATGGCCCCGCCTTGCGTGGGCGCGCCGAGCAGGAGCACCTCGGAGCGGAATCCGGCCACCTTGCGCGGGGGAAAGTTCACCACCGCCACCACCTGACGGCCCACCAGGTCCTCGGGCCGGTACAGGGCGGTGATCTGCGCGCTGGACTGGCGCACGCCCAAGGGGCCGAAGTCGACCCAGAGCCTGTAGGCCGGCTTTCTGGCCTCCGGGAAGCTCTCGGCGCGCAGCACGGTGCCCACGCGGATGTCGATGCGGAAGAAGTCTTCGACGCTTGCGGCGTCTGGTGCCTGGGGCAGTTCCATGATTCCCTCGTGATGACAGGTCGTTTCGGCCATGCTACACGGTCCCAGGCCAGACAGGCAAGCCCTGGCCGGGAGCGCACATGAGCATGCCCCTTGTCTCCATCATCCTTGTCTTTGTCATCCTCGCCTGTGGCGTGCCCCTGTTGTCCTATGCGCTGTACCTGATCGAAAACGCCCGTGCTGGGCTGCTGCCGCGCGCGCGCGCCCTGTGCGGCGGCAGGCTGCTTGGGCCCCTGGCCCAGGCGGCCTGGAACTCGGCCTGGAGCATCGGCCTGGTCGTCCTGGCCTACCCCCTGGGCTGGCTGCCGCAGCGCCCGCCCCCTGTCTCCGCCCCCGGCGACCTGCCCCCGGTGGTCCTGACCCACGGGCTGTACCACAACGCCTCGGCCTGGTTCCTGTACCGGCGGCGGCTGGCCCGGGCCGGGTTCAAGGATGTGCGCGCCTATTCCTATGCGAGCTTTTTCCGGCCCTTCGGGGCCATTGTCGAGGGGCTGGTCGAGGCCGCGCTCAAGGCCGCGGACACCTCGCCCACGGGCACTGTGCTGCTGGTGGGGCACAGCCTGGGCGGCATGGTCACGCGGGCGGCCCTGGCCGACGCCCGACTGCGCGGCCGGGTCGCCGGGGTGCTGGCCATCTGCGCGCCGCACGGCGGCAGCGTGCTGGCCAGGCGTTTCGCCCTGGGGCGGCTGGCTCGCGGGCTGGCCCCGGACGGCGAGGTGGTTCGGCAGGTGAACGGCGCGGACGCCGTGGACGGGCTTGGGCCCTGGGCACCCAGGCTCAGCCTGTACACCCCCCTGGACAACATGGTCCTGCCGCTCTCCGGGGTGTGGCTGCGCCCGGAAATCCAGGCCCAAGGCTGGGTGGAGCGATGCTCTCCCCCGGTGAGCCATGTGGGGATGCTCTATGATGGCCGGGTGGTGGCCCTGGGCGTGGCGTTCCTGCTCTCCGCGGCTAGCCGCCCAGCATCTCCAGGATCTTGGCCTTGAGTGCGTCGGGCTTGAAGGGCTTGGTCAGAAACGAGGTGACTCCGGTCTTGGTGGCCATGCTGCGCTGGGAGCCTTCCGACTCGGTGGTGACCATGAGGATGGGCACCTCCTCGTAGCCGAGGGCGCCGCGCAGCTTGCCCACCAGTTCCATGCCGTCCATGACGGGCATGTTCATGTCGGTGATGACGATGTCCACAAACTCCCCGGCCTCCACAAAGGCATAGGCCTCCTGGCCGTTGGCGGCCATGAGCGCCTCGAAGCCCAGTCCGGTGAGGATGCTGCGGTACAGCGCCAGCATGGACTTGGAGTCGTCCACGGCCAGGGCCTTGCGCGTGGCGGCCTGGACCGTGGGCAGGTCGGCGGCGTCGGCCTTGGCGCGCTCGGAGCCGATGTCCTGCAAGCGGGCGGCGAAGTCGGCCAGGATGTCGGCGTCCTGGGACTTCTTCAGCGCCCTTATGAGCGCGGCGCCCACGGTCTCGTTTTGGTAGAGCTCCTGGAACAGGCGCAGGGCGCGCGAGGCGATGACTGCGTGGGCGATGCGGGCGCTGCGCTCGTCGCCCACGGCGATGCAGTCGGAGACGGTCTTGAGGATGCCGGGCGCGGCGTGGCGCTCCAGGCCCGTGACCACGGCCATGAGGATGAGCTCGTCGTTTTCCGAGAGGCCGTCCACCAGGCAGACCAGGCCCTTCAGGGTGCCGATGCGCCCGAGGGCCTCATAGGCGGCGTAGCGCACGTTGGGGTCGGTGAAATTGCCCTTGTCAAAGCCCTGCACCAGGGCGTCCGCGCCCTTGCGCGAGCCGATGAAGCCCACGATGTTGCAGGCCAGGATGCGCTGGTCCACATTGCCCTGGCTGTAATGCCGCTCCAGGTGGGGGATGACGGGCTCGCCGACGCGCACCAGGGCGTCGGTGATGAGCCTCCGGGCCGTGGGGTTGATGTGGTGCACGTTGGCGGCCAGGAACTCAAGGGTCTCCGGGGTGGCCATGCTGGCCAGGGCGTCGATGGCCTTCCAGGTGGTGATGTCGCACTGCTCGTAGGTGCGCTCCTCATCCGTGGCCTCCACTGCGGCCTTGAGGAAGACGACGGCGTGGGGGTCGGCGTAGGCTCCGGCCATCTCCATGGCCAGGGCCGCCAGCATGGGGTCGTCGTGGCCCAGGAAGGCGCGGAAAACGCCGGCCCCGTCCACGGGGCGGATCTTGGCCAGGGCGGCCAGGATCTCCACCAGGATGTCCGGGTCGGTCTCCGCCTCGGCCATCTCGGCCAGGGGTTCGGCGGCCTCCGGAAAGGCGTATTCTCCGGCGGCGCGGATGCAGAGGGTGCGGAAGGCCCCGTTCCGGCTGCGCAGGCCCCGGGCGACCACGTCCTCGTTGGCCCCGAGCACGGCGTTCAAGGTGTTGACCACCATGTAGTCCACGCCGGTGTCGCCCGTGGGCTTTTCGAGGAGCTCCAGCAGGCCGGGCAGGGCGTCTGAATCCTTGCTGCCCGCAATCTCGTTGAGGGTGGTGACCTGTTCGAGAAAGTCCTTGTGATGGAAACCGTCCAGCTTACCCATGCGTCCCCCCTGCGCTAGGACTCGAATCGAGCAGAGTCGCCGTCCTGGTTATTCGAAGCAGAACTCGATGGTAAAGGCGCCGGCGTCTGTTTCAAAGGGGATGGCCATGATGGGGGACTTGGCCATGTGCGTGATGCTGTGGTTGTCGCCCATGATGACCGTGGGAGTGGAGCCTGCGAACACGAGGCCCTTTTCGGAGAGCCCTGCCCGGGCCTGGCCGGAGATCATGTTGGTGATCTCGCCTACGGCGTCCTTCACGTCCTGGATGATGTCCTGGATGTCGTCGCCCAGCATGTTCTTGACCATGGCCACGGCGCAGGCCTTGGTGAAGGAGATGGACACGCTGCCGCGTTTGCCGTCGCCGGTGAGGCCCACCAGCCCGGTGACGTCGCCGGTGGCCATGGAGTTCTTCTTCACAAAGGGCTTGCCTGGCCGCGGGGTGATGAAGGCCATGGTGCCGATGACGTCCATGGCGGCTTTGACGAAGGGTTTTGCCAGTTCCACATCCATGCGGAGGGTCTCCTTGAGCGTGATCATGTCCAGGCGAAGGTGCCGTGTGGCAAGGCCTGGCGCATGTCGGGTTCTGAAGCGGTCGCGCTGAGGACTGGTTATGAGCCCAGAGCGTACAGTAAATTCCTACGGCCTTCCATCTGGCCGGTCAAGAGCTTTGGTAATTCATCCGCATTCTAGTGTCGTTAGCAACAGGGCACAAGCTGTTTCTAGCCAAAGACAAGGCTGAGGACCACAGCCACCAGCAGGGAGGGCAGCAGGTTGGAAAGGTTGATGCGCTTGATGTCCAGCAGGGTCAGGCCGATGCCGAGGATGAGCAGCCCGCCGGTTGCGGTGAGCTGGCTGATGACCAGCGGCGAAAAATGCTCCTGGAACAGGCCTGCGAACAGGGTGAGCCCGCCCTGGTAGAGAAGCACCGGCACGAAGGAGAAGAGCACGCCGGAGCCGTAGGTGGCGGCCAGGGCCATGGAGGCGAAGCCGTCCAGGATGCTCTTGGTGTAGAGCACTGTGGCGTCGCCCCGGATGCCCTCGTCAAAGGAGCCCACGATGGCCATGGCTCCGATGCAGAAGATGAGCGTGGCGGTGATGATCCCCTCGGTGAAGTCCGGGTTGCGCGAGCGCAGGACGGCCTTGGCGCGCTCGCCAAGGGATTCGAAGGCCTGATCCAGGCGCAGGCCCTCGCCCAAAAGCCCGCCCAGAAGGATGCTGAAGATGAGGATGAGCGGATTTTTCGCGGTGAGGGCCATCTGCAGGCCGATGAGCAGCACGCACAGGCCCAGCCCCTGGAAGACGATGCGCCGGAAGCGCTCGGCCAGGCGCCCGTGCAGGGCCATGCCGAGCAGGCTGCCGAGGATGATGGCGGCGGCGTTGACCAGCGAACCGGTGGGCAGGACCATGGCGACTCCTTGGGGCGGAACAGTTCCAGAGGGGCAGGGCTAGCACGCGGGCCGCGCCCTGGCAAGCCTGGCGTCTTGACACCGGGGGTGGGTTCTCCTATGAAATCCACTCCCGTGCCGGGATGGCGGAATTGGTAGACGCAGTGGACTCAAAATCCACCGGTGGCAACGCCTTGGGGGTTCGATTCCCCCTCCCGGTACCACTAGAGTAGTAAAGCTTTTCAGACGGAAGACAGCTTCCACTGGAAAGCTTTTTTTGTGCCAAATTATATTTCTCTCCCCATCCTCTCCCCACTTTGCCGATGAAGGAGAGTGAAAGAACTCTGGTCTAAGTCAATCATAGTTTGTATCATGTTACTGAATTCAATCGGGTGTAGATCATCAGAATATGAATACAAGGCCTTGTCCGGAGTGGTTGTAGCTGTTCAACTCTCAGGGCCTAGGTTCCGGCTGATCCCCGGTGCCGAAAAGCCGCGACCTTAGGGACCAAGCCTAATCCCACCAGGGAAATTGGATGGAGGACTTCACCATGGAGGGAGATTGTGTTCGCTTTTCTAGAATTATCAGCGCCGTTGACCTAAAACAACGATGGTCTGGCCTTATGGAATATGAATTTTCTTTTCGTATATGCAACGGTGTAATACAGCCGTATCTACTTTTGGAAACTCAGATTTCTAGTGACAACAAAACAGTCTTTGTTTGCACTTCAAAAGTGGATTGGCCAGATATGAAATTAAGTAATTGGCCAGTATCGAAATGGAATGACGTCGTTTTTAAAATGGATGATGTTGAACACGTAGAGGAACAGGATGAAAACAGATTTTTTTTGAATAGACCGATACACTCGGAAGATCATGAACGGTCCGAAGTTCAATGTGACAATACAGACAAGATTAGCAATACACCTGTACATGCAGAATATGGGGAGCGCTTACGAGAGGCAAACAAAGCCTCTGTGGGTAAGGTGGGCAATCAGGACGTCACTACCCCCCAGGGATTAATTGAACAGCTTCGGGCGGAAGGCGTCACAGACATGAAAGTTCTGGCAGCCAAGGTGGTCGAACAGTTTCCCAAACTGTCTGACTCCGCACTCGGAAAACTCCTTCCTGCAAGCCCTGACGCAACCGTGTCATGGCCTGCACAAAACTCACGGGGGCGGAGGCTCCGCGGAAAGAAAAAGTAGCATTTGCCCAAGGTCGCCCTAGGTTTTGCCCAAGGTCCGCCCAAGGTTTTTTCTCTTGCAGCCCAAGTACTTGGGCGGTCCAGAGTGGTTCCTTAGGTTCACAGGTGAAGTCCATGCGGAATGTCCGCAGGATCACCCGGGCCGAAGGAGCCAAAATGATCCCTTCAGATCTCTATGCCGAACTTGAACTCACCCTCCCTCCAGTAATTTCACGCTGTGAAGTGCCCAGACTTCTTGGCGGCCTGATCAGTGTAGGCCGTTTGGCGAACCTGGACTGTTTGGGCCAAGGTCCAGGAGGCAGGATTACCCTTGGCAAGAAGGTGGGATATCTCCGCGCACCCTTCATAGCCTGGATGCGCTCCCGTGGTGGACAGGCCAAGGCGGACGGGTAGCCATCATGCGCACAGCACAAAACTCTACCCCTAAGTTCAAAGCAAAGCGCCTTACTCCACGTACTGCAATCCGCGCATTTTGCCGACAGGTGATGCCTGGAACTAGGCTAAGTCCGTTGCGGTCCATTCGCGCCCGCTGCATCGAATGTGCTGGGATCTTTGAGGCCGTGCTCACCTGCACCGCGTTCAAACCATTCTCCGAGGCACAAGCGGAATGTCCGTTGTGGCCGCATCGGGTTGGCAAGCGCCATGTGTCTGCCGAATACCGGGAAGAGCGCAGGGAACAGGCACAGGAGCAGCGCAGAGAGTCCGGCCCAGGGGCCATTTTTGCGCCCAGGACGCTCCTAACGTACGTGGGGGAGAGGGTAGGTGCCATGAAGCAAAGAAAAAGCCCCTTCGGCCTGGCAAGGCATCGGGGGCGGGGGACATTGTGCTCAGACAGCTTATTTGTACCCCTGCCTCTTCCGTGCGTCAACCTGGGGGGTGCGGAATGACAGATGACATGAACACTTTCCGTGCCGTCATTGAAGCGGCTGGCCTGCGTCCTGACAACATCCTGGCAGACGGACAGCTTCACCGCTGCCCGGTAGAAGGAAAACCGAAAAGCCGTGACGGGGCCTATGTGCTTCACCTGGACGCCCCGGCATCTGGCTGGTGGCAGAACTGGCGCACAGGGGAGGAATCCGCATGGACAGCCAAGGAAGAGCGCACCTTAACCAAAGTCGAGCGCCATGCGCTACAGGCACGAATTGAGGCGGAACGCCACGCTAGGCAAGAGGAAGAGGCCAAGCGCCACGCAGAGGCCGCAGACAAGGCCCGGCGCATCATCACAAACACCTCACCTTGCGCGGCGCACCCCTACCTTGACCGTAAAGGCGTAAAGCCCTGCCCTGGCCTTAGGAGAGGCAATGACGGGCGGCTGGTCGTGCCTGTGCTGGGTTCGGACGGTCAAGCTGTGTCCCTGCAATTTATCGCTGCGGACGGCGGCAAACTGTTCCTCACTGGCGGACGCACCCGAGGTGGCTTCTTTTCAATCGAAGGCAACGCCGGGCGTCTTTGCATTTGCGAGGGTGTGGCAACTGGCCTGAGTATACATGAAGCCACGGGACAAACTGTCTTCTGCGCATTCAATGCCGGGAACCTTGAGCATGTGGCGGCCCACGCTCGCCAGACCTACCCGGAGCGAGAGATTATCCTGTGCGCCGATGATGACCACGCCACGGAAGGCAACCCTGGCTTGAGCAAGGCGACTGCGGCTGCGCGGGCCGTGGGCGCAACCCTGGCTGTGCCGAGCTTCAAAGAAGCTACCGGGCGGACGGACTTCAACGACCTGCACCAAGCCGAGGGCCTGGACGTGGTGAGGGTGCAACTGGCGGCGGCTTCAAAGCCCGTGGCCTCGCCTGCGCCTATTAAGAACGGAAAGAATGCAGAGGCCGGACTGGGTAATCCATTTTCTCTCCGTGACTCCGGTGTGTACATCATGGAAGAGGACAAAGACGGCAACCCGGAGTTTTATTGGGTCTGCTCGCCACTTCGTATCCTGGCCGAAACTCGGGATGCGGATAGCATGGAATGGGGCCGTCTTTTGGAGGTGCTGGACCCCGAAGGCCAAGCGCACCGTTGGGCCATGCCTGCACGGCTTATGTCTGGCAATGGTGATGGCTACCGCTCGGAGTTGCTGGCAATGGGGTTGCGCATCGCACCTGGCTTGAAGGGGAAACAACGCCTGGACCTTTACTTTAGCACGGCCAAAGTGGACAGCTTTGCCCGGTGCGTTGACCGCATAGGCTGGTATGGCAATGCCTTCGTGCTGGCCGATACCGTGTACGGGGAACAGGCCGGGGAATTGATCGTGCCGCAGGGTATCCCGACTGAAAATCCATTCCGCCAGAAAGGAAGTCTTGAAGAATGGCGGGAGCACGTGGGCCGCGCCTGTGGTGGCAATTCCCGCCTTGTGCTGGCAGTGTGTGCTGCCCTGGCCGCCCCGCTCTTGGAGCCCTTGAACCAAGAATCTGGAGGGCTGCACTTTGTAGGTGGTTCTTCACTGGGCAAGACAACAGCGCTACGTGTGGCCGGATCTGTGTGCGGCGGTGGACCAAATGGTTTCATCAAGCAATGGAGAGCCACAGACAACGGTCTTGAGGGCATAGCGGCGGCTCATTGCGACGCGCTATTGTGCCTTGATGAAATGGGCCAGGCTGGAAGCAGGGTAGTTTCCGAGGTGGCTTACATGCTGGCGAATGGCCAGGGCAAGGGGCGCGCTAGACGCGACGGTCAGGCACGTAAGCCGCATACATGGCGTTTGCTCTACCTTTCATCTGGTGAGGTTACTCTTGCGGACAAAGTAGCTGAGGACGGCAAGGGGCGGGTTAAGGCTGGGCAGACCGTCCGGGTGGTGGATATTATTGCAGATGCAGGGGCTGGGCATGGGCTCTTTGAAAAACTGCACGGTAGGGCGAGCGCAGACCTTTTCGCCCGTCAGTTGAAAGAGGCTTCCGATAACTTCTACGGGACACCGCTCAGGGCCTTCCTGCAGGCCGTGGTAGCTGACCGTGATAATATCACCCTGCAGACGCAAAAGATCATGCGCACCTTTGAGGTGGACAACTGCCCTGAGGGTGCAGACGGACAAGTGCGCCGTGTGTGTGGACGCTTCGCACTGATGGCCGCTGCCGGGGAGCTTGGCATATCCCTTGGCGTGATGCCTTGGCCGCCGGGCGAGGCTTTAACGGCCGCCGCAACGTGCTTCCGTTCCTGGATCGCACATAGGGGAGGTACGAATGACCTTCCCCCCGTTTAGTATCCCAGCTATAAGTTTGTGACTCCGGCAAAGGAGACCACGAACATGAGGAAGAGCAGGTTTACGGAAGAGCAGATCATCGGGCTGCTAAAGCAGGCTGAGGCCGGGCGTCCGGTGGCGG
>JAHJLB010000022.1 GCA_018822105.1 Pseudomonadota bacterium
CCGCCACCGGACGCCCGGCCTCAGCCTGCTTTAGCAGCCCGATGATCTGCTCTTCCGTAAACCTGCTCTTCCTCATGTTCGTGGTCTCCTTTGCCGGAGTCACAAACTTATAGCTGGGATACTAAACGGGGGGAAGGTCACTGACCACCATCTGCGTCACAAAATTCGGGCTCATACCGAGGTCAGGGTGGTTGCGTAAAATCTTGTGCGCCTGGCGGATGAAAACCTGCTGGACTTGGGTGTGAAGGTGCACCTCTGGCTCTTCGATCAGCACTAAATGCAAGGGGGGAATGATCGTGTCGTCGGCAGCCTTGTGCTTGGCCTTGCCAACCCGCATCCAACTGTCGCGGAAAGCCATGAGGCGAAAAACCATGGAAATGAGGTTCTGGTAGCCCAACCCGTTGGAGTCCTCCGGAAGATACAGGTCGGAGGTGTCTTCGCCATCATTGACCGGCACGACGAACTGCACAGCCGCATCGTGGTTCAATCCATCAACGGGGCGTAGCCGTGTCGAAATGTTCAACTTCGGATCCGTGACTCCCGGATAGCCGAGCGTGTGCATCTCCTTGAGCGGGTTCTTGAAACCAACGTTTAGCCGTAAGTTGAAGGCTCTTTGAGCTTCCTCGATCGCCTCGAGCGCAACAAAGTCTTCTGCCTCCGGGTTCTCGTAGGGGTCGAGATGACGAGCGTAGTACTGGCGGAGTTGGGTTGACAGCTTCCGCGATCCGCTGACGGTGCTGGTGGCGTCCTCGTCGTTGTCCTCACCGGGCATGCCGAAACCGCGTTGAGCACTAATCTCGTCGATGCGGATGAGCCCGCTAAATGGGTTGCCGTCAATGGGGTCGCTCCCATTGAGCGTCTGCTGCTTGGCCTTGCCATGCTCCGGATCGACGCAGGCGGCGGGATCGAGCACGTAGGCCCTGACCGTGAAGGAAGTCGTCAACTTGCGTTGCAGGAACTCGACAAGATCCTGCGGCCAAATGGCCACTTGAAAGTTCGCAGCAGCCTTGCCTTGCTCTGCGGCCAGAGCGGCACCGGCCGCCTGCAGCGCCAGCGCTTGCACACGCGCGGTCACATATTCCTTCTGTAGCTGCAGGGCATCCTTCGGCTCCAGGCGCATCCGCACGCCGAGGCGTCCTCCATCCCAATCGAGGGTGGGAAGGATCCTTTGGACATAATGCACTTCGTCCACGGCAACCTGGAGCCAGACATCAAGGAATGGCACAACGTCGTCCCATTCGGGAGCAGGTGGCTCTTCATTCGCGGCATGCGCCGCTTCCCAAGAAGCCCCCATCGCGTTGATTGCCGGCCAATGGGCAAGCGTAAAGTCGTTGAGGCAGAATCTGGGGCGCTCGCGGTCGGCAAGAAAATATCGCAATGCTGTAATCGCTGAAGTTTTTCCGCTGTTATTTGCACCAACAAATACGGTCTTTTCCGGCGACAGGCCAACCCTCGTTGAAAGCAGCTTTCGGAAGTTTGCTATTTCAACAAATTCAATACGCACCTTCCCCCCCTCTCAACATAGTGCAAGCTGATACCACGACAAGGCACCCTCGCCTGCAAGTTTGGACGTGGGTATCTACGCGCCGGTGACCGTGGCTGCGTTGGCGTCCGCGCGGCATGAAATCCTTCACGGAAGTCCTGTAAGTGTTAGCCAAATCTGCGTTGTCGTCAATGGTGTAGACACGCGGGCGCTGCCTGCTTGAGCGGCGTTGCATGCAGAACCACAGCACCCCGGAGCCAGAGCGAAGTTGCCGCTCCCCCTCGCCGTCGCACAGATGCCCGTCACGGCGCGCCTGGTCACGCGGCCATAGGAAGCGCAGGGCGCGACCTTGACCGCGTGACTGCGCGCCGTATATTGCCACTGACGACGAGGTGGAGCGCTCCGCGCCGTCTTGGCGCGTGCACTGGACCCACGTGACTTCTGCCTTGCCAGAAGTATGGACTTTCTTCGCGGACGTGACACTAGTCCGAAAAAGGGCAGGCACGTAAGCTGGGCAGAAGCTGCACAGAACCACAGATCCCAGGCGACGCTCGTGTCGACGAAAATCAAGGACGTGACCCTAGCATACGTGTGTGGGATACATGCCCCGCCGCCATGCCTTAGTCAGGTGTGGGGCGGGGCTTTCCTTTGGTGACACCGTCAAGGATCCAGCCGTTTGCTTTTTCCCAGTGAATGTTGGATCAACACGGTGCCAGTTGACTGTGTTCCAGCCAGATGAGAAAAGATTAAAAGGATCGGGAGTTCATCATGGCCGGATATAAATTTCGACACCATTTTTGCTTGTGCGCGCTATTCGCTCTGGTGGCGCTGACAGCAATGTTGTCTGCATGTTCGGTAAACACTAGCAACGATTATCGTCAATATCTGAACAATAACAAGACATTTATCGGAATGACGCACCCTGGGAGCATTTCTTGCTATTTCTTGCCCTATCCCACCCAGAACCACTATTATGCATTCACGACATTCATGGGCGGCTACCACATCACCGAGTGGGAAGTGGAACTGGGCAAGGTGCTCGATGCCACGCTACAGCATGGTGAGCTTCGACGCTCTTTTGGGGAGCTGTCTAAGGTCTCGGGGCCTAGATGCCCCGCGCAGGACTTGCTCACCATCGAGGCTGAGCGTTTCGTTTTTACTAATTGTCAGGCACAACTGGAGTTGACTTTCACTGTTACTCGCGAAGGTGAGCAGATTCTGTCCAGGCGCTACGCTGCCACGGGACTCAAGGAGTGCGGCAAGATGTACTGGGGTGGAGGCTTCGCCATGAAGAATGCCGTGCAGCAGTCCACCAAGAACGCTTTGGACAAAGTTCTAAACGAATTCGCCCGAGATTACGCCAAAGCCATCACGGAGCGAGCATCTCACCAGAACTGACTAATCCCAGTCTTGAAGCTTACCCAGAGAATTCACAGGCAGTTTGGTCACGAAGCGCACGCTGCCAGGCATTTCGTACCTAGTCAGACGAGCCCGCAGCCACTGATGCAAGTCGCGCTCTCCGTGCCCCAACGGGAGCATTGTGGGGTTAACAACTACGGCGGCTTTTAGACGGACGCCCTCATCAGGCCGCATAAGGCGAACCGCACAGTCAAGCACGCCGGGATGCTCCAAGAGTATCTGACTCACGCGTTTCGGAATAACATTGACTCCAGCCACCTGGACGGCCTTGTCCTTTCTCCCGGTCGGGCGGAAGCTGCGCTCTCCATCCCAAACGAGCTCATCCTGCGGTATGTAAGCAAGGCGGCGCCCGGTTCTGGGATGCCTGCGACTCAAACGGCCATTTTTGAGCCTATTCCAGTGCGACATGAGCTCGTAGGGGGTCTCCGCTACATGCCGGATGCCAATGCCACTGGTTTCAGACGAGCCATAGATTTCCGAGAGCCGCTCCAGCCCGAGCGCTTTCAGGGTGTGCGACAGTTCCGCTGGACAGGGTCCTGTGGAGGTGGTGCCGCGCACGTTGTGCCTAAAAGGTAGCCCGCCCTCAGCCAGCGTCCGCCAGAACAGGGGATGGGCGATGACGAGATCGCCAGGCTCGAAGCTTGCGGTCAGGCCGGGAGCGGGCATGGGATTGCGCCAACTACAGGGAACGCCTAGCGCCTTGGGCAACATGACGGCGAACAGAAAACCATAGATGTGGTGCCGGGGCACATGGGCCACAACCCGCCGCGCCCCGGCCAGGGCTCGGGCCAGGGTGCGCACCTCCTGTGCCAGAAGCGTCAGATCGTGGGTTACCGCCACAGGGCTGCCCGTGCTTCCCGAGGTGCAGAATGTCAGGCGTTTGATCGGAAGCTCCCCCCACACCTCCATAAGGACATTGCTCCAGGAGGCAAGATTCGCCTGCTCCCCAACCAGAAGGTCCACTTCGCCTTCCAGACCGAAGAAAAGGGCCGCATCGGAGGAGAATCCATCCGAGTCGGCGGGGGAGTCCAAAACTTCCACAAGAGGCTGATCCAAGGGCAGGGAGCCCCTAGGCGCCAGGGCTATTCGCCGGGCGAAATCCATATTGGCCAGGGCCATGCTAGAAAGTATCTCCGCCACGTCGTGTTTATTAAGTTCAAGGCGCATCTTGCGGCTCCACCAGCATGTTTTGCGGCTCACGCCCCCCCTCGTGGACGAGCACAGGCTGGGTCGTTTTTTGGGCCAGCTCAACGGCTACAGCCAGATCAAAGGCCGCAGACACCGGGCTTGCCCCGTACGAGCAGCGCAGGTCCACCACGCGTGCGTCCTGCTCCGGTGCGACCCCCAGTTCCAGGACCGCGTATCCGGCCTTGTCCCCCGCGCCCAGCACGAAGGCCACCGCGCCTTCGCAGGGAAGGAAACCTGGCCGCACGCGGTTCAGAACGTCCTCCAGCAGGGGCGTGCGCTCGTCTGCAGCTATGAACAATACTCGCCGGGCACGCCCTTCAGCAAGCCAGGTCCACGAGGCGGTCAGGCCCGCCCACACGGGGCCGTCGGCCTGGCAGAGGCTCATGCTAGGACATGTTAGGTGTAGCAGCATGGCAACTGTGGCCGCAGGTATGTTGTGGACAGAGTGGGAGAAGGCCAGAGGAGAGGCCCCCGCCTCCCCAAACTCGATAATGGAGTCGAGGTAGTCGAAGGTGGTGTGCGCCGGGCCGTAGCCGCTAGCGAGCACAATGGCCATGTCCTCATCGGACTCGAGGGCTGCCACGTCTAGGGCGCGGTGCGCCGCCAACAGACACATGCGCGTGAAGTGGTCGATGCGCCTGAGCTCACGCGGCGAATAGTGCCCAGACAATGGTGAAGTGTCCGCCTCCGGGGCGCGAGGCAGCGTCCCTGGGCGGAGGCCGTCCTCGACATGGCGCACCATTTCTTCTATGGAGCCGAAATCCGCAACCAATCCCGTTCCGAGGATGCTCAGGCGCATGGCGAGTCCCCTCGGCTAAGGGCCAAAGCCGCATTCAGTCCGCCAAAGGCCAACGACACAGAGATCGCATTCTGGGCGTCGACACAAGTTCGCTCGCGCACCGGCTCGGCCTGCACGGCACGGTCGACCACGCTGAATCCTCGGCTTGGCGGCAGTTCACCCCTGCCCAGGCAGCCCAGCACGAAGGCCGCCTCTATGGCCCCAGCAGCTCCCAAGGCGTGTCCGGTGAAACCCTTGGTCGCCGAAACCGGGATGCCTGGCAGCATCTCCGCAAGAAGTGGCCCTTCCACCGCGTCATTGGTTGCTGTGGCTGTGCCGTGTACATTGACGAATCCCACGTCTCCGGCTTGGATGCCACTGTGATCCAGACAGTCTTGCAGCGCCCGGCGCAGTCCACGCGCCTCGGGGTGCGGGGCCGTCAGGTGGTGGGCGTCAGAGCAAGTTCCGTAGCCTAGTATGTAGCCGCAGGCCTGCACGCGGCGAGCTTCACCCTCGGCCTCAAGAACAAGCACCGCCGCACCTTCCCCCAGGTTCAGCCCGGCGCGCTTCAGGTCAAAGGGACGACAAGGCTCCGGGCTAGCCACCATCAGCCGAGCGAAGCCGTTGTAAGATATCTCGTTTAAGGCGTCCGTCCCGCCGGCCAACACTGTATGACACAGTCCCAGTCGTATCCAGGCCGCGCCCAGGCCGATGGCGTCCGTACCGGAGGAGCAGGCATTCGTCAGGGTCAAGGCCGGGCCGTTCAGGCCCAGCCGCCGCGCAAGCATCACCGCTGGGTTGGAGCGCCCATAGCGCCGGATGGCCGCAAGGTCGGGTTCGCCGCCGGAGCGCCAGCGACGGTAACAATCCAGGAAATCCAGCGATGCCCCCGTGGAGGTGCCGATGACCACGCCCACGCGTTTTCCCGCGATGGACTGCGGCCCGGCGCGGCGCAGCGCCTCGTCAGCTGCGCACAGCAGCAGCGCGGCGGAGGCGGTGAGCCCGTCTTTGGCATAGGGCGCGCTCCACACCTCGGGCACTTCGAACACCGGCAACATGACCGGCTGGCGGCAGGAGAAACGTGTTGGCGGCGCAGGATCACCCCGGTCTGAGAAGAGCGCATCCAGGCAGCCAGGGAAATCTGCTCCCGCAGCGCTGACGCAGCCCACTCCGGTCACCGCGACGGGGGATGCGGGAATCACTGTGCGGAATTCCTTTCGATAAACTCGGCCAGGGAGTTCACAGAGCGCAGAGCCACGCGGCCCTCATCCATGTCTCGGATGGTCACTCCGAAGCGCTGCTGCACCAGCACCACGACCTCCACGGCGTCCAGCGAGTCCAGACCGAGTCCATCGCCGAAGAGTGGGGTATCGTCGGCGATGTCGTCTTCGGTCACGTCTGGCAAGTTCAGCCCGGTCACGAGCATAGCCTTAATCTTGTCTTTGAGTGTCACGCTTACCTCGGTTCTGTCCAGAGATCGTAGAAATTGAAGAACTGCAATGGCCAGCGTTGGGCATAAACCGAAAGCGCGTCGGAGAAGCGCCGCGCATACGGGGTGTAGGCTGAAGTCTCACGTCCCAGTCCGGGCGGGATTTCCAGCGTCTCAGCGACCCAGATGTATCCTCTGCCAGGGCCAGTGCGCCGGGAAAACACCACAGCCACGGGCGCGCCGGAAGCCGAGGCTAGGTGGTAGGCGCTTGCGGGCAGCCAAGCTGTGCGCCCCATCAGGGGCGCGGCCAACTGCGACCGCGCTCCGCCGAAGTCGCGGTCGCCCATCATGCATACCATTCCGCCCCGGCGCAGCAAGTCGAGCATCTCCAGCATGCCGCCCAGCGGCCCCCTGGGGTCAATAATGGAAAAATCAGGGGCCCTGCCGCCCGCGTGCTCGAAATATTGCCTATCCACATCCGCCTCGTCGCGCAACATAACCACGGCCTTTGGCACATCCACGTCCCCCAGGGAGGACATGCCGAGCTGCCAGCAGCCCACGTGCGCTGTCAGCACTATGAGCCCTCGTCCTTGCGCTGCCAAGTCGCGCAAAATCTGCGGATGTCCCAATTCGGCCAGCATGTCGAACCGCTTGCGGATGCCAAACACTGCCCGGTCCACCAGGGTCAGGGCGAAGTTCATATGCAGCGCGTAGCATCGCAGCCATGTCTTAATCCACTTGCTTGGCCCGAAGCGCAGTTCGCGGTAGGCGACCGAGCGCGCACGCACCTGGGGCAGGCAAGTGTAGAAGGTTACCACGAAGCAGAGCAAAGCATACGCTGGCCAACGACCGCCCAGGCGGATGGCGGCGTAGAAGATGCCGTGCGCAAAGCGAGAGCCCAGGCTGCGGCTGTCCCAGCGCCTACGCGGTGTTTCCACGCTCCCCTCCCTTGCCGCGCCTGAGTCCGGCGCGCACGCACCAACTCAGCAAATATACCACCCCCCCCATGCACAGGGCCAGCACCGGAGCAGTGATCAGCGAGCCCAGGACCCATTCCAGCAGCCGGTAGTGGGCCTCGTAGCCCAAGGTTTGCCAGGAGATGTCCGTGAGCAGGCGTCCGTGGCGAAGCCAGTATCCGACCTCAATGCATAGAGCAGGCACCACCGGCGGCATGCACAGCTGGTTCACCGCCAGGCCGGTGATGCGGCTGAGTCGGAAATATCCAGCCAGGAGGATTATCAGCGTGCTGGTGAGCCCGATGAGCGGCAGGCTGCCGATGAGCATTCCCAGTCCTGCGGACAGGGCCAACGTGGCCGGGGTGTTGTCATGGCGCAGCAGGATCTCCAGCGACCGCAGCGGGTGCAGGGCCGTAACGCGTCCCTGTGCGTCCACGTCGAAGCGGCGGTGTGGCACAGGCATGAAGGTACGCGCGGTGAGCCGCGTGTTGAGCAGCGATATGGCGATGTTGTCCCGCAGTTTGTGGAAGTGGGAGATGCGTTCGTCTGGCGGAGGGTAGTGTACGGAAATATCCACGCTGCGCAGTTCGAACCCGGCCCAGGCGGCCTTTGCCAGCACCTCCACCTCGAAGGCGAAGCGAGGCTCCGAGGGGCGAACGGCCTCAAACATGGCCACGGGGTAGATGCGGAAGCCGCACTGCACGTCTCCAACCTGTTGCCCCGTCTGCAGGCGCATCCAGAAGTTGGAGAACCGCCTGCCGAATCGCGAACTCCCTGGGATGTTCGGGCCGCTGAAGTCTCTCGCGCCGATGACCACAGCATCCAGGGCGCGGGCCGCCGCCATGACGTTGATATCCGCCGGGTCGTGCTGCCCGTCGGCGTCAATAGTGGCCAGGTAGCGCTTGCCGATCCTTGATGCCTCAGCCGCTGCCGTGAGGATGGCCCGGCCCTTGCCCAGATTGTGCTCGTGCCTCACCAACAGCACCGGAAGCCCGGCCAGGGCCTGCTCCACGCCGTCGGTGCTGCCGTCGTCCACCACGAGCACGTCACAGCCCTGGGCCAGCACGCCCTCGGCAACGCTGCGCAGGGTGGCGGCGTGGTTGTAAACGGGCACGGCCACAAGCAGGTCCGCTAGCATGCCCGCCTCACGCTTCGGCGCAGGCCTGCACCCTCATCCCGGTCAAAGTCGATGAGCGTGTCCCAGAGCAGCCCGTTGTAGCCGAAGCCGCGCATGACGCGCATGCGCTCCTGCCCCGCCTGCGGCGGATAGATTCTGTTGCGGCGGCCAGCGAATCCGCGGGAGAGCTCAGCGTGGAGAAGTTGGCGGTCCAGGCCGGGAGCGAAATAGAAGGTGGGCAGCAGCAACGGATCCTCGCGCTGGACCACCCCCTCTCGCATGGCGCGCGCGTAGAGCTGCGTGCCACGGTGCAGTCGAATTCCGGCAAACGGGAACACTACCGCGTGCTGGAGGGCGTTGAGTTCTATTATTCCCTGGCGTAGCGTTGTCTCATCCTCGCCTGGGCCTCCAAAGATGACGAAGTGGGCGCAGGGCACCCGTTCTGATACGCATAGCTCATGGAAGGCGCGCACGTCCGTCCAGGTGAATGGCTTGCGCAGGGCCTCCAGCGTGGCGTCGCACCCAGCGTCCGTGCCCGCCTCCACAGCCGCCAGCCCGGATCGCTTGAGCAGGCGCAAGTCGTCGCGCGCCATGTCGCTGGGGCGGAAGTAAGCTGCCCACGACAGTTCTGCCTCACGGCGCACCAGTTCTTCCGCAAGCTCCAAGTGCTTTCCTGCTCGGTCGTTAAACACCGCGTCGGTGAAAAAGAACAGGCTCGCCCCGTGCTCACGTTTTAGGGCGATCATCTCTTCGACCACGTCACCCGGATTCCGGTGACGCAAGCGGCCACCCTCCAGCGTCGGATACGCGCAGTATGTGCAGCGGTTCTCACACCCTCGCTTGGATTGCACACCCAGTATGCCGCCGGACTTCAGGTAATACGCCACGAGCCTGTCATCGCGCCTGGCCGGGCCTGGCTGGGGCCGCCTGCGACTGGCGCGCATCAGCCGAGGTGCACTCAATCCAGCCTCGAGGCGCGTCACCAGTTCCGGCAGCAGGTCTTCCCCCTCACCCACTATGCCGTAGTCCGCGTCCAAATGGCCCAGAATGATCTCAGGCAGCAAGGAGAACCCAGCCCCACCAATCACCACTGGAATTTCCGCTTCCCGCAGACCGGCTGCCAGTTTCTTGGCGGGGTCGAACTGGCATTCCCCACCTCCAGATACTGAATCCACATTGTCCACATTGCGAAGCGATAGCCCGACGCAGACCGGCCTGAGGGCTCGCGCGGCCGCAAGCACGGCTCCCGGTCCGCCATCGGCCAGCAGGTCCATCTGGCGGACCTCGTGGCCTGCATCTTCGAGCCCGCGGGCCACCACGGACATGCCCAGCGGATAGACCGGGTAAGGGTCCTGGCAGATGTTCACGGACACGAGCAGAACGAGGCTCACCTGGCGAGCTCCCCACGCTTCCAACGCGTCATGAAGTCGGCGATGAACTCTGGCTGGCACACCTGAAGCTGCCCCTGGGGGTCCAGAAAGAGCTGCACCGTGCAGCCGGTTGTGGCCACCTCACCTCGGCCGTTGCGGATAATATAGGAATAGTTGAGCCGTGCAGCCTCGGTCCAGTGCAGGGTAGCTTCCACAGTAACCGTCTCTCCGAAGGTGAGGGGCAGCATGTAATCCACGCGCATTTGTTTGATGGGCGCGGAAATACTGCGGTGGTATATATCCAAGTAACCCACGCCGTATTTGTCGCCCAGAGCCACCCGGGCGTCCTCGAAATAGCTGGCGTAACGCCCGTGCCAGACAATGCCCAGAGCGTCCACCTCTTCGAAGCGCACTGGTCGTGTCACCGTGGCCGTGAGCGGGGAGGCGGCACCGCAGGCAGGAGGGAAATACGTGGGAATCGGCATAGCCACCTCTTTAGCGTGTCAGGCTCAACTGGAAGGTCGACACGGCTTCCCCGAGCACGTCGATGGTAACGAAGGCAAGCCAAGCAGATTCTTTGCTCGTCAGCCGCACCCGAACGGTTATGGGTTGGCCGGGCTGAACGGGGCGCAGGAACTTCGCCCGCGTCACGCCGATCGGCGCCGTATCCTCCCCGCACGCCTCGACCGCACAGTGCGATCCGGCCATGAGTTGCACCAGGGCCGGGAGCACCGGTCGATTCGGAAAGTGCCCGTCGAAACCAACGAAATCAGGCCCGAAGATATACTGCCGCATCCACTCCTGTCCGTGCGCCTCCAAGGGCGAGGCGCAGGCCACCAGTTCGCGTTCCAGTCTAGTGTTCATCATACGCCTCCGTGCGGACCAGTTTTAGCGTGAAACCAGACCTCTCGTCACGCACGACGATCTCACGCGGCGGCTGGTCGACACGCAGATCCGTCCGCCAGGCCTGGGCGGACCAGTCGGCCCCTCCCCCGTGGGCGGACACCTGTTTCTGCTCGGGACCGCATTGCAAGCGCACACCGCTTGATAGTGCCCGCCGAAAGGCGTCTTCGTCCGTCGGGCCATTGACAAGACAGGGCCAGGCGAGCAGCAGCGCCCGGCGCAGCGCCAGTCCGATCTGCTCGGTGAGCCGGGCTGGTAGGGGTGAAGAGTCCTGGAGCGAGCGCACCTCATCCGGGGTTATCCGCAGGGTAATGAGTTTGATTCCCATCGGATTGAGCAACACGGCATTTATAGTCTGCTCCTGAGGGGCGAGCACAAGGAATCCTGTGGCGGAGAGCAGAAATCCCCGCGCCTCCAGTACGAAATCGAAGCGCTCCCGCAGCGCTGGCCCCTCACCGCACCAGCTGTGCCAGACATCCGGCGTGTGATCAACAACCGTTCCCCTGGCTGCGGAGCAGCCAATCATCAATGCGAGAGCGGCGAGCGCCGCAGCCCGCCTCAGCATACCCGTTCCCCCACAAGCCAATTCGACACGAGCAGCGCTGCAGCCAAGGCCACGCCCACTCCTAGGAGCACGGTCAGACCCATGGAGTGCAGGGCCGGATGCTTGGCCAGGGCGAGCGCTCCGAATCCGCCCAGGGTGGAGAGTCCAGTGGTGAGCATGGCCTTGTCAGTGGCGAGGGGCATCTGGACTTTGCCGCTGCTGATCTGGAAAATACCAAAGCCCACGCCCATGCCGATGACTAGCGGGAACGCTGCGACGTGAAAAATATTCAAAGGCGTTGCGCTTAAACCTAGCCAGCCAACTACTGCGCATAGGCCGGAGAGGGGCGGCACCGCCGCAGCTAGCCAAAGGCGGGCATTGCGGCACAGCGCGGCCAGTATGGCCCCCACGGCCAGAGTGGAGCCGCCAAGTAACAGCAGGAGTTCCGAGCGCATCGTGGACTCCAGCGAGCGGCGTAGGTTCGTGGTGGAGACCAGCCGCGCACCGAACTTTGCCTCCCGCTCGGGCGAGAAAAAGCTGAGCACTTCTCTGTTGTCCGGTACGACTGTCAGGTAGGAGACCATTCCGCCGGGACCGCTTTGGCGCAGAAAAGACAGCGGACCACCCAGTCCGTAAGCGCTGGCGGCAGCGAAGTCCAGCGGTGCAGGACTGCCGCCGACAATGACCTCTACGCTTGCGAAGGCTCGAGGCGAGAACCCCAGGGCAGCCGCTTCCCGCGCCAACGCGGTCTGAACGGTGCTCGTGCGGCCTTCGTCCCAGAATTCGCGCCAAAGCTGGGCCCGTTCTCGCTGCGTCTGCGCCGAAGGCAGCAGCGGAGCCAGGCTTACGACGAGTAGTTCAGGCAGTTCACGGCGTAGCTCGCGCCACAGCAGTTCGTTGCGGCGTAGCACATCCTCTTCGTCCGCACCGGATACAAACACCACCGCCCGGCGGCGCACATCGCCGAAGTCATCGGCTAGGCGCGTCTCTGCTTGGCGAAGCTTGATGGGAGTCACCCCAAGGTTGCGCAAATCCCCGTCGAAGTGCAGGCCGCCGAGCCCAGCCGCGCAGGCACAAAGGACCGTAGCGCACAGCCCAACCCCAAGTAGGCTGCGCCAGCGCTCCTGACGTCGGGGGCCGGGCGGCGCGGCGGTCGGTAGCCGACCGAAGACGTGCGGAAGGACTAACAGTGAAAACACCGTTGACATTGCCAGCCCGGACAAAAAATACACAGCAAGTTGCCTCTGACCGGGCGTATCGGACCAGAGGAACACAGCGAAGCCTGCGCAGGTGGTGGCCGCTGTTGCGAGCATCGGCCGCGAAATCTCGGCGAGAGCCTCAGCGGGGCGTTCCGGTTGGCTCGCAAGGGCGAAATACACATACATACCGTAGTCTTCAGCGATGCCGAGCAAGACGCCGCCAAAGGCTAGCACCACACCAGATATGGAAGTCCCGAAAAATGCTGCGGCCCCGGAGGCTGCGGCTAGGGCTGCGAGAGGGGTGAGGTAGAGTGCCAGGGCACGGACGCGGCGAATGAACGTGAAGAACAACACCGCGAAAAACGCCGGAGTGACGACGCCGATGAGCGCCAGATCGGCGCGCAGGACCTGAGCATTAGCTGCGGCCTGCGCGTGCCCGCTCACTAGGTCGGCGGAGACGCCCGGCGGCAACGTGCGGGCCGCTGCCTCAACCCGTGCCACGATGCGCTCGGAGCCCTCAGAATCCGTCAGTGGCACTTGGGTGCGCGCCGTCAGTAGCAGGCTCTTTCCGTCTCGCCCTTCTAGGCGCCCGTCGCTCATGCGCCCCTGCTGGAGCGAGCCGAACTGGGCGTATCGCCCGGCCAGGAGCTCACGCAGGCGGAGTGGATCGGCCAGGATCACATCCTTGACTGCCATGCCCTGGAACGAGGTCAGCTCTGCGCGGGCCTTGCCCAGTCCAGAGCGCAGCGCCTCTGGCGTAAGCCTTGCTCCCAGCAAGGCCAAGTCCTTTTCGTCCATGAGCTGGGGCGCATGCTCCACCAGCAGTCGCAGAGCCCCGGCGAAGTCCACCGAGCTTGAATCAATAATGCGCAGGTCATCGCCGTCCAATTTTGCGGCGTAATCGTCTGCGGCGCGGGCCAGCAGCTCAGGATCGTGCGCATCCGAACGCAGCACCACAAACACACTGGAAGCCAGTGGAGAGCGCTCCAGCAGCCCCATGTCACGGGCGATGCTTTTTCCAGGTCCTTCGGGGAGCATCACGCGGATGTCCATGGCCAGGGGGCGGCCCACAAGCGGCAGCATGCACAGCCCCACCAGCGTCGCGGCCAGGACGAACAGGGCTGCCTTGCGCTCATGCAGGGCGAGGAAGGCGCTGGCGATGAGCTTCATTGGGGGGCGGTGAAGGCGTCAGGGGCCAGCAAGCCGTTGATCCGCGGTTCGGTGAAGAGGATCCGCGTCCAGTCGCCATCGACTTCGCGCAGTTCAATACTCTGTATCGCGCGTCCACCGGGCTGGAATTGCACGAGCATGTGGTCCAGAAAACGCCGGATGCCCTGGCCAGTAGGCGTAAGCTTGAGCGTCAGTGGCTCCGCCTGGGCCACGGCGATCGCGTAGCGGCTGCGCAGCCATTTGAGGTCAAAGACCGTCCAGGCCATAACTTGGCTCGCCACGGCCTCCATGTCCGGTGAGGAGGACAGGGTGAAGGCACGGCGCTGACTGGTCTGAGCGTCCCACTGCCAGCCCTGGCCGCCCCGCAGAACAAAGCCCGAGCGCGAAGGCTCCAGGTATTCCCAGCGCAAGTTGCCCGGTCGCTGGAACGCGAAGCGGCCCTTGGACACAAGAACCGCGTTGAACGCTGCAAGGCGTTTTTGCTGAACGAAGGGGCTCTGGATGTTCTGGATGTCCTGTGCCTGCGCGGCCAGCCGAGCGAGTAGCGCGTCAAGCTCGGGCTGCGGCTGCGCGGCACTTGCCCCCGCGAGAGGCAGAACGCACAGCGCCAAGGCCAGCAGCACGGCGCAAGCCCAGCTTGGCCGCATGTCAGGAATCCTCGCCTGCGGGGGGAGTGAACAGCTTGATGCGAGCCCGCGCCACCAGTCCGGTCGCTCCGTCGACCTCCCCATCCACGACGGTGAAGCCGCCGAATTCCCCCACTGTGCGCACGCGGATGGTTAGCAGCTCACCGGCGCAGGCCCTGCCCAGCACCTCGAAGGACTGCACCCCGACCAGCATCCCAACGGGAGGCGGCAGGCCCGCCTCGCGAACAGCATACCCCTTGAACGCTGCCACGCCCTGGGCCACCAACTCGACGAAGGCCAGCGGTGAGATGCACCCAGCATCATCGACAACGATGCAATCGGCTTGCAGGCGCGCCTCAATGTGGCCCGCCTCTGGAGTGGCGTGCACAAGCCGGTCGACAAGAAGCATGGCGCTCCGATGTGGCACCAGGTGCTCAGCAGTTTCGGGCAGGCTCACGGCCGTCTTCCTCACTACTTGGGCGCCAACATAAGGGGTCGGACGCAAGATAGTCGCCGCAAGCTTGGTAAGCCATGCCTCGGCAGCCGTAGCATTCCGAGCTCAGTTCGCAGCTTGCGCATCGGCCCTTGATTCGCCGCCGGATGTCACGCAGGTCTTGAAATACAGGGCTTGCGGAGAGGATCTCCCGCAGCGGACTGACGCGGATATTCCCAGAAGGCAGGTTGACGCCCGGGCAAGGGATGACGTCTCCCACAGCTGTGATAGTGCAGGAGAATAGATGCCGTTTGCAGGTGAAGGCTGCAACGGGCGGCTTAGCCACCCAACTGAGCCCGTACTCTCGCTCGTCGATGCTCGCCAGTTCCTCGAACAACGCCCGCAATTCCTGGGGTTCCACAAAAAGTTCGGTGTGGCTGGTGGCTCGCCCCTGCGCTGTGATGGTCTCGAAATAGGGGATGATGCCTTCGCCCCGCAGGTGCCGCCACATGGTGGGGAGTTCAGTTAAGTTCTGGCGGCATATAATGGTTTGTGCGCCAAGCGAGAGGCCGTTGGGATAGCCTGCGCTCCTGAGATTCTTCAGGCCCAACTGGATGGCCTCGAAGGTTCCCACGCAACCGGCGAGGGCATCCTGGACCTGCTGATTCATACTATTGAATTTTATGATCGGATGCACTCCAAGCCCATAGAGCTCCATCGCTATTTCCGGGCTGAGGAGCGTGCCGTTGGTGAAAAGCTCGATCTCAAGCGCCCGCTCGGCGATTCCCCGAAGCACGTCCATGATACGTGGGTAGGCCATTGGCTCACCACCGCCCAGCACAATGATACGGCGCGCGCCTAAGACTCGGGCCTGATCCACCGCGTCCATGACCTCATCGAACGACAGCTCGTCCTCAAGGGGTAGGCCAGACTCAGCATAGCAGTAGACGCAACGTAAGTTGCACACGCGGCTGAGCTCCAGCTCCATGGTGAGCAGCCCGCCTGATGCCCTGGCCGCCTCGATGGCTTGGTCGGTGAACGGCTGACCCCAAAAATTCGATACTTTCATGTGATTTTGTTGGCAGAGGAAGCATAGCTCCCTCTGCCGCTCTCCTGGCTATTTGTTGTCGTAGGCTTCCCGCGCCAGATTGCGACGGATGGCCTTATCAAGGTTCTCGATCCACCCGTTGTAGTTGGAGTGGATGCTCTTGCCATCATACTTCAGGTTGGTGCTGTCCTTGTAGCTGATGCTGTAGTCGACCGTGGAATACGTGATGTTGACTGCGGCGTAGTGGTCGCGAAGCCTGATGGTGGCCAGGATTACGCCCGGGGATTGGACGCTGGAGGTCCATCCGAGTTCGGCACCTGCCAGCATGATCGCCTTCTCCACCTGGGCCATGGTCAGTGGCTTGCCCACCGAAGCGGCGGGAATAGGTGCAAGGTTGACGTTTCGAACCGGGGTGGTGCGGCAAGCCGTCATCAGCAGGAGCACAGAAAAGCCCATCAGCACTAGCAGGTTTTTGGTCGCCTTCATGTCCTCTCCTCTTTGAATGTGTTGTTTGGAACGCCATTCGTAGCCATCTCAGCCAAGGCAACGGAAATTATTCCGCGCGCTCTTCTTGCCAATAGGATATGACCGTCTGGTCTGTGCCGAACATCCTCCGAGCGAACAGGGGCAAGCGCGCGTACAGCTATGCGTGTGGGACGAATGAGCCAAGACCCGCGTGGAAGCAGGCCGCGCGTACCCCAAAAACACAAAGGAACCACTGGTACAGCGGATTGCAGCGCAATGAGAAAAGCACCCGTTCGGAATCGGCCCACCCGCCCGTCTCTACTGCGGGTGCCCTCTGGAAAAAACAGTAACGCGGCTCCATTCGTCAACTCTGCCTGGGCCGCAGCCAGGGTCTCCTCAAGGGAAAGCTCGTCGAGATTGAGGTAGCCAGCCGCACGCATGAACCATACGTAGCAGGGAATGCGGAAGGGCCACCCCTTGAGCGCCATGCATACGTTCCAAAGAGGCTGGGCGCCCAGGAAGTATGTATCAAAGAACGAAGCATGGTTTGCCACCAGCACACAGGGGGAAGCTACGTTCCCATCATGCCGTCTTATGGGCATGAACATCCCCGCCAGCGTCACCCACCCTCGGCCATAAAGCCAGATGAGCTTGCGCACAGCCTCCCTTCGGCCCATGCGGTGAATCAGACGCAGGAAGAGGTAAACCGGTCCGGCTGCCATCATGCCTACTGTCGTCCACAAAAAAGTGCCCGCGTAGAGCGCCACAGATGCCGCGAGGCGCAAGGCAAGGCACATTTGTCGCTCCGACATGACGCGCGCGGCGCTCAGCCGCCGGACGCCTCTGCCCGGCGGGCCAGCACAAACGCGTGCAGGTCTCCAAGCGTGCGTATGGCCTGGTAAGCCTCTGTCTTTGTGATCTTAAACTTGAATTCTTGCTCAAGAACCACAACCATGTCCACAGCATCCAGGCTGTCCAAGCCAAGATCATCTTTGAATAATGCGGTGGGTGTCATTCTGTCTGGATCAATCTCGAACTCTTCCGCAAGAACGAAATTAATCCTGTCCACAATTTCAATCTCGGTCATCATACCTTCTCAACACGATTGCTGTGTTTATGCCGCCTAATCCAAAGCTGTTTTTCAGAAAAACATTAAAGAGTCCTCGCTCAAGCGTCAAGGGCATGCGTAGTGAGCAAGCGTAGGTCGAAGTGGCGAGATTGCGCGTCGGGACAATTACTCCCAACCGCATCATTTCTAAGCAGGCGACAAGCTCGATGGCACCGCTGGCGGCCATCGTGTGGCCCAGGTGCCCCTTGAGGCTGCTAACAGATGGCCGGGCTCCGAATAGCTCGCCGATGGCTTCGGCCTCTGCTGCGTCGCCCAGCACTGTGCCCGTGGCGTGTGCGTTTACATAATCAATGTCCCCAGGACTTAGGCCAGCGTCATCCAGGGCGGAGTGCATGCATGCAGCGATGGACTGGGGACAGGGGCTGGCTAGGTTGCTTGGGTCGGCCGTTGAGGCGAAGCCGACAATCTCGCCTAATATCTGGCTCCCCCTGGCCTTGGCGGAATCCAGCGACTCCAGCACAAGCATTCCCGCCCCCTCGGCACAGACGATGCCGTCGCGTGCGTCATCAAAAGGTCGGGGCGTGCTCTCCGGGTCGTTGTTGAAGGCGGTAGAGGCCGCCTGGATAATGTCGAAGGTGCCCACAGTCAGCGGGTGCAGTTCCTCCGCGCCGCCGCAGAGCATAAGGTCCTGTTTGCCTGAGGCAATGCACTCTGCTGCCAGACCCACGGCTTGGCAGCCGGTGCTGCATGCGGCGGATGGCGCCATGACACGCCCAGTGATGCCGAAATACTGGGTAAGGTTGGCCGCGCACGTGTGGTTCATGATCTTGAAGAATTCCGTGGAACGAATTCCCTCAATGCTCGTGGCGGGCAGGTAGTGGCCGAAAAAATCTTGTAGGGCATAGGCGCTGCCCAGGGTGGAACCGAGGCACAGGCCCGTGCGTGAGTGGGAGAGCCGGTCATGGTCCACGTCCGCCTGGGCCAAGGCTTCGCTTGCGGCTACCGTGGCGAAAATGGACATGGCCGTCATAGATCGCCGATACTTGCGCGGGATATGGGCGCCGTCGCAGCCTTTTACCACGCCGCCCAGGCGGGGGCGCAGACCGCGGACACCTTCTAGGGCCTCCAGCCTGGAAATGCCAGAGCGGTTGGACATTAAGCCTTCCATGAGGGTCGCCACGCCTATGCCCAAGGGCGAGACCACGCCGATACCCGTCACCACTACTCTTCTCATGCTATATCCTGGAGTTGGCGGTGCAATACTTCATGGCCCAGTAGAAAACCACAGGACAGATAGGCAGAGATCATCGCGCCGAGCACCCCAGGGGCGACTATGCTCTGGCCGCAAAGCAACAGCCCGCGTATCCTCGTTAGTGGTTGTGGATTAAACTGTTCAGTGCTGTGCTTGGCCCCGTACATGGCCCCGTTGGGGGCCTGACACCAGTCGCGTAGAGTTAGCGGTGTGGCTCCATCCACAGGAGTAAGCCGACCAACTAGGGTGGGGCAGCGGGACTCCGCCTCCATGAGAAGGGCATCCATCAACCTGAGTTTCTCTTGCCGGTAGCCTGTTGGCCGAGCCCCCGTGTTTGTGTCCACCCACGGGGCAAAACGCGTCGGGTCCATCGACGCGATGATCGTGACGCTACGACTGGCCTCTCCACCCCCTTGCCCTGCAAATAGGAAAACTGCATTTTCCTTCATGGGAACCCGTCCTGAGAGCTTTTCCGCAAAGCCGCCTCCGGGCCACAGCAGTAAATTACGACCCGACAACTCAGGAAGGGGGGAGTCACTTTCGCAAAAGAGCATTAAGGCCGAACCCGTGGACTGTAGACCCAGAACACGTTGCCGGTAGGGTTCACGCAAGCTGCCTGCTGGGGCGGCGTCCACCATGGCAGCGGGGTGTGCAGCCCATACGCAGGTCCGTGCTTGCACCTTCCGCCCGTCATTCAATTCAACACCCGCGAAGCCTTCCTGTGTGATGGAGATGCGGCGGACACCAGCTCGGCAGACGAACTCCACCCCAAGATCGCCAAGGCGCCGACGGTAGGCCTGCACTAGCGCAGTTCCGCCGCCTTCTAGTGAGTGGACCGAACGGTAATACGACCCGGCCACCAGGGCATGAATGGTGAAAGGGGCCTCCTCAGGCGCCACACCGTATAGTAGACAAGGGTATGTCAAGATGGTTTTGAGTCGCTCGTCTTTTGTGAGTTTGGAGAGCCGCGCAGCTAGGCTCCCTATCTCGCCATGCCGAGATGCATCCAAAGAATATGGTAGAGAAAAATTGAGGTACGGCGAGGCGTCGAAAACACGCTCCACTGCATCTAGATATTCGGCTATGGCGCTGCGTTCATTAGGGAAGCGCCGGGCTAGGGCGTCATCCAGCGCGGCACGCCCCGAGGGGATAAAAAACTCCTCTCCTGTGTCACCGAAGCGCACAGCGTCAAATCCGGCAGGGTCATAGGCCACGGGTTTGAGTTCTGGCATGAGGCCCAGGTGCGTGAAGTAGGTGCGTAGCGGATCTCCTTCGCCAAGTCCCCCCAGATAATGAAGGCCGGTGTCGAAGTGCCGCCCGCCCCGCGTGAATCCCCTGATGGTAGGCGCTAGACTCCGGTGGGACTCCACGAGAATAACTGACCGACCCGCTGCAGCCATTAGCACTGATGCTGTCATGCCCGCCACACCGCTGCCCACCACCAGCACATCCGCGCGCATCAGAACCTCAATACCAGGCAGGAATTCGTACCACCGAACCCCGCTGCATTGCAGACCACGTTGCGTGGCGGGCGTCCAAGTGCCTCGGAGATAACGTTCAACCCTTGTGCTGCAGGGTCCAGGTTTTCCAAGTTGGCGTTGGGTGCCGTGAAGCACTCGCTGGCCATAAGAGCGCAGTAGGCCACTTGGCTGGCCCCGGACATCCAGAGCTCATGACCAGTCATGGATTTGATGGATGAGACCGCTGGACGGGATCCAGAGAAGAGCGACAGGATATTCGCGGCCTCTGCGGCGTCTCCGGCCGAGGTGGAAGTGGCATGAGCACATACGTAGTCGATGTCCGCCGGGGTCAGTCCAGCCTGACGTATAGCCTTGGCACCTGCTCGGGCGAGTCCGTTGACGCTGGGCACAGAGATGTGCTCCCCGTCCGAGGAAAACCCGTAGCCGCAAACGCGGCCCCAGATGCGCGCCCCACGCGCCTTGGCGATGTCGAGGCGTTCCAGCACCAGTGCCGCCGCACCCCCGCTAGGCACAAGGCCGTCTCGCTCCTTATCAAAGGGGCGGCTGGCTCGAGTAGGCTCGTCTACCCGGCAAGAGAAGGCTCCAAGGCCGTCAAAGCCGCACATGGACTGCCAGTTGACCTCCTGTGCGCCGCCGCAGAGCACGCGCTCCTGACGACCGGAGGAAATGAGGTCGAAGGCTTGCCCCACCGCGTGCCCGCCGCTGGAGCAGGCCGAACTGATAGTCCAGCAGGCCCCGCGTGTGCCCAACAGGGTGTTCAGGTTCATAGTCACCGAAGAGGTCATGGACCGGAACACCGCGCCACTTCCGATGAGTTCCGTGCGCCCGCGTTCCTGTAGCACGCTTACCTGGTCAACGGCAGCGAGGCAGCTGGAGTCGCAGCCGAAGACAAGGCCACTCTCGTCGTTACGCCAGTCGGAGGTATCCAGGCCACACATCTCCAGCGCGTCTAGGGCCGCTACGGCCGCGTGGAAGGCGAAATCTGGCATGGTTTTGCGCTGTTTTCGGCCTATCCGCGGATCATCCAAACTTGGCGGCAGAAGGCCTGTCAGCGGGCTTGCGAAGCCCAAAGCGGATCGCTCTGGATCAACGACGATGCCGGAACGCCCGAGACGGAGCGCCTTGGCTATATGCTCTGGCGTCCTGCCGAGCACAGAAAACAGCCCAATGCCCGTTATTGCCACTTCATAAGCGTGCGTCAAATCTCTTACTCCCAAACTCTCAGGTATAGAGCCCGCCGTTGACTGCGATGATCTGACCGGTGATGTAGCTTGCCCCAGGCGAGCACAGGAATGCAACCACTTCGGCCACCTCCGCCGGTGCGCCCAGACGTCCGAGGGGAATCCGCCCCGCCAGTTCCCCCTTGGGGAGTGTGTCGAGCATAGCTGTGTCGATGAAGCCGGGGGCCACTGCGTTCACAAGAATGTTGCGTTTGGCCACCTCCATGGCTAATGAGCGCGTCGCCCCGATGAGTCCGGCTTTCGCTGCGGAATAGTTCGTCTGCCCGGCCACGCCGGTCTGTCCCGAGGTGGAGGCGATGTTCACGACTCGCCCCTCCCTGCGGCGCAGCATGCGCGAAACCACGGGTTTGGTGACGTTAAAGAACCCGTTGAGATGCACGGAAAGCACAGAGGTCCAGTCTTCCGGCGAGGCGAGCATCATCAACCCGTCTCGTGCAAACCCCGCGTTGTTCACCAAGGCGTAAGGCACGTCGTGCTCCAGTAGCGGGTCCAGGGTGGCCTCCACGGCCATTGCGTCGGTCACGTCAAAGGGTAGTAGCTCGCATTTGCGACCAAGCGACAGCACCTGGTCGCGCACATCCTCGGCGCCCTTGGCGTAGGACTTGTAATTGAGCCAAATATCAAAGCCATCTGCCGCCAAGCTGAGCGCAATTGCCGCCCCGATGCCTTTACTACCTCCCGTCACAAGAGCGATCCTTCCCATGCCGTTCCCCTTAAACATTTTAAGCCATGCACTCGGCCATCGCCGTTCGCAGGCAAAGCCGTCGCCTCTGTCCCCCCACCTCAACGGAGTGGGTGGGAGGACTGAAGGCGCGTCATAATTCGGCCGATGCCCTATTGCAACTGCTTTTCAAGCTCGGTCTGGTAGTTTTGCAAAGCCTGCGTGGAAATTTCCGTCCAGGCTTTCTCCGTGGCGGCCATATAACCATCCGAGGCCCTGGCAGAAACCATGAGCCGCTTCTTGCCTTCAGGAAAAACAATGTTGAGGTCAGTGGATATCTCGGTGCTCACCGTGATAGTCGCGAAGCCTGGATTGAGCCAGGACCAGAACTTCGTGATGTCCGCGTTCACCACGCCGGATTGAGGCGCACCGCCGCATTCTACCAACGCGTATCCCTTTGCAAGGAACGCCTGGCGAATGGCTGCCTGGATCAGAGACTCCACTGTCGCTCCCTCCTTGAGGACGATATCGCCGAGGGCCATGCCGAACGTATTGCGCTTGCGACCGATGGCCCGAAGTCGGGTGTCGGCGTCCTGGGCTTCGCGGGGGCTCAGGGAGGGGGTGCTCGGTTGGCCGGGATTCTCCTCGAACACCCGCCTGTCCGTCACGGCAGCAATGCACACCTGCTTGCCGTTCGACGGAGCAACGCTTGCGGATGTAGGAGCGGGAATGTCTAGAACGCTACGGTTCGTGGCACATCCTGCCAACACTATGGACATGCAGGCGACTCCTAGAAAAATAACACCCCATGTTCTCATCAAAATTCCTCCTTTTTTACAGCTAGGGAACTACGATTAATATACTGAATTGATTAAGCCTCCTAACAAGCAGGCAGACCTATAGCAAGAACTACCTGCCCCTTCGCCGTCCTACAGCCGATTGCTTCCTTGTTCATCCCCGCGTTGCTCAGCCGTCCCTTCTCGCCTTTGATGGTCGTGCCCGGAGTCGGCAGGGATCGCAACCGCGCAAGCGCCTCCCCCCGCATCCTTCTTTTCGACAAATGAGGCATCTGTATCTCTCCGATTTCGTGGTCGTACAACCCGTTCTTTAACCGCGCCGAGAGATCTGCACCAGCGCAACCGAGATGTTCGGCTGCTTCAGGGGATCTCTTCTGCACCGGCGCCAAGACCTTTCCTCCTCGCAGCCCGTCCTCCGACCTGGAAGAACTTTCGCTCTTCTCGGAGCTGACCTTCAGTCATTTTGAAAATAATTGAGGCCTCGTTTTAGGTCCTGAAAGCCTCCCAGTGACCATACCTTTCCAAAACATGCGTGATGCCCTGGGCGGAGTCGAGCGGGAGGCATTCAGAGCATTCTAGGCCCCTTCATGCCACCCCTTTAATGAACTCCTGACCTCAATTGCTTGACACAACCAATAGTTTATTGTTCAAAATCAAATAGTTATTGACAGAAAATGCGAGGGCGCGCTATGCGGCAGCTGCAACTAGGCGGAAGAACTCGGCAGCGGAATTTGGCCAATGTGCGGCCAGCAAGACGGACAGGGATACAAATAGGAGGACTGTGATGGAGAGGGCCAAGATGGACATGGCCAAGCTGACCGCGTCACATCATCAGGGTAAAATGTAGGGAGTGGCAGAATGATTTGATCTGTCAGCAAAGACCTGCTGGCGCTGGCCTAAGAGCGGCGCGCTTGATGTCCCTGGCGGCTAGATCTTCTTTGGCGAACGGCCAGGAACCAACAACACAGGCACTTAGCATTACTGCGCGAAGCGCGAAGGCAAATGTGGTGCTCGCCGGGTCGGCACGAAGGACGGACGGGCTATGGGAAAAACGGACAAACGCAACTTGGAGTTGGAAATGAGTGAAGATGTCAAGCTGATGGTGCTGGGGGTTTTGGACAAACATGGATTTGAGACCTGTGTTGGCGCATATGAGGACCCACGTGACTGCGCAGCCGCAGAAGAACTGATTGCACGTAAAAAATCGACCCGCAGCATGCAGGTGTGCTACCACAGGCTCATTCGCTGCGCGGACGGAAGAGGGATGAAACTCTGGGGTCAGTCATGCTTCGACACTGCGGTCATTCTACTCTGCACCGAAATCACCGAAAGGCACCCGGCGGTTAACGAGATGGGCTATTTCCCCCTGAACATCCGTGCGTTTGAGGACGCTGCCGATGCGGTCAAGGCGCGTGAGCAGCTACTGGAAGAGCCAGAGGTGGTTTCTGTCACGATGATTACCGTTCCCCTGTTCAAGCGGACGGTAACCAACGGTGAAGCGGAGTAATATGTGACGATCGGGGAGCTCCCCGTTCAATTCCAGGCTTGACCGCAGACGGACTGCGTCAGCACGAGCTGTGTTTTTTCCGTAACGCTGCCAATCTTGGGTTGCGAGTCTGAAACAATCGCTTGTGCAGGGGGAAAACCGGTACCTAGGAGGGCAACAGTTCCTCCGACCATCATTACCAGCTTTTTGAAAACGCTCTTCATCTTCTACTCCTCTGGGTTGCACGGTTTGCACTCTGTTTTTTCCAAACAATTTAAGCTTATTCTGGCACTTTGCATTAAGTCAAGAGCCACCCTCAAATGAATTGTGACTCTTGAACCGCTACAAATGTGTTGAATTTTCCCCTACGTATAATATTGTCCAACTTGGCAGGTTGCCACACAACACAAAACCCCCGAAGCCTTGGAGCCTCGGGGGTTTTGCCGTTGTGGTGTCAGTCTAGTTGCCGGAATAATGCGAATGGTGCGAAGCGTGGGAGGCATGCGAGGAGTGTGAGTAGTGGTTTTGAATCCCGAAGTCCTTGCCCGCCGCATATGCCGTCTGCGTCAGCACGAGTTGCGATTTTTCGGTCACGCCCTTGAACTTGGCCTGCGTGTCCAGAGCGGAAGCCTGGGCAGGCTGGGAGCCAAGTCCCATGATGGCGGCAACACCACCGACCAGGAAAGCCATCTTCTTCAATAATCCCTTCATATGGTGTTCCTCCTTGAGGTTGTCTACGTTTGGTCTATGGTCACTACGTATCCCCACGGATCATGCAAGTCAACGGACCGTTCTAAATATTTCTAAAAATATAATCCTACGTTATCACTCCGATATCGACTTGAGATGCGGACTCAAATCCGTTCCGGAAGTTGTAAAAATTCCGCAACACTCTGTCCGCATAGAGCAATCACCACAGACAGGCTCATAGCTGTTCTTCCAAGTGGAAATCGATTTGCGCGCGAATGGCCATGCGGCCTTCGGAAGCAGGCAGAGCGGATGGTTGTATGCCGACACGCGCAGCCCTGCCCGGTGAAGCTCGTGGAGGGCCTTTTCAAGGGTGTCACCATAGCCGAACGGGTCGGCCCAGACGGCCGCATGGTTGTCACGGGCATGCCCTGTAATCTCCAAAGCCATGAACGTCACATGGGCGACGAAGGGGTAGTTCCGGTAGATATGCCGGGCGATCTGCACCAGGCGCTCGTGGTTGAGCCGGCTGACGACCACTCGGATTTCGATGCACTGGCCGAACTTGGCCAGATTGTACAAGCCTTGCTGGGTCTTCCGGAAGCTCCCCGTCGAGCCGACGATTCTGTCGTGGAGGGTGTCGACGTCGGCATGGAGCGAGACGGCAACCTTGACGTCAGCGCCCACGCCAGCAAACCGTTTCGCGAAATCAAATTCGCTGAAGCGCTTGCCGTTCGTCAGCATCATCAGGCTGGCTTGTGGGTGTCTCTCGCCGCACTTGACCAGAATCTCGAACAGCCGGTCGCCGCATAGTGTCGGCTCGCCGCCAGTCAGACAAATCTCGCCAGTGAAGCCGGGGGCGGACAATTCAAGAACGTCTCCGGCGACCTTTACCTGTCGGGCATCGAAGGGCTTCGGTGGTTGCGGGCACATCAGGCACCGGCAGTTGCAGGCCTCGGTCAACAGGAGCGCATTGTTGCGGCTCCCTGTCTCCCACAGGAAGCGGATGTCGCCATCTGGGGCAATGGAGACGACATCGTCCGCAGGAATGCCCTCAAGGCTGTCCACGACGACATGCGGAGGAAGGAATGGGACTGCTGACGAGAATGTTGCCTCGGAAATGACCGCGGCGTAGCCGATGTCCGTGAACGCCCGTTCCTTGGTGGCGAGGATGGCGTGGCGGCGCTCCCCGAATGGGAGCCGGTGCCCGGTAATCCTGCCCAGCGCGGTCTTTCGGGCGGTCGACCGTCCTTTAATGATTTTCACGCCGCACCTCCTCAAGGCTCCGGCGCGTGATCCATGACCAGAACACGTCCATTACGTCGCGGTCACCCTTGTCCAGCAGGTCAAAGAGGTGGTCGAAGATGCGCATGTGTTTGTCGCAGAATGGGCTGGCTGGCCGATTGCCCATGATGTCCTTGGTCTCCAAATAGTTCCGCACGGGATCCGCGCCGCAATATGGTAGGTAGGCGCAATCCGCGCAGACCGGCATGATTTCAAGGCAGGATTTGCGGACGATGTCCGTGAGCACCTTGCCCTTGAATATGTCCTTGTACGAGTCGCTGAACACGTTCCCCATCACGAAGCTGCCATCGCCCATGCGCGAGAGCATCCGGGCCTCGTCGGCCGGGTAGACGTCGCCATTGTAGTCGTAGATCACGCCGCTGATGCCGGCACCACTCGGGGATTGCAGGTCGACGAAGCCCGTTGAGAACGGTGTCAGTATGCGCGTGAGAATGAGCGCGGTGTAATGCTCGATGAACCGTGTGCCGCGCAGGTTGAGTTCGATGATGTAGTCCAAGCCCTTCTTGTAGTTCTCGACGAAGGTTTCCATGGAATAGGAGAGCTTGGCGGCGTTGTCGTGGGCGAATCCATAGGGATTCAGCGCCCGGAAGAAGACACCCGAGAAGCCGAGTCGGACATACTCGTCGATGACATCCCGAAGTGAATCGACGGATGCCATGGTCGTCGTCATCAGGGCAGCAACCTCGTCGGACGCCAGTTCCTTTCGGGTCAAGGCAAGGCGGTCAAGAAAGGTCGCATGCGTGCCGCCGCCAAGGCGGAACACGCGGTTCGCGTCGTGGATGGCGCTGGGGCCGTCAAGCGAGGTCGAGACATGGACCTTGTGGGCGTTCAGAAAGCGGAGCTTGTCTTCGTCCATGGCTGTCAAGTTCGTGCAGAGCACGAAGGAGAGGTGCTTGCCAGCGGCCGCGTTCTTCTCCTCGGCATACTCAACGGCGGCCACGACCGCACCCCAGTTCAGGAGCGGTTCGCCGCCCTGGAATTCGATTTTTATGTCCGGGGAGGGCGACATGAAGACGAAGTCGACAATCTTGCGGACCGTCTCCGGCGTCATGTCTGTCTTGAAGGCATCCTCGCCCTCACAGGACACCTGGCAGTATTCACACTTCTGGTTGCACCGCAGGGTGACGACAAGCATGTGGAGCGAGGTGAACAGGTTCAGGAAGTTCTTCTTGGACCGGTAGCGCGTGGCAGTCATGTCAATGGCCCGGGCGATGTCCTGTTCGCCCTCCGCCAGGAAGTCCTTGCTCTTCAGGTCGAGAAACACAGGAAGTTCGCTGTCGAGCTTTTCGTCCAAAAAGTCGTGGAAGTCCGTTGGCGAAAGGAACTGGTAGTCCCCGGACTCGCTCGTGATCAGCACCTTGTCCCGGAAGCGCCGGAACCGGAGCGGCATGACTGTGTACGGCCGCTCGTTCATGCCTTGCGCACCTCGGCTTCAATGTTGTCCAGAGGCGCAAAGGCGTGCTTGACGATGAGCTCTCGGATTCGCCCATTGCGCTTGTCCAGGTCGAGCCGAATTTGTTGGTCAATCAGTTCGTTTCCGAACTCTTCGGCGATGCGCTGAAGCTCCATGTCCGCTAGCGGAGCATTCGGCGAAAGCCACACGCCGACTTCGTATTCACTGACTGGAAAGATTTCAACCTTGCACACATTCGAATACTTGTGCGCCGTCGCGAAGACGGCCTCACGCAAGAAAAACTCCTTCGCAAGCGTCAGGAGGAGCTTCCCGTCTTCAGTTTGAGAGATGATGCCTCGGCGAGTCATTCTGGGCGGCCTCCATGGCTTTTGTTGGGTCATGCGAGTTGCTGCGGGCCTCTTGCCTAGATGTAAGCCCGGTCGCTATCATTTTATTGGATAACTAAAAAACGATTCCATATGGTGTGGTCAACAGTCAAGCCGCAAAGCCCATACGCGCATTGTCAGATGAGGCGTTGTACCGATTGATTTTGCCCTCACCAAATATGTGCGGGCTATGCGAAAGGAAAAGGAAGGGAAAGAAAAGGAAAGGAAAGCGGCCCCACCGGGGCCGCAAAGGAAAGAAGATTAACCCTTCGTGCTAAAATCTGCCGGCACCCTGGAGCAGCAGAGTGGCAAGGGCTGCCGCCGTGGCAAATTGAAGGAAAGGAACCGCGCGGAAGCTGTTC
>JAHJLB010000023.1 GCA_018822105.1 Pseudomonadota bacterium
CAGCGCCCCGCGCCTGGCGCCCGCGCCCGCGCCGCCGCCGCGCTCGGTCATGGACAGCGCCAGCACCAGGCTCGGCCTGTGCGAGCACAAGATTTTCGGGCAGGGGAAGATCATCGCCGAGATTCCGCCGGACAAGTACCGGGTGAACTTCCCCGGCTTCGGCCTCAAGGTCATCGTCAAGGACTACCTGAAGCTGATCTAGCCTCCACGCGCCCCGCGCACCGTGCCGGAAACGCAACACGCGGCCCGGCGAACAAAAGCAGGAACCAATGTCCGACGACGCCGACAAGGCCCAGATCCACGAAGCCGAATTCCTGGCGCGCTCAATGGCAGGCGCCAAAAGCGCCGGCGGCCCGGAGCCGGTCGTCATCGACGGCGCGCTCTGCTGCGCGGAGTGCGAGACCAAGATTCCTCCGGCCAGGCTGGCGGCCAGGCCGGGCGTGGGCCTGTGCGTGGCCTGCCAGGAGGAGCTGGAAAAGGGGGCGCGGGAGTCGGGAGAGCGGGAGAAGACGCGGGAATAGGGGCGGTTTCGCCGGGCGCGGGACCGGGACGGCTGCCCCCCCGGCTACGGGCCCAAGGCCACCATCAAGGGCTGTCCGGAGTTGTTATGTTTTAAGCAGGCAATGCCTAGCTATGCGATATCACTTGCGAGAGCAGTGTATTCGCTATCATCAATCTCATTCCTATCTCGCATTTTTGACAGCATCAGTAGCAACTCTGCACCATTTGGAGCAAGTTGTGCGATACTCTTGCCTTCAATAAAGTCATCAACGCAGGCCACCAGAGCTGGAGACACTCCACACTTTGTTAGACTTTGAATCATGTCTTGCTTTTGTGGCAGGCTTAATGTCCCTTCCAGCAACCATCCATTACTGAGGACTTTTACATCTCGCATCCACTTAGTGTTCTTTGAAATATATGAGTTCCCGCTCCCGTGCCTATTATAGACAGCTATGCAATTATAAAACTTATCTTCATTGCCAGCGGCGATCAGACGGAGGATAAAAAGCAATCGCTCTATTTGAGTGTTCTTCGCTAAAGTGCCATCCAAAAGTGCTTGATGCCCAAGTGGTGGGGCGGAACGCTCCCACTTCAGCATTTTTGCATAATATAAATATTCAACGGTATTTCGCAACTCCATGCCCAAGCCCCCATACAATCTGTCCGGTGCCCCCTGACCTCTGCGTTTCCGTCCGCCATCCCTACCCAGCAGGCGGCGGAGGCGGGGCGATTTCGTCGATCTGCTCCGGCTTCAGGTGCGCCTCGGCGTACTGCCCCACCGCCCCGCTCTGCAAAAACAGGTTGAAGACATCCGCGTCCACGTGCTTGTCCTTGACCATGAAGCCCAGGATCTTCACGGCCTGAGAGAGCTTCATGGGCTCCTTGTAGGGCCGGTCCGCGGCCGTCAGGGCCTCGAAGACGTCGGCCACGGCCAGGATGCGCGCCTGGAGCGACAGGGCGTCGCCGCCGATGTGGTTGGGATAGCCCGTGCCGTCGAGCTTCTCGTGGTGGCTTCCGGCGAACTCCGGAATGCGCGCCAGGCGCTTGGGGAAGGGCAGCCGGCCCAGCATGTCGAAGGTGACCACGGTGTGGTCCTCGATGATCTTGCGCTCGGCGTCGGTGAGGGTGCCCTTGCGGATGCAGAGGTTCTGCACCTCGTCCTCGCTCAGCCAGGGCTTCTGTTCGCCGCCGTCATCAAAGGTGCGCGCGGCGATGTCCTTGACCCTCTTGATGCGCTCGTCGCTCATGAACTCGCCGGGTCTGTTGCAGGACTCCACAAAGGCGAGGTCGGCCTCCAGGTCCTGGCGGCGCTTCTCCATGTCCTCGGTCAAGGTGAACATCTCCGAGCGCGAGGCACCGTTCCCGGCCATCTCCAGCAGCTTTTCCAGCAGTTCGGCCTGCAGGGCCTTGCCGATGAGCCGGAAGCGCGCGCGGACGATCTCGATGCGGTCCACGATGGCCTCAAGCTTGGTGGACTTGTCCACCACGTGCACGGGCGTGGTGATCTTGCCCACGTCGTGCATCCAGGCCGCGAGCTTGAGCTCCTCCAGTTCGTCGACGCTGAAGCGCACGTCCGCGTAGGGCCCTTCGCTCTGGGCGTTGATGGACTCGGCGATGCGCATGGTCAGGTCCACCACGCGGTCGATGTGGCCCCGGGTGTAGGGGCTTTTGGCGTCGATGGCCGCGGCGATGCTCTGCATGAAGGAGTACAGAAGCTCCTTCAGGCCGTTGATGAGCTGGGTGTTGGTCAGGGCCACCGCGGCCTGGGAGGCCAGGGAGCGCACGGCCTCCAGCCTCTCCTGGGAGAAGCCTACCACCTGCTCGGAATTCTTGTCCTTGGCGTTCAGGAGCTGCAAGACGCCGATGATCTCGTGCTCGTGGTTTTCCATGGGCATTACCAGCATGGACTGGGAGTGGTAGCCCGTGGACTCGTCGTAGCGGCGGGTGCCGGAAAAGTCGAAGCCCTCGGCGCAGTATACGTCGTCGATGTTCACGTACTCGCGGGTCAGGGCCACGTGGGAGGAGACGTTGGCGTGGTTGGGTTCGCCCTCCGGCGTGTACAGATGCACCGGGGGCAGGGTCACGGCGTTGCCGCTGGTGCCGCCCAGGCGCACGTTCATGGTGTCGTTCTGCAGGACCACGAACTCCAGCTTCATGCCAGTGTGGTCCACGATGTACAGGGTGCCGGCGTCGGCGTTGGTGAGGGAGCGGGCCAGCTCCACGATCATCTCCAGCAGCCGGTTGCGGTCCTGCTCCGCCGAAAGGGCCATGCCTATCTCCGAGAGGCGGTGCACGTGCCGGTTCAGCCAGGCCACCTGCTCGCGCAACTCCTCCAGGGTGGACGGCGCCTGCTCCGTCATGGGAGCGGCGCTGACGTCCGCTGAATCCGTAGGCTCCTCGTTCATGCTCACCCCGCGAAAACTTTTGGGAAGGAATTGGTCGGACACGACGACGCAACCGATACGCTTCGTAGCACACTCCCCCGGCCGATGGAAAGGGGGAAGGCCCAGGTTGCCCGCCGCACGGGAATAGAATAGGGTCCAGCTCGCGCCAAGGCGCTCAGCTGCAATCAGGAGCATACGTGCAGGCATCCACGCATCAGCAACGAATCTTCACCGCAGGCCTTGCCGTGGCCCTCGTGAGCCTGGCCCTGTGGCAGGGCGGCGTGCTGGTCACGCTGCTTTTGCTGGCCCTGTGCGCCCTGGGCCAGTGGGAGTTCACCGACATGTTCCGCCCCGGCCCGGAGCACAAGCCCCTGCGCCTCACGGGCGTGGCCCTGGGCGCGGCGCTGGTGCTGGCGGCCCAGCTGGGCGGGCCCAACGCGGCGCTCTGGACCTTCGCCGCCTGCTTCTGGTTTCTGGCCCTGCGCTTCCTGCTCCGCTTCGGCAGGGAGCAGGCCGCGGCCAGCTTTGACGACGAGCTGGTCCTGCTGGCCTCCCTGGCCTATATCCCGCTCATGCTCCAACTGCTTTTGATCCTCTCCACGCGCGAGATCGTGCTGGTGATCCTGTCCACCACCTTCTCAGACACGGCGGCCTTTTATGCCGGCACCCTGTGGGGCAAGCGCAAGATCTGGCCCAAGGTGAGCCCAAAAAAATCCTGGGCCGGCAGCATCGGCGGACTTCTTGGCTGCATGCTGGGCGTGGCGGTCTACGGCCTGTACCTCGGACAGGCCCCGCTTCCGGCCTGGCTCATGCTGGGCGCGCTGCTCAACCTGGCCGCGCAGCTGGGCGACTTCTTCGAATCCGCCCTCAAGCGCTGCCTGGACGTGAAGGACTCCGGCACGCTTCTGCCCGGCCACGGCGGCCTGCTCGACCGCATCGACAGCCTGCTTCTGGCCCTGCCCTGCTACGCCCTCCTGCGGCTGATCCAGCCCTTTTTCCCCTAAGGCCGGCGCGTGAAGACCTACATCTCCCTCTGGCCCGCACAAGCCCCTGAGCTGCCCTTCCCCCGCAGCGTGGCCATCCTGGGCTCCACCGGCTCCATCGGCGTCAGCGCCCTCTCGGTCATCGCCCAGCACCCGGACCTGTTTTGCGTGGCCGCCCTGGCCGGCGGCCGCAACGCCCAGCGCCTGGCCGAGCAGGCCGCGCACTTCCGCCCCGGGGTGCTGGCCGTGCTCGATGAAGCCGTGGCCAGGGAGCTGAAAGCCCTGCTCCCTGCGGGCTACGCACCGGAGATTCTTTTCGGCCAGGAGGCCTACGAGGCCGTGGCCGCCATGCCCGGCACGGACCTCGTGCTCTCGGCCATTGTGGGCGCGGCGGGCTTTCTGCCCACCCTGGCCGCGGCGAAGGCGGGCAAGCGCATCGCCCTGGCCAACAAAGAGAGCCTGGTGCTGGGCGGGCGGCTCATCCGCGCGGCCTGCAGGGCCTCCGGCGCGGTGGTCCTGCCCGTGGACTCCGAGCACAACGCGCTGTTCCAGGCCCTGTGCGGGCACAACGGGGACGCCGACCTGGCCAGGCTCATCCTCACAGCCTCGGGCGGGCCCTTCCGCGGCAAGGACGCCGCCTTCCTGGCCGCCGTCACCCCGGCCCAGGCCCTCAATCACCCCAACTGGAGCATGGGCGCCAAGATCTCCATCGACTCGGCCACGCTCATGAACAAGGGCCTGGAGGTCATCGAGGCCTGCCACCTCTACGGCCTGCCCGTCTCGCGCGTGGAGGTGCTCGTGCACCCGCAGAGCCTCGTGCACTCCCTGGCGGAGTATGTGGACGGCTCGCAACTGGCGCACCTGGGCCTGCCGGACATGCGCATCCCCATCGCGCACAGCCTGTGCTACCCGCGCCGGGTGGCCCTGGACATGCCCCGGCTGGACCTTGCGCAGGCGGGCGATTTGACCTTCGAGGCCCCTGACGAGGCCCTGTTCCCCTGCCTGGGCCTGGCCAAGGCGGCCTTTGCCGCCAGCCACAGCCACCCCGTGGCCCTGAACGCCGCCAACGAGGTGGCCGTGGACCTGTTCCTGCAGGGCCGCATCGGCTTTCCGGACATTCCCCGGCTCATCGAGGCCGCCCTGGCCCGGCACACGGCGCTCAAGGAAAACTGCAGCGCGGCCGAGCTCATCGCCGCCGACACCGAGACGCGGCGCCAGACCCTGGCCGCCGCCGCAACCAACGCGTAACGCGTCCCGCAAGCGGACGCTCAAGGAGTTCATAGTGGGAGCCATCGCCGTTCTGCTGGTCCTGGGGGGCCTGATATTCTTCCACGAGCTGGGCCATTTCCTGATGGCCCGCATGCTGGGCATAGGGGTCAAGGCCTTTGCCCTGGGCTTCGGGCCCAAGCTCCTGTCCTTCCAGTGGGGCCTCACCGAGTACCGCCTCTGCGCCGTGCCCCTGGGCGGCTACGTCATGCTGGCGGGCGAATCGCCGGACAACGAGGAGGAGCCGAGCATCCCCAAGGGCCTGCTCTTCTCCGCGCGGCCCGTGTGGCAGCGCATGTGCGTGGTGGCCGCCGGCCCGGTGTTCAATTTCCTGCTGGCCTGGGGCATCTACTGGGCGCTCTTCGCCTCCCAGGGACAGATGGGCCTGGCCCCGGTCATCGGGCAGGTGCTGCCGGAGACCCCGGCGGCCGCGGCCGGCATCGCCCCCGGCGACACCGTGCTCTCCATCGACGGCCACTCCATCACCTTCTGGGAGGAGCTGACCGAGAGGGTCCAGAACTCCAAGGGCCGCTCCCTGGTGCTGGAGATCAAGCGCGGGAAGGAGCGCCTCGCCCTATCCGTGGCGCCGGAAATGCGCCCGCGCAAAAACGTCTTCGGCGAGACCGTGTCCACGCCCACCATGGGCATCGTCGCGGCCAAGGAGATCATCACCCTGGAGCTGGACGGGGCGCAGAGCCTCAAGCTCTCGGGCAAGGAGACCTGGAAGGCCATCGTGAACATGGTCACCGCGCTCATCAAGATGATCGAGCGGGTCATTCCGGCGGACTCCATCGGCGGGCCCATCCTCATCGCCCAGCTCATCAGCCGCGAGGCCGAGGGCGGCATGGTGGGGCTCATGGCCCTGGCCGCCGCCCTCTCCGCCAACCTGGGCTTCGTGAACCTTCTGCCCATCCCGGTGCTCGACGGCGGGCACCTGGTGATCTTCGGCCTGGAGGCCGTGACCCGCAAGCCGCTGGGCCTGCGCGCGCGGGCCATGGCCATCCGCGTGGGCATCGCCATGCTGGCGGCGATCATGATTCTGGCGACCTACAATGACCTGCGCCGACTCCTCCAGTGACCCTGGGCTCCTGCTGGCCCTGAACGGGGCCGACGAACGCCTGCAGATGGCCCTGGGCCGCATGGAGGCCGGAGGCCTGACGCTGCTGGCCGCGCAGGAGTGGACCGTGCCCGGCTGCGCCGTGCGCTTTCTGGCTCCGGGCATCCGGCAGATGCTGGACGGCCTGGGCCTGGAGGCCGGGCAGGTGCGGCGCATGGCCTGCGTGGTGGGGCCGGGCAGCTTCACGGGCCTGCGCATGTCCCTGGCCCTGGTGCAGGGCCTGGCCGCGGCCACGGGCGCCGAGCTGGCCGGGCTGCAGCACCTGGAGCTGCTGGCCGGGGAGGCGGCGCAACTGACCCAGGGGGCCGTGGCCGCCCTGGTCTGGTCGCGCCGGGGACATGTCTATGCCCAGGCTTTTCAGCGCGGCGAAAACCAGGCCACGGCCCTCGGGCTCATGCAGGCGCTGCCCCTGGAGGCCATGCCGGAGTTCCTGGCCGCCCTGCCCCGCCCCGCAAGCCTTTTGGGCGGCGGCCTGCGCCGCAACCTGGCCTTCTTCCAGGAGCTGGCCGGCCGCGACCCCGGCCTCTTCCTCCTGCCCGCCGCCTGGGACGCCCCGCGACCCGCCGCCCTGCTGGCCCATGCCGGGCGCGCGGCCTTCGGCCCGGGCCCCCTTGAGCCCCTCTATCTGCGCGCCTCGGACGCCGAGGAAAACCTGACGGACTTCGCCGCCAGGCGCGGCCTGAACGCCGCCGAGGCCCAGGCCATCCTGGACCGCGGCAGCCGCACGGCCTGAGAGAACACCCTTCCGCGATGGCTATGGGAGAGCTGCCGGGACGCCTCAGACGAGGAGGCGGTCCACGGTGTTGCCGAGCTGGCGGCCCAGGGGCGTCTGGTGGGCAATCTCGCGCTCCACGTTGATGATGCCCTTGAGCACCGTGGAGTGCTTGCGGCCGAGGCGGTCGCCGATGGCGGCGAGGGAAAGGTCGGTGTGGCGGCGGCAGAGGTAAAAGGCGGTGTTGCGGGCAAGGACGGTCTGCTGGCTGCGGCTTTTCGATTTCAGCTCGCCTTCGTCGATGCCGTAGGTTTTGCAGACGAAGGACACGATGCGCTCCAGGCTGGGCGCGTGCAGCTGCACCGCGTAGTTCTCCAGCACCTGCCAGGCCAGCTCCTCGCTGATCTGCTGGCCCAGGAGCCTGGCCTTGAGCACCAGGTTGTTCAGGCAGCTCTCCAGCTGGCGGATGTCCGTGGTCAGGCGTTCGGCCAGAAGCCCGGTGACATTGTCCGGCACCTGGACCTGGAGCGAGCGGGCCTTGCGGCGGAGGATCTCCTCGCGTGTGGCGTAGTCCGGGGCCTCCATGAGGGCCATGAAGCCCGAGGCGAAGCAGGACACGAGCTGCGGGTCCACGTCGGAGAGCTCGCGGGGCAGAAAGGAGCTGGTGAGCACCACCTTGCAGCCGCGCTGCTGCAGGGCCTTCAGGGTCAGCAGCAGCTCCTCCTGGAGCTTGCCCTTGCCCTGGAAGAAATGGATGTCCTCCAGGAGCAGCACATCGACGGATTCGCGGAATTCGGCCTTGAAGCGCGCGGCCTCGCGGGCCTTGATGGCCAGGACCAGGCGCGTGGTGAACTCCTCGGCCGAGAGGCAGGCGATGGACACCCGGTCGCGGTTGGAGCGCTGCGCCAGCAGGCGGCCGATGGAATGCAGCAGATGCGTCTTGCCCAGGCCCGGGCCGGCGCTCAGGAACAGGTGGTCCGTGGACAGGGTGTTCGAGCAGATGCCCTTGGCCGCGGCGCAGGCCAGCTCGTTGCACGGCCCGACCACGAAATCGTCAAAGCTGAAGCGGAAGCGGCTGACGGACCTGGTCCTGGGCGCGTGCCCCAGGGGCAGAGCCATCGGGGCTGCGGTGCTCCGGGTCTGGACCTGGAGCACAGGGCGGGGCGGGCCCACGCTGACCAAGATCTCGAAACGCTTGCCCGTCAGCTCCAGGGCGGCCTCGCGTATGGTGTCCAAAAGGCGGTCGCGCACCCAGGCGGCCACGAACTCATTGGGGGCGGACAGATGCAGGGCGCTGTTCTCGACCTTGGCATCAAGAGGCTTGATCCAAAGGGTGAAAAGACCCTGTTCGAGTCGATTTTCGAGGATGGCGAGCAGTTTTGGCCAGAGGTCCGCATTCATGTGGTGTGGTCTACGCCTTGGCAGCAGGGAGGACAAAGCTGCTCAATGCCGGAAGCCTGCCACAGGCTGCCTGCGTTCTCTACAACGTAACATACTGAATTTAAATCATTCATTTAAACATCGCGGTGTCTTCGGCCAAGAGACTGCGTACTCGCAAGTCTTGCAGCACCTAGGCTTTTCAGCCTCTTTTCCCGAACCTGAAGTTTTCTGTGCAAAGAACAATCAACATGATGAAGTCCATTTTTCATTGAAATACTAAAAAATAGGCCAGATTTCTGCGAATCAAGTTTTCACGACAGGGTTACAGCCTGTGAAACATTCCCCCCCTGCGCCATGCCTGCCCGCACAATCCGCACCCACCCAGGCATGACCGCATGCGGCCCATTGCGCCCCGGAACCTCCACTTCCCACACCCCAGGCTGTCATACGCTGGAGCCCTAGGCCCTGGCGGGTTTGAGAAAGCACGGCAACGAACACAGGCAGCATGTCGCAATGACTGGAATTTATTTAAGACTTGGCGGCGGGGCTCGCCCTGCGGCGAGGAGAAAGAATCCAACCGGGGCATCACGCCCGGTGGCCCATGACCACGGAGTCCAGGCCTTGTTCCTGCCCTTGCGGCGGCAGCTACTCCAGGGTCAGGGTGCGCCTGGGGGAGCCGGCGGCCCGGCGCTTGGGCACGACGACGACGAGCAGGCCATGGCGCAGCACGGCGCTGATGCCCTCCCCGTCTGCGCCGTCGGGCAGGGGAAAGCGCCGGGCAAAGGCGCCGTGGGCCCGCTCCATGAGATGGTGGCTGGCCTCGGCATCCTCGCGGTCCACAGGGCGCTCGCCGCGCACCACCAGCGCCCCGTCGACGATCTCCACCAGCACCTGGTCCTGGCCGACGCCAGGCAGCTCGATGCGGGCGATCAAAGCCTGCGGCGTCTCCACCACATCGGCCAGGGGCATCCAGACGAGGCCCGGTCCCGAAAGGCAGCACTGGGGCAGCCCGTGCCGGGCCGCATCAAGCAGCCTGTCCATCTGCTCCCGGAACTCGTCCATGCCGCGCCACTTGTCCCAATGGCTTTTGCCCATGCCGGCCTCCCTTTCGAATGTGCACACAATATATCCCTTTGCTGAGCGAGGCAAGCCTACGGCCTTTTCGTGTATTGCAATCTGTCGTATAGTTGGTAGAAATTTCTGGTTGCAATTACGATCAGTCGCTGGTAGCAGGAATCATTACTAGATAAAGGGAGGCTTCCGATGGATGTGCTCATGCTTTCGCGACTGCAGTTCGCCGCCGCCACCATGTTCCATTTCTTGTTCGTGCCCCTGACCCTGGGCCTTTCCGTGCTCATCGCCTGCATGGAGACAGCCTATGTGCGCACGGGCGATGAGACGTACAAGCGCATGGCGAAATTTTGGGGCAAGCTGTTCCTGATCAATTTCACCCTGGGCGTTGTGACCGGAATCACCCTGGAGTTCCAGTTCGGCACCAACTGGTCGCGCTACTCGGCCTATGTGGGCGACATCTTTGGCTCCCTCTTGGCCATTGAGGCCACGGCCGCCTTCTTCCTGGAATCCACCTTCATCGGCGTCTGGCACTTCGGCTGGGACAAGCTCTCGCCCAGGGCCCACGCCATAGCCGCCTGGCTGGTGGCCGGCGCCGGCAACCTTTCCGCCGTCTGGATCCTCATCGCCAACGGGTTCATGCAGAACCCCATGGGCTATGTGCTGCGCAACGGCCGCGCGGAACTGACGGACTTCATGGCCGTCATCGGCAACCCCTGGGCCTGGAACCAGTTCGTGCATGTGGTCTCCGCCTCCTTCTGCGTGGCGGCCTTCTTCCTCATGGGCATCTCCGCCTGGCACCTCCTGCGCAAGCAGGACAGCGAGTTCTTCCAGAGGTCCTTCCGCCTGGGCCTCTACACGGGGCTCATCGCCACCGCCGTGGTGGTCGGCCAGGGCCATTTGCACGGCAACCTGGTGGCCAAGGTGCAGCCGGTCAAGCTGGCGGCCATGGAGGCCCACTGGGAGACCCGGACCAATGCGCCCATGTACCTGCTGCAGATCCCCGACGAAAAGGGCGAGAAGAATCTGCTGGAGGCCCTGCCCGTGCCCGGCCTGCTGAGCTTTCTGGCCTACAACGACGTCAACGCCCAGGTGATGGGCCTGCGCGACGTTCCCGCCGCCGACCGCCCGCCCGTGACCGTCACCTTCCTGGCCTTCCGCGCCATGGTCGGCATCGGCACCCTCATGCCCCTGCTCATGCTCTTCGGCTTCCTGAAGCGCAGGGATATCGCCCAGTACCCGCTGTACCTCAAGGCCATGGTCTGGGCCATGCCCCTGCCCTACCTGGGCATTCAGGCGGGCTGGGTCCTGGCCGAGGTGGGCCGGCAGCCCTGGATCGTCTACGGGCTCATGCGCACCTCCGACGCCGTGTCGCCCATCGTGACCAGCCAGGTGGCGGTGTCGCTGGCGGCCATGGTGCTGCTCTACACCCTGCTCGGCGCGGCCGGGGCCTATCTTCTGGTCACCGCCGCCCGCAAGGGTCCGGCTGACGCCTAGCCGGGCCTGAACCAGAAGCCAACACAAGGGAGTCCGATATGCTCGAATCCATCTGGTTTATGCTCTGGGGAGTGCTCTGGGCCGCCTACTTCGTCCTGGACGGCTTTGACCTTGGCATCGGCACGCTCATGCCTTTCCTGGCCAGGAACGACTATGAAAAACGCGTCATGTACAACGCCGGCGGCCCGTTTTGGGACGGCAACGAGGTCTGGCTGCTCTCCGCGGGCGGCGTGACCTTCGCGGCCTTTCCCCTGGCCTACGCCACCATGTTCAGCGGGCTGTACTCCGCCCTCATGCTCCTGCTCTTCGCCCTCATCCTGCGCGGCGTCTCCTTTGAGTTCCGCGGCAAGGTGGACAACGACACCTGGCGCGGCGTCTGGGACGCCTGCCAGACCCTGGGCAGCTTCCTGCCTGCACTGCTGCTGGGCGTGGCCTTCGCCAACCTGTTCAAGGGCCTGCCCCTGAACGAGCAGCACGTGAACACCGGCGGGCTGCTGGATCTCTTGAACCCCTACGGGCTTCTGGGCGGCGTGTTCTTCGTGGCCATGTTCTGCCACCACGGGGCGCTCTGGCTGGCCATCCGGGCCACGGGCGATCTTCAGGACCGCGCCCGCGCCGCTGCCGCCAAGCTCTGGCCCGCGGTGCTCGTGCTCGTGCTGGCCTTTCTGGCCTACACCTATGCGCACACGCAGCTCTTCGGCAACTACCTGAAGAACCCGCACCTGTTCCTGGTCCTGGCGGCGGCCGTGGCCGGCCTGCTCATGGCCCGGGTGTACCTGGCCCAGGGCCAGCTGTGGAAGGCCTGGGGCGGCTCGGCCGTGTTCATCGCCTGCACCGCCCTGTTCGGCGTGGTGGGCCTCTACCCGTCCCTGCTCATCTCCACCCTGAACCCGGCCTGGAGCCTGACCATCATGAACTCCGCCTCCTCGCCGCTGACCCTCAAGATCATGCTCGGCGTGGCCCTGGTCTTCGTGCCCCTGGTCATCGGCTACCAGGCCTGGGCGCTCATGACCTTCAGCAAGCCCATCAGCTCCGAGCACGACCTGGAATACTAGAGGGCATTCCTGGGGGGCCTTCGAGCCCCCCAGCCCCTCCATTACGCGAAGGGCTCCCCCCGGCGCATAGCCGCCGGAGGGAGCCCTTCGCTTTGGGCTGAGCACGGGAAAATAGCGTGGAGAGCCGACCGTGCAAGTCCTCCCCACGCCCCAGGACGAGGCGCCGGGCCTTGGGCTGGGGGGCGGAGGCCTCAGGCCTCCGGGTGGCGGGGGCTCATCTTTGCTAGCAGATGCTCTTGCGCAGGGACAACGCGAGCGCCGTGGTCAGCTTGACCACCTCCAGGTTGGAGTGGCGGATGGTGGCGGCCATGCGCCGGCCCAGGGTGAGCAGGAGCTTCACGCCCAGGGCGGGCTCCCGTTCGGCCAGGCTGAAGAACTGCCCGCGGCTGGTGACCAGAAAGGTGCAGTTCGAGATGGCCGTCACCGTGGCCGAGCGCTGGTCCGAATCGATGAGCGCGACCTCCCCGAACACGGGGTGCCCTGAATCGTCGAGGGTGGCCAGGACCTTGCGCGGGGAGGCCATGTTCAACAGGGGCACGCTCATGCCCGCCATGAGCATGGCCTTGGAGATCTGTACGCGGCCGCGCAGCAGGATGAACATCTCATCCCCGCTCTGCCCTTCGCTGATCACAACGTTCCCCTCGGGCCGGGTCTCCTCGCGGAAGATCTCCTGGACCTTGCCGAGTTCGGCCTCGTCCAGGCCGTGGAACACCGGGATGCTGGCGAAATTCAGCGCGCTCACGGGTTCTTCTCCGCGCCTGCGGAACGCAGCACCAGCACACCGTCATACCCGGCCAGGGGCTGGCTGTCCGGGGGATTGACCAGTACGCCCGCGTCCTGGCTTCCGAGCTTGGTCTCGCGGCCGTGGGACTGGAACAGCTCCAGGATGAACTGATCCAGGGCCGAACCGGCGTCCAGGATGTCCTCCAGGGCCAGGCTGCGCGCGGTCTGGCACAGGGCCAGGGGCAGGCTGCCGTCATGGCCGCGCAGGCTCCGGCAATACTCGCCCCAGGTGGACCCCTGGTCCTCAGCGGAAAGCCTGAGCAGCTTCAGGCCGGGGCGGCCGTGCAGGCCGAGCATGGACTGCAGGAGGTGCCAGGCCGGCGGCGCGGAGCCCAGCAGGGCCAGCACGCCGCTGGAGATCTCGCCCCGGTCGATGAGGTCGGTGACGCCGGCGCGCAGCAGGTGCACGCGGTTTTCGGCCTGGGCGGCCTCGGCGTAGATGGGCACCTTGGGCGCCATGCCGCGCACGGTGAGGGCCGCGTAGATGCTCTGCTGGTCGGACTCGTGCGGGGGCATGTTGTCCTGGCGCAGGATGTAGATGAGGGCCGCGTGGTCCGGCCTGGCCTTGTGCACCACGTTCTCCTGGGCGATCTTGCCCGCCACGAAGAACAGCCGTTCGCCCAGGTCGAGCTGGAAGGCGATCTCGTCGCGGCGCTCCTGGGGCAGGTCCGTGACCAGCACCAGCCCGGCCCGGTCCACCAGGCCGCTTTCGCGCAGGCCGCGCACCAGGCTCGGCACCGAGGAGTTCCAACCAAGGATGATGACGTGCCCGCTGATTTTCACTTCCAGGAGCCCCTTGCGTTTCTTGGCCTTGCGCTCCACCAGGAGCGAGGCCAGGTTTCCGGTGAAGGTGGAGACCAGGCCGATGCCGCTGGCCATGACCAGGATGCCGATGACCTTGCCCGAGGTGGTGGCGGGAACGATGTCGCCGTAGCCCACGGTGGTCATGGTGACCACGCTCCACCACAGGGCCTCGAACCCGCCGGGCACAACAGACCGGCTTTCCAGAAAATATATGCTGATGGAGCTCACGGACAAGAGCGCCACGATGGCCAGGACGAGCTTGAAGGTGCCGCCCCGCATCCAGACAGGCAGCGGGAGTGTGTTCACAACGCCAAGTACTTCCTTTGGAAATAGACTGAGGCTACTGGCCGCAGTGTATCAGAGGAGGCGCAGGAAGCAAGGCGGAAATGACTCCCGCCGGACAAGGCCTAGGAGTCCCTGCGCACCACGCGGTGCACCTGCGCGGGCGCGTCGTGGAACATGCTGCGCCGGTAGAGCGACAGGCAGGCCGCCAGGCCGGAAAACATCGCCCCGGCGGTGAGGGCGGCGCGGAAGCCGGCGAAGAAGCAGTCCGTGCTGCCCAGGCCCATGGCCGCGGCCCGGCCCTGGGCTCCGCCGAACACTGTGATGGCCGCGGCGATGCCGGAAACCATGCCCACGTTGCGCACCAGGGCCAGGAACCCGCCCACCAGGCCGATCTTGTCCTGGGGGGCGCTGGAGAGCACGGAGTTGTTGTTGGGCGACATGAAGATGCCCACGCCCAGGCCGATGACCCCCTGCCCCAGGAAGACGCGCCACAGGGGCGTGTCCGGCCGGAGCCAGGACTGGCCCAGGAGCCCGGCGCAGACCACGGCCATGCCCACGGTGGTCAGGGTGGCGAAGTTCACCCGCTCGGAGAGCAGGCCGCTCAAGGGGGAAGCCACGGCCATGACCAGGGGCAGGCTGGAGAGCACGATGCCGGTCATGAGCGGGGAGAGATGCAGCTGCTGCTGCAGGTAGAAGGGCAGCAGAATGGCGTTGCAGAACATGGACATGAAGGCCAGGAAGGCCACCATGTTGCCCGAGAGGAAGGGCCAGATGCCGAAGAGCGAGAGGTCGATCATGGGATGGCTGGTGCGGCGCTCCCAGCACACGAAGCAGGGGAAGGCCACGGCGGCCAGAACTAGGCAGCCCAGCACCAGGGGGGAGTTCCAGCCCCAGTCGTGGCCGTGGGTCATGGCCATGAGCAGGCCGGTCATGCCCAGGGCGAAGAGGCCTGCGCCCAGCAGGTCCAGGGTCTCGTCGCGCAGGCGCTCAACCGGCGGCAGGAAGCGCCTGGTGAGCCACAGGCCGGCCAGGCCGATGGGCAGGTTGACGTAGAACACGCTGCGCCAGCCGAAGCCCTGGATGAGCAGGCCGCCCAGGCCCGGTCCGGCCAGGGCGCCCAGGGCCACGGTCATGCCGATGACCCCCAGGGCCCGGCCCCTGGTGGCGCCGGGGAAGGCGGCCATGATGATGGCCGGACCGTTGGCCATGAGCATGGCCGCGCCGACGCCCTGGGCCACGCGGGCGGCGATGAGCGCCCAGAGGCCCGGGGCCACGCCGCAGAACATGGAGGCCAGGGTGAAGCACACGAAGCCCAGGGAGTACATGCGCCTGCGGCCGTACATGTCGCCCATGCGGCCGAACAGGGGCAGCAGGCAGGAGATGACCAGGAAATAGCCCGCCACGGTCCACTGGACCTCCGGCAGGCTGGCCGCGAAGTCCTGCGCCACCGTGGGCAGCGCCGTGTTCACGATGCCCGAATCCAGGGTGGCCATGAACGTGCCGGACGCGGCCACGCTGAAGGCCCGCCAGTCGCCCCTGCTTTCGATCTGTGCTTCTGAAGCCATATTCCTCCCCAATGCATCAAGCTGGGCTGTGGTATTCCATTTGACAGTCTCAATCAAGCGTTTTAATCTGGCGTTTCAAACCGCACCAAGGAGTAGGCATGACGCAGGATTCAGGAGAGGACACCAAGCGCCGGCTCATGGACGCCGCCGGCGAGGTGTTCTCGGAACAGGGCTTCAAGTCGGCCACGGTGCGCACCATCTGCCGCACGGCCAGGGCCAACGTGGCCGCCGTGCACTACCATTTTGGCGGCAAGGACGGCCTGTACACGGCCCTGCTCTCCGAGGCCTTTGAGGCCGGCCTGCGCCTCCACCCCCCGGACATGGGCCTGCCCGCCGGCGCCCCGGCCGAGGAGCGCCTCTTCGCCTTCATCCACTCCTTCCTCCTGCGCATGCTGGGCGAGGGCCGCAGCACCTGGTGCGGCAAGCTCATGGCCAGGGAGATGCTGGAGACGACCCACGCCCTCGACCACATGGTGGAGCAGCACATCCTGCCCCTGTCCGTGCACCTGCGCGGCATCGTGGCCGAGATCCTGGGCGGAGGCGCGCAGACCGACGATCCCGCCACCCGGCTCTGCGCCATGAGCATCGCCGGCCAGTGCCAGCACGTGTTCCGCTCCAAGCCCATCATCGACCGCCTGGCCCCGGACCTGCGCTTCGACGAGGCGGGCATCCGCTCCCTGGCCGAGCACATCACGCGCTTCTCCCTCTGCGCCCTGAAGCATTACGCGCATTCCGCCGAAAAGCCGACAAGGCCGTGAGCGCTCCCGTTGCTCCAGCCCACACATCCACCCAAGGAATAGACCGGATGATCCAGAGCGCCTCTTCCACTCGCCTCATCCGCACCGTCCGCCGTCTGGCCGCCGTTGCCGGTGCCGTGGCCCTGTTTGCTGCCCTGCTGGCCGTCGGCGCCTGCGGCAGGGACGACGACAAGGGCGGCAAGGGCAAGCGGCCCGTGCCCGTGGCCGTGGCCGAGGCCCAGTCCATGAACGTGCCTGTGCTCGTTGCCGCCATCGGCAACGTCGAGGCCTACGCCAGCGTGGCCGTGAAGCCCCAGGTGGGCGGCACCATCGCCCGCCAGCTGGTGCGCGACGGACAGGACGTGGCCAAGGGCACGGCACTCTTCACCATCGACCAGCGCACCTACCAGGCCTCGGTGCAGGAGGCTTTGGCGCGCCTGCAAAAGGACGAGGCCCAGTCCAAAAAATCCGAGGACGACCTGCGCCGCTTCCAGGCCCTGTTCGAACAGGGGGCCGTGAGCCGCGAGCAGCTGGAGCAGGTCCAGGCCAACGCCATAGGCCTGCGCGCCTCCCTGGCCCTGGACCGCGCCCAGGTGCAGCAGGCCCGGCTTCAGCTCGGCTACGCCAGCATCACCTCGCCCATCGCGGGCCGCGCCGGGCATGTGCTCGTGCAGGAGGGCAACGTGGTCAAGGCCAACGATGACCGCGTGCTGGTGGTCATAAATCAGGTCGAGCCCATCTTCGTCAGCTTTTCCGTGCCAGAGGGCCACCTGGCCGAAATCCAGCGGCAGTCCCGCCTGGGCCTGCTGCGGGTGGAGACGCGCAGCGCCGAGGGCGAGGTCCTGGACGCCGGGGAGCTCTCCAGCATCGACAACGCCGTGGACAGGGCCACGGGCACCATCCGCCTCAAGGCCACCTTCGCCAACAAGGAGCGCAAGCTCTGGCCCGGGCAGTTCGTGCGCGCGCACCTGCGCCTGGCCGAACGCGAGAACGCCGTGGTGGTGCCGGCCCAGGCCGTGCAGACCGGCGTTTCCGGCCCCTTCGTCTTCGTGGTCAAGGCGGACCTGACCGTGGACATGCGCAGCGTGGGCGTGCTCCCGGGCCCGGACCAGTCCGTGGTGGTGGAGCGCGGCCTGGCCCCGGGGGAAAAGGTCGTGGTGGACGGGCAGTCCATGCTGGTGCCCGGCTCCCTGGTGGAGATCAAGACCCCTGGCGGCAAGGACGAGGCCCAGCCCAAGGCTCCTGCGGCCAAGCCTGCGGAGGCCCAGCCCCCAACCGCGCCGGCCAAACAGGAGCAGGGGCCGCAGCCTTCGGCCATGCAGGCTCCGCTTGCGCCAGTTCCGGCCGCTCAGGCCAAGGCGGCGCCAAACAAGGCTGCGCCTCCGCCCAAGGCCTCTTCGGCCTCGGCCCCGGCTGAAAAGGCACCGGCAGGCGCAAACGCCGACCAACCCGCTGGCAGCGCCCCGTGAATCCGGCCAGAATCTTCATCGAACGCCCGGTGATGACCACCCTGGTCATGGCCGCCATCCTCATCTTCGGCGTCATGGCCTATTTCAAGCTGCCCGTGAGCGACCTGCCCAACGTGGACTTCCCCACCCTGCAGGTGTCGGCCAGCATGCCCGGGGCCAGCCCGGAGACCATGGCAGCAAGCATCGCCACGCCCCTGGAGAAGGAGTTCTCCAACATCGCGGGCATCGACTCCATGACCTCCACCAACACCCTGGGCAGCACGCGCATCACCCTGCAGTTCAGCCTGGAGCGCAACATCGACGCCGCGGCCCAGGACGTGCAGGCGGCCATCGCCTCGGCCACGCGCAACCTGCCCTCGGACCTGCCCACCCCCCCGGTGCTGCGCAAGGTCAACCCCGCGGACCAGCCCATCCTGTACCTGGCCGTGTCCTCGCCCACCATGCCGCTCTACCAGGTCAGCGAACTGGCCGAAACGCTGCTGGCCCAGAGGATCTCCATGATCAGCGGCGTGGCCCAGGTCATGATCTACGGACAGCAGAAGTACGCCGTGCGCGTGCAGCTGGACCCCAGCCAGCTGGCCAGCCGGGAGATCGGCGTGGACGAGGTGGCCGCCGCCGTGCGTACGGGCAACTCGAACATCGCCACAGGCACCTTGAGCGGCCCCCTGCGCGAATACACGGTGCAGGCCAGCGGCCAGCTGAACGACGCCAAGGCCTACCGCCCGCTGGTGGTGGCCTTCCGGGGCGGCGCGCCCGTGCGCCTGGCCGACGTGGGCGACGCCATCGACTCCGCCGAGAACAACAAGCGCTTCAACCGCTTCAACCGCGTGCCCGCCCTCGTGCTGGCCGTGCAGCGCCAGCCCGGCACCAACACCGTGGGCGTGGTGGACGCCATCAAGAAGGTGCTGCCCGCCTACACCAGCCAGCTGCCCGCCTCGGTGAAGGTGGAGACCCTCATCGACCGCTCGGAGTCCATCCGCGAGAGCGTGGACGACGTGAAGTTCACCCTGGTGCTCACGGTGCTGCTGGTGGTGCTGGTGATCTTTTTGTTCCTCAGAAACGTCTCGGCCACCATCATCCCCAGCCTGGCCCTGCCCATGAGCGTCATCGGCACCTTCGCCTGCATGCTCCAGTTCAAGTTCAACCTGGACAACATCTCGCTCATGGCGCTCACCCTGGCCGTGGGCTTCGTGGTGGACGACGCCATCGTGGTGCTGGAGAACATCGTGCGCCACACCGAGGCGGGCATGCTCCCGCGCGAGGCCGCCCTCAAGGGCTCCCAGGAGATCGGCTTCACCATCGTGTCCATGACCATCTCGCTCGCCGCCGTGTTCCTCCCGGTGCTGTTCATGGGCGGTGTGGTGGGCCGGCTGTTCAACGAGTTCGCCGTGACCATCATGGCGGCCATCCTCATCTCCGGCTTCGTGTCCCTGTCGCTGACGCCCATGCTGGCCAGCCTCATGCTCAAGCCCGGGGCGCACACCGCCGAGCACGGCCGCTTCTACGCCGTCACCGAGCGCGGCTTCCAGGCCCTGCTGCGGCTCTACGACACCACCCTGAAATGGACCATGCGCCACCGCCGGGCCACCCTGGCCTTCTCCCTGGCGCTCCTGCTCGCCACCGCCGGGCTCTTCGTCCTCATCCCCAAGGGCTTCATCCCCAGCGAGGACATCGGCCAGCTGGTGGGCGTCACCGAGGCCGAGCAGGGCATCTCCATCGAGTACATGCAGGAGCACCAGAACCGCGTGGCCGACGTCATCGCGGCCGACCCCAACGTGGAGGGCTTCATGTCCCTGGTTGGCGCCGGCGGCCCCAACCCGGCGGGCAATTCCGGCCGCCTGCTCATCCGCCTGAAGCCCCGCCGCCAGCGCAGCATGAGCGCGGACGAGGTGCTGCAGTCCCTGCGCAAAAAGCTCGCCGGCGTGGTGGGCATCAAGACCTTCCTGCAAAACCCGCCGCCCATCAACCTGGGCGCCAGCTACACCAAGGCCCTCTACCAGTTCAGCCTGCAGAGCCCGAACACCGCCGAGTTGTTCCAGCACGCCCAGGCCCTGGAGGCGCGCCTGCGCGAGCTGCCCGAGCTCCAGGACGTGAACAGCGACCTGCAGCTGAAGAACCCGCAGCTCAACCTGACCATCGACCGCGACAAGGCCGCGGCCCTGGGCCTCACGGCCATGCAGATCGAGGACGCCCTGGGCATCGCCTATGGCCCGCGCGAGGTCTCGACCATCTTTGCCCCCAACAATTCCTACAAGGTGCTCATGGAGCTGGCCCCGAAGTTCCAGCGCGATCCCCAGGCCATCAACCTGCTGTACGTGCGCGCGGCCTCGGGCAAGCTGGTGCCCCTGCCCTCGTTGATCAGGCAGAGCGCGGGCGTGGGCCCCATGGCGGTCAACCACTCAGGCCAGCTGCCCTCGGTGACCATCTCCTTCAACCTCAAGCCCGGCGTGTCGCTGGGCCAGGCCGTGGACAAGGTCCAGGGCCTGGCGCGCGATGCCCTGCCCGCCGGATTCAGCACCACCTTCCAGGGCACGGCCCAGGCCTTCAAGTCCTCCTTCCAGGGTCTATGGGCGCTGCTGATCGTCTCCATCGTGGTCATCTACATCGTGCTGGGCATCCTCTACGAAAGCTTCATCCACCCGCTGACCATCCTCTCGGGGCTGCCGAGCGCGGGCGCGGGGGCGCTTTTGACCCTCATGCTCTTCCGGCTGGACCTCAACCTCTACGGCTTTGTGGGCATCATCATGCTCATCGGCATCGTGAAGAAGAACGCCATCATGATGATCGACTTCGCCCTGGAGGCGCAGCGGACCCAGGGCAAGGACGGGGCCACGGCCATCTACGAGGGCGCCCTGGTGCGCTTCCGGCCCATCATGATGACCACCATGGCCGCGCTCATGGGCACCCTGCCCATCGCCCTGGGCTTCGGCGCAGGGGCCGAGGCGCGCAGGCCTCTCGGCCTGGCCGTGGTGGGCGGGCTCATGGTCTCGCAGCTCCTGACCCTGTATTTCACGCCCGTGTACTATGTGTACCTGGACAAGGCCCAGCGCAAATTCTCCGGCCTGTTCGGCCGCAATAAAGGCGGCCAGGCCCCAGGAGTAACCGCGCCTGCGGCGGACAAGGGGCCTGAGGCTCCTTGATACCCCCACTTCACGCCGAAAGGGCCGGTTCAGTCTTCCTGAACCGGCCCTTTCGGCGTCGTGGCGGGGTCCGGGCCCGCTAGCCGTCGATGAAATCCGAGATGAGCTTGACGAGCTTTTCGTACTGGGCCACGGGATCTCCTGTGGCCTCGGACTGCTCCTGGCAGCGCATGATGTAGCGGCGCATGATCTGTCCCGTGGCCGAGCGCAGGGCCGAGCGCACGGCCCGCACCTGCACCAGGATGTCCTCGCACTCCTTGCCCTCTTCGATCATGCGCTGGATGCCGCGGATCTGCCCCTCGATGCGCTTCATGCGCGCGATGACATCCTTCTTGAGGCCTTCCTGATCCTTGATATCCTTGGCCATGTCAGCCTCCTTTGGCTCCTGGGCGTCGGCATGTCCCAAGCACATCCGGCGGCAGAACCGCTGCCTCCGCCCCTGCCCCTCTCCCCCATGCCCGCATGGGGTACTCAGGCGGCAGCGCGCACCCGTCACCCTCATGTTTGGCACCAATTCCAGCCCTTGGCAAGGGGCTGCCGGCCAAAGAATGCTGCGGTGGCCGCCAGAATGGTTCGGACCAGGGACTGCTGGCGGAATAGTTCGGATCGCATCAATCTGATTCGCTGCACGGCGCCACGCCCGCCAGGAGGCCGCAGACGACGCTGCGCCACGGCCTCCTGGCGGCACGGGCTATTTCTTCTTGTTGTCCGTGATCTCGCAGACATTGTCCTTGGAGCACGTAATGGTGGCCTCCAGGTAGTACACGTCCTTGACATCCTTGCGCATTTCCCTGGTCATGTAGAAGGCCTCGCCGCTGCGCGCGCCGGTGGTGCAGGCAAAGACCACGGGCCTGTCAAAGGCCATGCCCTTGAGCTTCTTCTCCAGCTCGTTCACGGTCATGTTCACTGCGCCCTTGATGTGCCCGGCCTTGAACTCGTCGGGCTCGCGCACGTCGATGACCATCAGGCTCTCGGGCTTCTCGGCCAGGATCTTCTTGAACTGCTCCACGTTGAAGGCGCCCTCCGCGCCGCCGGCCTGGACCTTGAGGCCGCCGCCAGCCGCGCCGTAGGCCTTGGTCCAGGCGGGCTCGCCGGCCTCGAAGACCTTCACGTTGCTGTAGCCGAGGGCCAGGGCCTTCTTGGCGCTGGAATGGCTCAAGGGGCAGGCGTAGCCGCCGCAGAAGAACACCAGCTGCGCGGCCTTGTCCGCGGGCAGCAGGCCGGTCTTCTTGTCAAAGGCGGAGTCCGGGATGGAGATGGCCGAGGGGATGCTGCCCTCCAGGAACTTGACCAGGGGCCGGGAGTCCACCAGGAGGAAGGTCTCGCCCTTGGTGATCATGTCCTTGACTGTCTCCAGGCCGATGGCCGGATAGACGTCGACCGCCTTGGCGGCGGGCTTGGCCTTGCGGCCCTTGGCCGACGCTGCGGCCTTGGCCGGCAGACCGGCCTTGACCCATTCCGGATAGCCGCCGGGGAACACCTTCACGTTCACATAGCCCAGGGCCTCGGCCTTTTTGGCGGAGGAATGGGAGAGCCTGCACTCCGGGCCCTCGCAGTAATAGACCAGGGTGGTGTTCTTGTCCTTGGGCAGCAGGTCGAGCTTCTTCTCGAACTCGCTGTCCGGGATGGAGATGGCCGTGGGGATGTAGCCCTGCGCATACTTGGTCATGTAGGGACGGGCGTCGATGAGCACCACGCCCTCGGGGTGCGGCACCTTGACCAGGGGTTTCACGTATTCGATGGTCACAAGGTTCTTGTAGAACCAGTCCGGGTTGGCCGCCTGGGCCGTGGCCGCGAAGGCCAGGGCCAAAAGCGACAGCAGGAAGATTTGAGTCATCCGCTTCATGGTGCGCATCGCTCTCTCCTAGTGTTCGAGGGTTTGTTCATAGCCACGGGCCGGAGCGGTCCTCCGCGCCCGGATCAACCGTTTTCGCCGGCGCCCGGCCCGTCCTTGTCCTGGGCGCTATTCTCCAGCGCGTCCTTCTCCAGCGCGTCGAGCCACAGCCCGTGGTGGTGCCGGGCATAGTCCTCGGGCACATGGCCCGTGAACATGCTGCGCAGGCCGGGCCTTTCCTCCGGCGAGACGGCCGCCATGTAGATGTGCACCAGGAGCCCTGCGAAGACCAGGCCCACAGCCAGGTAGTGCAGGGTCACGGCCCAGCCCACGAGCCCCGTGGCCGAGGCCGGGAGGACCTTGGCGGAGAGGAGCAGCACCAGGCCCGTGAGCGCGATGGCCGCGCCGCCCAGCACCGAGGCCTGGGCAAAGGCCTTCTGGCCCATGTTGTAGTAGCCCTGGGGCGGCAGCTCGCCGCCGACCCCGAGGGTCATGCGGCCCATCTTGCGCGCCAGCCAAGCGAAATCTCCGGGCCGGACGCTGAAGACCTCGCGCAGGAAGAACCGGGCCCCGCGAGCGTTCACCGCCAGGTACCATGCCAGCCCCAGCACCCAGACCACGCCCGCGGCCTCGTGGAGGACGAGCAGCGCCGCGCCGCCCGCGCTGCCCCCGCCGAACAGGCTCCGCAGGGCGTCCGGCAGCCAGGCCCCCAGGGGGTTCAGCCGCTCGTTCTTGATGAGCCCCAGGCCGCTGACCAGCAGCACCAGCCAGCAGCCCGCGTTGAACCAGTGCATGAGGATGTCGGATTTGTCGTGGCGCCTGATGTCGCTACTCATGGCCGTCCTCCTTCTTCTCCTGGCCAGGCCCCGCTGCAGGCCCGGCGCCGGCCATGAGCTGCCGGCCCAGCATGACCAGCACGCCCAGGCCCGAGAGGCCCACGGCCCACCGCACCGCCGGGGCCACGACCCCGGCCAGGAAGTCGAAGCTCAGCGGGTCCGCCGGCTGCACGGTCCAGCCCTGGGGCGCGGTGGAGGCGATGTAGTACATGTTGGGCCTGGTGTCCTTCTGCCTGGCGATGATGCGCACCACCTTGCCCTGGTTGGCGGCCAGCAGCTTGGCCGCATCGCTGTCCGGGTCGTTGATGTCTCCGAACACGCGGGCCCGGGTGGGGCAGGTGTCCACGCAGGCCGGCGAGAGCCCAGCCGCCCGGCGCTCCGGGCAGTAGTCGCACTTGTCGGCGATGCGCTTTTCCGGGTCGCGGAAGCGCGCGCCATAGGGGCAGGCGGCAATGCAGTTGCCGCAGCCGATGCAGAGCCTGGGGTCGATGACCACTGTGCCGTCCGCGGCGTTCTTGTAGGTTGCGCCCGTGGGACAGGCGGCCACGCAGGTGGGCTCGTCGCAGTGCATGCAGGCCCCGGGCTGGAAATGCCCGCGGCCCAGCTTCCTGGACCCGCCGGGGCCGTTTTCAACGGGCGGCGCGGCCTCCTTGACCCAGTTGCGCCAGGTCCCGCGCGACACATGGTTGGCCTGCTTGCAGGCGGCCAGGCAGCCCTTGCAGTCGATGCAGCGGGCCGAATCGATGACCATGGCGAGCTTTTGGGCGCTCATGCGGCCCCCTTCTTCTTCACGCTGACATAGGTCTCATGGATGGCGGAATTGCCGCAGATGGCGTCGAAGCGGCTCTCCAGGAGCTCCACGATGCTGGCCCCCACGCCCGTGGTGTGCGAGAGCCCGCCGGAGAGGGTGCCGAAGCCGGAGAGCATGTACACGGTGTCCTTGCGGATCTTCGGCGTGACCAGGGCGCGCAGTTCGCCCCTGCCCGCCGGGCTCTGCACCTGGACCACGTCGCCCTGACGGATGCCCAGTTCGCCGGCGGCCTCTTCGTTCAGCCAGAGGGTGTTCTCCGGCTCGAATTCGGACAAGAGCCCGTTGTTGGTGCTGCTGCCCTGGGTTACGCAGGCGCTGCGGCCCGCCACCAGCCGGAAGTTCCGGGCCGCGTCCGGGGAAGGCTTCGGCGGCGCGTAGACCGGCAGGGGATCCAGGCCCAGGTCCGCGTAGCGCGAGCAGTACAGTTCGATCTTCTGGCTGGGCGTCTTGAAGGGCTGGCCGTCCGTGCCGCCCAGGGGCGCATTGGGCGGATAGAACACCCCGTCGCGCTTCAGGATGGCCTCGGCCTCGGGGAAGGCGGCCAGCTGCTGCCTGCGGTAGCCGGCGATGTCGAAGTCAAAGGCCTCGGGGAAGCCCAGCCTGCCCGCCAGGGCCTTCAAGATGTCGAACACCGGGCGGCTCTGGTGCAGGGGCGCGATGACCGGGTCGCGCCAGACCAGACAGGCGCCCTCGGCCCCGGCCTGGAGGGCCTGCACCGGGTCCTGGCGCTCCAGGCCGCTGGGCGCGGGCAGCACCAGATCGGCCATCCAGGCCGTGTCGCTCATGGCGATGTCCACCACCACCATGAAGTCCAGCTTGTCGATCATCTCGCGGGTCTTGCGGCGCTCCGGCGCGGTGGCCATGGGATTGGTCTTGTAGACGAACCAGCCCTTGACCGGATACGGCGCGCCCTTGAGCACGGCCTCGCGGGTGAGCACAAAGGAGCCCTCGTCGTCGAAGAGCAGAGGCACGCTCTTGGCGTCCACGCGGCCCGGGGGGTTGTCGTCGTACCAGGGCGGCTCGAAGGGCGCGGCCTTCTTCAGCCCCGCCGGGCGCGCCGGCACCAGCCCTCCGGGGCGGTCGTAGTTGGCCAGAAGCGCGTTGACGATGGCGAAGCTGCGGCGGATCTGGGTGGAGTTCTCGTAGTCCGAGGAGCGGCGGCCGGGATAGACCATGGCTGCGGGGGCCGCGGCGGCCAGCTCGCGGGCCATGCGCTGGATGTCCGCCGCCGGGATGCCCGTCTCGCCCTCGGCCCAGGCGGGCGTCTTGTCCGCCACGTGGGCGGCGAGCCTGTCCAGGCCGCTGGTGCGCTCGGCCATGTACTTGGCGTCGTAGAGCTTCTCCTGGATGATGACGTGGGCCAGGGCCAGCATGAAGGCCATGTCCGTGCCGGGACGGATGGGGTGCCATTCCGAGGCCAGGGCCGCGCTCTTGGTGTAGCGCGGGTCCAGCACCACCACCTTGGCGCCCTTCTGCATGATGGACACCAGGTCCATGCTGTCGGGCGTCACCAGGGCCTCCAGGCGGTTGGCCCCGGCCAGGATGACGTATTTCGAGTTCTTCACGTCGGGCAGCGGCACGTCGCCGAAGGTGTCCACAAAGGCGCGGTTGCCCGAGAGCAGGCACAGGGACTCGTGGCTGGTGACGTTGAAGGAGCCGAAGGCCTCGGCGAAGCGGCTGACGAAGCCGCTCTGCATGTCCGCCCCGGCGCTGAAGAGCATGCCGCAGCGGGTGTGCTTGGCGCCGATGTCCTTCATCTTCGAGGCCGCCAGGTCCAGGGCCTCATCCCAGGAGATGGCCTTCCACCGGCCCTCGCCCCGCTCGCCCACGCGCAGCAGGGGCGTCTTCAGGCGCTCCGGGTCGTAGACCTGGGCCACGCCCGCGTTGCCGCGCGCGCAGAGCATGCCGCGCGACTTGGTGAACCTGGGGTTGGGGTCCAGCTTGACGATGACGCCGTTCTCCACCCGGGCGATGAGCCCGCAGCGGTTGAAGCACATGTCGCAGACACTGTACCTGGACTCCCAGGCAGGCGCCGCGGCGGGCGCGGCGGCGCGGGCCTCCGGGGCCGTGGCGGCGGAGACCGCTGCGGCGGCCACGGCGCCGGCCGTGGCTCCGGCCAGGCTCAGGAAGGCCCTCCGGGAAATGCGTGTGGCTTCTTTCTGGCTCATGCTCGCTCCCGTTCAACAGGGGCAGGGGGCCGGCTCAGCAATGGCGCAGGCCCCCTGCGCCGTCATGCTAGTTGCACTTGGCCGGCGTGGGGGAATCCTTGGCGTAGTCGTGCAGGTAGGTGTAGATGTCCGTGCGGTCCTCGGGGGAAATATCCTTCCACTCCTTGGCGCACTTCACGCCCTCCCACTTGGCGAAGGTCTTCTTCCAATCGGCCTGGACCTTGGAGTTGGGTGAAAGGTCCGAGGCGGAAGAACCATGGCAGGTGCGGCACTTGGAGCGGTAGAGGTACTTCCCCTTGCGGGCGTTGCCCTCGGCCAGGGCCAGGCTCACGGCGGCCAGAACCAGGATCAGGGCGGCGACGATGCCAATGCTGCGGCGCTTCATGGGACTCTCCTTGGGTTGTTCGTGTGTTCCGCGCAAAGAGCCCCCCGGCCCGCCACGCGATTTCTGCTTGCGTTGAACTCAAAATACCCATACCGGGTACATGTGTCAAGGGGCGTAGTTCCATTTCCTTGAAAAGTTGACCGGTACGCCCACGACGGGTACAAGCCCCTGAATATCCGGTCCTCCCGCTCCCGTGCCGAGCAGGGGCAGGGCGATCCGGACCCGGCACGCCAACCGCGAGGGAAGACCGCATGGACCGCACGGACGTATTGCGAAAATTTTCCGAACACCTGGGCTACAACGAGGACGAGACGGCGCTTGTGGCCGCCGACGTGGCCAGAGCCCGCTTTGCGGAAGCCCACTTCACCACGGCCCTTGAATTCCTCATCGTGGCCACGGTGCTGCGCGCCGCCAACTGCAACTCCGGCTATGCCCCGGGCGACCGCTTCGTGCTCGACGCCGCGGGCAACTTCATCGCCAAGCGCTGCCCGCAACGCCTGTGCGTGTACCTCGTCAGCCAGCTGGCCCTGCCAGTGGCGCTCATCAACGAACGCTTCTGCGCGGGCCTGCCGCCGGAGGGCTTCCACTTCATGCGCCAGGTCCACTGCCTGGACACGGGCGTGGCCTGCAAGGGCTACGGCGGCGTGCTGGTGGAGATCACGGCCGTCAGCCGCCGCGCATTTCTCAAGGGCGCCTAGGGCTGGCCCTGCAATCCGGCATCCACAATAGAGCGAGGCACGCATGAACATCGGACCATACAGCTTCGAGGAATTCAAGGCCAAGGCCGCGGCCTTCCACGGCTACCCCGCGCCAGGCCTCCTGATTGGCGGGTACATGGTGGAGCTGGCCCGGCGCCACCTGCCCGAGGGCACCTTGTTCGACGCCGTGGTGGAGACCCCGAAATGCCTGCCCGACGCCGTGCAAATCCTAACCCCCTGCACCGTGGGCAACGGCTGGGTGCGCGTGCTGAACCTGGGCCGCTACGCCCTGGCCCTGTACGACAAGCACACGGGCGCAGGGTTCCGCGTCTGGCTCGACGTGGACAGGCTTGGACCCTATGACGAGATACGCTCCTGGTTCCTCAAGCTCAAGAAGAAGGCCGACCAGGACACGGACAGGCTCTTCGCCCAGATCGAGGCCGCCGGGGACGCCATCTGCTCGCTCGCCCCCATCCAGATGTCCGAGCGCGCGCGCAAGCACGCGAGCATGGGCCGCGTGGGGCTGTGCCCCATCTGCGCCGAGGCCTATCCCGCCTCGGACGGCGCCATCTGTCGGGGCTGCCAGGGCGAGGCCCCCTATCTGGCCGCGCCCCCAGCCCAGCTGGAGCCGGACCTGACCGCCGTGCCCGTGGCCCAGGCCGTGGGCCGCCGCGCCCTGCACGACATGACGCGCATCGTGCCCGGCGAGTCCAAGGGCGTGGCCTTTCGCGCCGGGCAGACCCTCACTGGCGGCGACGTCTGCCGCCTGCAGCAGATGGGCCGCTCCAACATCTACCTGGAGCAGGACGCGCCCCAGGGCTTCGTACACGAGAACGAGGCCGTTGTCGCCTTCGCCCGGCTCATGGCCGGAGAGAACGTGCTCTGCGACGAGACCCCGCGCGAGGGCAAGATCAATTTCCGCGCCGCCGCAACCGGCGTCTTCGTGCTGGACCGCCAGCGCCTGGAGGCCTTCAACCTCGTGCCGGACGTCATGGCCGCCAGCCGCCACCACGGCGTGCTGGCCGAGGCCGGCAAGGGCCTGGCCGGGGCGCGGGCCATCCCGCTCTACCTCTCGGCGGAAAACTTCCGCAAGGCCCAGGCCGTGCTGGCTGGCGGCCCGCTGTTTCGCGTGGCGCCGCTGCAGACCATGCGCGTGGGCGTGCTGGTCACCGGCACCGAGGTCTTCCAGGGCCTCATCGAGGACCGCTTCGCGCCCGTCATCCGGGAAAAGGTGGAGCGCCTTGGCTCCTCGGTCGTTGCCGAGGCCATCGTGCCCGATGACGCCGGGCGCATCGCGGCCGCCGTGGGCGACCTGCTGGCCGCCGGCGCGGACCTCGTCATCACCACGGCCGGGCTTTCCGTGGACCCCGACGACGTGACCCGCAAGGGCCTTCTGGCCGCGGGCCTCACGGACATGCTCTACGGCGCGGCGCTCCTGCCCGGGGCCATGACGCTCCTGGGCCGCATCGCCGGCCCGGCAGGCGTCGCCAAGGTCATGGGCGTGCCCGCCTGCGCCCTGTTCCACAAGGCCACCAGCTTCGACATCCTGTTGCCGCGCGTGCTGGCCGGGCTGGAGATCACCCGCCAGGACCTGGCGCAGATGGCCGAGGGCGGGTTCTGCCTGGACTGCCGCACCTGCACCTTCCCCAAATGCCCCTTCGGGAAGTAGTCCGGACCCCCGGCAGGCGCCGGCGACGCACCCCGCAGGCAAGGGCAATGTCTTGACGTCGTAATTGTTACTGCATATCTTTGGCATAGGTGAAAAGGAGCCGCACCATGCCCGAGTCCGTCCGAGCACTCCTTGAGCGCTTCCGGCCCCCCGTGAGCGTGCGCACCTACGGCACGGTGTTCACGGACACCACGGAGTTCATGAACATCGGCTACGGAGACGTCATCGCCGTGGGCGGCCGCCACTACCTGGTCATGGGCGACGAGAAGGAGCGGCGCTTCGGCATGGAGGACCCCAAGTTCTGGGTCAAGCGCTGCGTGGAGCTGGAGAGCGGCCTGTACCGCATCCTCAAGCTGGAGTTCCAGGAGTCCTTCGACCAGCACATCGGGGCCCTGACCATCACCTGCCACCGCAGCGCGGTGAAGGAGGCGCGCATCCTGCGCCTGGTGGCGGGCGATCCGAGCTTCATGCAGGGCGCGGGCGTCAAGGATGAACGCGGCAACCTGGTGCGCGTGCTGGAGCGCGTGGCCGGGCGCAGGCTGGACCTGAACATCGAGGACCTGCACCTGGACCACCGCCAATACTTCCACGAGGTCTTCCCCGGCATCCTGGAGCGCTTCCTGGCCGCCTGCCGCGCCATCTCCTTCCTGCACGGGCACGGCGAGACCCACGGCGACATCCGCCGCGACCACCTCTACGTGGACCACAAGACCGGCGACTACTGCTGGATCGACTTCGACTACGGCTACGACTCCGTGGAGAACCCCTTCGGCCTGGACCTCTTCGGCCTGGGCAACATCTTGTGCTTCATCACGGGCCAGGGTGTGCACACCATCCAGGACCTGGACACCGGCGCCCTAGGCCTTACCGAGGCCGACTGCGCCCTGTTCTTCCGGCACCGCGTGGTGAACCTGAGGAAGCTCTTCCCCTACGTGCCGGAGGACCTGAACCGCGTGCTCATGCACTACTCTGCCGAGTCCGAGGTCTATTACGAGAGCGTGCCGGAGCTCCTGGCCGACCTGGAGCCCTGCCTGGACCACCTGCGCCGGGCCTGACGCCCCGGCCCCACAATGAGCAACGGAGGGCCGCATGGACTTCAAGAACATCCTCATCAGCGTGGACGCATCCGACAACGCCCTGCGCGCCGTGGAGTACGCGGCCACCATCCTCTCCGCCACTCCGGGGGTGCGGGTGACCCTGCTCTACATCGAGCGCGCCCCGAACCGCGACCGCTTCGACACCGAGGAGGCCTGGCTCGGCCAGTGCAAGCTGGACCACCAGCGCGTCTTCGACTTCCTCAAGACCGCGCGCGCCCGGCTCCTGGACGCAGGCATCCCCGACGCCGCCATGTTCGAGCGCACGGTGCTCTGCTCCGCGGAGCCCAGCGTGGCCCAGACCATCCTGGACGTGCAGCAGGAGGGCGGGTACGGCACCCTGGTGGTGGGGCGCAGGGGGCTCACCAAGGGCGAGGAGTTCCTCTTCGGCAGCGTGTCCTCGAAGCTTGTGCACAACGCCAAGAACTGCGCGGTCTGGGTGGTGCAGTAGGCCGGGGCCAGCATGGCAAATACGTTGCATTCCTAGGCTGTTCTGCTAGGCTTCTCGCAAGTGTTTCCGAGAGGAGTCCGCCATGGCCATGAGGTCGCCGCCCCGCTTCTTCGCCGCGCTGCTGGCCCTGTGCCTCCTGGTTGCAACCGCGCAGGCCGCGCCAGTTGGCACCCCGGAACGCCGCACGGCCCTGGTCATCGGCAACGGCGCATATGCCTCAGCACCGCTGAAGAATCCCGTCAACGACGCCCGCGACATGGCCGCGGCCCTGAAGTCCCTGGGCTTCGAGGTCACCCTGCTGACCGACGCCAGCCACAAGCAGATGGAGGCCGCGGCGCGCGACTTCGGACTCAAACTGCGCCAGGGCGGCGCTGGCCTGTTCTATTTCGCCGGGCACGGCCTGCAGGTGGCCGGGGAAAACTACCTCGTGCCCGTGGACGCGGTGATCCAGACCGAGAGCGACGTGAAGTTCGGCTGCCTCAACGCCGGCCTGGTGCTGGGCAAGATGGAGGACGCGCGCAACGGGCTGAACATGGTCATTTTAGACGCCTGCCGCAACAACCCCTTTGCCCGCAGCTTCCGCAGCGCGGAGCTGGGTCTGGCCAAGATGGACGCGCCCACGGGCTCCATCATCGCCTACGCCACGGCCCCGGGCTCCGTGGCGGCGGACGGCGCGGGACGCAACGGGGTGTACACCGAGCACCTGCTGAAAAACATGCGCGCGCCCGGCCTGGCCGTCACCGACCTGTTCATGCGCGTGCGCATGGGCGTGGTGGCCGACACGGGCAAGAAACAAGTGCCCTGGGAGGCCAGTTCCCTCACCGGCTATTTCTATTTCAACGGGGAGGTCGGCCCCGGCCAGGCCCAGCAGCAGCCCACGGCGCTCGCGGCTCCTGTGCCGACAGACGCAGCCCCAACCGCGCGACCTGCCCCGGCCATGGACCTGAAGGCAGAGAAGAAGCGACTGGCCGAGGAGGCGGCGCGGCTCAAACGCGAGAAGCAGGAACTGGCGCAGGTACAGTCCATCCAGGCCGAACGGGAGCGCCAGGAGGCCGAGCGCCAGAAACTGGAGCAGGCCAAACTTTTGGCCATGAGCGCGCGGCCCAAGCAAGCCCCGGCCTCGTCCACCCCTGCCGCGCCCCAGGCCAATGCCCACGCAACGCAGTTCGCGCAACTGGCCCGCGCCGGGCTGCCCGACGCCCGCGCGTATTTCGAGCGGACCGTCCAGGCGCATCCCGACGACGCCGACGCCCGCGCCGGGCTGGCCATCGCGCTCGTTTTCACTGGCCACGAGGCCGACGCCCGGTACCACATCCAGCGCCTGGGCGAATCGGGTGTGCTCACTGCGCGGGTACGCGCGGCCAGGGGCCTCATGCTCGGCATGGAGGGCAATGCGGACAGCGACTACCAGCTCAACCGCGCGCAGGAGGAAGGCGTGGACCCGGCACTACTCGCCCTGTGCCGGGCCTCTGTGGCCCTGCGCCGGAACGACTTCACCGGCGGCAGGCGCGCCATGGACGCCTACGCCGCGCAGACGCCGCCGCAGGAACAGGGCGCCTACGCCAAGGCCCTGGCGGAGGGCCTGACCCCCGCGAACAGAGTTGTTGGCACGTACTTCTGGAGCACCGGCGGCACGGTCTCCTCGACCTACCTGATCATCGAGCGCAGCGGCGACGGGCTCAAGGGCACGGACGGCGGCGGCGAGTACAAGTCCACCATCACGAACATGGCTCTCCAGGGCCTGAGCCTCTCCTTCCTGATGGAGTATGACCTGGGCTTCTTCCTAGGCGGCAAGGGGAGCAGCCACTGTGTTGCGGACTTCTCAAAGAACCTCAACCAGGTGCCCATCACCTGCCGCGACGCGAACTATGGCAACATGAGTTCCCTGCTCGTGCGCAAGGAAGGGGGCCGGAACTAGCAGGGTGGGCTTGCATTCTTTGCTGCCTGAGGTAATGATGCGCGTAATACGTTCCGGGAGATCAGCCGCCATGCGCAGCACCACCGCAACAATCGTCCTTTCGCTGCTGTTGCTCTGGAGCCTTGCTCCCTGCGCCGCTCTGGCCGCCCCCAACCAGCCGGGCGAGGAGCGCTACGCCCTGGTCATCGGCAACTCGGCCTACAAATCCGCGCCCCTCAAGAACCCCTCCAAGGACGCCCGCGACATGGCCGCCCTGCTGAAGGCCCTGGGCTTCAACGTGACCCTCAAGGTCGATGCCGGGGTCAAGGACATGGAGGAGGCCGTGCGCGAGTTCGGCCTGAGCCTGCGCAAGGGCGGCGTGGGCCTGTTCTACTTCGCCGGGCACGGGCTCCAGGTGGCGGGCAACAACTACCTCGTGCCCGTGGACGCCAAGATCCAGACCGAGAGCGACGTGCGCTTCGAATGCGTGGACGCCGGGCGCGTGCTGGGCAAGATGGAGGACGCCGGCAACCCCCTGAACATCGTCATCCTGGACGCCTGCCGCAACAACCCCTTTGCCCGCAGCTTCCGCAGCGCGGACCGCGGCCTGGCCGAAATGCGCGCGCCCACGGGCTCCATCATCGCCTACGCCACGGCTCCGGGCTCCGTGGCCTCGGACGGCACCGGCGACAACGGCATCTACACCAAGCACCTGCTCCAGGCCATGCGCACCCCGGGCCTGCCCATCACCGACGTGTTCATGCGCGTGCGCATGGGCGTGGTGGCGGACACCGCCAAGAAGCAGGTGCCCTGGGAGTCCAGCTCCCTCACCGGATATTTCTACTTAAGCGGCGAAGGCCAGCCCGGGCAGGCCACGCCACCAGCGCCCGCCCTGGCGGCGCTGGAGCCAGTGAAGCCGACGCCCGCTCTGCCCAGCGTGGACATCCGGGCCGAAAAGAAGCGCATGGCCGAGGAGGCCGAGCGCCTGAAGCGCGAAAAGCAGGAGCTGACGCAGCTCCAGTCCCTCAAGGCCGAACGGGACCGTCTGGAAGCCGAACGCCAGAAGATCGAGGAGGCCAAGCTCCTGGCCCTGGGCTCGCGCCCGAAGCAGCCGCCCCAGGCCCAGCAGGCCGCGCCGGCCAAGGCTCCTGCGAAGTCCTCCCAGGCCGCCAACGCGCCCTATTTCGCCCTGCTCGCGCGCCACGGCATCTCAGACGCCCAGCGCTATTTCGAGTCCGCCGTGCAGGCCCGGCCCGAGGACGCCGACGCGCGCGCCGGGCTGGCCGTGGCCCTGCTTCTGACCAAGCGCGAGGCCGACGCCAAGTACCAGGTGCGGCGCGTGGAGGAGTCCGGCCAGACCACGCCCGGCACCCGCGTGGCGCGCGGCTTCATGCTCGGCATGGAGGGCCAGCTGTCCGACAGCTCGTACCAGCTCAACCGGGCCCTGGAGGAAGGCGCGGACAAGGCGCTGGTGCAACTGGCCATGGCCACGGCCTCCGCCAGGAAGAACGAGTTGGATCAGGCCAAGAAGGCCATGGAGGAGTATCGCTCCCTGGTGCCGCCCATGGAGCAGAACGACTACGCCAAGGAGCTGGCCAACAGGGTGGACACCAAGGGCCGGCTGGTGGGCACCTTCTACTGGACCCAGGCCAACAAGGCCATCAGCGCCTATTCCAGCACCCTGACCTTTGTCCTGAACGGCGACGAGCTCACAGGCACGGCAGGCGGCTACACCACAGGCACCCTCAGCGACATCAAGATCTCGGGCAAGGTCCTGACCTTCCGCTTCCACTACAGCTCCGGCATCTTCAGCGGCTACTACGATTTCACCTGCGACCTGGCGGGCGACATGGACACCATCCCCCTGAACGCCATCGACTCCACCTTCGGCGGCAACTGGCAGGGCTACCTCATCCGCCAGGGCAGCATGGCCCAGAACCTGGCCTACCACGCCAACCCGGGGGACTGCTTCATCGCCACCGCCGCCTACGGCGAGCCCTTCGAGGAGCATGTCTCCACCTTGCGCCGCTTCCGCGACGGCGTGCTCGTGGACTTCGCCTGGGGCCGCGACTTGGTGGAACTGTACTACCGCACCAGCCCGCCCCTGGCCGAGGCCATCCGCCAGCGCCCCTGGGCCCGGGCGGTGGTGCGCGGCGCCCTTGCGCCGGTGGTGCTGGTGGCCGGCGCCGCCACGGGCGACGCCCAGAGCACTGCCTGGCTGGGCCTCTGCGCGGGCCTCCTGGCTGCTGGCGTGCTCGTGCTCAGGGTGCGCCGCAGGGCGCGGCAGGGATAGCCGGGAGGATTTGCTCCGCAACGCCAGGGGCGCTGCCCCTGGACACCGCCAAAGGGTTTAAGGCCCTTTGGCTTCCCCATTGGTGTGCGTGGGAAGTCGCAGGACACCATCCAGGGCGGCGCCACTTCCGGGCGCACCCCAAGGCGAGACGTCGGCCTGGGTGGACCGGAGGCATGCAGACCCGGAACAGACCAAGGCCGCCAACGGAAGCCTATCTTCCGCCAGCGGCCTTGGGCCTTAAGGGTATGTCTTTCGAGAGGTCGTCTCGCCAGTTGCCATCTTTTCGGACGGCGCGGACGCAACCTTTAGGCCTTGGGCGCTATTTCGCGCCAGCCGGAACGGGCTTCGCCGGGGTCGGGGCGGGCTGCGCCGCAGCCTTGCGCACAAAGGCCATCTTGGTGATGATGCCGGTCTTGGCCTTGTAGCTGATGAGCACGTTGTAGTCCTTGGCCGGCGCGTAGATGAGCTTCTCCTCGGCGGCCTCGAAGGCCTTGATGAAGATGGAGAAGATCTCGGTGATCAGCCCGCGCCCCGGCTCGGGCTCGGCCTGTATCTCCACCTTGCCCCCGAATTTTTCCACCATGGAGAGCCATTTGTCCATGCGCTCAGGGATGTTGTTCAGGGTGATGAGCGCCGGGAAGAGCACGTCCACCTGTTCCAGCTTCGCCCCCAGCGAGGCCGAGAGCTTGTAGTTGAACCCGGAGGTGTCCATGAACTGGACCTCTTTCTGGGGCGCCGTTCCTGCGGCGGGGTTCTGGGCTGCGCAGGCGGAAAGCAGCAGACAGGCAAGGCCACATGCCAACAAAGCCACGAGGGATTGTTTTCTGGTCATGGCGCCTCCTCGGGAACGGGAAGGATTTATGTATGATAGAACCATAAATGAATGGCCACGGGCTGTCAAGATCAGGCCGTGTCTTTGCCGTGCCCCGGGCGGGAGGGCCAGAAGCTTGCCCCTTGCCTGTGGGCGTCGAATGGCGTAGATATCTCCCGTTTCAACGCCCGGTACAAACCACTCAACCTTACAAGCGGCGGAATCAATGCCCAAGCGTACAGACCTCAAGAAGATCATGCTTATCGGCTCTGGCCCCATCGTCATCGGCCAGGCCTGCGAGTTCGACTATTCCGGCACCCAGGCCCTGAAGGCCCTGAAGGAGGAAGGCTACGAGGTCGTCCTTGTCAACTCCAATCCGGCCACCATCATGACCGACCCGGAACTGGCCGACCGCACGTATATCGAGCCCATTGAGCCCGGCACCGTGGCCAAGATCATCGAGAAGGAGCGCCCCTGCGCCCTGCTGCCCACCTTGGGCGGCCAGACCGCCCTGAACACCGCCTTGGCCCTGGCCGAGATGGGCGTGCTGGAGAAGTACGGCGTGGAGCTCATCGGCGCCTCCATTCCCGCCATCAAGAAGGCGGAAAGCCGCGAGCTCTTCCGCGAGGCCATGGAGAAGATCGGCCTCAAGGTGCCCGTGAGCGGCATCGCCCGCACCATGGACGATGTGCGCGCCATCGGCCGCAGCCTGCCCTTCCCGATGATCATCCGCCCGGCCTTCACCATGGGCGGCACCGGAGGCGGCGTGGCCTACAACATGGAGGATTTGGAGTCCATCTCCTCCCAGGGGCTGGCCGCCAGCATGAAGAGCGAGATCATGATCGAGCAGAGCGTGCTCGGCTGGAAGGAATTCGAGCTTGAGGTCATGCGCGACAAGAAGGACAACTGCGTCATCATCTGCTCCATCGAGAACATGGACGCCATGGGCGTGCACACCGGCGACTCCATCACCGTGGCCCCGGCCCAGACCTTAACCGACGACGAATACCAGAAGATGCGCGACGCCGCCCTGGCCATCATGCGCGAGATCGGCGTGGAGACCGGCGGCTCGAACGTCCAGTTCGCCATCAATCCGCAGAACGGCGACATGATCATCGTGGAGATGAACCCGCGCGTTTCGCGCTCCTCGGCCCTGGCCAGCAAGGCCACGGGCTTCCCCATCGCCAAGATCGCGGCCAAGCTCGCCGTGGGCTACACCCTGGACGAGATCCCCAACGACATCACCCGCGAGACCATGGCCAGCTTCGAGCCGTCCATCGACTACTGCGTCATCAAGATCCCGCGCTTCACCTTCGAGAAGTTCCCCGGGGCCGAGGACTACCTGACCACGTCCATGAAGAGCGTGGGCGAGACCATGGCCATCGGCCGCACCTTCAAGGAGGCCCTGCAGAAGGGCCTGCGCTCCCTGGAGGTCGGCATGCCCGGCCTGGGCAAGAAGTTCGAGACCTGCACCCTGGAGCGCGACGAGATCCTGCGCCTTTTGCGCAAGCCCAACTCCGAGCGCATCTTCGCCATCCGCAACGCCATGCGCTGCGGCTTCACGGTGGACGAGATCTACGAGGCCAGCTTCATCGACCCCTGGTTCCTGCGCCAGATCCGCGACATCCTGGACCTGGAGACGGAGCTCAAGTCCTTTGGGCTGAAGCAGCAGGTGGCCGCGGACAATGCCGCCCTGAAGCCCCTGCTCAAGCGCGCCAAGGAGTTCGGCTATTCCGACCGGCAGCTGGGCGTGCTCTGGAACACCAGCGAGGACGCCCTGCGCACCCTGCGCAAGTCCCTGGGCATCATCCCCACCTATTACCTGGTGGACACCTGCGCCGCGGAGTTCGAGGCCTACACCCCGTACTACTACTCCACCTATGAGACCGGCTCGGAAATCGTCGCCAAGGACGTGAAGAAGGTGGTCATCCTGGGCGGCGGGCCCAACCGCATCGGCCAGGGCATCGAGTTCGACTACTGCTGCTGCCACTCCTCCTTCGCCCTGAAGGAGATGGGCGTGCAGTCCATCATGGTCAACTCCAACCCCGAGACCGTGAGCACGGACTACGACACCAGCGACCGCCTGTACTTCGAGCCCGTGACCTACGAGGACGTGCTGAACATCGTGGAGTTCGAGAAGCCCGACGGGGTCATCGTGCAGTTCGGCGGGCAGACCCCGCTGAACCTGGCCGTGGCCCTGAAAAAGGCCGGGGTCAAGCTCATCGGCACCCCGCCGGAGAGCATCGACCGCGCCGAGGACCGCGAGCTTTTTTCCGCCCTCATCCGCAAGCTGCACCTGAAGCAGCCGGCCAGCGGCACGGCCATGACCCTTTCCCAGGCCGCGGAGATCAAGGACGGCCTGGGCTACCCGCTGGTGCTGCGCCCCTCCTACGTGCTGGGCGGACGCGGCATGGAGATCGTCTACGACGACGAGGAGTTCGACAACTACTTCCGCAAGGCCGCCATCATCTCGCCGGAGCACCCCATCCTCATCGACAAGTTCCTGGAGAACGCCATCGAGGTGGACGCCGACGCCCTTTCCGACGGCGAGGACACCTATATCGGCGGCATCATGGAGCACATCGAGGAGGCCGGCATCCACTCCGGCGACTCGGCCTGCGTGCTGCCCCCGCACACCATCGCCGACGAACTGGTGGCCGAGATTGAGCGCCAGACCAGGGAGCTTGCCAGGGAGCTGGGCGTGGTGGGCCTCATGAACATCCAGTTCGCCATCAAGGACGGCGAGGTGTTCATCCTCGAGGTCAACCCGCGCGCCTCGCGCACGGTGCCCTTTGTGAGCAAGGCCACGGGCGTGCCCCTGGCCAAGCTGGCCACCCGCGTCATGCTGGGCGAGAAGCTCAAGGACCTGAAGCCCTGGACCATGCGCAAGCAGGGCTACGTCTCGGTGAAGGAGAGCGTGTTCCCCTTCAACCGCTTCCCCGGGGTGGACATCCTGCTCGGACCCGAGATGCGCTCCACCGGCGAGGTCATGGGCATCGACCAGAGCTTCGGCCTGGCCTTCATGAAAGGCCAGCTGGCCGCCGGACAGCGCCTGCCGGACCAGGGCACGGTGTTCATCTCCGTCAACGACCGCGACAAGGGGCTCATCACCCCCGTGGCCAAGGCCTTCGCCGACCTGGGCTTCAAGATCGTGGCCACCGGCGGCACCGCCGACCACCTGACCGAGGGCGGGGTGGCCGTCACGCGCGTGCTCAAGGTGCAGGAGGGCCGCCCCAACGTGGTGGACCTCATCAAGAACAAGGCCATCGACCTGCTGGTGAACACGCCCTCCGGCAAGCGCACCGTGAACGATTCCAAAGAGATAAGACAAACCGCCCTGCTCTACGGCGTGCCGTATACGACCACTGTGGCCGGGGCCAAGGCCATGGCCCAGGCCATATTCGAGGAACGCGGCCAGGGGCTTGGAGTCACCTGCCTGCAAGACTACTACAGCAGGCAATAGCGGCCCGGCCAGGGCCACGGGCGAAAGCCGGAGGGCGCTCCTGCCTTCCGGCGGATACGTATTTGCAATACCGGCGGCCAGACCCCCGGACAGGACTCAACCATGAAGCGTGAGTATTGCGGCCTCTTCGGCATCTATGGACACCCCGAGGCCGCGCGCATGGCCTATTTCGGCCTCTACGCCCTGCAGCACCGCGGGCAGGAGTCCGCCGGCATCGTCACCTGGGACGGCATCGGAATCCGCGAGCACCGAGGCATGGGCCTGGTGCACGACGTCTTCAACGAGCGCCACCTGGGCAAGGAGCTCAAGGGCTCCATCGCCCTGGGGCACATCCGCTACTCCACCACCGGGGTCTCGCTCATCCGAAACGCCCAGCCCTTCCTGGTGCGCTTCAAGGACTGGCACATCGCCGTGGGCCACAACGGCAATCTGGTGAACACCCTGGACCTGCGGCACGAGCTGGAGAGCGAGGGCAGCATCTTCCAGACCACCATGGACACCGAGGTCTTTGTCCACCTCATCGCCAAGCACATGAACGGCAGCACCATCGAGGAGGCCGTCATCAAGGCCTGCTCCAGGGTCAAGGGTGCGTACTCACTTCTCATTCTTGCCAACAACAAGCTCATCGCCGTGCGCGACCCCCACGGCATCCGGCCCCTGTGCCTGGGCCGCCTGAACGACAACTACGTCTTCGCCTCCGAGACCTGCGCCTTTGACCTCATCGAGGCCGAGTACATCCGCCAGGTGGAGCCGGGCGAGATGCTCGTGGTGGAGGGCGGAAGGCTCACCAGCCACCGCCTCCTGGAAACCGCGCCCAAGCGCCAGTGCATCTTCGAGCTCATCTATTTCGCCCGGCCAGACTCCATGGTCTTTGACGAGGGCGTGTACGAGCGCAGGAAGACCATGGGCGCGGCCCTGGCCAGGGAGGCCCCGGTGGACGCGGACTTCGTCATGCCCTTCCCCGATTCCGGCAACTATGCCGCCGTGGGCTATTCCCAGGCCTCTGGCCTGCCGCTGGAGCTGGCCATGATCCGCAACCACTACGTGGGCCGCACCTTCATCCAGCCCAGCCAGGACATGCGCAACTTCAGCGTGCGCGTGAAGCTGAACCCTGTGCGCAGCATGATCGAGGGCAAGCGCATCCTCATCGTGGAGGATTCCATCGTGCGCGGCACCACCATCCGCACCCGCGTGAAGAAGCTGCGCGAGCTGGGCGCCCGGGAGATCCACATGCGCGTGTCCTGCCCGGCCATCCGCTTCCCCTGCTTCTACGGCATTGATTTCTCCAGCAAGGGCGAGCTCATCGCCGCCACCACCCCGGTGGCCGACATCGCCCGGTTCATCGGCCTGGACAGCCTGCACTACCTGTCCATCCCCGGCCTGCTGAACTCCGTGGTGGAGAAGGACGCCCACTGCCTGGCCTGCTTCGACGGCAACTACCCCATTGCGCCCTGCGCGCACCAGGGCAAGATGTGCCTGGAGGCCGAGTCCAAGGTGGTTGGCTAGGAGGCGCGATGAACAAGTGCGCAGGCAACTGCTCTTCTTTCCCCACGGGCGAAGGCGGCTGGCTCGCCCTGGCCCGCGAGGTGCTGGACATCGAGATGGAGGGCCTGGCCGCCGTGCGCGGACAGCTCAACGGGACCTTCCTAACGGCCCTGGACCTTCTGGCCGCCTGCACGGGCCGGGTGGTGGTCACGGGCATCGGCAAGTCCGGGCTCGTGGCCCGCAAGATCGCGGCCACCTTCTCCAGCACCGGCACTCCGGCCTTCTACCTGCACCCCGTTGAGGGCGCCCACGGCGACCTGGGCATGATCCGCAACGAGGACGTGGTGCTGGCCCTGTCCAACAGCGGCGAGACCGACGAGCTGAACACCCTCATCCCCGCCCTGCGCGCCCTGCGCGTCCAGGTGGTGGGCATCACCTCCGGCACGGACTCCACCCTGGCGCGGCTCTCCGACGTGGTCATCGAGGCGCGGGTGCCGCGCGAGGCCTGCCCCATGAACCTGGCCCCCACGGCCAGCACCACCGCGGCCCTGGCCGTGGGCGACGCCCTGGCTGTGTGCCTCATGCGCATCAAGGACTTCGGCACCAAGGACTTCAAGCGCGTGCACCCCGCCGGGGCCCTGGGCGCGCGCCTGTCGCAGCCCGTGGGCCTGCTCATGCATGGCACGGACCTGCCCGTGGTGCGGGACGACGCCCCCGTGGCCCAGGCCCTGGACGCCCTGAACAGCGGCGGATTCGGCCTCACGGCGGTGACGGACGCCTCGGGCCGGCTCGCCGGCGTGCTCAGCGACGGCGATGTGCGGCGCATGCTCTGCCGCGCAGGCTTCGACCCGGCGCGGCCCGTGGCCGAGGTCATGACCAGAAGCCCGCAGAGCGTTTCCGCCACAACCACCGCGGCCCAGGTCCTCGACCTCATGGAGGCCAAGCAGATCACTGTGCTGCCGGTGCTCACCCAGGACGGCGTCCTTGCCGGGCTCGTGCACCTGCACGACCTGCTGGGCAAGGGCCGCGTGCGCTTCGCCCCGGAGTAGCTCCTGAACATGAAGCCCGCCGACCCTGTCCGGGATGCGGACGCCTGCCGCCGCTGCGCCGAGACCTCCGGCACCTGCTGTTCGCTTTCGCCCGGCCAGGAGGAGTTCTGCTTCCCGCTCTCGGCGCGCGAGCGCGCGGACATGGAGTCGGCCGGGGCCGAAGCCTTGATGTTCTTCGCCCAGGAGAACACCGCGGCCTTTGTGGACAACATCTGCCGCCTGTTCCCCGGCGAGGACGCGCGCGTGCGCGCCCTGTTCCCGGCCGGGGGCGGCCACGACCGCCTGGCGCTGTCGCCTTCGGGCCAGTGCCTGCTCCTGGGTCCCGAGGGCTGCCGGCTGCCCCGGGAGGCCCGCCCCTATTACTGCCGGCTGTTCCCCTTCTGGGTCCGCGCGGGGCGGCAGATGTATTTCGAGTTCAAGGACTGCCTGGCCCTGCGCGAGAGCCGGGGCGGGGCCGGGCTGCTGAAGCGCCTGGGCATGACCGAGACAGGGGTGTTCGACTTGTACCAACGCTTGCGCGAGGCCTGGGGCCTTACGGGACACAGATAGATGCCGAAGAAAACCACGCGCAGAAACACCAAGCCCAAGTCCAGAAGGGATGCATCCATGAGATGGAGCCGACGGTTTAAACGCAAGATGCTCTGGGTTCTGCTGGGCCTGCCCGCCGCCGGGTTGCTCCTGGTGGTCCTGGCCTTCTGGTGGCTTTCCCACGACCTGCCCGGTTTCCGGACCATCACTGACTACAAGCCGCCCCTGGTGACCACTGTGCTGGCCCGCGACAACCGTGTGCTCGGCTATTTCTACAAGGAGAAGCGCTTCCTGGTGCGCCTGCAGGACACCCCTGAGCACCTGTCCAAGGCCTTCCTGGCGGCAGAGGATTCCGGCTTCTACAAGCATGACGGCATCGACCCCTGGGCCATCTTCCGGGCCATGCTCATGAACCTCAAGGCCGGCGGCATCCGGCAGGGCGGCAGCACCATCACCCAGCAGGTGGTGAAGCGCCTGCTTCTGACCCCGGAGAAGAGCTTCGAGCGCAAGATCAAGGAGGCCATGCTCTCCTACCGCCTGGAGCAGTACCTGACCAAGGACGAGATCCTGACCATCTACCTGAACCAGATCTACCTGGGCGCCAAGGCCTACGGGGTGGAGGCCGCGGCGCGGGAGTACTTCGGCAAGCACGTGCAGGACCTGACCCTGGCCGAAAGCGCCATCCTGGCAGGCCTGCCCCAGGCGCCCAGCCGCTACAACCCCTATTCCGATCCCGAGGCGGCCAAGACCCGGCAGAAATACGTCCTGGACCAGATGCTCTCCCAGGGATTCATCACCAAGGCCCAGCACGACCAGGCCCTGGCCCAGAAGCTCGTGTACAGGAGCATGGAGGACCATTCCTGGAAGGTCGGCGCCTACTACCTGGAAGAGGTGCGCCGCTTTTTGGTGGAGAAGTACGGCGAGGACGAGGTGTACCAGGGCGGGCTCACCGTGGAGACGGCCTGCGAAATCCCGCACCAGATCGCCGCGGACAACGCCATGCGCCGGGGCCTGGGCGACATCGCCAAGCGCAAGGGCTGGGAAGGCCCGGACAGCCGCCTGAAGCCCGACGAACACGCCCGCTTCCTGGAAGACGGGCGCCTGGCCGAGACCCCGAAGAGCGGCGCCTGGTTTCGCGCCCTGGTGGTGGAGACCGCAAAGGACAAGGCCCAGGTCCGCTTTGGCCAGTACACCGGCGAGATACCCGCCAGCAGCACCACCTGGTGCAGGAATGCCATGAAGGGCGTCAGCGGCGCGGAGGCGCCCGTGCCCGGCGACCCCTCGCGCATCCTGCACAAGGGCGACGTGGTCTGGGCCACGGTGCGTGAGGGCAAGGGCAACGGCCATTTCGTGCTCAACCTGGAGCGCCAGCCCGGGCCGGAGGGCGCCCTGGTGTCCATGATGCCCGAAACCGGCGAGGTGGTGGCCCTGAGCGGCGGCTTCAGCTTTGAAAAGAGCCAGTTCAACCGCGCCACCCAGGCCAAGCGCCAGCCGGGCTCGGCCTTCAAGCCCATCGTCTACAGCGCGGCCCTGGACAACGGCTTCACCCCGGCCTCGGTGATCATGGACGCGCCCATCGTCTTCGCCAACGTGGAGCAGGGCACCATCTGGCGCCCGGAGAACTACGAGGACATCTTCTACGGCCCCACCCTGCTCTCCACGGCCCTGGCCAAGTCGCGCAACCTCGTGACCATCCGCGTGGCCCAGAAGGTCGGCATCCGCAAGGTCATCGAGCACGCCCAGGCCATGGGCATCGAGTCCGAACTGCCGGAGAACCTGTCCATCGCCCTGGGCTCCTCCGCCGTGACCCTCATGAACCTCTGCCAGGCCTACTCCACCTTCCCGCGCGGCGGCTCCTACGTGAAGCCGCGGTTGGTGCTCTCTGTGCGCAGCGCCTGGGGCGAGACCCTGTACAAGAGCGAACCCGAGGTCGTGGAGGCCATCAGCCCCCAGAACGCCTTCCTCATGGTGGCCATGCTCAAGGAGGTCATCAACATCGGCACGGGCGGCTCGGCCAAGGTCCTCGGGCGCCCCCTGGCGGGCAAGACCGGCACCACCAATAACGAACAGGATGCCTGGTTCATGGGCTTCACGCCGTACCTTTTGACCGGCGTGTACGTTGGCTACGACCAGCTCCAGAGCATGGGCCGGGAGGGCTCGGGCGCGCACACGGCCCTGCCCATCTGGCTGGAATACCGCAAGGCCGTCGAGAACAGCTATCCGCCGGAGGACTTCCTCCCGCCGGAGGGCATCGTCTGGTCGCGCGTGGAGAACAGCCAGGCAGTGAGCTCCAAGGGCGAACACGCCCCGGAGAGCTACTTCCTGCCGTTCATGGAAGGCACCCAGCCCAGCGTCACCGACGTGGGCGCGGCCGCGGGCTCCACCTCGGACTCGGACCTGATGAAGCAGGGATTCTAGGGGAGAATATGTGATCCCCGACGTGATAACTAGACCTGGAGGAAGAGATAACCGGGACAATCCGGGATGAGTTGGGATGTAGTGGGACGAACGTTCTGAAACGACGTTGCACAGTGTGAAACGAAAATCAAGCGTTGGCGGCGTCGAGAAGAGACGCTTGTTTGGGCTTGCGCAACTCCTGCTGTACTTTAAGAATGCTGTAGATTTGCTGCGTAGATAGATTGTACTTGAGTGCGAGCTCGGGCTGATTGTCACCGTTGAACTCACGGAATATCTGCTTGTTGCGGGTGCTGAGACGCCCTATCAAATCCTTGGGGAGGTAGATCGTTTGCCCACCCCAATCGTCGGCGAGACAGCCAACAGCCTCCTGTGCGAAGGCTTTGGCCTGGGAGTCGCTGACGCCGAGAAAATCTTTGGCCTGCTGGGCGAGCTTGTCTGCAAAGTCCTGGAGAAGCTCCATTCCGAGTTGGCGCGGTGTACTCATTATTGCGACCCCTCCAAGCGTTCTACCCACTTCTTAAGCGCCTCGATGACCGTCGCGGCCTGGTGGGTAGTGAGCCACTCCAGGCGCTCCACGCCGGTTTGCCGCTTGACGTAGGCCGCCAGCGCCTGCTCGCTGCTGTTGCGCACGCCGCCAGCCATGTTCCTTAACTTGAGCCAGAGGTGACGGATGAGCTTGGACTGCGGATCGTCGGCCAGCTTGACCGCCTTGGTCTTGCCGCCGGTCTTGCCGCCGGAGCGGTCCTCGAACCCGATGGAGCGCATGTGCTCCAGCACGGCCTCCAGCTCGCTCATGCTCATGTCCTTGCTGCTGGTCTTGCCGGTCTTGCGCTCCAGGATCGAGCGGTAGTCGACATCGTCCAGGCCGAGCTTGCCCTTGGCGATGTGGATGAGCTGGATCATCTTGCCCTTGTAGGGCTTTAGGTTACGTGCGGGCTGTGCCATGGCGGACCTCCAGCGGGTAAGGGTTTTCCCATTCTACACCGGGGGAACCAAGAATATCAGTCATATTCCAGCCCAGTTCAACAACCGGGATAGCGCAGAGAGGGAGGTCGCGCTCACTATCAAACGGCATGCCGTCCGGCCCATAAAATACGACCATACCCATCGCCGCAATGAACAGCCGACAGCGTTTACACCTCTTAAAGACTCTGTACACGGCGGCCTTAAGCAAGGCGTCAGCCTCATCACCAAGTCGCGCGACGGCTCCGTCAAACAACTTTTGCTCACGCATGGCTTTCTTCCTTCGGTTCCCAGCAGCTGAGCCCGGCAGTGTTCATCGACGTGCGGCAGGGCCAGTCCTCAATGCTTTTGCCCTCATGCTCGCAGGTGCCGCACTCCCGCACGGGTGGGGGTGTATGCGGGTTCTCCGGGCGCGGGATCTCGGCCCCCTCTTGTGCTGCCCACTTGATGAGCACGCCCTCAAACGGCAAGCCTTTGCGCTCGAAGTAGCGCAGAAAATCCATGGTTGACGTGAAGCCATCGGCCAGGGCCAGCTTGCGGATGTGGATAAGGATCAGATACTCGCCGTCCAGCTCCACGCCCGTCCAGTTGTGGTCGGTGCGGTAGATGCGGATGGGCTGCACCGAGGTGACCACCTGGTCCGGCCCCAGGTCCATTGGGGCGTCACCCGTCAGCAGAGACCTGCACAATACAAGGCGATCGCCCACGGTGGGCGGACTGCGATGCAGGCTGCGGATGGTTTGCGTCTTGCGGCCATCGAGAACGAGGTCCGCGAAGCGGGGTTCAAAGGCCAGCGTATAGGCTTCCATCAGGTGTTCCCTCCTTCCTTGTTGATCCTGGCCTCGTGAGCCGCATTCAGCGCCTCTGCGCAGATCTCGGCCATGCGCATGGCGGCGGCGGTGGCCCGGTCGCGATCACCGCTGTAGAACGCGAAGTCGCGGTCAAAGGTGCAGGCCATGCGGTTGGCCCGCGTGGTGTCGCGGATGCAGACGGAGCCATGCCCGCCACGATCGGCGATGAAGCGGGCGTCGCTCACTGCCGCACCTCGCTGGCCGCGCTGGCCATGAGCAGGCGCGCGGTGTGGTCCACCAGCACGGTCTGCACCGGGCCGGAGAGCTGCGACGTGCGCAGCCCGGCGTGGATCACCAGGCCTGCGGCCTCGTCGTAGTTTGCAGCGCCCACGGCGTGCATCAGGTCGAGCATGCTCACGCGCATCCGGCCATCACGGGTCAGCTCGCGCAGGGCGCTGGCCAGCCTGGCCAGGTGCTCATCCACGACAGGGACCGTGGCCTGGGCAACCGGAATCTGCACCGGCGGCCTGGTGATGACAGGCTTGTCCAGGTGCCTGGGGCGCACGGGCTTGGCCGCAGGCGCGCAGGCGCTGCACAGGTCCGGCTCCGGCCACTGGACGCCTTTGTGTTGCTTCCATCCGCACTGGCGGCATGTGGGCACAGACTTGGCCGGGCGCTCGGGGCGCGGGGCCTTGGGCTTGGGCTGGCGCTGGGCCTTGGGCTTGATCTCGCGGAAGGACAGCGCCACAGCGCCCTTGTCTCCTACGGCCAAGTCGACCTCGACGGTCTTGTCGCCACCGGGCTTGCCGAGGTCCACGCCTGTGATCCGCTGCGCTGGCTTGGCCACCGGCGCGACCTTAAGGACGTGTGCGGCCTGCGGCGGGGTGTAGACCACCGGCGCGGGCAGCGGCTTGCAGAACCCCCACTGCGGGGCCGTTGCGGCCAGGCGCTGGCTATAACGACGGCGGTCGGGGTGGCAACGGCGTTGTCATCATTTCCTACCCCGGACCCAAGCGCGGCAATGGCGGCACCTACACGTATGTCGGCGGCAATTCCATCCACACTTTCACGTCCTCCGGGACGTTCACCGCATAAGGAGGCAGCATGCAGAGATGGTCGTATCCTATCGGGTGCATACTCGACGGCGCACCCCTGGCGCAGCGCGAGGTCTACGGCCCACGCGCGTTCATTATCGGAGAGGAGCAGCACGGACCCGACGTCTTCGGAAAATGGACCCCGCAGAAGCTGGCCAGCTACGGGATCAAGGCCTTTGCGGAGGATGCGCTGCCCGTGGACGGCAACGTCTGGCCCTGCCTGCCGGGCGTGCCCGAGGAAGTGGAGGACGAGCTGACGATCCGGCGCACCTATCCCAACGCCACGCCGGACGAGGCGGGCTGGGCGGCGCACCAGGAGCAGCGGGGCTGGGCCGTCCGCGCCGACCGCAACGCCCGCATGGCTTCCTGCGACTGGACGCAACTGCCGGACGCGCCGCTCAGTGCCGAGGGCAAGGCCGCCTGGGCTGCCTATCGCCAGGCCCTTCGCGACGTACCCGAGCAGGCGGGATTCCCGCTGGTGGAGTGGCCCCTGGCCCCTGTGTAGGTTTTTGCAAGCAGCGGAGGGGCAACTTGCAAAATTTCGCAAGTTGCCCCTCCGGCGTTTGGATGGGAGAGGCGGGGGCGGTTGCAGTCGCCCCCACTGGCCGGGTGCATGGACATCCGACCACGGCTGATGCCGCTCTCCGGCCCGTGCGCACGGGGTACCGGGGAACTAGCAGGCAAGGCCCAACACGTAAAGGCGCAGGAACATGCGGGAGATCAGATGCGGTAAGTGCAACAGGCTTTTGGCCAAGGGCGAGGCGCTCGACCTCGCCATCAAATGCCCCCGCTGCGGGGCGATCAATCATGTGAGGGCCACGAGCCTCAACAGCGAGGGCAGCCGAGCCCCAGGCAAGGAGCCCTCGCATGACAAGAACAGACAGGGTCTTTGACAACGGAATCAGGCTACTTCTTGGAGATTCATTGGCCGTGCTGCGCGATCTGCCGGGCGGCCACGTGGACGCGGTGGTGACCGACCCGCCCTATTCCAGCGGCGGCCAGTCCACGGCGGCCCGCAAGGCCGACCCCGCAAACAAGTACCAGCAAAGCGGCACCAAGCGCACCTACCCGGCCATGCTCGGCGACAACAAGGATCAGCGGTCCTTCCTGGCCTGGGCCGCGCTCTGGCTCTCGGAGTGCTGGCGCATCGCCAAGGACGGCTCCCCGCTGCTCGTGTTCAGCGACTGGCGGCAGATCCCGGTGATGACCGACGCGGTGCAGGCCGCAGGCTGGACCTGGCGCGGGGTGGTGGTGTGGGAGAAGCCCTCGGCCCGGCCCATGCAGGGCCAGTTCCGCGCCCAGGCCGAGTACCTGGTGTTCGCCACCAAGGGCCGACACGCCCGAGCAACGGACCGCTGCCTGCCGGGCGTGTTCCGCCAGGGCGTGGACACGCCGCGCAAGGTGCACCTCACTGGCAAGCCCGTGCCGCTCATGCGCGACCTGCTGAAGATTGCCCGGCCCGGCGGCGTGGTGCTCGACCCCTTCATGGGCGGCGGGTCCACCGGCCTGGCCTGCCTGGAGACCGGTCGCAGCTTCATCGGCATCGAGCTGTCACCCGAGTACTACGAGATCGCGTCCGCCAGGCTCGCCGGCGAATCAGCCGAGAAGTCCGGCGGCGCGTAACACCTGAAGGCCACCGAGCCTCCGCCCAGAGCCGCAAGACGGCCTTTGGAGGCTCAATGTGGTTGTACATCCCCTTCCCTTTTCTGGACTTGCCCTCTGCGCCGGAGCGGGCGGCCTGGAGCTCGGGCTCACCATCGCCAGCCCAGAATACCGCACTGTTTGCTTCGTCGAGCGGGACGCACATGCTGCGGCCACTCTCGTGGCCAGGATGGCGGACAAGGCCCTGGATGATGCTCCTGTCTGGTCTGACGTGCGCGCCTTCGACGGTCGCCCTTGGCGAGGCCGACCCCCGGCACCTCTGGCCGGACATCGCGCGGATCATCGCCGAGGTCGACCCGGAGTGGGTGTTCTGCGAGAACGTCGTCGGACACCTTCACATGGGATTCCCGGAGGTCGCCCGAACTCTCTCGGCTGTGCTGACGGAGGTCAGGCAGGGTTGATTTTGAAACGACGTTGCAATAGGTGAAACAGCGGGCGAGGGTCAATTATCACGATTCTCGCCCGCATTTTTCGCGGCGCGCATCAAATATGCTCCGCAGGCCGGGGGGCATGATGCCCCCCGGACCCCCTCAGCCGGCCAGGCCGTGAGGAGCAGCGGGGTCCAGGGGCGGAGCCCCATGCTTTGCGGAGCACGCACGCCGGAGGCCAGCCATGCCCACAGCCCATCCGCTCTATCAGGTGGACGCCTTTGCCGAGGGCGTGTTCTCCGGCAACCCGGCCGCCGTGGTGCCGCTTGACGCCTGGCTGCCCGACGCCACCCTGGCCGCCATCGCGGCGGAGAACAACCTCTCGGAAACCGCTTTTTTCGTGCCCAAGGGCGACGGCTTCCATCTGCGCTGGTTCACGCCCACCTTCGAGATCGACCTTTGCGGCCACGCCACCCTGGCGGCGGCCCACGTGCTCTTCGAGGAGCTGGGTTTTGCCGGGGAGCGGCTGCGCTTCGAGTCCAGGAGCGGGCCGCTGTTCGTGGAACGCGCAGCTGATCAAAATGGCGGCCTGCTGGTGCTGGACTTCCCCTCCTGGCCGCCAAGGCCCGTGGAGATAAGCGGGGTCATGGTCCGCGCCTTCGGCGCGACCCCGCTGGAGGCCCTGGCCGGGCGCGACCTCTTGTGCGTCTTCCCCGACGAGGACACGGTGCGCAACCTTGTGCCGAACCTTGCGGCCTTTCACGAGTTGCCTTACGTCTGCAACATCGCCAGCGCCCAGGGGCGGCCAGGCGGCGGCTACGACTTCGTGTCGCGGGTGTTTTGCCCCGAGGCCGGCATCCCGGAGGACCCGGTGACCGGCTCGGCGCACAGCCTGCTCGCGCCCTTCTGGGCCGTGCGCCTGGGCAAGCCCAGGCTTGAGGCCTTCCAGGCCTCGAAACGCGGAGGCAGGCTGTCCTGCGAACTCAAGGGCGACCGGGTGCGCATCTCCGGCCGCGCAGCGCTCTACTTGCGCGGGACGATTTTCGTCTAGGGCCGGGCCAGAAGCACCTCAAGCGCGGGGGTTGTGTGGACAGCATCGTCGTCGCCGCCTTAAGCCTTGTGGCCGGCATCCTGCTGCGCCTCCTCGGGCGGCTGCCCGAGAACGCCCGCCGAGTGCTAGCCGGGGTGGTCATCCAGTTCTGCGCCCCGCCCGTGGCCTTCCTGGCCGCGCGCAGCATGCCCCTCACCAGCGATATCCTTCTGCCTGGCGGCATGGCCTGGATCGTCTTCACCGGTGGACTGGTTTTCTTCGGGCTGGCGGCGCGGCCCTTCGGCCTGTCGCGCCAGACCTTCGGCTGTTTGCTGCTGGCCGGGGGCCTGAGCAACACCATCTTCATCGGCCTGCCCATGATCGAGGCCTTCTACGGTCCGGAACTGGCCTACGTGGCCTTCCTCTGCGACAACCCCGGCACCACCATCGTCCTGGCCGTGCCGGGCGTGCTCCTGGCCTCGCACCTCTCTGGTCAGGGCCGGGGCGGCGGCGCGGCCGTGCTCGACGCGCTGCAAAAGATGCTCGTGTTTCCGCCCTTCCAGGCCCTGGTCCTGGGCCTGCTGCTGCGGCCCGTCGGCCTGCCGGACTGGCTGCTCACGGCGCTTTCGCGCCTGGGCTCCACCCTGGTGCCGCTGTCGCTTCTGACCGTGGGGCTGGGGCTGACCTTCAGCCTGCCGGGCAAGCGCGCCAGGCCGCTGGCCCTGGGCCTGGCCTACAAGCTGGCGCTGGCCCCGGCCCTCATGTGGCTGGTGGCGGCCAAGGGCTTCGGCAACACCGGGCTGGTGGCCCAGGTGACGGTGTTCGAGGCGGCCATGCCGCCCATGGTCCTGGGGGCCATGCTGGCCACGGACTCCGGTCTGGACCCGGAGCTGGCCGCGCTTCTGGTGGGCATCGGCACCCCGCTTTCCTTCCTCACCCTGCCGGCGTGGCGCTGGCTGCTGGCCGGGATGTGAGGGCGAGAGGCTAGGCCAGGCGCAGGAGCAGCAGGAACCAGGCGATGCCGCCGGCGAGCAGGAGCGCGCAAGGCGCAAGCAGCCGCCGCCAGGCCTGGGCGAAATCGACCCCGAAGAACTGGCAGGACAGGATGAAGCAGACGTGCAGGGGCGAGACCATGACCCCGGTGAACCCGGCGAACAGCCCGAGCACCAGGTAGGGCATGAGCTGGGGGTTGTCGGCGGGCATGCCCCCGGCCATTCCGGCGCCGAGCACACCCAGGATGATGGGGAAGGTGGAGCCCACAAAGGCCACGGAGATGCCGGAGATCATGCCCACCAGAAAGGGCAGAAGCAGGGTCAAGGCGAATAGCGCCCCCGGGCCGGAGGCCGTGCGCGAGAGCTCGCCCACTGCGCCCGAGGCCTGGAGCACGTCCTTGAACATCAGGATGGAGACCACCAGGGCCACCAACTGGTAGAGTTCGGGCTTGCGCAGCACCCCGGCCACAAACCGCGGCCCCACGCGGGTCTGCGCCAGGGCGCAGAGGATGGCCAGGATCAGGGCCGCGATGATGCCCAGTTCGAACGGCAGGCTCGGCGCGAACAGCGTCATGCCGAATTCCATTGCAAGGCCGCCGATGATGGCCACGAGCATGGGCAGGCCGTGCCACAGCGCGGCGGACAGGTCCCGCGGGGCGCTCTCCTCAAGCCTGGGCTCGTTTTTCAGATGCGCCACGGCCGGGCGCATGATGAAGACCCAGCCCAGGGCCATGCACAGGCCGATGCAGGGCAGGGTGTAGGCGATGAGCCGGGTGAGCGGCACCCCGGCCAGGGACGAGGTCAGGATGATGCCCGGATACAGCGGCCAGCAGAGCTCCCAGAGGTGCCGGAACCAGTAGTTCACCAGGGCCGTGTCGCGCCGGGCCAGCCTTAAGGAGTCGGCCATGTCGCGCACCATGGGCGCGGAGAACACAGCCCCGCCGGGCATGGGCAAAAGGCCCACCAGGGCCGGAAAAAAGGCCAGGCGCAGGCGCGGATCGCGCATGAAGCCCGAGGCCGCCTGCATGAGCCGCTCTGTCTGCCCGCTCTTTTCCAGCACCTCGGACAAGAACAGGATCAGGGCCAGGATGAGGACCAGAAAGCCGGTCTCGCGCCGGATGACCGAGGCCGCGGAGACCCCCGCCCAGTCCAGGAGCGGCAGGCCGAAGAAGAGGCCCAGCACCAGCGAGCCGGCCAGCACCGAGAGCCACAGGGGCTGGCGCAGGCGCAGGCCCAGGAGCATGACGCCGAAGGCGCCGAGGACCTTGGCCAGGGGCAGAAGGAAAACAAGGGCTTCGATCACGCAGGGCTCCCTGTCGGTCTTCACCGGCGTCATTGCCAGCGGCAAGAGCGGGTGATACTCCCTTTGCGCGCGGAGGAAAAGCCCGCTGCGACCGCCCCACTCAGCCAGGACCATGCAGGAGATCGCCCATGCCCATGACCGCAGACAACGCCCGCGCCCACATCACGGCCCTTTTGCTGGAGCGCGCGTCCCAGGACGAGGCCCGGCGCAAGGAGGCCCTGCGCGACTATCTGGACGTGACCCAGGCCGCAACCGATCCGGCGGCCTCGGAGGCCCTGGCGGGCATGATCCCGGCCCTCATGCCCGCGCTCTACGCCAAGTGGATGGGCATGTTCGCGGACCGGCTGCTGGAGACCGTGCCCCTGGCCCAGCTTGAGCCCCTGTGCGACGGCAGCGCGGAGAACGACGCAGCCCTCACCCTGGCCTATGTGATGTTTCTGGAGTCCGCGCGCATGGAGCAGCAGATCGACGCGGACCTGGCCGCGCTGGGACCCGGGGCCGCGGCCCAGGGGCAGGACCCTGCCCTGGCCGACCTGGCCGCCAGCTACATCCGCACGCGCATCGGCGTTCTGGCCGAGAAGGCCAAAAAACGTTGAGCGCGGTTCAGGCCTGGGCGGCCATGGCCCGTTCCACGGCCTCGGCCACCTGCAGGGCCTGCGGCAGGTTCGCCGCCGCCTCGTCCTCTTCCGCGCCGCCCGCGCCCTCCACCAGGGCGATCTGGATGTTCAGTTCGCGCTGCAGCACCACGCTGTGCGGGTCGAAAAAAAGCTTCCAGACCACGGCGGCCTTCTGCACGCGGTCCAGCCGCGCCAGCACCAGCCCCAGGAACAGGATGGCCCGGTTGTCCGTGCGCTTTTTCTGCATGATGCGCTCGAACTCCACCTTGGCCTGGATGTAGCGGCCCAGCCGGTACTGGCATTCGCCATAGCGCTGCCGGGCCTCCAGGTTGTCGCTCTCGGCCCCCAGGAATTCGCGGTAGCGCTCCGCCGCCTCCTCCCAGGCCCCTGCGGCAAAGGCGGCATTGGCCGCGGCCAGGATGGGCGCGGTCTGCGAAGCGCTCGCCACGGGAGCCGTTTCCGGCACGCCGCGCAGCTTGTCCATGAAGCCAAAAAGCAGCTTGCGCCGGTTGACGTCGATCTCTTCCTTGCCCACGTGCGACCTCCCAAAAATGGTCTTCCGCGCACATCCAAGGCGCGCGCATTCTCCCCTGAACCGCCCGGCCGGGCCTGCTGGACCGCCCGCGGCCCCTGCCGTGGCGCAGCGGCGTCGCTCCCCCAGCCCCTTGCGATTCCTGGCCGCAGAGCATACTTCTTTCGGCCACGGGGTCAAGGCCGCAGAAACGGGAGGCAAGGAGCGCGCCATGTACGGTTGGACGGGAAACATCTTGCGCGTGGACCTGTCCACAGGACAGCACGACGTGCTGCGCCTGCCGCAGGACGCCTACCGCGCCTTTCTCGGCGGCAAGGGCCTGGGCGGCTATCTGCTGCGCGGCCAGGCCACCCTGCCCCCAGGCCACCCGGACCTGCCGCTCATCATCGCCGCAGGCCCGCTCACGGCCACCATCGCGCCCACCTCGGGCCGCTGCCACCTGACCACGCGCTCGCCCCTCACCGGGGCCGTGGCCGACTCCAGCGCGGGCGGGCGGCTGGGCACGGAGCTGGCCCGCGCGGGCTGGGACGCGCTGCTCATCGTGGGCCGGGCCCAGCGCCTCACCGGCATCGAGATCGACGACGGGACCGTGCGCCTCATGGACGCCCGCGCCCTGGCCGGGCTGGACACGGCGGAGGTCTTCGCGCTGCTGCGCCAGCGCCGCAAGGGCGGCTCCATGGCCGCCACGGGCCCGGCGGCGGACACCGGCTGCCTCTTCGCCAGCCTCATGGTGGACACGCACCACGCGGCCGGGCGCTGCGGCCTGGGCGGCGTGGCCGGGGCAAAAAACCTCAAATACCTGGCCGTGCGCGGCACGGGCCGCCGCAAGGTGGCCGACCTGCCCGCGCTCAAGGCCGCGCGCGAGGACATCCTGCGCCTCACCGCCGCCTCGCCGGCGCTCCTGGGCCAGCACGGGTTCTCCTGCTACGGCACGGGCAGCATCTTCGACCTCATGGACTCCCGGCGCATGATGCCCACGGACAATTTCAGCCGCACGCGCTTCCCCGGCGCGGAGCATCTGAACGCCCACGCCTACAAGACGCGCTACCAGCCCAGGCGCCACGGCTGCCAGGGCTGCCACGTGCTCTGCAAGAAGATCGCCGCGGACGGCCGCTCCATGCCCGAGTTCGAGACCATGAGCCACTTCACGGCCCTCATCGGCAACACGGACCTGGAGCTGGTGCTCAAGGCCAACGACCTGTGCAACCGCCTGGGCCTGGACACCATCAGCGCGGGTTCCACCCTGGCCTGCCGCCGCGAGATCAGCGGCGAGGAGCTCAGCGGCGCGCGCGTGCTGGAGCTGCTCCGGGGCATGGGCACGGGCGTCGGGCCGGGCGCGGAGCTGGCGCAAGGCTCTGCGAAATACGCCGCGATCATGGGCCGCCCGGAGCTGTCCATGAGCGTCAAGGGCCTGGAGCTGCCGGCCTACGACCCGCGCGGGGCCTACGGCATGGCCCTGGCCTATGCCACCAGCGCGCGCGGCGGCTGCCACCTGCGGGCCTACCCCATCAGCCATGAGATTTTGCGCAAGCCCGTGGCCACGGACCGCTTCAGCTTCTCGGGCAAGGCGCGCATCATCAAGATCGCCGAGGACGCCAACGCCGTGGTGGACTCGCTCATCGCCTGCAAGTTCCTGTTCTTCGCCGCCAGCCTGGAGGAGTATGCCCGGGCGTACACGGCCGTGACGGGCGTTTCGGCCACGGCCCAGGACCTGCTGGCCATCGGTGAACGCATCGACTACCAGGAGCGGCTCATGAACGCGCAAAACGGCTTCAGCGCCGCAGACGACGACCTGCCGCCGCGCTTCTTCAATGAGGAGGGCTCAAGCGGGCCCGGCCTGCCCATCCCGCCCGTGCCGCGCCAGGACTTTTTGGCCGCCCGCGCGGCCTACTACCGCATCCGGGGCCTGACCCCGGAGGGCCTGCCCACGCGGGAGACGGCGGAGAGGCTGGGGCTCTCCTGGCCGCAGGGACTGGACACCGCGCTAGACGCCGGGCTGGACCGCGGCCTGGAGCGCCCATGATCCCCCTGCTCGCCAAATACGCCGCCAAGCTGGCCGCCACGGGGCTCGTCGCGCCCGACGACGCGCTCCTGGCCGCCCTGGACGACGAGCTGGCCTGGAGCCGCGCGGGCGATGTGCGCCAGCCGCTCATGCAGGAGATCTTTGCGGGCTTGAACATCAGCGCCCTGCTCCTGGCCCGGCCCGCGGGCGTCTACCAGGCCGTCATGGCCGAGCTGGCCCGGCAGGCCCTGGCCGACGGCGCGGGCATCATCACCCCCGGAGACTGCGAGACGCGCACCTTCCTGCACGACCTGCCCGTGGTGCAGGGCCTGCAGGCTGAGGGCGTCATCCAGGCCCTGCGCCGGCGCAAGGGCTGCGTCATCCTGCACGGGGATGAGGCCTTCGTGGCCGCCTTCGGCACCGTGAGCCCCGAGCAGGCCTACGTCACCATGAGCTCCATGTGCTTCGCCTGCTTCGTGGCCTATTTCGCCCAGCACCTGCGCGACCTGCGCTCCGGGCGAATGACGCCCGAGCGTCGGGCGGAGTTCGCGCGCATAAAAGCCCTGCTGCCCCCGGACCGCTCCGACGTGCCGGACCTCGCGCCCGGCCCCTTCGCAAGCGAGGACGCCGCGCGCGCGGCCATGATCCAGGCCGGCCGCCGCACCGTGGAATACGGGCTGGTGGACTCCTATTTCGGCAACATCTCCTATCGCCTGCCCGTCAACGGGGTGCAGACCATCCTCATCAGCCAGACCGGCAGCTCCCTTGACGAGTTGGGGCCGTGCATCGACCCCTGCCGCATGGACGGCGGCAACTGCGCGGCCATCACGGCCTCCAGCGAGTATTCGGCGCACAAGGCCGTCTACGAGGGCGAGGGGGTGCGCTCGCGGGCCATCCTGCACGGGCACCCGCGCTTTTCGGTCATCGTGTCCCTGGACTGCCCGCGCCTGGACTGCCCGAATCTGGGCGAGTGCCACCGCGCCTGCGACACCCCGCGCTGCTTCACCGACGCCGCGTCCGGACTCTCCGTGCCCATCGTGCCCGGCGAGGTGGGCACCGGGCCCTTCGGCCTGTGCAACACCCTGCCCCAGGCCCTCACCGCCACAAGCGGCGAAAAGCGCGGGGCCATCGTCTACGGCCACGGGCTGTTCACCCTGGGCGAGGCGGACTTCCGCGACGCCTTCGCCACCCTCATGGACGTGGAGCGCTTCTGCCGCGAGGAATATTTCCGCAGGGTAAAGCGGCTCGGGGGGGGAAGGACTCCGGCGGGTGAGGACTCCCGCGCCAGATGACCCCGCCAGAGCTGTTCCCTTCCGCCCCCAGGGGTGATACCCCTGCCTTCCCGGCAGCACAGCGGGACAACCAAAGGGACGGGACATGACGGAACAGCGGCGCGCGGCGCTTTTGCCCATGCTGGCGCTCACTGCGGCCAGCATCCTCTGGGCCAGCGCGTTCATCGCCTTCAAGCTGGCCTTCCAGGCCTACGACCCCATGTTCGTGCTCTTTGCGCGCATGCTGGTGGCCTGCGTGTGCTTCCTGCCCCTGGCCATGCGCTTCCGCAACCAGATCTACCACCCCGGCGACTGGAAACCCATCCTGCTCATGGCCCTGTTCGAGCCCTGCCTGTACTTCCTCTTCGAGACCGCGGCCATCAAGAACACCGAGGCCGCCCAGGCGGGCATGATCGTGGCCATGCTGCCCCTGCTGGTGGCCATCGGCGCGCACTTCCTGCTCAAGGAGACGGTGACGCGGCGCACCTGGGCCGGCTTCGCCCTGGCCGTGGCCGGAGCCGCCCTGCTCTCGGTGCAGTCCGGCTCGACCGAGAGCGCCCCGCGCCCGGCTTTGGGCAACTTTCTGGAATTCCTGGCTATGTGCTGCGCCATGGGCTACACCATCCTCTTGAAGAAGCTCTCCGCGCGCTACTCGCCCATGTTCCTCACGGCGGCCCAGGCCCTCATCGGCTGCCTGTTCTTTCTGCCGCTCATGTTCCTGCCGGGCCAGCGGCTGCCCACAGAATTCGTGCTCATCCCCGCGCTCTCGGTCATCTACCTGGGCGCGGCCATCACCCTTGGCGCTTACGGCCTGTACAGCTATGGCGTGAGCAAGATCCCCGCCAGCCAGGCCACGGCCTTTGTGAACCTCATCCCCGTGGCCACGGTGGTCATGGCCCGCTTCGCCCTGGGCGAGGTCTTCGGGCTGGGCCAATACCTGGCCTCGGCCCTGGTGCTGACCGGGGTGCTCTTGAGCCAGGACAGGAAGGCCCGGCCCGCCAAGGCCGAAGCCTAGCCTTCCAGAGACGGCGGGCGGACATGACCGATTTGCTTGAAATCAGCCTGGGGGCTCAACTGCTGCTGGTGCGCGTCAGCTTCGACCGCTTCCGCACCCTGCGCCTCTCGGTCCGGAGGGATGGCACCGTCAGCGTCCGCGCGCCCCTCAAGACCAGCAAGGCCTACATCCAGACCCACGTGCAGGGCAGGGCCGAATGGATCTTCCGGCACCTGGAGCGCTTCCGCAGCCTGCAGCACACGGCGCGGCCCCTGGAATACGTCAGCGGCGAGACCCACGCCTTCCTGGGACAGGGCTTTGAACTCGTGGTCAGCCAGGGGGAGCGCAACGCCGTGCGTCTGACCGATGAAACCTTCGAGGTCACGACCCGCTTCCCGCCACGGCCTGACAAGGTGCGCGCCCTCCTGGACGCCTGGTACCTGGGCCAGGCGCGGGAGCTGTTCGCGCGGGTCATCCGGGACATGCTGCCCCGCTTCGACGCCCTGGGAGTGCCGCGCCCGGCCAAGCTCACCGTGCGGGCCATGACCAGCCGCTGGGGCACCTGCTCCCTTGCGCGCACCATCACCCTGAACCGCCATCTTGTCCGGGCGCCGCTCCCCTGCGTGGAGTACGTGGTGGCCCACGAGCTCTGCCATTTGCGCCACCACGGGCACGATGCACGCTTCTACGGGCTGCTCGAAACCGTCATGCCGGACTGGAAGGCGCGGCGCAAACGCCTGCGCGAGGTCACCATCCATGCTGGCTGACGCCTGCCTCCGGCGGCTAATCTTAGACTGCCTCCGGCGCCTGGTCTCAGACTGCCTCCGGCGGCTGGGGGGGCTTGAAGCCCCCCAGGCCCCCCCAGCACGCCGCAAGCCCCGGCCCAGGAGAAACCTGAGCCGGGGCTTGCGGCGTGAGCAGGTCCTGGGATCTCCTGCGGGGAGCGCTTCTGAATATGCTTCTTCAGATGGGACAGCCGCGTGCAGTGCCTCGGGCCTGGTCAGGGTGGGCCATGGGGCGAAGCCCCTGGCTAGCCTCCAAGGAACACATCCCCCGGCAGGGCTCCAAGCCCGTCCACGCGCCGCGCCTCGGCCAAAAGGGCCAGGATGGCGGCCTCGCCCTCAGGCCCTAAATCCAGGCTGGAGCTGGTGACAAAGGTCTCGATGTGCCGGGCGATGACCTGCGGGTCCATCTCCTGGGCATGGCTGCGGATATACTGGCGGCTGGCCTCGGGATGCTCGTGGGCAAGCTCCAGGCTCTGGCGGATGCCTGCGTTGACGGCCCGGGCCAGGTCCAGGCCCAGGGAGCGGCGCATGACGATGCAGCCCAGCGGGATGGGCAGACCGCGCTCCTCCTCCCACCAGGCGCCGAGGTCCAGCAGGCGGGCAAGGCCGTGCTGGGCATAGGTGAAGCGGCCCTCGTGGATGACCACCCCGGCCGTGCAGCGGCCATCGCTGACGGCGGGCATGACCTGGTCGTAGACCAGTTCCAGCAGGCGCGGGCTCAGGCCGCGCTCGCAGCAGAGCAGCCCGAATAGCAGGTTGGCCGTGGTGCGGGCGCCAGGAATGGCCACCGCTCGCCCGTGCAGATCCTCCAGACGGACGCCCCCGCGGGCCACGAGGATCGGCCCCACGCCGCGGCCCAGGGCTCCGCCCGCGCGCAGGATGCGGTACTCGTCCAGCAGACCGGCGGCCGCGGCCACGGAGACCTTGCAGACGTCCGGGGTACCCGCCGCGGCGGCCTGGTTCAGCCCCTCCACGTCGGCCAGAGCGACGTCCAAGGCCACGCCCGGCACGGCCACAAGTCCGGACGCCAAAGCATGGAAGATGAAGGTGTCGTTGGGGCAGGGCGAATAGTGCAGGGACAGGCGCATGAGACCCTCCGGGCAACGCTTCCGTCGTGTTGACAGAAATCGGGTGCGGGCATAGGAATGACCACCTGGTCATTTTCCCGCAGACTACCCGGCCAGGCCCGGAGAGGCAAGCCCCAAGCCTATGGACAGCCCGCGTTCGACCTTCGACAATCTTGACCCGCAAAAGCAGCGGCGCGTACTGGACGAAGCCCAGCGCGAGTTCGCCGAACGCGGCTACCACCAGGCCAGCATCAACCGCATTGTGGGCCGCCTGGACATCGCCAAGGGCTCGCTGTTCCAGTATTTCGGCAGCAAGGAGGGGCTGTTCGCGCACCTCTTCCGCCGCGCCGTGGACGAAATCAGGGCCCCGCTCCGGGCCATCCGCGACGCCAAGGGCGACGAGGCCTTCCCGGAACGCCTGAAGAGGGTCTTTGCCGCCAGTTCAGCCTTTGCGGCGGCGCATCCCTTCCTCTGGGGCATCTACCGGCGCATGCTGGCCCAGGAGGACTTCCCCCTGCGCGCAACCCTGCTTTCCGAGGTGCGCGCCGAGGCCCTGACGTTCTTCCGCGAACTCCTGGAGGCCGGCCAGGCCCAGGGCGAGGTGCGCGCCGACCTGGACCCTGCCACGGCGGCCTTTCTCATCGAGGCCTGCCTGGACCGCGCCCTGAGCGCCCAGGATTCACCCCTCTTGGACGCGGGCCTGGGCCTCTCGTCCGACCCCCACACCCGCCAGGCCCGCCTGGAGGCCATCGCCGAGGTCCTGTGCCGGGGCTTCTCGGCCCCAGGCATCGCCAAAGGAGCAGCACATGAATGACCTGAAACGCTTTGAGCCTTTGGGCCTGGGGCACATCGCCCGCAAGGTCCAGGCCGGGGAGCGCCTCAGCCTTGAGGAAGGCCGGGCCTTGTTCGCCTGCCCGGACCCCACCGCGGTGGGCGCCCTGGCGCACCAGCGCCGCCTGGCCCTGCACGGCGCGCACACCTTCTACGTGGTCAACCGGCACATCAACTACACCAATGTCTGCGTCAACGGCTGCGCCTTCTGCGCCTACCAGCGGGCCAAGGGCGAGTCCGGGGGCTTCGAGCTGTCCATCGCCGAGGCCGTGGAACGGCTGAAGAGCGCGCCCCTGCCCCCGCGCGAGGTGCACATGGTGGGCGGCTGCCACCCGGACCTGCGCCTGTCGTTTTTCGTGGAGCTCTTGAAGAGCATGCAGCAGGCCTTGCCCGAGGCGACGCTCAAATGCTTCACCGCCGTGGAGATCGCGCATTTCGCCAGGCTGGAGGGCCTGAGCACCGCTGCGGTCCTGGCTACCCTCAAGGCCGCCGGCCTGGCCATGCTGCCTGGAGGCGGGGCGGAGATCTTCGCGCCCGAGGTGCGCCGCCGCATCTGCCCGAAGAAATCCACGGCCGAGGAATGGCTGCGCATTCACGGGGAAGCACATGCGTTAGGTCTGGCGACAAACTGCACCATGCTCTTCGGGCACCTGGAAAGCATCGAGGACCGTCTGGACCACCTGGACCGCCTGCGCAGGCAGCAAGACATGACCGGCGGCTTCACCTGCTTCATCCCCCTGCCCTTCCAGACAGAGAACAGCGCAATCAAGGTCACCCGCCCGCTGACGGGCATCGACGAACTGCGGACCATCGCCATAAGCCGATTGATGCTCGACAACATCCCGCACGTGAAGGCCTACTGGGTCATGCTCACGGTGAAGCAGGCGCAAGCGGCGCTGTTCTTCGGCGCCGACGACCTGGACGGCACGGTGGTGGAGGAGAAGATCGGGCACATGGCCGGGGCCTCCAGCGAGCAGGGCCAGACCAAGGCCCAGCTGGAGGCCATGATCCGGGGCCTGGGGCTGACGCCCGTGGAGCGCGACGCCAGATTCAACCCGGTCCAGGGGGCCTAAGCCATGAACACCATTCGGATTCAGCTCATTCTGGACGAGGCGGCGGAAGGCCGCCGCCTGAGCCTGGACGAGGCCCGTCTGCTGCAGCAGGAGGCCAGCCTGCACGACCTGGGGCACGCCGCGCACCGGGTGCGCCTGCGCAAGCACCCGGACCCCGTGGTCACCTACGTGGTGGACCGGAACATCAACTACAGCAACGTCTGCGTCTGCGCCTGCCGCTTCTGTGCCTACTACCGCGCGCCCGGCCATGACGAGTGCTTCGTGCTGACGCATGCCGAGATCGGCCGCAAGATCGAGGAGACCATCGCCCTGGGCGGCACGCAGATCCTCATGCAGGGCGGGCACCACCCAGACCTGCCCCTCAGCTGGTATGAGGACATGCTTGCCTTCATCAAGGCCAACTACCCCATCCACGTCCATGCCTTCTCCCCGCCGGAGATCGCGCATTTCGCCAGGCTCAGCGGCCTGACCACAAAACAGGTCATCCAGCGCCTGCGCGCGGCTGGGCTGGACTCCATCCCCGGCGGCGGGGCCGAAATTTTGGTGGACCGCGTACGCACGGCGGTCTCGCCCAACAAATGCCCGGCCGGCCAATGGCTGGGCATCATGGAGGAGGCGCACGGCCTGGGCCTGCGCACCACGGCCACCATGATGTTCGGGCACGAGGAGACCCTGGAGGAGCGCCTGGAGCACCTTTTCGCGGTGCGCGCAAGCCAGGACCGGTCCCTCCGGAACGTGGGGGACGGCTACACGGCCTTCATTCCCTGGACCTTCCAGCCGGACAACACGAACATCGAGGCCCGGCCCCTGACCAGCGTGGAGTACCTGCGCCTGCTGGCGCTCTCGCGCCTGGTGCTGGACAACGTGGACAACGTGCAGGTGTCGTGGGTGACCATGGGCCCGAAGATCGCGCAGTTGGCGCTGTATTTCGGCGGCAACGACTTCGGCTCCACCATGATCGAGGAGAACGTGGTGCGAGCCGCTGGGGTGAGCTTCCGGCTCTCACGCGGGGACATCGACGCCCTGGTGCGCACCGCGGGCTTTGAGCCCCGCCAGCGGCGCATGGACTACCGGCTGGTTCCGGCGGACAAGACAGGGGAGCAGGCCTGATGCCGGCAGGGATCAGGCTGGGGCGCATCGGCTACCTGAACGTGCTGCCCCTGCATTACCCGCTGGAGTCCGGCGTTCTGCGGACGGAGTTCAAGGACCTCGATTTCGAGGTCGTCGCCGGGCCGCCCGCGCAGCTCAACGAGCTCATGGACCAGGGGCGGCTCGACCTTTCGGGCTGCTCAAGCATCGAATACGCTAGGCATCCGGACAAGTATCTGCTGGTGCCAAATCTGGCCATCGGCAGCCGGGGGCCGGTGCAAAGCGTACTTTTGCTCTGCCGCAACCGGCCGGAGGACCTGGACGGCAAGACCGTGCTGGTGAGCGCCGCCACGCACACCTCGGCGGCGCTCCTGGACCTGCTCCTGACGCAGCAGCTCGGCGTGCGCCCCGGCTACCGGATCGGGGACGCCAGCTCCTTCCTGGCCGGCGGCCAGCGCCCGGAGGCCATTCTGTGCATCGGCGACGAGGCCTTGAGCCTGCGGCAGCATCCGGACTACCCGGTCCGCATGGACCTGGGCGAGGCCTGGCGGCAGTGGACCGGCCTGCCCTTCATCTTCGGCGTCTGGATCGCCCGGCGCGACGTGGTGGCCCGGCGCAGGGCCGAGGTCATGGCCGGGGCGCGGCTGCTCCTGGCGGCCAAGGCCTGGGGCCAGGCCCACATGGACGTCATCGCGGCCCTGGCGGCCGGCTGCGGGGCCCTGGACGAAGCCGGCATGCGCTCGTACTTCGACGGGCTGGTGTATGACCTGGGCCCAGGGGAGATTGAAGGCCTTACGCTGTTTTACGAAATGCTGGACAAGGCCGGGGCCATCCCGTCCATGCCGGACCTAGCGTTCCTGCCTCTGGACTGAGGCGGCCCCGGCACCACCGCCTCGTCCGGCCTAGCCTTCCGAGGAATTGCGCACGTGCTCGATGAACAAGTTGGCTGCGGGCAGCAGCTCGCGGCCCTGGCGCTGGATGAGGTAGAAGGAGCGCTCCGGCATCTGGGGCATCACCCCCAGGGCCACCAGTTCGCCGCGGTCCAGGTAGGGCTGGGCCGCCAGGCGCGAAACAACGCTGATCCCCAGTCCGGCGCGGGAGCACTGCAGCGCGGCCTCGGTGGTCTCCACCCAGAGGGCGACCTTCAGCTCGCTGATGGACATTCCCGCTCCCTTGAGCAGGGTCTCCAGGTACCGTCGCGTCCCGGACCCGCGCTCGCGCAGGATCCAGGGCCAGGGGCGCAGGTCCTTCAAAGCCTTGGGCGCCGGCCGCACCGCGGCGATATCCGCCGCCACCACAAGCACGAGTTCGTCCCGTCGCAGGGGATAGAAGGCGATGCCCTGCTGCTCCGGCTGGGAGCCCACGATGCCCAGCTCCAGCCGACCTTGGCCAACCTGGCGGATGATGGAGTCCGTGTCCCCGATGGTCATGTGCACCCGCAGGGAGGGATACAGGGCCAGAAAGGTCTTGAGCAGATTCGGCAGGATGTAGTTCGCCGGGATGGTGCTGCCGCCCAGGATCAGATCGCCCACGACCATGTCGCGCAAAAGCCCGATCTCGGAATTGATGCGCCCCACCTGCTGGAAGACTTGCTTGGAGCCCCGGTAGAGCACCTCGCCGGCCTGGGTGGGCATGACGGTGCGGCCCAGGCGGTCGAACAGCGGCACGCCCAGCTCCTCTTCGAGGTTGGCCACATGGGCGCTGATGGTGGGCTGGGAGAGCTGCAACTCCAGGCCAGCCTTGGAAAAACTTTTCAATTCATAGACCTTGCAGAAGGCCTCGAGCTTGCGTAAGTCCATCTGTAACCTCCGATGTAATCCAAGTATAACATCAGGCATCCCGATAGCGCAAGCAAAAAAAGAGGAGGGACCAAAGTCCCTCCCCAGATTTTCAGCAGTGTGCAGGAGCTACTCGGCGGCAGCTTCCTTCTTGGCCTTGGGAGCCTTGGGCTTGGCAACCTTGGCGGGCTTTTCAGCCTTGGCCTCGGCCTTCTCCTCAACGCTCTCCACGGCCTTTTCCTCGGCCTTGGAAGCCTCAACCTTAGAGGCTTCCGCCTTGGGAGCTTCGGCCTTGGGGACCTCAGCCTGCTTCTCGGCCAGCTTGGTCAGCTCGAAGATGACCATGGGCGCGGCGTCGCCGGCACGCACATGGGCCAGCTTCACAATGCGGGTGTACCCGCCCTGTCCGCCGGTGTAGCGCGGGCCGACCTCGTCGAAGAGGTGCTGCACGAGCTTGTGGTTGCCCAAAACCTTGAAGGCCTGACGGCGAGCGTGCAGGTCGTTCTTCAGGGCCAGGGTGATGAGCCCGTCGACCACGCCGCGCAGTTCCTTGGCCTTGGCCTCGGTGGTGCGGATGGTCTCGTGGGTGAAGACGGCCCGAGCCATGTTCTTGAACATGGCCTTGCGGTGGGAGCTGTTCCGGTTCAGCTTTCTTCCGGACTTATTATGCCTCATTTCTTTCTTTCCTCTTCAGCAATTCCTGGAATTTTTTCTCGGAGGTCTCGTCGGTCATGCCGAAGCGCAGGTCCATGCTCTCCAAAACGCGGCGGATTTCGTCCAGGGACTTGCGGCCGAAGTTCTTGGTCTTGAGCATGGCCGCCTCGGTGCGCTGCACAAGCTCGCCCACATGGGCGATATTGGCGGCCTTGAGGCAGTTGGTGGCGCGCACAGACAGCTCAAGCTCATCGATGCTCTTGAGCAGGTTCGGATTCAGATCGAGATCATGGTCAGCGCTCTTCTTCTTGTCCGAGGAGGTCTCGTCGAAGTTGATGAACACCGACAACTGGTCCTTGAGGATCTTGGCGCTGTAGGCCACGGAGTCTTCGGGCGACAGGGAGCCGTCCGTCCAGACCTCAAGGATGAGCTTGTCGTAGTTGGTCATCTGGCCGACACGGGCCTGCTCCACCATGTAGGCAACCTTGCGCACGGGCGAAAAGCTGGCGTCCAGGGTGATGAGGCCGATTTCGTCGTCCAGGCCCACGTGCATTTCGGAGGGCACGTAGCCCTTGCCCATGCGGACCTCAATCTCCATGCGGAACTCGCGGTCCTCGGAGAGGGTGGCGATGTGCTGCTCGGGGTTGAGGACGCGGATGTTCTGGTTTTCCTTGATGTTGCCAGCCGTCACCGGGCCCTTTTTCTTGGCCTCGAGGACCAACTTCTGGGGCTCGACACTGGTCATGGCCAGGCGCACCTGCTTGAGGTTGAGGACGATCTCGGTCACGTCCTCAAGCACGCCCTTGATGGTGGTGAATTCGTGCTGCACGCCCTCGATGCGGGCGGCGACGATGGCCGCGCCCTGCAGAGAGGACAAGAGCACGCGCCGGAGGGAGTTGCCAATGGTGGTGGCAAATCCGCGCTCCAGGGGCTCGCACACAAACTTCCCATACATCTCGGTGGACTTGGGGTCGCGCGCGAGCTGTTCCGGCTTCACCAGCTCGGACCAGTTGCGTGTGTTGATAAGCTTGTCGCCGTTTTGAATAAGCATGTCTACACCTGCTTATTTGGAGTAAAGTTCGACGATGAGCTGTTCGTTGATCAAGAACTGTATATCCTCGCGGGTCGGGAAGGCCTTGACGACCCCCTTGAAGGCCGCGCCGTCGCTCTCGAGCCAGGAGGGGCAGCCGCGACGGGCAACGACCTGCTGGGCCTCGGTGATGACCGGCACCTTGCGGCTCTTCTCCCGCACCTCGATGACATCGCTGGGACGCACGAGAAGCGAAGGGATATTCACCTTGCGGCCGTTCAGGCTGAACAGGCCGTGACGCACCATCTGGCGGGCCTGGTCGCGGGAATTGGCGAAGCCCAGGCGGTAGACCACGTTGTCCAGACGACGCTCGAGCAGGATGAGCAGATTGGCGCCGGTGACACCCTTCTGGGCCTCGGCGCGGGTGAAGTAGTTGCGGAACTGCCCTTCCAGGATGCCGTAGATGCGGCGCACGCGCTGCTTCTCGCGAAGCTGCACGGCGTAGTCGGTAAGCTTCTTGCGGAGCTTGCCGGCGAATCCGGGAGCGTAGGGACGGCGCTCATAGGCGCACTTGTCGGTGAAACAGCGGTCGCCTTTAAGAAAAAGCTTCTGGCCTTCGCGGCGGCAGAGCCTGCATTTCGCTTCGGTGTAACGAGCCAAGTTGGTTCCTCCTAGGTCTTAGACGCGACGGCGCTTGGGGGGCCGGCAGCCGTTGTGAGGGATGGGAGTCACGTCGCGGATGAAGCTCACTTTGAAGCCCACGTTATTGATGGCGCGCATGGCGGCCTCGCGGCCGGAGCCGGGCCCCTTGACGAAGATGCCCACCAGACGCATGCCGCAATCCTGGGCCTTGCGGGCGGCGGTCTCGGCAGCGATCTGCGCTGCGAACGGAGTGCTCTTGCGGGAGCCCTTGAAGGAGGCACCTGCGCTGGCCCAGCTCACAACATTTCCCTTCAGATCCGTGAAGGAGATGATGGTGTTGTTAAAGCTGGCATGCACGTGGGCCAGGCCCACGGGAATGCTCTTCTTCTCTTTCTTTTTCCCAGTGCGACGGGGTTTTGCCATGTCTGTCCTCGCTTCGCCCGTAGGCGACATTATGCTTCATTCAGGAAAAGCCGATACGCCATGATCGCTCATGGCGTCATTCGGCACAGTCCGTGCTCGGCAGCGCCTACTTGGTGGGCGCCTTTTTCTTGCCCATCACGGTGCGCCGCGGTCCCTTGCGGGTGCGAGCATTGGTATGGCTGCGCTGGCCGCGCACGGGCAAGCCCTTGCGGTGGCGCAGGCCACGGTAGCTGCCGATGTCCATAAGCCGTTTGATGCTCTGCGTCACGTCGCGACGCAGGTCACCCTCGACCCGGTGGTTGGCCTCGATCTCCACGCGAATGAGGTTCACGTCCTCATTGGAGAGATTGTCGGTATTCTTGGACCAATCGATCCCGACGGTGTCGAGGATCTTGAGCGCTGTCGTATGGCCCACGCCATAGATGTACGTCAGCGCGATGTCCAGCCGCTTGTTCCTGGGCAGATCAACGCCTGCAATGCGAGCCACTCTCGTACCCCTCTCTTAACCCTGACGCTGCTTGTGACGGGGGTCCTCACAGAGAACCCGCAAAACGCCGCGGCGACGGATGATTTTGCACTTGGGACACATCTTCTTCACGGAAGGCCGAACTTTCATGCCCTACTCCACTTAGCTCGGCGCTGAGAACCAGCGCCAATCTTCTGCATTATGCCCGGCTTTTGGCCAGGCGGTTTACACACAAAGTTGAGACGGAGGAAAATATATGCCTTGGCACAGAAACGCAAGGGTTTTCTATGTGCTCAAGGTTAGAATATTCGGACCGTCCGCCGTCACCGCCACGGTATGCTCAAAGTGCGCTGCCAGCTTGCGATCCTTGGTCACTGCGGTCCAGCGATCCTCCAGGATCTCCACATCATAGCTTCCTTCCGTGACCATGGGTTCTATGGCCAGGACCATGCCCGGCTTGAGAACGACGCCTGACAGGCCCTTGGGCACGAAATTCGGTATCTCCGGCTTCTCGTGCAGCTTGACCCCGATGCCGTGCCCCACGAAGCGGCGCACAACGCCGAACCCGGCCTCCTCCACGCACTCCTGCACAGCCGTGCTGATGTCGTAGAGGTTTTTTCCGCTAACAGCCATGGCGATGCCCCGGTCCAGGGACTCCTTGGTCACGGCCATGAGCCGCTTGGCCCCTGGGCTTATCTCGCCAACGGCAAAGGTACGCGCCGCGTCCCCATGAAATCCGCCGGCGATGACGCCCATGTCGATGCTCACGATGTCCCCGTCCTTCAGAATGCGTTCCTTGGAGGGGAAGCCGTGCACAATGACCTCGTTCACGGAGCAGCAGATGGCGAAGGGGAAGCCCAGGTAGCCCAGGAAAGCCGGGCGCACCTTGAACTGATCGCACATCCTGCGGGCGATGTCTTCAAAGAGCATGGTCGGAACGCCGGGTTGCACGGCTGCGCCGATCTCGTCCAGAATCAGGGAGACGATGCGGCCGGCCTCTCGCATGAGACCGATCTCCTTCTCGTTCTTGAGAAAGATCCCCCTGGCCTTCTTCACCCGGCTACCTGCCCTTGACGCGGGCCTTGTTGCCCATGAGCCCTTCGTACTGACGCGAGATGAGGTAGGACTCGATCTTGCCCATGAAGTCCATGGCCACGCCCACCACGATGAGCAGGCTGGTGCCGCCAAAGTAGAAGGGGATGTTGAACTGGCTGATGAGCATCATGGGCAGCACGCAGATGAGGGCCATGTAAAGGGCGCCCCAGAGCGTGATGCGCGCCAGCACCCGGTCGATGTACTCGCGGGTCTTGGCGCCGGGCCGGATGCCGGGGATGAAGCCGCCCTGCTTCTGGATGTTCTCGGAAATCCCCTTGGGATCGAAGAGAATGGCCGTGTAGAAGTAGGCGAAGAACATGATCAGCCCGACAAAGGCCACATTGTAGAGCACCGAAGAGGGGCTCATGTGCTGGGAGAGCTTCTGCAGCCATTCGACGCTGGAGAAGTTCGCCAGCGTGGCCGGAAAGAGCAGGATGCTCGAGGCGAAGATGGGCGGGATGACGCCCGAGGTGTTGATGCGCAAAGGCAGATGCGTGGTCTGGCCGCCAACCATCTTCCGGCCGAGCATGCGCTTGGCGTAGTGGATGGGGATGCGGCGCTGGCCGCGCTCCACAAAGACGATGAAGACCAGGGTGGCGGCCATGAGCACGCCGATGAGCAGCAGGATGATGAGCGAAAGCTCACCGGCCGTCATCAGCCGCCCGGTGTTGATCAAGGCGGAGGGCAGCCCGGCCACGATACCGGCGAAGATGATCATGGAGATGCCGTTGCCGATGCCCTTTTCGGTCATCTGCTCGCCCAGCCACATGAGGAACACCGTGCCCGCGGTCAAGGTGACCATGGTCACCAGGCGGAAGCCCCAGCCGGCGAAGAGCACCAGAGACTGGCCCGTGGTCGGGCTGGTCATGCTCTCAAGCCCGACGGCTATGGCCAGGCCCTGGATGCAGGTGATGAGCACAGTGCCGTAGCGGGTGTACTGGGTGATCTTTTTCCGGCCCTCGGCTCCCTCATCCTTGCTCAGGCGCTTGAGTTCGGGGCTGACCACGCTCAAGAGCTGCAGAATGATGGACGCCGAGATGTAGGGCATGATGCCCAGTGCGAAGATGGACACCTTCTTGAGCCCGCCGCCGGAGAACATGTCGAACAGGCCGAACAGGGTGTTCGATGCGCTGTTGAAGAACTCTGTCAGCGCGTGGCTGTCCACGCCCGGCACCGGGATGTGGATCCCGAGGCGGTACACGGCCAGAAGTGCAAAGGTCCAGAGGAGCTTCTTCTTCAGTTCGGGCAGACGGGCGAGATTTTCAACACCGGAAAGCGACACTGTATACTACCCTTCCAGAGCTTTGACGGTTCCGCCAGCCTTGGTGATTTTCTCCGCAGCCGAAGCGCTGAAGCGGTGGGCCTCGATGCTGACCTTCACGGACACGTCGCCGCGGGCGAGGATCTTCACCGGGGAGCCGGACTTGCACAGGCCGCGCTCGTAGATGGCCTCAATGGTGATCTCCGACTGGCCGTCAAAGGCGGTCAGCAGGTGGTCGAGGTTGATGGCCTCGTAGACGACGCGGTGCGGATTCTTGAAGCCGCGCTTGGGCAGACGGCGGGCCAGAGGCATCTGGCCGCCTTCGAACCAGGCCGGGCGGCCGCCGCCGGAACGGGAGTTCTGGCCCTTGTTGCCGCGCCCGGAGGTGCAGCCGCTGCCGGAGCCGGGGCCACGGCCAACGCGCTTGCGCTGGGCGTACTCTTCCGGGAAGGGATACAATTCGTGCAATCTCATGACTTGGTCACCTCAATCAGGTGCTTCACTTTCTCAATCATGCCCGCCAAAGTGGGGGCTTCCTCAAAAGACTTTTCCTGCCGGATGCGCTTGAGCCCCAATGCGTCCAGGGTATGGCGCTGGTTGGGCGAACAACCGATGCGGCTGCGGAGGAGTTTTATCTTCAACACGGTGGACCTCGCTTGTCAGGACCCGAAAGGGTCTACTTCCTGGGGGTGGAGAGCGTCTTGCCGCGCACTTCGGACACGCTCTCGGCGCTGCGCAGGGCGGCCAGGCCGCACATGGTGGCGCGCAGCACGTTGTGCGGGTTGCAGGTGCCGATGGCCTTGGTCAGGATGTCATGGACGCCCACGGCCTCCATGACGGCGCGCACGGGGCCGCCGGCAATGATGCCGGTGCCGCGGCTGGCGGGCCTGAGCATGACGCGGCCTGCGCCGAAGCGGCCCAGGACCTCGTAGGGCAGGGTGCCGTCCAGCACGGGCACGGTGATCATGTCCTTGCGGGCACGGTCCGTGGCCTTGCGGATGGCCTCAGGCACTTCGTTGGCCTTGCCCAGGCCGAAACCGACCTTGCCCTGGCCATCGCCCACGACAACCAGGCAGCTGAAGCTGAACCGGCGGCCGCCCTTGACGACCTTGGCCACGCGGTTGAGATATACGATCTTCTCGATGAAGCCGGAATCGTTCTTTTCCATACTTGGACCCACCCCTAGAATTTGAGGCCGCCCTCTCGGGCGCCATCGGCAAGGGCCTTAACGCGGCCGTGGTAAAGGTAGCCGTTGCGATCGAAGACGCAGGCTTCTATGTTCTTGGCCTTGGCCTTCTCCGCGATGTCCTTGCCGACACTGGCGGCGCCTTCGCGGTTGGCCCGGGCGGGCGTGCCGCTGCGGGACAAAACCAGCGTGGAGGAGCTGACAAGGGTGCAGCCGGTCTCGTCGTCCACGAGCTGTGCATACACATGCACATTGGAGCGGAAGACCACCAGGCGGGGCTTCATCTCGGTTCCATTCACTTTCTTGCGGATGCGCAGCTTTCTGCGTTGCCGCGCTTGTTCTTTGGTCTTCTTCATGGCCGCACTCCGCTATTTTTTGGAACCGGACTTGCCGGCCTTACGCCTGATGTGTTCTTCAAGGTACTTGATGCCCTTGCCCTTGTACGGCTCGGGCGGACGCACGCGACGGATCTGCGCTGCGGATTCGCCCAGAAGCTGCTTGTCAATGCCGGTGAGGTGCAGCTTGTTGCCCTCCACCGCGGCATCGATGCCCACGGGCAGCGGGAACTCAACCGGGTGCGAAAAGCCCACGGTGAGCACGATGCTTCTGCCCTGCAGCACAACTTTATAACCGACACCAATGACCTCAAGAGTCCTCTTGAAGCCGTTGGTCACACCCTCCACGCAGTTGGCGAGCAGGGTGCGGCGCAGACCGTGCTGGGCACAGGCCACGCGGGAGTCGTCCACGCGATTGACGGTCACGGCGCCATCCTCCATCACATAGGTGACGGCAGGATGCACGGGGGTGGACAAGGCGCCCTTGGGGCCCTTGATCTGCACGGCGTCAGCGCCGACTTTCACCTCCACCCCGGCAGGGATGGGAACAGGTTTTTTCCCGATACGAGACATGTGTACCTCTTCTACCAGATTTCACAAAGGAGTTCGCCGCCGATCTTGTCGGCGGTGGCCAGAGAACCCGCGAGCAGCCCGCGCGAGGTGGACAGGATGCAAATCCCAAGGCCGTTCTGGACCTTGGGAATGTCCTCCACGCCCACGTAGACGCGGCGTCCGGGGGTGCTGACCTTCTTGAGCCCGCGGATGGCGGGCTTGCCAGCGGCATACTTGAGGGTCAGCTTCAGCTTGCCCTCAGCGCTGGCGCACTCGGTAATGTAACCCTCATTCTTGAGGATCTCTGCAATGGCGGCCTTCATCTTCGACGCAGGCATCTCCACGGTGGAATGAAACGCACCATGGGCGTTGCGAATGCGCGTCAGCATGTCGGCAATGGGATCAACAACAGACATAGTCAGCTCTCCTTGGACTTACCAGCTGGATTTACGCACGCCTGGGAGTTCGCCTGCCAGGGACTTGTTGCGGAAGCAGATGCGGCAGCAGCCGAACTTGCGCAAGTATGCCCTGGAGCGTCCGCATATGGGGCAGCGATTGTAAGCCCGGACCTTGAACTTCGGCTTGCGTTGGGCTTTCACCCGGAGACTTGTCCTGGCCAAACCGGTTTCCTCCTATTTTTTGAAAGGCATGCCAAGGAGGTCGAGCAACAGCTTGCCTTCCTTGTCCGTCTTCGCGGTGGTGGAGATGGTGACGTTCATGCCCTTGACCAATTCGACCTTGTCGATCTCCAGTTCGAAGAAGATCGTGTGCTCCTTGAGGCCCATGGTGAAATTCCCACGGCCGTCAAACCCGCGGTCGGGCACGCCGCGGAAGTCGCGGACGCGGGGCAGGGCGAAGCTCACCAGCTTGTCGTAGAAATCCCACATGCGGTCGCCGCGCAGGGTCACGCGGCAGCCCACAGGCTGCCCTTCGCGCAGCTTGAAGGCCGCGATGGACTTCTTCGCCCGGGTGACCACGGCCTTCTGGCCGGCGAGCTGGGTCAGCTCAACCACGGCGGCGTCAATGAGCTTAGGGTTCTGGCTGGCCTCGCCCAAGCCGATGTTGAGCGAGATCTTCTGCATGCGCGGGATTTCCATGTTGCTCTTGTAGCCGAACTCTTTCTTGAGTTCGCCGGAAATCTTATCGTTGTATTCTTTTTGAAGGCGTCTCATGGCGCAACCTACTGGATGGTTTCGTTACACTTCTTGCAGAAGCGAACTTTCTTGCCGTCTTCATTCACCCGGTAGCCGACGCGCGCGGCCTTGGTGCAAGCATTGCATACCACAGCAACATTGGAGATATGCACGGGAGATTCCTTTTCCACGATGCCGCCGGGCTGATTGGCATAGGGATTGGCCTTGGTGTGACGGCTGACCTTGTTGGCGCCCTCGACAAGAACCCTGTCCTTCTTGCGAAGGATCTTGAGCACCTTGCCGATCTTTCCTTTGTCCTTGCCGGCAAGGATCATTACCTTGTCGTCTTTACGAATCTTGCAGTTCATGACTTTGTCCTTACGTTCCTGTTACGGTCGTCCTACAGGACTTCCGGGGCCAGGGAGACGATCTTCATGAAGTTCTTCAGGCGCAGCTCACGGGCAACGGGCCCGAAGATGCGGGTACCCAGAGGCTCGTTGGCGTTGTTCAGCAGAACAGCCGAGTTGGTGTCGAACCGGATGAAGGAGCCGTCGGGACGGCCCACTTCCTTCTTGGTGCGCACGACAACGGCCTTCATCACTGCGCCCTTCTTCACCTTGGAGTGCGGCATGGCGTCCTTGACGGACACGACAATGATGTCGCCCACCGAGGCATAGCGGCGCTTAGAGCCGCCAAGCACCTTGATGCAGCACAACAGCTTGGCGCCGGAGTTGTCGGCGACGTCGAGATTGGTTTCGCTCTGGATCATAGCTGTACCTACACCGCTTTCTCAACGATTTTGGACAGATGCCAACGCTTGCGCGCGCTCATGGGGCGGTGCTCGATGATGGTCACCGTGTCGCCGATCCCGCAGTCGTTGCTGGGATCATGGGCCATGAACTTCTTGCGGCGGCGGATATACTTTTTGAACAGGGGGTGCTTGATGAGCGTTGCAACGCTGACCACTATGGTCTTGTCGCACTTGTCGCTCACCACGACGCCGGTCAAAGTCCGCCTGTTGCTTTCTTGAGTCGTCTCGGACATGGCCTTATGCTCCCATTGCGCGCTGGGTCTGAATGGTCAGAATGCGCGCGATGTCTTTCTTCACAGCGGGTATGCGCTGGGTGTTCTCCAGCTGCGCCGTGGCATGCTGGAAACGCAGATTGAAGAGCTCCTTGCGCAGATCGCCGAGCTTGGTGGTCAGCTCAGCGGCGTCCAGAGCCCGCAGTTCCTTGGCGTTCATTATTCAGCGCCCTCCTTGACCACGATAACAGTCTTGACGGAGAGCTTGTGCATGGCGCGGGTCAAGGCGACCTTGGCCACTTCAAGCTCCACACCCTTGACTTCATAAAGGATGCGTCCGGCGCGGATGGGCGCAGCCCAGCCCTCCGGGGCGCCCTTACCGGAACCCATGCGGGTTTCAGCAGGCTTCTTGGTCAGGGGGTAGTCCGGGAACAGGCGGATCCAGACCTTACCGCCGCGCTTGATGTGGCGCATGATGGCGATACGTGCGGCTTCGATCTCCTGGCTCGTGATCTTCCCCGGCTCAAGGCTCTTCAGGGCCACATCGCCAAAGGCGATGGTGCTTCCCTTCACAGCAGGGCCCTTGATGCGGCCCTTTTGCTTCTTGCGGTATTTCAGTTTCTTTGGCGCGAGCATGCTACTTTCCTACCTTGTCAAGAATCTCACCCTTGAAGATCCAGACCCGCACGCCGATGATGCCGTACGTGGTCTTGGCCGTGGCGTAGCCGTAGTCGATGTCGGCACGCAGGGTGTGCAGGGGCACGCGGCCGTCACGGTACCACTCGGAGCGGGCGATCTCCGCACCGGCCAGGCGGCCGGCACAGGCGACCTTGATGCCCTCCGCGCCGAACTTGCGGGACAGGGCCACGGTGCGCTTCATGGCGCGGCGGAAGGCCACGCGGCGCTCCAACTGGGTGGCGATGCTCTCGGCCACGAGCTGGGCCTCGACCTCGGGGCGGCGGATCTCCGTCACCTCGATGGTGATGTCGGTGCCGAACTCCTTCTTCAGGTCGTCGCGCAGCTTCTCGATCTCGGCGCCCTTGCGGCCGATGACGATGCCCGGACGCGCGGTGTGCAGCACAAGGCGAACCTTGCCGCCGGCGCGCTCGATCTCGATCTTGGCCAGACCGGCGTGATAAAGCTTCTTCTTCACATACTTGCGCAGCTTGTCGTCCTGGAGCACGAAGGCCGGATAATCCTTCTTGCTGAACCAGCGCGACAGCCAGTTCTTGGTATACCCCAGGCGGAACCCGATCGGATGTACTTTCTGACCCATGGCGCCCCCTACTTTTCCTTCACGATGACGGTTATGTGACTGGTGCGCTTGAGGATCCGGTAGGCGCGACCCATGGCGCGAGGCATGATGCGCTTCTGCGTCGGGCCTTCGTTGACCATCACATTCCCCACCACCAGAGCGTCCACGTCCACGCCGGGAATCTGTCCGGCGTTGGCGATGGCCGAGTACAGCACCTTGCTGATCAGCTGGGCCGATTTCTTGGGCGTGAACTTCAGGATGTTCAACGCATCCTCAACCGGCTTGCCTTTGATGTTCTCCGCCACAATCCGCACCTTGCGCGCGGAAATGCGCAGGTACTTGGCGATAGCTTTGGCTTCCATTACGGCGCTCCCTACTTGCCCTTGGCTTTCTTGTCCGCAGCGTGGCCGAAGAAGGTGCGGGTGGGCGAAAACTCGCCCAGCTTGTGCCCGACCATATTCTCCGTCACGAACACGGGAATGAACTTGCGGCCATTGTGCACCGCAAAGGTGAGCCCGACCATCTCGGGAAGGATGGTGGACCGGCGGGACCAAGTCTTGATGACGCGGCGGTCCTTGTTCTCGTTGGCGACGTCGATCTTCTTCTGAAGATGGCCGTCCACGAAGGGACCTTTCTTGATTGATCTGGCCATGTTCTACTCCTACTTCTGCCCGCGGCGCTTGACGATAAGCTTGGAGGACGACTTCTTCGGCGAGCGGGTCTTGTAACCCTTGCTCGGCATGCCCCAAGGAGAGCACGGATGCCGGCCGCCAGAACTTCTGCCCTCGCCGCCGCCCAGGGGGTGGTCGACCGGGTTCATGGCAACGCCGCGCACCTCGGGCCGACGGCCCTTCCAGCGATTGCGGCCCGCCTTGCCCAGGGTGATCTTCTCATGATGGATGTTGCCGACCTGACCGATGGTGGCCATGCAGTGCGAAAGCACCTTGCGCACCTCGCCCGAAGGCATGCGAAGCAGGGCGTAGGCGCCCTCCTTGGCCACCAGCTGGGCGTATGCGCCGGCGGCGCGGCAGAACTGGCCGCCGCGGCCGGGGTGCAGCTCAACATTGTGTATGACCGTGCCCACCGGGATGCGGGAAAGCATCAGCGCGTTGCCGGGCTTGATGTCCGCCGTGTCGCCGGAGAGGATCTGGTCGCCCACCTTGAGGCCCAGGGGGGCCAGGATGTAGCGCTTCTCGCCGTCGATGTAGTGCAGCAGGGCAATGCGCGCGCTGCGGTTGGGATCGTACTCCACGAAGGCGACCTTGGCGACGATGCCGGCCTTGTCGCGACGGAAGTCGATGACGCGGTATGCGCGCTTGTGCCCGCCGCCACGGCGACGGGAGGTGATGCGGCCGAAGTGGTTGCGGCCGGACTTGTTGCTCAGCCCCTCGGTGAGGCTCTTCTCTGGAGTGCTCCGGGTGATCTCCTCAAAGGTGGAGATGGTCTGGAAGCGGCGTCCAGCCGATGTGGGTTTTACCTTGCGGATGGACATATCTAGACTCCCTCGAAGAACTCAATTTTGTCGCCCTTGGCAAGGGTGACGAAGGCCTTCTTGAACCCCGCCACTTTACCGATGGTCCTTCCATGACGGACACGGCGGCAGGGGCGCTTGCGCAGGATGTTCACAGCCTCGACCTTGACGTTGAAGGCGGCCTCCACGGCGCGCTTGACCTCGATCTTGTTGGCGGAGTTCGCCACAATGAAGGACACCTGGTTCAGGTATTCCTTCGAGAGGTTGGCCTTCTCGGTGATGACCGGGCGGATGATTATTTTCGTGTAGTCCATGCTACTTCAACCTCTCCTGAACGGAAATAGCAGCGCTCTCAAGCATGATCAGCTTCGGGTACAGCAACACGTCGTAGGCGTTGAGTTTGTCGGCCGGAAGCAGCTTGATGCCAGGAAGATTACGCGCTGAAAGAAGCAGGTTATTATCCACTTCCGTAAAAACAATCAAGGCTTTTTCCAAACCGAGCCCCTTGGCGAACTCGGCGAAGTGCTTGGTCTTGATCTCCGGAAGCTCTATGCCCCTCAACACCATCAGGTCGTCTCCGGCCAGGCGCGAGGACAGGGCCATCTTCAAGGCCAGGCGGCGCACCTTGCGGTTGACCTTGAACTCGTAGCTGCGCGGGGAAGGCCCGAAGACGATGGCGCCGCCGCGCCACAGGGGCGAACGGTTGGAGCCGGCGCGGGCGTGGCCCGTGCCCTTCTGCTTCCAGGGCTTCTTGCCGCCGCCGGAGACAAAGGCGCGGGTCTTGGTGGAATGGGTGCCGACGCGCTTGGCGGCCAGCTGGGCCCGCACCACCAGGTGCATGATTTCGGGGCGGACATCCACCTCGTAGACGTCCGCGGACAGATCGAGGCTGCCCACTTCCTTCTTGTTTTGGTCGAACACGGTAACAGTTGCCATGATTGTGTTCCTTCTACCCGGCCTTGCGGATCATCACCAAGCCGTTTCTGCAGCCTGGAATCTGACCCTTGACCACGATGATATTATCCTCCAGGCGGACATCAATGATCTCCACGCTGGACAGGGTCACGCGCTCGTCGCCCATGTGTCCGGGCATCTTCTTGTCCTTGAACACGCGGGAGGGCTCGGTGTTGGTGCCGATGGAGCCGCCGGAGCGGTGGACCTTCTCGGCGCCGTGGGTGGCCTTGAGGCCGGAGAAGTTCCAGCGCTTCATGACGCCCTGGAAGCCCTTGCCCTTGGAGGTGCCGGTGACCTTCACTTTCTCGCCGGGCTGGAAGATGCCCACCGTGATGTCCTGGCCGACCTCATAGCCGTCCACTGCGTCCAGGGAGAATTCCCTGAGGTGGCGGTAGAAGCCCTTGGCGGCCTTGGCCTGGTGGCCCTTGGCGGGCTTGGTCAGCTTGCGCTCCGGGATGGCGTCGAAGCCAACCTGCAGGGCGTTGTAGCCTTCCTTGTCCGAGGTCTTGATCTGCAGGACCGGGCAGGGCCCGGCGCTGATGACCGTGACGGGCACAACGGTGCCGTCATCGGCGAAGATGCGGGTCATGCCGAGTTTGCGGCCGAGAAGTCCGAGAGTCTTTGCCATGTCGCTCCCCTCCCCTACAGCTTGATCTCAACGTCAACGCCGGCAGGCAGGGAAAGCTTGCCCAAGGCGTCGACGGTCTGCTGGGTGGGCTCCAGGATGTCGAGCAGGCGCTTGTGGATGCGCATCTCGAACTGCTCGCGGGACTTCTTGTCCACGTGCACGGAGCGGTTCACAGTGGTTTTGAGGATGTTCGTGGGCAGGGGGATGGGCCCGGCGATGGCCGCACCGGTATTCCGGGCGGTATCGACGATCTCCGTCACAGCCTTGTCCAGGATGCGGTAATCGTAGGCCTTGAGCTTGATCCGAATACGGTCGCTCGTCATCGCAGCCATACACTCTCCTTCGTTTCCGGGGGTTTAAAGCCCCTCGCGCCAAGCTTGCGTTTGCCTGCCGCTCTACGGAAATGCTGGGGGTTATCTGGTTCTCGTGACTCGTTCCGGGGCCATCCCCCGGAAATTTTCTACGAGGCGGAACGTTGCCTTACTTGCTGGTCTCTTCTCCTGTCAAGGGAAATATGCGCCGGGCCGATCCCGGCGGCTACTTCTTCTTGACGATCTCCTCGGCAATGTTGCCGGGAACCTGTTCATAATGGTCAAACTGCATGGTGAAGGTGGCGCGGCCCTGGGTGCGCGAACGCAGATCCGTGGCGTAGCCGAACATGCTCGACAAGGGCACCTGGGCCGTGATGACCTGGGAACTCACACGGGCCTCCAGGCTGCTCACCCGGCCGCGGCGGCCGTTCAGATCGCCCATGACGTCGCCCAGGTATTCCTCGGCGGTGACGACCTCGACGCTCATGATGGGCTCAAGCAGCACCGGTCCGGCCTTCTGGGCGGCCTCCTTGATGGCCATGGAGCCCGCGACGTAGAAGGCCTGCTCGCTGGAGTCGACCTCGTGGAAGGAGCCGTGGACCAGCCGGACCTTCACATCAACGGCCGGAAAGCCGGCCAGGATGCCGTTCTTCAGGGCGTCGGCGATGCCGCGGCCCACGGGGGCGATGTATTCCTTGGGGATGATGCCGCCCTTGATGTCGTCCTCGAACACGTAGCCCCCTGCGGGGTTCGGCTCGATCTCGATGACCACGTGGGCGTACTGGCCGCGGCCGCCCGTCTGCTTGGCGTGCTTCATGTCCGCCTTGGCGGGCTTGGTGATGGTCTCGCGGTAGGCCACGCGGGGCGCGCCCACGTTGGCGTTGACGTTGAACTCGCGCAGCAGGCGGTCAACGATGATCTCCAGGTGCAGCTCGCCCATGCCGGCGATGAGGGTCTGGCCGGTCTCCTCGTTGCCCTTGACGCGGAAGGAGGGGTCCTCCTTGGTCAGCTTGGCCAGGCTCTGGGAGAGCAGGTCGCGGTCGGCCTTGGTCTTGGGCTCGATGGCGACCTCGATGACCGGCTCCGGGATGTCCAGGGACTCCAGGACCACGGGGAAGCGGACGTCGGCCAGGGTGTCTCCGGTGGAGACGCTCTTCAGGCCCACGGCGGCGACGATGTCGCCGGCCAGGGCGACCTTGATCTCTTCACGCTTGTTGGCGTGCATCTTGAGCAGGCGGCCGATGCGCTCCTTCTTGCCATTGCCCGCGTTGACCACGGTGGCGCCGGACTCGATGCGGCCGGAATAGACGCGCAGGAAGGTCAGGTGGCCCACAAAGGGGTCGGTCATGAGCTTGAAGGCCAGGGCCGCCAGGGGCTTGGTGTCGTCGCAGGGGCACTCGATCTCCTGGGTCTCGTCATCGGGGTTGATGCCCCTCATGGCCGGGATGTCGAGCGGGGAAGGCATGTAGTCGATGATGGCGTCGAGCAGGGGCTGCACGCCCTTGTTGCGGAAGGCGGTGCCACAGAGCACCGGGCAGATCTTCATGGCGATGGTGGCCTTGCGGATGCCCAGCATGATCTCTTCCACGGTGAGCTCCTCACCGGCGAGATACTTCTCCATCATGGCCTCGTCTTCCTCGACGACGGCCTCCAGCATGACCTGGCGCAGCTCGTCGTACTTGGCCTTGAGGTCGGCGGGGATCTCCACCACATCAAAGGCCACGCCCTTGTCCGCGGCGCGGTCGACGTAGATGACGGCGTGCCCGTAGACCAAGTCGACCATGCCGACGTAGGAGTCCTCGCTGCCGATGGGGATGTGCAGGGGCACGGGCTTGGCGCCCAGGCGGGTCTTGATCATGTCCACGCAGCGGAAGTAGTCGGCGCCCACGCGGTCCATCTTGTTCACGAAGGCGATGCGCGGGACGTTGTAGCGGTCAGCCTGGCGCCAGACGGTCTCGGACTGGGGCTCGACGCCGGCAACGGCGTCAAAGACGGCGATGGCGCCGTCGAGCACGCGAAGGGAACGCTCCACTTCCATGGTGAAGTCAACGTGGCCCGGCGTATCAATAATGTTAATGCGGTGTTCGCGCCAGTAGCAGGTGGTGGCGGCACTGGTGATGGTGATGCCGCGCTCCTGCTCCTGAACCATCCAGTCCATGGTGGCATTGCCGTCATGGACTTCGCCGATCTTGTGGGAAACGCCGGTGTAAAAGAGGATGCGCTCAGTGGTCGTGGTCTTACCGGCATCGATGTGAGCCATGATGCCGATATTGCGCTGCCTCTCGCTGGGGACGACTTTGGACACTGTTCGTACTCTCCGTGACTACCAGCGGTAGTGAGCGAAGGCCTTGTTCGCCTCGGCCATCTTGTGGGTTTCTTCCTTCTTCTTCACTGCGCCGCCGCGATTGTTGAAAGCGTCCAGCAATTCGCCGGACAGGCGGTCGACCATGCCCTTCTCGCCGCGCGAGCGGGAGTAGCTGATGACCCAGCGGATGGCCAGGGCGCTCTGACGGTCGGGGCGCACCTCCAGGGGAACCTGGTAGGTGGCGCCGCCAACGCGGCGGCTCTTGACCTCGAGGTGCGGGCGCACGTTCTCCAGGGCCTTTTCAAAGGCGCGGATGGGATCTTCCTTGCTCTTCTCGGCCAGGGCCTCCAGAGCTTCGTAGAAGATGCGCTCGGCCACGCTCTTTTTGCCGTCGTACATGAGACGGTTGATGAACTTGGCGGCCATGCGGCTGCCGTAAACCGGATCAGGCAGGACCTGACGCTTGGTGATGGGGCCTTTACGGGGCATGGGTACTTCTCCTTCCCGTGCTTTTCGTTACTTCGGACGCTTGGCGCCGTACTTGGAACGGCCCTGGCGGCGATCGGACACGCCAGCGGTGTCGAGCGTGCCACGGACGATATGGTAGCGGACACCGGGAAGGTCCTTCACGCGGCCGCCGCGGATGAGCACAACCGAGTGCTCCTGAAGGTTGTGGCCCTCGCCGGGGATGTACGCGGTGACCTCAATGCCGTTGGTCAGCCGCACGCGGGCAACCTTGCGCAGCGCGGAGTTCGGCTTCTTGGGCGTGGTGGTGTACACGCGGGTACACACGCCGCGACGCTGCGGACACTCAAGCAGGGCCGGGGTCTTTTTACGCTTCCCGATCTTTTTGCGCGACTTGCGGATCAACTGACTGATAGTAGGCATGAACCCTCCGAGAAAGTGCTAAAATGCAATGCAAGAGGACCGCTCTTAGTCCTATAGCGGCCCGCTGTCAAGTCCCTTGCCGAGCCCCCGGTCACGGGGAATGGGGTGGGCGCCCGTCCCGGCGCCGCCCTGCACATGGTCTCGCGCCCGGGGACGGGCACGTCTTAAAACCTTTCAATGAGCAGCGGATCGTCCTCAAGCTCCTCCAGGAACTTGTCCGGACGCTCCGGCTGTTCGGGCACGCTGATCTCGGCGTCGGCGTACTGGCGGTAGCCAGTGCCGGCCGGAATGAGGCGGCCCACGATGACGTTCTCCTTCAAGCCGCGCAAGGCGTCGGATTTGCCCGCCAGCGAGGCCTCTGTGAGCACCTTGGTGGTTTCCTGGAAGCTGGCCGCGGAGATGAAGGAGTCCGTGGACAGCGAGGCCTGGGTGATGCCCAGCACCAGGGTGTCCGCCGTGGCCGGGGCCTGGCCCTTGGCGATGCAGGCCTGGTTCTCTTCCATGAAGCGCACCTTGTCCACCTGCTCGCCGATGAGGAAGGTGGTGCCGCCCGGATCGATGATGCTGACCTTCTTCAGCATCTGGCGGACGATGATCTCGATGTGCTTGTCATTGATGTTGACGCTCTGCACCCGGTAGACGTTCTGGATCTCCTCCACCAGGTAGCGGGCCAGGAACTTCTCGCCCTTGATCTTCAGGATGTCGTGCAGCTCGGGATAGCCTTCGGTCATCAGGTCGCCCGACTCCACGAAGTCGCCTTCCTGCACGGTGATGTGCTTGCCCTTGGGGATCAGGTATTCCTTGGTGTCTCCGGTCTCCGGCACCACCACGATCTTGCGCTTGCCCTTGGACTCCGAGCCGAAGGAGACGATGCCGTCGATTTCCGACACCACGGCCTGGTCCTTGGGCTTGCGCACCTCGAAGAGCTCGGCCACGCGCGGCAGGCCGCCGACGATGTCCTTGGTCTTGGAGGACTCGCGCGGGCGGCGGGCCACGATGTCGCCGGCGCGGATCTCGTCGCCGTCCTTGACCATGAGGATGGCTCCCACGGGCAGCGGGAACTCGGCCTTGAGGGTGCTGCCGGGACGCGGCACGGGCTGGCCCTTCTCGTCATTGATGGAGATGGACGGGCGGAAGCTCGTGGTGCGGTATTCGATGATCGTATAGGTGGCGCGCTGGGTCATGTCGTCCACGCGCTCCTGGTACGTCTTGCCCTCGATGATGTCCCTGAACTGCACCATGCCGTTGACGTCGGCAATGAAGGGCTCGTTGAAGGGGTCCCATTCGGCGATGTTCTGGCCCTTGCGGATCTCCTGGCCTTCCTTGACCAGCAGGCGCGCGCCGGAGGGCAGCGTGTACTTCTCGCGCTCGCGGCCCTGTTCGTCCACGATGCCCACCTGGCAGCTCTTGCCCAGGACCATGACCTGGCCCTCGGAGTTGGCGACGTTGCGCATGCGCCAGAAGACGATGCGTCCGTTGTGCTGGGCCTCGACGCTGGACTGCTCGATTTCACGGCTGGCCGTGCCGCCGATGTGGAAGGTGCGCATGGTCAGCTGGGTGCCGGGCTCGCCGATGGACTGCGCGGCGATGATGCCCACGGTCTCGCCCACGTTGACCAGGTGGCCCCGGGCCAGGTCGCGGCCGTAGCAGTGGGCGCACACGCCCTGGGGGCTCTTGCAGGTCAGGCCGGAGCGGATGGAGATGGTGCCGATGCCGGACTGGTCGATCTTCTCGGCCAGGGTCTCGTCGATGAGGGTGTTGGCCTCCACCAGAAGCTCGCCGGTGTCCTCATCAAAGACCGGGAACATGGTGGTGCGGCCCAGCACCCGCTCGGCCAGGCGCTGCTTGATCTCGCCGTCCTTGATGTAGTGCGTGAGCTCAAGGCCGTCCACGGTGCCGCAGTCGATCTCACACACGGTGACGTCCTGCACCACGTCCACCAGGCGGCGGGTGAGGTAGCCGGAGTTGGCGGTCTTGAGCGCGGTGTCGGCCAGACCCTTGCGTGCGCCGTGGGTGGAGATGAAGTACTGGAGCACCGAGAGGCCTTCGCGGAAGCTCGCCGTGATGGGCGTCTCGATGATCTCGCCCGAGGGCTTGGCCATGAGGCCGCGCATGCCGGCCAGCTGGCGCATCTGGTCCTGGTTGCCTCTCGCGCCGGAGGTGGCCATCATGTAGATGGGGTTGAAGCTGGCGTTGACCTCGGCGTCGCCGGTGGCGGCGTCGATGACCGTGTCCTTGCTGATCTCCTCCATCATCTCCAGGGAGACCTCGTTGGTGGTCTTGGTCCACACGTCGACGACCTTGTTGTACTTCTCCGTGCGGGTGATGATGCCCTCGCGGTACTGGACCTCGATGTCCTCGACCTCCTGCTGGGCGGCGGCCAGGAGCTTGGGCTTGTTGTCCGGAATCTTGAGGTCCTTCAGGCCGATGGTCACGCCCGCGCGGGTGGCGTACTCATAGCCCAGGCTCTTCAGATGGTCGCAGAGGATGACCGTGGCCTTGGTGCCCGCGGTGCGGTAGGCCATGGTCACCAGACGGCCGATGTTCTTCTTGTTCAGGACCAGGTTGACGTTCTCGAAGCCGAGCTTCTCGGGCAGCAGTTCGCCCACAATGATGCGGCCGCAGGTGGTCTCGATGAGCTTGCCCCCGACCCGGCACTTGATGCGGGCATGCAGCCCCAGGTGCCCGGAGTGGTGGGCGGCGATGACCTCCCAGGCCTCGGTGAAGACCATGTTCTCGCCCTTTTCGAAAGAGCGGGCGGTGGTCAAGTAGTACAGGCCCAGCACGATGTCCTGGCTGGGATTGATGACCGGGGAGCCGTTGGCCGGCGAGAGGATGTTGTTGGAGCTCATCATGAGCACGCGGCATTCGATCTGCGCCTCAACGCTCAAGGGCACGTGCACGGCCATCTGGTCGCCGTCGAAGTCCGCGTTGTACGCGGCGCAGACCAGAGGATGCAGCTGGATGGCCTTGCCCTCGATGAGCAGGGGCTCAAAGGCCTGGATGCCCAGGCGGTGCAGGGTGGGCGCGCGGTTCAAGAGGATGGGGTACTCGCGCACCACGTCCTCGAGGATGTCCCAGACCACCAGGTCCTCGCGCTCGACCATCTTCTTGGCGCTCTTGATGGTGGTGGCGATCTCGCGCTTCTCAAGCTCGGAGTAGATGAAGGGCTTGAACAGCTCAAGGGCCATCTTCTTGGGCAGGCCGCACTGGTGCAGCTTCAGGTTCGGGCCGACCACGATGACCGAGCGGCCGGAGTAGTCCACGCGCTTGCCCAGGAGGTTCTGGCGGAAGCGGCCCTGCTTGCCCTTGATCATGTCGGACAGGCTCTTCAGCGGACGGCCGTTGGTGCCGGTGATGGCGCGGCCGCGGCGGCCGTTGTCGAACAGGGCGTCGACAGCCTCCTGCAGCATGCGCTTCTCGTTGCGGATGATGATGTCCGGCGCGCCGAGTTCCAAGAGCCTTTTCAGGCGGTTGTTGCGGTTGATGACGCGGCGGTAGAGGTCGTTCAGGTCGCTGGTGGCGAAGCGTCCGCCGTCCAGGGGCACCAGGGGCCGGAGTTCGGGCGGGATGACCGGCACCACTTCCATGACCATCCACTCCGGCTTGTTGCCGGAATCGATGAAGGCCTCGACGATCTTCAGGCGCTTGGTCAGCTTCTTCTTCTTGGTCTGGGAGCGCGTGGTGGAGCTCTCCTCGCGCAGGGTGGCGCGCAGCTCCTCCAGGTTGATGGCCTCGAGCAGCTTGCGGATGGTCTCCGCGCCCATGCCCACGGTGACCACGTCCTCGCCGTAGTGGTCGATGACCTGCGCGTACTGGTCTTCGCCCAGCACCTGCAGCTTCTTCAGGCTGGTCTCAGCCGGATCGAGCACGATGTAGGAGTCGAAGTAGAGCACCTTCTCCAGGTCGGCCATGGTGATGTCGAGCAGGGTGCCGATCTTGGAGGGCAGGGTCTTCAGGAACCAAATGTGCGCCACGGGCGCGGCCAGCTCGATGTGGCCCATGCGCTCGCGGCGGACCTTCGAGGCGATGACCTCGACGCCGCACTTCTCGCAGACGATGCCGCGGTGCTTCATGCGCTTGTACTTGCCGCAGTTGCACTCGTAGTCCTTCACGGGGCCGAAAATCTTGGCGCAAAACAGGCCATCGCGCTCCGGCTTGAAGGTGCGGTAATTGATGGTCTCAGGCTTTTTCACCTCGCCGAAGCTCCATTCACGGATCTTCTCGGGGGAGGCTATGGAGATCTGGATCGCCTTCAGGTTGCGTCCGGAAGTGGCCAGATTCGTGGTTCCACGCATGGTGAAGAGTTCGTCCAAGGTCATGGAATTTCCTCGTAAGTTTGACAGTTCCCTAAGGACCCGCGCTTAGGAGCGGGTCAGCCCACCAACGGCCGGGGGGTGCGCCCCCGCCCTACTGCCTTCTGGGGGGCCTCTTCTTCTCGTCCTGGATCAGGTTCACATCCAGGCCAAGGGACATCAACTCCTTCACAAGCACGTTGAAGGACTCGGGCAGGCCGGCCTCCAGGAAGTTGTCGCCCTTCACAATCTTCTCGTACATCTTCACGCGTCCGGCGACGTCGTCGCTCTTGACCGTGAGGAATTCCTGGAGCAGGTAGGCCGCGCCGTAGGCCTCCAGGGCCCAGACCTCCATTTCACCCAACCGCTGGCCGCCGAACTGCGCCTTGCCGCCCAACGGCTGCTGGGTGACCAGGGAGTATGGGCCGGTGGAGCGGGCGTGGATCTTCTCGTCCACCAGGTGGTGCAGCTTGAGCATGTACATAACGCCCACGGTGACGCGGCTGTGGAAGGTCTCGCCGGAGCGGCCGTCGTAGAGGGTGATCTTGCCGTCGTCGGGCAGGGAGGCGCGCTCAAGCCAACCCCAGATCTCCTCCTCGCTCGCGCCGTCGAACACCGGGGTCTTGGTGATGATGCCGTGGCGCAGGGTCTTCACCGCGCTGGACAGCTCCTCATCGCTCAGGCCCTTGACGAGTTCGGCGATCTCCTTGGTCTTGAAGACCTCGTTGACTTCCTTGCGCACCTGGCTCATGGCCTCGCCGGATTCGATGAGGGCGGTGAGCTGGGCGCCCAGTTCACGCGAGGCCCAGCCCAGGTGGGTTTCCATGATCTGGCCGATGTTCATGCGCGAGGGAACGCCCAGGGGGTTCAACACGATGTCCATGGGGGTGCCGTCGGCAAAGAAGGGCATGTCCTCCTCGGGCAGGATGCAGGACACGACGCCCTTGTTGCCGTGGCGGCCGGCCATCTTGTCGCCCACGGAGAGCTTGCGCTTCACCGCGACGTAGACCTTGGCCATCTTGATGACGCCCGGAGGCAGGTCGTCGCCCTCGGTGACCTTCTCGCGCTTCTGGTCGTACACGGTCTTGATGAATTTCACCTGGCGCTCGTAGTCGCCCAGGATGTTCTTGACCAACTCGTTGACGTCCTTGGAGGCGAACAGGCCGGCCAGCTTCTTCAGCGGCAGTTCATCGAGCACCTCGCGGGTCAGCGGGCGGCCGGAATCGACGAGCACCTCGCCCTTCTTCTTGCCCATGAGGGGCTGGGCGACCTGCTTGCCGTCCACCACGTCCCACATGCGACCGCGCACGTTGTCGGTAAGCGCGGCGATGTGCTTCATCTCCTTCTGGTCGAAGTCCGACAGGGCGCCCTGCTCAATGGCCAGGGTGCGGTCGTCCTTCTCGCCGGAGCGGCGGTTGAAGAGCTTGACGTCGACCACGGTGCCCTCGATTCCAGGCGGAACCTTGAGCGAGGTGTTCTTCACGTCGCGCGCCTTGTCGCCGAAGATGGCTCTGAGGAGCTTCTCCTCGGGCGTCAGCTGGGTCTCGCCCTTGGGCGTGATCTTGCCCACCAGGATGTCGTCGGGCACCACCTTGGCGCCCAGGCGGATGATGCCGCAGTCGTCGAGGTTCCTCAGCATCTCCTCGGAGACGTTGGGGATGTCGCGGGTAATCTCCTCGGGCCCGAGCTTGGTGTCGCGAGCCACGACCTCGAACTCCTCGATGTGCACGGAGGTGTAGACATCCTCCTTGACCACGCGCTCGGAGATGAGGATGGAGTCTTCGTAGTTGTAGCCGCACCAGGGCATGAAGGCCACCAGCAGGTTCTTGCCCAGGGCCAGCTCGCCGTTCTTGATGCCCGGGCCGTCGGCCATGACATCGCCCTTCTTGACCTTCTGGCCCACCTGGACGCAGGGGCGCTGGCCGAAGCAGGAATTCTGGTTCGACTTGTGCCATTTCTGCAGTTCGTAGTGCACCGCGCCGCCGCTGTTCGGCCGCACCGCGTCGTCATAGTTGACGATGAGGCGCTCGGCGTCGGCGAAATGCACCACGCCGTCGGCCTTGGCCAGGATGCAGGCCCCGGAGTCCCTCGCCACGACGCCCTCCATGCCGGTGCCCACGAGGGGCACCTCGCTCTTCAAGAGGGGCACGGCCTGGCGCTGCATGTTCGAGCCCATGAGCGCGCGGTTGGCGTCGTCGTGCTCCAGGAAGGGGATGAGCGCGGCGGAGATGGACACGATCTGGCTGGGCGAGATGTCCATGAGGGTGACGGTTTCCGTGGGCACGATGTTCACGTCGCCGGCGATGCGCGCCTGCACGAGCTGCTCCTGGATGGTGCCGTCCTCGGACAGGATCAGGCTGGCCTGGGCCACGGATTCGCTGGCCTCGCGGCTGGCGTCCATCCAGCGGATCTCGTCCCCGGCCCGGCCGTCCTTGACCACGCGGTACGGGGTCTCGATGAAGCCGTAGTCATTGACCCGCGCATAGGTGGTCAGGGAGACGATGAGGCCGATGTTCGGTCCTTCCGGCGTCTCGATGGGGCAGATGCGGCCGTAGTGGCTGGTGTGCACGTCGCGCACCTCGAAGCCGGCGCGCTCGCGGGTCAGGCCGCCGGGTCCCAGGGCCGAAAGGCGGCGCTTGTGCGTCACCTCGGACAAGGGGTTGGTCTGGTCCATGAACTGCGAGAGCTGGCTGGTTCCGAAGAACTCCTTGAGCACCGCGGCCACGGGCTTGGGATTGATGAGGTCGTGGGGCATGAGCGTGGACACTTCCTGCAGGCTCATGCGCTCCTTGATGGCGCGCTCCATGCGCACCAGACCGATGCGGTACTGGTTCTCCACCAGCTCGCCCACGGGGCGCACGCGGCGGTTGCCCAGGTGGTCGATGTCGTCGGCCGGGCCGTGGGAGTCCTTGAGCTTCACCAGGACCTTGACCGCGCGCAGGATGTCCTCGTTGGTCAGGGTGCGCAGCTCCAGGGGCTCGTTGATGTTCAGGCGCGAGTTCAGCTTGTAGCGGCCCACGGTGGAGAGGTCGTAGTAGTCCGAGCTGCGGAAGAGGTTCTCGAAGAAGCTCGCGGCGATCTCCGAGGTGGGCGGCGAGCTGGGGCGCAGGCGGCGGTAGATCTCGATCTGCGCCGTGGCCAGGTCCGTGGTCTTGTCCGCGGTCAGGGTGTCGCGCATGGAGGAGGACACGTCCATGCCGCGGGTGAAGAGCACGCGGATCTCGGCCACGCCCGTGGCGCGGATGGTCTCCAGCAGGTCGGCGGTGAGCTCCTGGGCGGCCTCGGCCACCACCTCGCCGGTGGCGGCGTTGATGATGTCCTGGGCCAGATACTGGCCCAGCATGGTGTCGGGGGAGACCTCAAGGGCCTGAACCCCGTCCTTGATCATCTTGCGCCAGGCGGACTTGGTCACCGGGCGGCCCTTCTTGACGATCACCTTGTCGTCGGACAAGACGATGTCCTCAAAGGCCTCTTCCTTGCGGTACTGGTCCTCGCGCAGCTTGCGCAGCACGCGCTCGCCGTCCAGGATGTACTCCTCGTGGTCGTAGAAGTAGTCCAGGATGTCGGACTTGGTCAGGCCCATGGCCTTGAACAGGATGGTGGCGGGCATCTTCCGGCGGCGGTCGATGCGCACGTAGAGGATGTCCTTGTGGTCGAAATCGAAGTCCAGCCAGCTTCCGCGCATGGGGATGATGCGGCAGGAGTAGAGCACCTTGCGGCTGGAGTGGGTCTTGCCCGAGTCGTGCTCGAAGATGATGCCCGGCGAGCGCTGGAGCTGGTTGACGATGACGCGCTCGGTGCCGTTGATGATGAAGGTGCCCTTGTCGGTCATCAAGGGGATGGTGCCGAAGTAGATGTCCTGTTCCTTGATGTCGCGGATGGTGCGCGAACCGGTCTCCTCGTCCACGTCGAAGACCACCAGGCGCACGATGAGCCGGATGGGCGCCTCGTGGGTCAGGCCCTTGGCCAGACACTCGTCCTCGTCGTACTTGGGCTCGTGGATGACGTAGCTGACATACTCCAGGCTGGCGGTCTTGTTGAAGTCCTCAATGGGGAAGACAGAGCGGAAGACGGCCTCAAGCCCAAGATCCGCGCGGCTGGACGGTGGCACGTCACGCTGCAGGAATTTCAGGTACGAGTCCACCTGGAGTTCAAGCAGGTGCGGAATCGGAAGGCTGTTGGCGATCTTTCCGAAATGTTTTGTGAGCTGGGCCATTGTCACCTCATCGAGCGAGACGGTTGGTGTTCACAGAAGTGCATGCGCCCCTGCGGCAGGCTATGCCATACAGGAAGGGCAGTGGCTACTCCCGGTCCAGAAAGAATGCGGAAAAATATGTCGATTCTTTGAAAAGTCCCCAGGTGGAATCAGATCTCCGCTAGGGGGGCGGGGAAAATTTGTTGTGGGCCAGAGGCAAAGCCACCTGACGCCGCATGCGCCGGAACCTCCGACGCAGCATTCCCGGCTCAGCCCTGGGCCGGCGCGGAATTATAAAATGCAAGACGGGACAAAGGACGCTCCCTGCCGGGGAGCGTCCTTTGCCCGGAATATCTTGAGCAGTAGTCTAAAAACTACTTCACTTCAACAACAGCGCCGGCTTCCAGCAGCTGCTTCTTGGCGTCTTCGGCGTCGGCCTTGCTCACGGCTTCCTTGATGGCCTGGGGGGCGCCGTCAACCTTGTCCTTGGCTTCCTTCAGGCCCAGGCCGGTGAGGGCGCGGACGACCTTGATGACGCCGATCTTGTTGGCGCCGGCTTCCTTCAGGATGACGTCGAACTCGGTCTTCTCTTCAGCGGCCTCGGCCGGGGCGCCAGCGGGGGCGGCGGCAAAGGCGGCCACGGGAGCGGCGGCGGAAACGCCGAACTTCTCTTCCAGCTCCTTGATGAAATCGGCCAGATCGAGAACGGTCATGCTGGAGATGAACTCAACAACCTGCTCTTTGGTCACGGACATGGGATATTCCTCCTGGAAAGTTTCGTTTGCTTGAAGTTGATCGGGGTTACTGGACTTCGGGGGCCGCTTCGGGTGCCGCTCCGCCTTCCTTCTGCTCCTTGATTGCGTTCAAGGCGTACAGGAAGTTGCGGAGGATGGCTGCGAACACGCCGACGAAGTTGGTGGGCACCGCATTCATGGTGCCAAGCAACTTGGCCAGCAGTTCGGGCTTGCTGGGCAGCATTGCCAGCTGCTTCACGCCCTCCTCGTCAAGAAACTTTCCCTCAAGGCTGCCGTAACGCAGGGCGAGCTTCTTGCTCCCCTTGGCGAACTCGGCGAGGACCTTGGCCAGGGCGACGGGATCATCGTAGCCCAGGGCGACCGCACAGTTTTCCTTCAGACGCTCATTGAGCACGTCGTGGGACGTGTCGTTGAGCGCCAACCGGGCCAGGGTGTTCTTGACGACTTGGTAATCGACTCCGGCTTCACGAAGCTTGGCGCGCAGGATGGTCATCTCCTCTACGCCCATGCCCTTGAAGTCGGTGACGACGGCGATGTTCGCCCGTGCAGCCTTTTCGTGCAGCTGCTCGATGATCTGGGCTTTTTCTTGCCTTTTCACCGTGTCTCGCTCCTCGTCGTTCTTTGGCCCGGAAAGCAAAGTACGTCTCGGCAGGAGATTAAGGGCTCAAAGCCCGCCTGCTTTCTTCGACTCAACTTCCCGTGCTTACATGAAATACCGGGTAGGCGGCCAATCCGCCCGTACCGGATTAAACTTCCAAAAACTTGCGCAGAGTCTGGGTGTCGATCTTGACGCCGGGGCCCATGGTGGTGGCCACGGCCATGGCCTTCAGGTACGTGCCCTTGGCCGTGGAGGGCTTCAGGCGGTTCACGGTGTCCAGCAGGGCGGACAGGTTCTGCAGCAGCTTCTCGGGTCCGAAGGACTTCTTCCCGATGGATGCGTGCAGGATGCCCGCCTTGTCGACCTTGAACTCCACGCGGCCGGCCTTCAGCTCGCGGACGGCTTCGCCCACGTTGAAGGTGACGGTGCCGGTCTTGGCGTTGGGCATGAGCCCGCGGGGGCCGAGCATGCGGCCGATCTGGCCGACCTTGGCCATCATGTCCGGGGTGGCCACGGCGTTGTCGAACTCGAGCCAGCCGCCCTTGATCTTCTCCACCAGCTCATCGCCGCCGCACTCGTCCGCTCCGGCCTCTTTGGCCTCGGCTTCCTTGTCCGGCTTGCAGAAGACGATGACCCGCGCGGTCTTGCCCAGGCCGTTTGGCAGAGGGCAGGCGCCGCGCACCATCTGGTCGGAGTACTTGGGGTCAACGCCCAGATTGATGGCGACGTCCACGGTCTCGTCGAACTTGGCAAAGGAGTTCTCGAGGGCCAGCTTGACGGCCTCGTTCACTGCATAACGTTCTGTCTTGTCAAAGCCCTGAGAGGCTTTGTCGTAATTTTTTCCGTGCTTCGGCATGGCTTTCCCTCGCTACCCTATGACTTCAAGGCCCATGCTGCGGGCAGTGCCGATGACGCAATTCATGGCGGCCTCAAGGGACTTGGCCGTCAAATCAGGCGTCTTGAGCTTGGCGATTTCCTCCACCTGGGCCATGCTGACCTTGCCGACCTTGGTCTTGTTGGGCTCGCCTGAGCCCTTCTCGATCTTGGCGGCCTTGAGCAGGAGCACAGGAGCCGGAGGGGTTTTGGTGATGAAGGAGAAGGTGCGGTCCGCATACACGGTGATGATCACCGGGATGATCATGCCCTTCTGGTCCTGCGTGCGCGCATTGAACGCCTTGCAGAACTCCATGATGTTCACGCCGTGCTGGCCCAGCGCCGGACCCACGGGGGGGGACGGGTTGGCCACGCCGGCGGGAATCTGCAACTTGACTTTACCAGTAATTTTCTTGGCCATTGTTATATCCTCGCAGGCGGTTGCCCGCCGCATTCGAACAGGGTCCGCCTAGCCTTTCGTCACCTGGACGAAGTCTAGCTCCACCGGGGTCTGGCGACCAAAGATGGAAACGGCCACACGGAGCTTGCCCTTGTCGTAATTCACGTCCTCGACGACGCCATTGAAACCGCTGAAGGGGCCGTCGATGACCCGGACCTCGTCGCCACGTTCAAAGTTGAACTTGGGCCGGGGCTGTTCCTGCCTGCTCTCCATCATGGAGAGGATCGTCTGGGCCTCGCTGTCGCGCATGGGGGTGGGCCGGTTTTTGCCGCCCACAAAGCCCGTCACGCGCGGGATGGACTGGATCAGATGCCAGGAGTCGTCGGTGAGCACCATCTGCACCATCACATACCCGGGGTAGAACTTCCGGGTGGAGGTGCGGCGCTCGCCCTTGACCATCTCCACGACTTTCTCCGTGGGGACGACGACCGCAAGGACCTGGCCCTTTTCCTGACCGGTTCGCATCATCTCAAGGATGGTCTTCTCCACACGCTGCTCGAAACCCGAGTACGTGTGGACAATGAACCAGCGGGCCGATTTTTCCCCGCCAACGGCGCTATCTTCAGTCACGTGCGCTCACCTGCCGGGATTTTAGGACAGCACTGCCTCGATGATCTTGGACAAGCCAAGATCCACGACGCCCAGGAACAGCGACATGACCACCACAAGGATCATGACCGCAACGCAGGTCGCATACGTCTCCTTCTTGGAAGGCCAGGTGATCTTTTTCAGTTCGACCTGGGATTCCTCAAAGAAGACCTTGAGTTCCTGCGCCTTGGCGGCAATACCCGTTTTCTCGGGTATCTCTACGCCTTGTTGGCTGCTGGAGCCTTTCGCTGTATTTTTCGCCATTTTGCTCCCCAAGTTGGGGGTGAGTGGCAGGCCAGGTAGGATTCGAACCTACAGCCCCCGGTTTTGGAGACCGGTGCTCTAGCCGTTAGAGCTACTGGCCTGCATGAATACTACTTGGTCTCGCGGTGAACCGTATGCTTCCTGTCGAAGGGGCAATACTTCTTCACTTCAAGACGACCCGTAGTGTTCTTCTTGTTCTTCTCCGTGGAGTAATTACGCCGCTTGCACTCGGTGCAGGCAAGCTGAATATTGACTCGCATGGATTACTCCAGAATCTCGGTGACAACACCCGCGCCAACGGTGCGGCCGCCTTCGCGGATGGCGAAGCGCAGGCCCTGCTCCATGGCGATGGGGTGGATCATGTCAACGATGAAGGTTGCGTTGTCGCCGGGCATGACCATCTCGACGCCCTCTTCCAGGCTCACCACGCCGGTGATGTCCGTGGTGCGGAAGTAGAACTGCGGGCGGTAGCCGGAGAAGAACGGGGTGTGGCGTCCGCCCTCGTCCTTGGACAGAACGTAGACCTCGGCCTTGAACTTGCGGTGGGGCGGGATGCTCTTGGGCTTGGCCAGAACCTGGCCGCGCTCCACATCTTCGCGCTTGATGCCGCGCAGGAGCACGCCGACGTTGTCGCCAGCCTGGCCCTGGTCAAGGATCTTGCGGAACATCTCAACGCCCGTGCAGGTGCTCTTCACGGTGTCCTTGATGCCCACGATCTCCACTTCGTCGCCCACGGTGACGATGCCGCGCTCCACACGTCCGGTGACCACGGTGCCGCGGCCGGAGATGGAGAACACGTCTTCGATGGGCATGAGGAAGGGCTTGTCGATGTCGCGCTTGGGCTCGGGAATGTAGGTGTCGCAGGCCTCAAGCAGGGCCAGGATGCACTTGCACTCTTCGCTCTTCGGATCGTCGCTCTCCAGGGCCTTCAGGGCGGAACCCTGAATGATGGGAACGTCGTCGCCGGGGAAGCCGTACTTGGTCAGCAGTTCGCGCATTTCCAGCTCGACCAGCTCCAGGAGCTCGGCGTCGTCGACCATGTCGCACTTGTTCATGAACACGACCATGTAAGGCACGCCCACCTGACGGGCGAGCAGCAGGTGCTCACGGGTCTGGGGCATGGGGCCGTCGGTGGCGGCGACCACGAGAATGGCGCCGTCCATCTGGGCCGCGCCAGTGATCATGTTCTTGATGTAGTCGGCGTGGCCGGGGCAGTCCACGTGGGCGTAGTGACGATTCTTGGTCTCGTACTCCACGTGGGCGGTGGCGATGGTGATGCCGCGCTCTTTCTCTTCAGGTGCCTTGTCGATCTGGTCAAAGGCGACGTAGGAGCCCATGCCCATCATGGAAGCCGTCTTGGTGATGGCGGCCGTGAGGGTGGTCTTGCCGTGGTCGATGTGACCGATGGTGCCGATGTTGACGTGAGGCTTCTTGCGCTCAAATTTGGCCTTGCCCATTTTGGAACCCCCTGTGCTTCGTGTCAGCGGTTGTCCGTGAAAAAGATATGGAGCCCACGATCGGAATTGAACCGATGACCTCTTCCTTACCAAGGAAGTGCTCTACCGACTGAGCTACGTGGGCCTAAGCGCGCCTTAGGAGGCCCCCGATGGGCCTGGACTTTGGAGCGGGAAACGGGACTCGAACCCGCAACCCTCAGCTTGGAAGGCTGATGCTCTAGCCAATTGAGCTATTCCCGCGCGGTGATCCGTAGTCCCTGCGACGGGGACGAGCCCCATCTCCTACAGCGTGCTTGCCGCGTATGTGGTGGTGGGGGGAGGATTTGAACCTCCGAAGGCTGACGCCGACAGATTTACAGTCTGTTCCCTTTGGCCACTCGGGAACCCCACCATTCACTTCAAACTGGAGCTGGCGATGGGACTTGAACCCGCAACCTGCTGATTACAAGTCAGCTGCTCTGCCATTGAGCTACGCCAGCGCGAACGAAGACGGATACACGTCTTGTCCACAGATTGCAAGCCTTTTCGTCCCCCGATGGCACGCCAACTGCGCAAAGGACACCTGCAATCCCCTTGTTTCCAAGGCCGCATCATCTATTTTGAATTGCCCCACCTTGTCAACAAGTATTTCCCCTTGCGCGCAACATTCTTGCCCCTGCCCCCATTTCTTCCTTTGACTGCGGCGCCTGGAAGCCCTATCTCCCCTCTGCCATGCACACACTGCCCATCGCCCCCGACGCCCCCTGGCTGGCCCCCCTGGCCGGATATTCCGACCTGCCTTTCCGCATGCTCTGCCGCAGCTTCGGCGCGGCCTGCGCCGTGACAGAGATGGTCAGCGCCAAGGGCCTGGTCTACGGCGGTTTCGGCACCACCCGCCTGCTGAACACCGCCCCCGGCGACGGCCCCCTGGTGGTGCAGATCTTCGGGGCGGAGCCGGACATCTTCGAGCGCGCCATGCCGCAGCTTCTTGAACAGGGCTTCACCCACTTCGACCTCAACGCCGGCTGCTCCGTGCGCAAGGTGAACAAGAGCGGCTCCGGCTCGGCCCTCATGGCCAAGCCCGCCCTGCTGCTCAAGATCGCCGAGGTCATGCTGCGCGCGGCAGGTCCGGGCCGGGTGGGCGTCAAGATGCGCCTGGGCTTTGCGCCGGGAGAAGAGAACTTCCTGGACCTCGGCAAGGCGCTGGAGGACCTGGGGGCCGGCTGGCTGACCCTGCATCCGCGCACGGCCCGGCAGCTCTTCGGCGGCGCGGCCGACTGGAGCCGCATCGGCGAGCTGGTGCGCGCCGTGGACATACCCGTGCTGGCCAGCGGCGATCTGTTCAGCGCCGAGGCCGCGGCGCGCTGCCTGGCCGAATCCGGCGCCAGCGGGGTCATGTTCGCCCGCGGGGCCCTCACCGACCCCATGATCTTCCAGCGCCTGAGGGACATCCTGGCCGGGCGCGAGCCCGCGCCGCGCAGCGCCGAGGCCCTGGCAGAGGCCGCGGCCCTGCACATCCGCCTGGCCCGCGAGCTGGAGGGGACTCCGCGCGCCCTGCGGGCCTTGCGGGCCTTCCTGCCGCGCTACGCCAAGGGCTTTTCCGGCATCCGCGCCGTACGCCAGGCCCTGCTGGAATGCCGGACCTGGGAGGAACTGGAGGCCACGGCTGGCAGCATCGCCGCCCTCTACGGAACTGCGGCCCCCCTGGCCCAGGCGGAGCTTGCGGACCTGCAGGACGGCTGCCTGGCCTAAGGCCCCCTGCCCGGCTCCCGCAGTTGACGCAGCCCTCCGCATGCGCCTATGCTGAAAATTGCGGCGCCCATATGGGCCTGAGCCCACGCGCCGCCTGGAGACGATCCCTATGAACATCATCCGCGCCCGCCTTGCGGGGTTCTGCATGGGCGTGGGCCTGGCCCTGAAAAAGCTTGACGACCTGCTGTCCAAGGACGATTCCCGCCCCACCTTCATGCTCGGCCCCATCATCCACAACCCGCAGGTGCTCGAAGGCTACGCCCAGCGCGGCGTGCGTCTGGCCAAAAGCATTTCCGAGGCCCCGGCCGGCAGCCGCGTCGTCATCCGCGCCCACGGCATCCCCGCCGACGAGGAGCGGGCCCTTTTGGAGCGCGGCGTGGAGGTGGTGGACGCCACCTGCCCCAAGGTCAAGCGCGCCCAGCTGCTCATCGGCGAACAGGCCGAGGCCGGGCGCAGGCTGCTGCTCTTCGGCGAGGACGACCACCCCGAGGTCCTCGGGCTTTTGAGCTACGCCGGGCCGGAAGCCTTCGTCTTCGAGACCCCGGCCGAGCTGGCCGCCCACCCGCTGGACCCGCGGGCGCACTATTTCCTGGCCGCCCAGACCACCCAGGACCGCCAGGGCTTCGAACAGATCCGCCGCGACCTGGCCGCCCGCCTCTCGGAAGAGGTGGCCACCCTGGAGACCATCTGCGACGCCACGCGCCTGCGCCAGCAGGAGGCCATCCGCCTGGCGGCCCAGGCAGACTGCGTGGTGGTGGCCGGGGGCAGGGCCAGCGGCAACACCCGGCGCCTGTCCCAGGTCATCGAGGCCCAGGGGATTCCGACCATCCTCGTGGAAACCGTTGACGATCTTCATGGCCTTGACGTATCGAAATATGGGAAGATGGGCTTAACTGCTGGCGCATCCACGCCGAAGAGCATTATTGACGAGATTGAAGCCTATCTTCGGGCGCTGTAGTCGCCCGCACGGGCTCGCACCGAAATCCGGAACATGGAGCCACGCATGAGCACGAATGTGACCAATATTCTCCTCGAAGCCGGGACCAACGAACTGGAGATCGTGGAGTTTTACCTGGAAGAGCCGCAGAGCGGGGACGATACCGCCTACAAGGGCTACTACGGGGTCAACGTGGCCAAGGTGCTTGAGATCATCCGCAAGCCCAAGATCACGGAGATGCCGCAGGTCTCCCACCCCTCCGTGCTCGGCGCCTTCAACCTGCGCGACCAGATCATCCCCCTGGTGGACCTGGCCCAGTGGCTCAGAAAGGGGCACGGGGACAAGGAGCCGCCCAAGGTCATCGTCTGCGAGTTCAACAACGTCACCACGGCCTTCATGGTCTCCGGCGTCACGCGCATCCACCGCATCAGCTGGGAGGAGGTGGAGGCGCCCAACAAGTACATGTCCTCCCTGGCCTCGAACTCCATCACCGGCGTGGTGCGCCTGGAAGGCCGCATCATCTTCATCCTGGACCTGGAGAAGATCGTGGCCGAGCTGAACCCGGAACTGGGCCTGCGCTTCGACGAGAACGTGACCTGGGAGGCGGACACCCAGTACCGCGCCCTCATCGCCGACGACTCCACCCTCATCCGCGAGATGATCGGCGATTTGCTGCACAGGGCCAACTTCCTGGTGGAGAAGACGAGCCACGGCGGGGAATGCTGGGAGCGCCTGCTGCAGATCAAGAGCATCGCCGAGGCGGAGAACCGGCCCGTGACCGACTATGTGCAGGTGGTCATCTCAGACATCGAGATGCCCAACATGGACGGCCACAACCTGACCAAGCGCATCAAGGAGGATCCCCTGCTCAAGGACCTGCCGGTGATCCTGTTCTCCTCCATCATCTCCGACAAGCTGCGCCACAAGGGCGACACCGTGGGCGCCGACGACCAGATCAGCAAGCCCGAAATCACGCAGGTGGCCCGGAGGGCGGTGGCCCTCATCAAGGAGAGGATCGCGGCCGCGCGCGGCTAGATTCCGCAGCCCCCGGTCACAAGACAAGACCGCCCGGCGTCCTTCACGACGCCGGGCGGTCTTGTCTTGCGGCCAGGCGACCTCAGCGCCAGTCCACGGCAGAGGGCTTGCGCGGCGGCACCAGGCGGTAGTCATGGCGCGGATAGCCCAGCATGAGCCCGCCGAAGACCCGCTGCCCGGACGGCAGATTGAGGGCCTCGGCCAGGGGCGGCCAGCCTTCCAGGGCCCGGAGGAAGATGCCCGACCAGCAGGTGCCCAGCCCCCGAGAGACGGCCAGGAGATCCAGGTGGGTCAAGGCGATGGCGCTGTCCGTGCCGGCCCAGCGGTAGTCCTCCGGGGCGCAGCAGAGGACCAGGTGCGGCGCCCCGCGCAGCACCGGGTCCGCATCGCCGGTCCAGACCTCGTCGAGGCTGTCCGGGTAGTAGGTCCTGCGCATCCACTGCAGCGCCAGCTCGGCAAGATGCCTGGTGCCTTCGCGCTCCAGCGTCACGATCCACCAGAGCTTCTGGGCGTTGTTGCCCGAGGGGGCGAAACGCACCACGTCGAACAGCTCCTTGAACACGGCCTTGTCCACGGGCCGGGCTTGAAAGGCGCGCACCGAGCGCCTGGTCTTCATGGCGTAGGTCAGCGGATCCGCGCCGCGGTTCAGCGCGGCCTTCTCCAAAAACTCCTGGCCCTCCAGGAAATGGTTGACCAGCGCGCCCTTGGCGCAAATGGAGACGCACTGCCCACAGCGGATGCACAGCGTCTCCGCCCCTGCGCGCGTCACCGGGATGCCGTCCGGCCCGCGCAGAAGGAGGGAATGCGGGCAGGAGTCGATGCAGGCGCCCTCGCGGTCGCACAGGTCCTGGTCAACGGTCACGAGGGCCATGCTCTATCCTCCAGCGTTGCAGAAGCGCCCGCAGAACCGGGCGCGGCATGTCGAGTCTAGATCATTCTCTATGGAAAACGCCGAATTGTGTCAACATCTTCCGAGCCGGGCGGCCTGTCAGCGACCCATCAAGAGCGCGATGAACCCCGGAAAGACGAGATCCAGGGTCATGAGCAGCGTCAGGCACAGGACGATGACCACCGTGGCCCAGGCGATGGTGTTGAAGGTGGCCTTGTTGACGTACTCGCCCATGATGCGCTTGTCGTTGATGAGGATGAGCATGAAGATGAGCACAAAGGGCAGCACCGCGCCGTTCACCACCTGGGAGACGTACATGATGGCGATGAGCGGCGCCCCGGGCAGCAGGATGACGCCTGCGGACACGGCTATGAGCAGGGTGAACAGCCAGAAGAACTGCGGGGCCTCGCGGAAGTCCTTGTCCACGCCGAGCTCCCAGCCCAGGCCCTCGCAGATGTAGTAGGCGGTGGACAGGGGCAGCACGCAGGCGGCGAAGATGGAGGCGTTGAACAGGCCGATGGCGAAGAGCGTGGTGGCGTACTTGCCCACCAGCGGGGTCAGGGCCAGGGCGGCGTCCGCGGCGGTCTCGATCCTGACGCCGGACTTGAAGATGGTGCCGGCGCAGGCCACCACGATGAAGAAGGCCACCACAATGGCCATGATGCAGCCCACGATGACGTCCAGGCGCGAGAAGGCGTAGTTCTCCTTGGTGATGCCCTTCTCCACCACGGACGCCTGCTGGTAGAACTGCATCCAGGGCGCGATGGTGGTGCCGATGATGCCGATCATCATGGTCACTGCCGAGGGCGTGACGTGGACGTCCGGCACCACCGAGGCCGTGAGCACCTCGCCCCAGTCCGGCCCGGACATGAAGGCGGCCACGGGATAGGCCACGTAGACCAGGCAGGCCACCAGGAAGACCTTCTCCACGATGCGGTAGGAGCCCTTGACGATGAGCAGCCACACGGCCACCGCGCCCAGGGGCACGGACAGGTACTTGCTGACGCCGAAGAGCTCCATGCTCGCGGCGATGCCCGCGAACTCGGACACGGTGTTGCCCAAATTGGTCAGAAGCAGGGCGATCATGACGTAGAAGGTGATCTTGACGCCAAAGGACTCGCGGATGAGGTCGGCCAGGCCCTTGCCCGTCACCGCGCCCATGCGCGCGCACATCTCCTGCACCACCACCAGCGCGATGGTGGTGGGCAGCATGATCCACAAGAGCGAGAGCCCGAACTGGGCCCCGGCCAGGGAATAGGTGGTGATGCCGCCGGCGTCGTTGTCCACGTTGGCGGTGATGATTCCCGGGCCCAGGATCGCCAGGAACATGAAGATGTTCCTGCGGTTGAGCTTGCCCAGGGGGGCGATGATGCGTGCTGCGGTCACGTTGCCTACTTTCCGGCGGCCCTAGAACTTGCGCAGGGCCTTGTACTGCTTCCAACGCAGGGCGAAGGGCAGGAAGTGTTCCAGGATGTCGTCCGCAGAGACGATTCCGGCCATCTTGCCGTCCTCCTCCAGCACGGGCACGGCGGCCAGCTTGTACTGCACCACCAGCTCGAAGACCTCGTCCAGGGCGGAATCCACGTGCACGCTCTTGGGGTTGCGGCTCATGACCTCGGCCACGGGGGTGTTGCCCGGCGAGAGCAGCAGGCGCTTCAGGCTCAGCACGCCTTGCAGGTGCTCGTTTTCGTCCACCACGTAGACATAGTAGATGTTGTCGATCTCCGCGCCCAAAAGCCGCACCTGGCTCATGGCGTCGTCCATGATGGCGTCGGGCGAGACGAAGAGGTATTCGTTGTTCATGAGGCCGCCGGCGGAGTCGTCCTCGTGCTCCAGCAGCTCCTGGACCTTCTCGGCGTCCTCGGGGTCCATGTGCGACAAAAGCTCCAGGGCCTTGTCCTCGGGCAGCTCGGCCAGCAGGTCCGCGGCCTCGTCCGGGGGCATCTCCTCCAGCACGTCGGCCGCATGCGAGCTGTCCAGCTGGCTCAGCACCCGGCTGGAGTCCTCGGGCTCCATCTCGCCCAGGGCCTCGCCCGCGGCCTCCATGTCCAGGGAATGCAGCATCTCCGAGATGTTCTGGTGCGGCAGCTGGCTGATGATGTGCGCCAGATCGGCCGGGTGCAGGTCGGAGAGCTTGTCGCGGGTGATGGTCAGGGTCAGCCGGGAGAGGTTCGCGCCCAGGGGCTGCACCAGGAACCAGTCGATCTCCTTGCGGGCCAGGGGCCGGTGCAGCACACCGCCCAGGAAGTCCCAGGCCTTGAGGTAGCCCAGGCGGCGCAGCACGCCGCGGAAGCCCACGTCCACCGTGGCCAGGCACAGGCCGTCCAGCACGGGGGTGAGCTTGAGGTCGTTGACCCGCACCACGCGGGCCCCGTCCACGTCCACGATCTGCTTGTCCAGGATGTCCCGGCGCATGAGCACCTCGTCACTGGGCTCAGGCAGGTCAGTGATGCCTTCAGGCTCGCCCTTGAGCGACACCACCACGGGATTGAACAGGGCGATGTCGGCCCAGGCTATGCGCCGCACCCGGCCGGCCTTGCGCACCAATAGGTGCGGCACCACGGGAAAGGGGTCGCCGGGGCCCATGGCCACGTCCCACAAAACGCCGATGTCGCGGCCGGACTGGCTGATGACCGGACGGTCCAGCACCGCGCTGAGGAAGATGCCGCTGACAGGCTGGTTCATGCAGGCCTCCGGCAGGGCTTGGACCAGTGGGAAGGATGCTGCGCGCGCAGAGGGCCTCCGGCGTGCAGGCGCCAGGACCGCGGGGCTGCCGCCTTGGGGCCGCGCAGGGCGAAGGCCCCGAGGGGCTCGGATGCGGCATTGAAGAATCTGGTGCGGGTGCGATGCATCGGCCACCTCCTGCATGTGCGTCGCCACATTGCAGGGGGCGGCGCGTCAGGGGAGGCCCAGGACGCGCGTTTTGGCGCGGGGGGGCTTCAGACGCGAGCAGCCGTGCGGGCGGGCGACTCGAATTCGGACAAAGGCCTGAAAACTTCAGGCGATTTCAAACATGTACTGTAGGGGTCGTCCATCTCTTCCTCATAAGACTGTTGCAGCGCCAAAGCGTACCCTAGGCCCAGGCAGCGCAGGCTGTCAACGGAGCACGGCAGGGGCCTTCCGTGCGTTCCGGATTGGCCACGAACCCTGCGGATCCCGCGCCTGGCTGCGCGCGGCAAACACGAACAGCCGGCAGCCCGCTGCGGCGCGGACTCCGGCACACTCGCTGCCGCCGCAGGGCTCAGCCGGGGAAGAATCCCCGACAGGCGAAGCGGCGGCGGGCTATTTCTTGGTCTCTGACTGCGGGGGCGTCGTGGTCGTCTGCTGGGCGCCGGGATCGGCCACGCCGTCCAGGCCCTTGCGCAGTTCACGGATGCTTTTGCCGATGCTGGCCCCAAGCTGCGGCAGCTTGTTGGGGCCGAACACGAACAGGGCGATGACAAGGACCAGCAGCAGATGCATGGGCTGGAAAAGCTGTCCGAACATGGTGCTTCCTCCGTGTTCCCTTGGAGCGGCGGGCGACTTTTGCGTCCAGGTCCAGGGGAGGGCTTGCTCCGGTTCCCGGATTTCTCCGGTCGGCGCGTCGGTTCGGGTGTCGGCAAGGGACAATGTCCAACAGGACCATACGGTCTCAATCAGGACGAAAACGACCACAAGGCCATCTTCGCGCTTGGCAGCAACTACAGCAGCTCGCCTCCCCCGTCAAGACGCATCTTGAGGTGCTGGTAGGCCTTGGCCGTGGCCACGCGCCCGCGCGGGGTGCGCTTGATGAACCCGCACTGGATGAGGAAGGGCTCGTAGATGTCCTCGATGGTGCGCGCCTCTTCCGAGCAGGCCACGGCGATGGTCTTGACCCCCACGGGCCCGCCGCTGAACTGATTCACGATGAGCGAAAGGATCTTGCGGTCCATCTGGTCCAGACCGTAGGGGTCCACGTCGAGGCGGTCCAGGGACTGCTCGGCCAGGGCCTGGTCCACCATGCCCTGGTTCTGGACCACTGCGTAGTCGCGGATGCGGCGCAGGAGCCGCCCGGCGATGCGCGGGGTGCCGCGCGACCTGCGCCCGATGGCCCAGGCCCCGTCCTCGGTGATGCCGATGCCCAGGATCTTCGCCGCGCGCATGACGATGCGCGCGAGCTCCTCCGGGGCGTAGAACTCCAGGCGAAACACGCAGCCGAAGCGGTCGCGCAGTGGCGAGGTCAAAAGCCCCACCCGGGTGGTGGCGCCCACCAGGGTGAAGGGCTCCAGGTCGATCTTCACCGTGCGCGCCCCCGGCCCCTGGCCGATGATGAGGTCGATCTTGTAGTCCTCCATGGCCGGATACAGGATCTCCTCGACATTGGCGGGCAGGCGGTGGATCTCGTCGATGAACAGGATGTCGTGGCGCGAGAGGTTGGTCAGGATGGCCGCCAGGTCGCCCACGCGCTCCAGCACGGGCCCGGAGGTGGAGATCATGTTCACGCCCAGCTCCGAGGCCATGATCTGGGCCAGGGTGGTTTTGCCCAGGCCGGGATTGCCGGAGAACAGGGTGTGGTCCAGGGCCTTGCCGCGCTCCCGGGCGGCCTGGATGAACACGCCCAGGTTGGAGCGCAGGTCGTCCTGGCCGATGAAGTCGGCAAGCCGCTGCGGGCGGATGGTGTCGTCCGGTGGGGAGGCCGCCTGGATGTTCATGCGCGGGCCGCCGCGATCTTCTTGAGGGCCGCCCGGATGGCCGAGGAGGCGTCGATGTCCGGCTCGGACTCAAAGATGTCGCGCATCATGCCGCGCGCCTCCTCCTCGGTGTAGCCCAGGGCCTTCATGCCCGCCAGGGCGTCGAAATACTCCCCCTGGGGGCCGTCCACGGGGCTCGAGGCCGTGAGCGGCCCGGTCTTGATGCCCGCCAGCTTGTCCTTGAGCTTCCACATGATCTCGCGCGCGCTCTTGGGCCCGATGCCCGGCACCAACGCCAGGGTGTCGGCGTCCTCGCGCAGCACCAGCTCGCGCAGGTGCTCGGGCCGGAAATGCGAGAGGATGGCCAGGGCCTTCTTGGGCCCCAGCTTGTCGATGCCGATGAGCAGCCGGAACAGGTCGCGGTCGTCCTTGGCGGCAAAGCCGTAGAGGTCCAGGGCGTCCTCGCGCACAATGGTGTGCGTGAAGAGCGTGACCTCCCCGCCCTTCTGCGGCAGGGCCATGAGCGCGGTGCTCGGCAGGGCCAGCTCGTAGCCCACGCCGCCGGGGGTCAAGACCACGCAGCCCTTGCCTGTGACGTCCAGCAGACGGCCCTCGATGTAGGAGATCATGCGCCCTCCCCACGGCTGGCGCCGTAGCGCCCGGTGAGCTTGCGCGCCCGGCGCTCGTTCAGATGGCAGATGGCCACGGCCAGGGCGTCGCTGGCGTCCAGGGCCCAGTCGGGCTTCTTCAGGCCCAGGATCTGGGCCACCATGAAGGCCACCTGCTCCTTTTCCGCCCGGCCCACGCCCACCAGGCTCTTCTTGACCTGGGTGGGCGGGTATCCGGCCACGGAGAGGCCCGCCACGGCGCAGGCGGCCATGGCCGCGCCGCGCGCCTGGCCAAGCTTCAGCGCCGAGGCGGCGTTCCTGGACACGAAGACGCTCTCGATGGCGGCCTCAGCCGGGCCGAAGCTGGCGATGACCTCGGCCACGCGGCGGTAGATGACCCCCAGGCGTCCGGCCATGTCGGTGCCGCTGGGAGTGCGGATGGTGCCCACGGCCACGAGCTCGGCCCGGCCCGAGGCTTCGCGCACCACGCCATAGCCCGTCACCTGGCTTCCGGGATCAAGCCCCAGCACCACAACGGGCACCGACATGCGCCCTACCCCAGCTCTTCCATGATTTCGTCGGTAAAGTCGGCGGTGACGTACACGGCGGACACGTCCTCGTTGTCCTCCAGGTTCTCCATGATGGTCATGACCTTGCGGGCCGTGGCCGCGTCCACCGGGGTCAGGTTCTTGGGGACCATGGTCAGCTCCGCGCTGTCCGGGGTGAACCCGGCGTCCTCAAAGGCCTTCTCCACGGTGGAGTAGTCCTCGGGGTTGGTACGCACCTCGATGGTCTCGCCCTCGTCCAGCACGTCGTCGGCCCCGGCCTCCAGGGCCACCTCCATGAGCTGGTCCTCGGTGTACTTGGCCTTGTCAAAGACAAAGACGCCGCGCTTGTCGAACATCCAGGCCACGGAGCCGGGCTCGCCCATGCTGCCGCCGGCCTTGCTGATGATGTGCCGGACCTCGGCGATGGTGCGGTTCTTGTTGTCCGTTGCCACCTCCACCAGCATGGCCACGCCGCCCTGGGCGTAGCCTTCGTACATCATCTCGTACACTTCGCCGCCGGCCAACTCGCCGGTGCCCTTCTTGATGGCCGTCTCGATCTTGTCGTTGGGCATGTTGGCGGACTTGGCCTTGGCGATGACCGCGCGCAGGCGGGCGTTCAAGGCCGGGTCGCCGCCGCCCTTGGCCGCCAGGATGATGTCCTTGGTGATCTTGGTGAATACCTGGCCCTTCTTGGCGTCCGTCTTTTCCTTGGCACGCCTGATGGTGGCCCATTTGCTGTGTCCTGACATTCTTCCTCCAGAAACATTCTTGGCCCGGGAACATGTCCCGAGAAACAGATTTATTTACTCGACATCGGGCCGAAAGCCAAGCCCCAGATACCCGAGCCCGAGAAGAAAGGTCTCCTTGCTCTCGGCCCGCGAGCTCTTGGGCTTGAAGCCGCGCACATGCTCGAAATACGGCTTGAGGCTCTCCTGAAAGGCCTTGGCGTCCGGGCCTTCGAAGATCTTGGCCACAAAGTCGCCGCCGAGCCGAAGCCGCTTGAGGGCCACATCCCGGGCGCGTTCGCACAGCTCCAGGGACCGGGCCTGGTCCGTGAATTTGATGCCCGTGGTGCGCGGGGCCATGTCGCTCATGACCAGGTCAAAGGGCAGCAGCGGCTCCATCACCGCCAGGAGCTCCGGGCTGTCCTCAAAGGCATCGTGCACCAGGAATTGGACATTCTCCGAAAACTCCTGCACCGTGGCCTGGATGTCCAGCGCCAGCACCCGGCCCGAGGGGCCGATGCGCTTGGCGGCGTACAGGGTCCAGGAGCCCGGGGCCGCGCCGAGGTCGAGGACCTTCCGGCCGGGCTTCAGGAGCGAGAACTTGGCGTCCAGCTCCTGGAGCTTGTAGACGCTGCGCGCGGGATAATTTTCCGCCTTGGCGCGCTTGAAATAATGGTCGCGATATTGTTTCATGGGGTGCCTGCTGGCCGACACCTAGCCCAAACCGGCCCCCTTGCCAAGGAGCTCCATGTCCGCACGCCTTAAGCCGCCCGTGCCCGTCCGCGCACGCATCCTCGACGAGCTTGGCCTGGAGAAGTCCCTGCCCGCCGAGCCGGGGGACTTCCGCGTTCTCTGCGGCCGCGGGCCCCACACGGTCTTCCTGGGCCTGGGGCCGCAGCCGGGGCGCCTGCACGAGCTCTTCCCCGGCCTGAGCGGCGCCGGCTTCCTCGAATGCCCGGCCTTGTCCGCCCAACTGGACGGACAAGGCGAGCCCCGGGGCGGGCGCCTGCCCGCTGACCTTGCTCCAGTGGAGGCCGGGGACCTGCCCGCCCTGGCCCGCAGCGGCGCGCGGCTCATCCTGTACAGTCCGGGCCCGCGCCTGTTCCCGTCCTTCTGGGGGCCGCTTCTGGCCGCCGTGCAGACGGCGCTCTATTCCAGCGCCCCGGCCCCGCGCCAGGGCCTGGCCTGGCTGCCGGGCGGCGGGGGCGACCTCCTGCGCCTGGAGCTGCGCGAGGCCCTGGAGGCCCGGGGCTTTCACGTGCGGCTCACCGGGGACGCGGGCCTGGAGGACCTCCGCGGGCTCCTGGCCGGAGGTGAATGCCCGGAGCTGTTCTTCAGCGTCAACTTCAGCGGCCTGGACCCCCTGGGCGAGACCTACCATCTGCTCCTCGCCGCAGGGACGAAGGTCGCCGCCTGGTGCGTGGACAACCCGCTGCATCTCGTCAGCGGCCTGAAATCCAGGTTCTGGACCGCCCTGCCCCTCTTCGTCACCGACAGCTGGTTTCTGGATCCGCTCCGGCAGCTGGGCGCGCAGGACGTCCGGCACCTGCCCCTGGCCGCCCGCAATAGCTACCTGAAAGGCCCGACGCGGCCGCCATCGCCCGCCTTTGCCGACCTCGCGGACCGGCTGGTGTTCGTGGGCCGCAGCGCCTTTCCGGGCAAGGCCGGCTTTTTCGCGGGCTGCGCCCTGCCCACCGGGCCAAGGGACAACGCCTGGGCCGAGGCCCAGGCCATGCTGGAGTCTGCCCCGCCGGAAGGCGCGCAGCGCCCGGACTTCGGCTGGTGGCTGAAGCGCCTGGGCATCACCAGGCTCTGGCCCGGCGCCCAGGTCCGGCAAGCGGGCTTTTGCGCCGAGGAAACGGGCCGGGTTTGGCGGACGCTGTGCCTGACCCGCGCCCAGGCCGACCTGGGCCGCCTGACGGTTTTCGGCGATGCTGGCTGGAGGGAGCTGCTGCCGGAAGAGACGGACCTGCGCGGCCCGGTGGACTACTACACGGCCCTGCCGGACATCGCGGCCAGCGCGGGCTGCTGCCTGGGGCTGACCAGTCCGCTTTTGCCCTGCGGGCTCAGCCAGCGGCATTTCGACACCTGGGCCTGGGGCGGGCTGCTGCTTTCCGACGCCACGCCGGGCCTGGGCCTCTTTCCCGCCGAGCTCACGGCCGAAACCACCTTCCATTGCCCGGGAGAGCTGGCCGCACGCTTCCGGGCGCTGGCATCCTCCGCCACCCGCGCCGCGGACATCAAGGCCGCCTGGCGCTCAGAGCTTGCGCGCGGGCATACGTACGCGCACAGGGTGACGGCGGTGCTGGGGCAGTTGGGCCTGGAGGCCTAGCCCGGCGAAAAACCTGGCCGCGATCCTGGAGGGACCGGCCGCGGTGCGCGGAGAAGGCTCGCGGAGGGCGCGCAAGGGCTGTCCGAGGCCCCGGCAGGAGACCTTCTCAAATAGACGGGGACAGGGTTGCCATCCAAGTTAGAAATGGTTATGAATTAGTTCTGCAACCTGTGAAGGATGCGCTCGCCTTGGCGCAGGGATGTCCCAGGCAAGGGAACTTAACGTACTGCGAGGACGACGAGATGAGCATGCAAACGTTTGCGGTTCTGCTGATCATTGTCGGGCTTGTTCTGGGCTTAATTGGCCACTTCCTGCCCGCCGCGCCGAACGATCCGGGCAAGGTCATGCCCAAGGACAAAAAGTCCGTGACGGCGCAGGACAACTGGGAAGGCTTGCAGTCGAAGCAATGACTCGGCACGGCCATGCGCCGCGGAACGCCCCTGAGCTAAACTCCGCGGGGACCCGCCTTGCCTTCACCCCGCCAGACTGCTCTCAGCCCAGCATCCTCAGCCCGTACTTCTCGAAAAGCAGATTCTGAAATTCCGCCGTGAGCTTGAAGGATGCGCGCAGGCGCTCGCGTTCCATGGCCCCCAGGGTGTCCGGGCGGATGTCGTTGTCCAGCGGGCGGCCCTGGCGCAGGTGCGACGCCTGGGCGCGCATGCGCAGGGTTTGCAGGAAGTCGTAGGCGTCGCACAGCCCCTCGGCCAGGGGCACGGAAAGCGCCCCGGAGCGGTGCAGCAGGCGCAGGCGCGCGCAGGTCCCGGTTTCCGCAAGGCCGTGGTCCACGGCCAGGGTCTTCACGCCCTGGGTGATGGGGAAGACCCCGCCGCGCTTGATGTCCAGGCAGCCCCGGCCCTCCTCGTCCTTCTTCAAGGAAAACGTCCCGAACAGACCGAGGGGCGGGCTGAAGCGCACGGCCTCCCGCGCCATGAGCTTGAGCAGGATCGGGCTCTTCCTGAGCCGCCTGGTCATGGCCTCGCGCAGGCGCACGTTCAGGCCGCAGCTTCCGGCACCCTGGACCTGGAAGGGCCGCATGTCGGCCAGAAGCGAGGTCTTGATCACCGCCTCGGCGTCGGGCCTGTCGGCCATGGAGTCGAAGAGGTCCAGCCAGCTGTCCAGGCTGCGCCGCCAGTCCGGGTTGTCCAGCATGATGCGGTTTTTGCAAGGCGGAAAGCCCAGTTCCAGAAGCATCTCCGTCAGCCTTACGCCCAGCCGCTCAAACCAGCTCTCCAGCTCCGGACCGGAGCCCTTGCCGCCCTCGTAGACCAGCGCCAGATCCTGGTCCGTGGCCAGAAACTGCTCGCGCCGCCCCTGGCTGCCCAGCACCAGCACCGCGTGGGGCGCAGGGGCAGGCCCCAGCTCCAACAGGGCCATTTCCCAGGCCCGGGTCATGATGCGGTCATGCATCTCGCTGATGAGCCGGCCCACGGCATCGCTGGAGATGCCCTCAGCCACGCTGCGCCCGGCCATGCGGTGCAGGCGCTCGAAGGTCCGGGCCAGATCCCTCGGGGCCGTGGCCACGAGGATCTCCGAGGCCAGGGCCAGGGGGCTCTCGCCCCGGGCCGAGAGCATGTCGCGCTCACCCAGAACGCCGGCGGGCGCGCCGGATTCGTCCAGCAGCACCAGGCGGCGGATGCCGTGGTGCACCATGCGCGAAAAGGCCTCGATGAGCAGTTCCGCCGGGCCCACCGTGACCAGTCCGGGGGTCATCACCGCTGTCACGGGCAGGGTCTCGGCATCCTGCCCGGCGGCCACCACCTTGGACAAGACGTCGCGCTCGGTGAGGATGCCCAGCACCTCGCCCTGCCCGCGCACCAGGGCCGAGGTGGCCCCGGTCTGCGTCATGACGCGCGCGGCACCGGCCACGCTGAGGGAGGACTCCACGAACACCGGGGCCGGACAGATCATGTCGCCCACGCGCAGCCGCAGGAAGGGGTCCGGTCCGGGCTGGCAGGCCTGGCTGCGGGCGCGCTCCGTGGCTGCGGCCAGGCCGCCCGCGCGGGCTGCGAGGGCGCGGGCGAAGAGCTCATCGGACATGAGCCGGGCGAGGCTGTCCAGAGGGATGAGGATGACCTCCGAGGGCTCGGCGGCGCGGGCCTCCCAGAGCCCCATGTCCGCCCCCTGGCCCATGGGCAGCGCGGCCTCGCAGCCCAGCATGTCGCCGGGCGTGAGCGTCAGGGGCAGGCACTGGGCGTAGGTGGCCTCCAGGCTGCCGGAGCGCACCACGCAGGCGGCGTCCGGGCTGGCGCCGGCCGTCAGGATCTCCTCGCCCGCAGCCAGGTTGCGGGCGAAAAGATGATCTCCCTCCTTCCCCAGCAAACGCGGAGGAAGGAGGGAGAAGGGGATGGTCGCTTTGAGGAAGGAAACTAACGCATCGTTCATTCCACGCTCACGCCTTCTGTTGTTGCGGACCCGTTGCTCCGCAGCAAAGGCATGGCGCGTGCGCTACGTATGCGTTCGTCTACTCAACGCTCACGCCAAGGTAGTTGCGGACCTTTTGTTCCGGATACAACGATTCGGCGCGTTCGTCACGCTTAATTACAGACCCTATCCAGCCGGCGATGAAGGCCCCGGTCATGGAGATGAGCGCCGGGTTCTTGAGCGGGAAGATGGCTGTGGGGTTCTTCAGGATGTCCACCCACACCGTGGGGCTGATGACGATGAGCACCACGGCCAGGGTCGTGCCGGTGACGATGGAGAACACCGCGCCCATGGTGCTGAAGCGGCGCCACATGATGGAGAGCAGCAGGGCCGGGAAGTTGGCGCTGGCGGCGATTGCGAAGGCCAGGCCCACCATGAAGGCCACGTTCTGCCCCTTGAACACCAAGCCCAGGACCACGGCCACCACGCCCAGGCAGAGGGTGGCGATCTTGGCCACGCGGACCTCTTCCTGCTCGTTGGCATGGCCGCCCCGGAACACGTTCACGTAGAGGTCGTGGGACAGGGTGGTGGCGCCGGCGAGGGTGAGCCCGGACACCACGGCGAGGATGGTGGCGAAGGCCACGGCCGCGATGAAGCCCAGGAACACTGTGCCGCCGGTGGCCTCGGCCAAAAGCAGCGCGGCCATGTTGCCGCCCTTGTCCATGCCGGAGATGATATCCTGGCCCACGAGAACCATGGCCCCGAAGCCGATGATGAAGGTCAGGATGTAGAAGAAGCCGATGAACCCGGTGGCCACGAACACGGATTTGCGGGCGGCCTTGGCGTCGGGCACGGTGTAGAAGCGCATGAGGATGTGCGGCAGGCCGGCCGTGCCGAACATGAGAGCCAGGCCGAGGGACATGGCGTCCCAGGGATTGGACACCAGCCCGCCGGGGGCCAGCACCTTGTCGCCGTACTTGGCCTGGGCCGCGGCGAAGAGATTCACCGGGTTCATGTCGAACCTGTAGAGGACCATGATCACGAGGATGGTGGCGCCGGAAAGGAGCAGCACGGCCTTGATGATCTGCACCCAGGTGGTGGCGAGCATGCCGCCGAAGAGCACGTAGCAGATCATCACCGCGCCCACGAAGACGATGGCGATTTCATAGGGCAGGCCGAAGACCATGTGGATGAGGGAGCCGGAGCCCACCATCTGCGCGATGAGGTAGAAGCACACGGTCATGAGCGAGCCGACGCTGGCAGCGATGCGCACGGGCTTCTGCGACAGGCGGTAGGCCACCACGTCGGCGAAGGTGTACTTGCCGAGGTTGCGCAGGGGCTCGGCGATGAGGAACATGATGATGGGCCAGCCCACGAGGAAGCCTATGGAGTAGATGAGCCCGTCGTAGCCCTTGAGGGACACGAGCCCGGCGATGCCCAGGAAGCTGGCCGCGCTCATGTAGTCGCCGGCCAGGGCCAGGCCGTTCTGGAAGCCGGAGATGCCGCCGCCCGCGGCGTAGAAGTCCGCCGTGGTCTTGGTCTTCTTCGCCGCATAATAGGTGATGAACATGGTCACCGTGATGAAGACGAAGAAGAAGAGGATGGACGTGAGGTTCGGCTGCCCGATGGTCGTGATGAACTGCTGTTCCATGTCTAGCTCCTCCTGAGGCTCTGCCGGATGGCGTTCACGGCGGCGTCGTACTTGTCATTGGCCCAGTAGACATAGATTCCGGTGAGGCCCCAGGCCAGCACGATGACGAACAGGCCCACGGGGATGCCCAGGCTCAGGCCCTCGGAGACCATGCTGCCGAGCAGGGCCTTGTTGAAGGCCAGGACCAGGATGAACCCGAAATACACGCCGAGCATGATGATGGACAGAACTGCCGAGACGGACCACTGCGTTGCGACCAGTGCCTTGAATTCAGGCGAGTCGATGATGGCGTCCGGATCTTTCTTCATGATGGTTCCTCCTGTTTGCGGTGCCTGCGGGGGGGGGCGTTGGACTGTCCACGGCCCTTGCGCGCTGCCTTTGATCATTGGAGTAAAGAACTTTCCCCGATTCCGGTAGCCTATTTCGCCGAATGGCGCTTTTCCGGCGGCAAGCGGCTGTCACAGGGGCGGTAGGCACAGCCCAGGCGGATGTTTCGCCCGCAGCGGCAAAGATTCTTCACCCGCCCGGCGGCGCGACCTCCACAGGAATCAAGGCCACCGAGGGAGCCGGGCAGAGCCCCGCCTGCTCTGGCCGGGGGCCGGACCCCGCCCTCCCGGCGGCTCCTGTGGCGACACCGCCAACCGTCCCGGGGACTTCTCCTGAGCCGTTTTCAGGCCCCGGCCAGCAGGCGCGGCGCCCTTGCCTCCGCGGCCGAGGGCCTGCGCAGCAGGCACGCCCGGCAGGGGGCTGTCCCTAATGACCAGGGCCTCAGATCGCCGGCGGCGCAGCGCGCGGCCCCTGCCAACGCCGGCCGAGAAGCGGCCGGAAACCGCTCTCCCCTTGGGTTTCCGGGCATTCGGACCTGGACATGCCCGGGCCGCGGCCCCAAAGGCCGCAAAGAAGCCCAGCCAGCGCGCAGCCCGGAGCCCGCCCAGCGCCAACACCGCTGAAGCATATATAATATGCTTACAATACAGCATGCTGCGGCGACACCCTGTCTGCCTGCAGGCCCGTCGCGGCCTCAGCAGTTCAGTCCGGAACTCGAGACTTTCCTCCTTTCGGCAACTCTCCGGCCAAGCCCTGCTGCCCCCCTAAACAGCAACCGCGCCCTTTCCAGGGTCCAACGGTTCCGGCAACGCGGTGAACGGCCACGGGAAAACGACCATTGGGAGGCGAATCCTTTTACCCTGGCGATGCCGCCATTCACAGAAGGGAGCTACCACCCCCCTTGCTCTCTGCTATTGTCGCGGCGTGATCACGTTTGATTCCATTAAATGAAGGAGGAGGAACATGGACAAGAGCATGCAGGAGTATTGGCGCAGAAACTTGAGGTACATGGCGATCCTGCTGACCATCTGGGCGCTCGCAGGATACGTTTTCAGTATCTTCCTGGTACAGCCGCTGAACGCCTTTCAGCTGGGAGGATTCCCATTGGGATTTTGGTTCGCCCAACAGGGGTCGATATTCATCTTCGTGTGTCTAATCTTTGCCTACTACTATCTGATGCAGAAGTTGGACAAAGAATTCGACGTGCACGAATAGGCCGCTGGGCGATTTAGCCTGAGCGTGAACAAGGAGTCTCTATGTCGATCATGACCTGGACCTATATCATCGTAGGCCTGACCTTCGCCATCTACCTGAGCATCGCCTGGGCCTCGCGGGTGAGCGACACCAAAAGCTTCTACGTGGCCGGAGGCGGCGTTCCGCCACTGGCCAACGGCATGGCCACGGCCGCGGATTGGATGAGCGCGGCCTCCTTCATCTCCATGGCCGGAATCATCTCGTTTTCCGGCTACCAGGGCTGCATGTACCTCATGGGCTGGACCGGCGGCTACGTGCTGCTGGCCCTGCTCCTGGCGCCCTATCTGCGCAAGTTCGGCAAGTTCACCGTGCCGGACTTCGTGGGCGACCGCTACTATTCTGACGGCGCGCGCCTGGTGGCCCTCATCTGCGCCATCTTCGTGTCCATGACCTACGTGGCCGGACAGATGCGCGGCGTGGGCATCGTGTTCAGCCGCTTCCTTGAAGTGGACGTGAACACCGGCGTCATCGTGGGCATGGTCATCGTGTTCCTGTACGCCTGCCTGGGCGGCATGAAGGGCATCACCTGGACCCAGGTGGCCCAGTACGTGATCCTGATCCTGGCCTTCACCATCCCGGCCATGGCCATCTCCATGAAGGTCACCGGGCACTTCATCCCGCAGCTGGGCTTCGGCAGCACCATCGCCAGCGGTCCGGACGCGGGCAAATACCTGTTGCACGCCCTTGACCAGATCAATACCGACCTCGGCTTTGCGGCCTATACGAGCGCCTTCGGCAAGGGCCAGAAACCCATGATCGACGTGTTCGCCATCACCATGTGCCTCATGGTCGGCACAGCCGGCCTGCCGCACGTCATCGTGCGCTTCTACACCGTGCCCAGCGTGCGCGCCGCCCGCCTTTCGGCCGGCTACGCCCTGGCCTTCATCGCCCTGCTCTACACCACGGCTCCGGCTGTGGGCGCCTTTGCCCGCTACAACATGGTCAACACCCTGAACAACGTGGCCTTCGAGCAGGCACCGACCTGGTTCAAGAACTGGGAGCGCACCGGCCTCATCGGCTGGATGGACAAGAACAACGACGGCATCATCCAGTACCGCTCCGGCAAGGCCTTTGAGGGCAAGCCCACCTTCGCCGCCGAGCCCGGCCCGGACGGCAGGAAGATGCTCACCAACAAGCCCACCTCCAGCGCCAACGAGCTGTATGTGGACAACGACATCATGGTGCTGGCCAACCCCGAAATCGCCGACCTGCCCGCCTGGGTCATCGCCCTGGTGGCGGCCGGAGGACTTGCCGCGGCCCTGTCCACGGCCTCGGGCCTCCTGCTGGTGGTGGCCTCGTCCATCAGCCACGACCTGTATTACCGCATCATCAACCGCCAGGCCACGGAGAAGCAGCAGCTCCTGCTGGGGCGCGTCATGATCGGCGTGGCCGTGCTGGTGGCCGGCTACTTCGGCATCAATCCCCCCGGGTTCGTGGCCCAGGTGGTGGCCCTGGCCTTCGGCCTGGCCGCATCCTCCTTCTTCCCGGTCATCCTGCTGGGCATCTTCTGGAAGCGGGCCAACAAATACGGGGCCATCGCCGGCATGAGCACCGGCATCGGCTTCACCATGATCTACATCATCCAGACCAAGTTCATGGGCATCGCCCCCTGGTTCATGGGCATCAGCCCTGAGGGGATCGGGTCCGTGGGCATGGTCCTGAACATGGCCATGACCATCGCCGTTTCCCTGGCCACAGCTCCTCCCCCCATCGAGATCCAGGAGCTGGTGGAGAACGTCCGCATTCCCAGAGGTGCCAAAGAGGCTTCTGGCGCCCACTAAACGTCCGCGCGGGGAGGGGGGCTTTGGGCTTCCCTCCCCCGCTCCGTTGTGGTTAAGAAGATACTCATGGCCGAACAGCACGCCCCGATTGACCGCGACCTCATCCGAGAATTCCTCCAGGCGACCCTTCCGTTCTCCGAACTGGACGCCGGCGCCCTCGACCGGCTGGTGCGCCACTGCCTCATCGACTTCCAGCCCGCGGGCACACGGATCTTCATCCGCAACGTCACCGAAATCGACGGCCTCCTCGTCATCCAGAAAGGCGGGGTCAAGCTCTTCGTCCAGGACGAAGCGGGGCAGATCACCCTGGCCGACTTCCGGGGCGAAGGGGCCTGCGTCGGCGCCATGGCGCTGTTCCAGAACGCCAAGGCCAGCCTGAGCGCCGAAACCGTCGAGGACACCTTTTTCGTCAAGATACCCAAGGACGCCTTTTTCGAGGCGGCCGGGGCCAACCCGGCCATTCCGCGCTTCTTCCTCAAGACCCTTTCGGAGACCTTCACCACCAAGGCCTTCACCGAAATCCGGCAGCGCAGGAACGAGTCCTCCGACGATTCGAACCTGTACCTGTTCAGCCTCAAGGTGGGCTCCCTGGTGGAGCGGGCGCCGGTGACGGTGCCCTTCGGCATGTCCATCCAGGACGCAGCCCAGGTGATGATCCGGCACAGCGTGGGCTCGCTTTTGATCCAGGAGCAGACGGGCAAGCCCTGCGGCATCATCACCGACATCGACATCCGCAAGTCCGTGGCCCTGGGCCTCAGCATGCTGGCCCCCGTGGAGACCATCATGTCCGCCCCGCTGGAGACCATCGCCGAGACCGCCGTATGCTTTGACGCCCTCGTCTCCATGATGGCCAAGAACATCCACCACCTGGCCATGACCAGCGGCGAGGAGATCACCGGGGTCATCACCTCCCACGACATCATGCTGCTGCAGGGGCGCTCCCCCCTGGCCGTGTTCCGCGAGGTCAGCACCCGCAACACCTATGAGGGGCTCTACCCCATGCGGGCCAAGACCTGCCGGGTGGCCAGGACCCTCGTGGAGGAGGGCGGCAGGGCGGGCAACATCACCCGCATCCTCTCCATCATCAACGACCTGATGCTCAACCGGCTCCTGGAGCTGCTGCTCAAGGAGCTGGGGCCGCCCCCGGTCAAGTTTTGCTGGCTGGTCATGGGCAGCGAGGGCCGCAGGGAGCAGACCTTCGCCACGGATCAGGACAACGCCCTGGTCTACGCCGACTGTTCGGTGGACTACCTGCAGCGCGCCGCGGAGGTGTACTTCGAGGCCTTCACCCAGCGCGCCGTGGAGCACCTTGTGCGCTGCGGCTTTCCGCGCTGCCCGGGGGACATGATGGCCTCCAACCCCAAGTGGCGCAAGCCGCTCTCGGCCTGGAAGGACACCTTCGACCACTGGATCGCCGCCCCCGAGCCCAAGGAGGTCCTGCACTCCACCATCTTCTTCGACTTCCGGGGCGGCCCGGGCGACAGCTCGCTGGCCGAGGAGCTCCGCTCCCACATCACCGGCAGGTGCGCGGCCAACGACATCTTCCTGCGGCACATGGCCGTGGACTGCGTCCAGGCCCGACCGCCCCTGTCCTTTTTCAACAACATCGTGGTGGAGAAGAACGGCGAGCACAAGAACACCCTGGACATCAAGACCAGGGGGCTTCTGCCCTTCATGGACTTCGCCCGGATCATGGCCCTGCGCCACGGCATCCGGCAGACCAGCACCCTGGAGCGCCTGGACCAGCTCAAGGCCGGAGGGCACATCCCCAACGACCTGGCCCAGGAGGCCATGGCGGCGTTCGAATTCCTGCAGCAGATACGCCTCGTGCACCAGATGGACATGCTTGACCGGAACCTGGAGCCCAACAACCACATCGACCCGGCACAGCTCTCGGCCCTGGAGAAGCGGACCATGCGCGACGCCTTTGGCGCGGTGACGAAACTGCAGAGCCACCTCAAGGAGGCCTTCCGCCTCCAGATGGCCTGACATGGGCGGCCGCCTGAACCTGCCGCAGTGGCTGGGCCGGCTCCTGGGCGAAGGGCGCCGCCAGGCCCCGCCGAGCGCCATCACCGCCAACAACGAGGCCTGCCGGAAGCTGGACCAGAACCGCGCCCTCGAGGACTGCGTCTTCACGGTGCTGGACACCGAGCTTACCGGGCTGAGCCCTGGCCGGGACGAAATCGTGTCCATCGGCGCGGTGCGCATCCGCAACATGCAGATCCTCCAGGCCGAGCGTTTCCACTCGCTGGTGAAGCCCGACATGCCCATGCCCAAGCTGAGCACCCTCATCCACCGCATCACCCCGGAGCGCATCATCCAGGCGCCGCCGCTCAGCGAGGTGCTGCCCGGATTCCTGAGCTTCATCGAGGGCACGCTTCTGGTGGGCCATTTCGTGGACCTGGACATGGCCTTCCTTGCAAGCGCCTGCAGGAGGCTCTACGGCGACACGCCCGCCAACCCCTGCCTGGACACCATGCGCCTGGCCAAATCCTGGCAGCACCGCCTGCAAGGCGACTATTACGACCGGTACGACCAGAGCCTCTCCTTCAACCTGTCCAGCCTGGCCAGGCGCTTCGGGCTGCCCATCTTCCCCTCCCACGACGCCCTGCACGACGCCATGCAGACAGCCTACCTGTTCCTCTACCTGGTGAAGAAGCTGCGCTCCACGGGCATCAAGACCCTGCGGGAGCTCCACCGTCCCATGCGCACCCAAACCTTTGGCTTTTGAACAGCGAGGAGACGCCATGAAACCCTACCTCTTCATGCTTGTGATCATGTACGCCGCCACCATCCTCAAGGCAGGCTTCGCCCTGGCCCTCGCTCCAAACCCCGAGTCCATGCTGAAGCTCCTGGCCGACATGACGCTCCTGGGCTTCTGCGTCTACGGCTGCTACGGGCTGGCCTACGGCAGGAAGCTCTTCACGCCCCAGGCCTGGCGCCTTGTGCACCAGGGCACCCTGGTCCTCGGCCTGTTGACGATCTTCCTCATCAACAGGGCCGCTCCAGACAGCGGCTTTCTGCGCCTGGCCCTGACCTTCATCACCTACCTGGTCTTCGCCATTCCCGCCATCCTCTACGAACGCGAGCTCAAGGGGCCGGACAAGGCCCAGGGCGAAGACAGCCGCGGCTGAACCCGGCCCGGCCGACGCGCTCCTCCTCCGCTGGCCTGGGTGGCATTGCGCCTTGCGCTTTCGCCGCACCGGATCAGCGGGACCGCCCTGGCCGCAGGCGGGGGGCCAGGATGCCGCGCAAAGCGGCGTCCCCGGCGCCATCCTCATGTCATCGACAGGACATCGGCAGGCTTCTTGCTAGTCTCCCAAAGCAGAACTATCTGCCGGAGCGCCCATGAACGTCCTTGTGATGAACCTGACCCGACTGGGCGACCTGCTCCAGTCCCAGCCCACCGTGGCCGGGCTCAAGGCCCAGGGCCACCGCGTGGGCCTGGCCTGCCTGGAGAACTTCGCCCCGGCCGCAGCCCTCATGCGGGGCCTGGACGGGCTGTTCCCCTTTCCCGGCGCGCGCCTGCTGGCCCGGCTGGACCAGGACTGGCGCCTGGCCCTGGCCGGCTACCGCGAGGCCCTGGACCGTGTGCGCAGCGAATTCTCCCCCGACCTCGTCATCAACCTGACGCCCTCCGAGCCCGGCCGCCTGCTGGCCCTGTCCGTGAACGCGGCGCAAACGCGCGGCTTCGTCCTGGACGACCACGGGTTCAACGCCGACTCCTGCGCCTGGGCGGCCTTCCTGCAGCTGGCCTCCAGATCGCGCGGGGCCAGCCCCTTCAACATCGTGGATCTGTTCCGGCGCATCGCCGGACTTCACGGCGCGCCCGGCGCCGATGGCGGCTTCGGCCTGCGCGGGCCCAGCAGCGAAGCCAGGGGCGAAGCCCTGGGCCGCCTGCGCGCCCTGCTGCCCGAGGCCCAGCCCCGGGGCCACGTGGCCCTGCAGCTCGGCGCATCGGAGAACCGCAGGCGCTGGCCCGTGGCGCGCTTCGCCCTTGTGGCCCAAGGGCTGCACGCCGCCGGCTTCACCCCGGTGCTGGTGGGCACGGCCGGCGAAAAGCCCCTTGGCCAGCGGCTGCGCGCCCAGGCCAAGGTCCCGGTCATCGACCTCATGGGCGAAACGGACCTGCCGGCCCTTGCCGCCGTGCTGGCGGGCTGCCGCCTCCTCGTCACCAACGACACCGGCACCATGCACCTGGCCGCCGGCCTGGGCGTGCCCTGCCTGGCCATGTTTCTGGCCACGGCCCAGCCCTGGGACACCGGCCCGTATCTGCCCGGCAGCATCTGCCTGGAGCCGGACATGGCCTGCCACCCCTGCGCCTTCGGCCAGACCTGCCGGGCCTGCGGAGAGGACGGCGAGGCCTGCCGCCAGGCCATCGCCCACGAGACGGTGCTCGGCCTCGCCCTGGCCATGCTCGGGACCGGGGAAATGCCCGGCGGGTTCGCCGGCTCGCGGGCCTGGAAAACGGTCATGGGCTCCGACAACCTCATGGACCTTGTCTCCCTTTCCGGCCACGAACTTGACGACCGCACACGGCTCATCCGGCTCCAACGCGGACTGTATCGTCGATATCTTGACGGAGACAGCCTGGACCGGGCCGCGGACCCGGCCGGGCTCTCGCCCGAGGCGGCGGAGCAGATGGCCGCAACGCTCAGCGCGGCCTCGGAATTCCTGTTCCTGCTGGAGCGCCAGGGCCTGCTGCTCAAGCGCGACCCCCTCGCCTCCGTCAAGGGCAAGTTCCTGAACACCTGGCAGCGGGTGCAAAGTGTTCTCGCCGCCGACCCGCGCCTGGCAGTTTTGTCAGCCCTGTGGATGTTCGAGTCGGAGCGTCCTGGCCTGGACATGCCGGACATCCTGGCGCTCACCGCACGATTCCGGCAACTTATAGACGCCCTGCACTCGTCCATAGTCATTGGCACGAACAGTGCATGCGCCAAGACAGACCACTGAACCACATCACAACGCTGAACCCAAGGAGGGGCACATGCTGCTCATAGACGGACAAAAAAGCGACCTTGATTTCGCCAATTTCAGCAACCTGGACCAGGTCTTCATCAACGTCATGGAGAAGGGGCTCCTGCAGGACCGCGTTGTCACCGACGTGTTCGTCAATGAAGAACCCTTTTCCGAGATCTACCCGCATCAGGCCGAGGACATCGACGCCAGCGAATTGCGCAGCGTGGACATCCGCACCCTGCCCGTGGGCGAAGTTGCCGTGGAGATCACCCGCGAACTTTACAAGGTCGTCACCCTCATGGGCGAAGGCGCCAACCGCGTGGCCGAGCTCTTCCGCCAGGCCGACGACGCCGAGGCCCTGGAGACCTACCAGGACCTGGTGGACGTGACCCGCGACTTCATCGGCATGGTCAGCACCCTGCGGGGCGAATTCGCCCTCAAGGACTACCGCGAGTTCCTGGAGGCCAGCGACCAGCTCTCCAACCTGTTCGGGGAGATGACCACGGTCATGGGCAATGAGGACTGGATCCTCCTGGCCGACCTGCTGGAATACGAGTTTCTGCCCGCGGTGAACCGCTGGAAGAAGGTCATCGCGCAGCTGCGCGAGGACGTCCGGGCCTCCGGCAAGGAGTAGACCATGCGCGCGGCCCTCACTCTGCTCGACCAGGCCATCGAGATGGGCAACCAGGAACTGGCCCACCTGGCCGCTGGCGATGTGGACAAGGCCGAGGAGCTGGCCTTCGGACGCGACGGCGTCCTGGACGCGGCCCTCGATGAGGACAACCTGAGCGCCCCGGACGGGGAATGCCTGGACAGCCTGGTGGCCAAGCTCGAGGAGCTCAAGAGCCTTCAGGCCAGGATCATCGATGAGGCTGCGCGGCTGCGCCGGTCCATCGGGCAGGAGATCCTGCGCACGGACCAGGAGCAGAAGCGCCACCAGGGCTATGGCAGGGCCGTGCGCCCTGTCCCGCGCGTCCGCAGTTCCTTCATCAGCACCAACAGCTAAGCCACGTTCAGGAAGCGCGGCCCGTTCTGCGGGCCGCCTTTTCCTGCGCCTGCTCCCTCCCCCCTGCCCACAGACAACGCGCCCCTGCGGCAAATTTCGCGCGCATCCTTGCCAAACGCCTGGATTCGCGCTACCCCGCAGGCATCATGGAACCCGTCCGGCACATCCCCGTGGCCCTGCTGCGCCAGCCGACCTATGCCCGCTCCGCCCTGGTGGCGGCGGTGGAGCGGCTCATCACCGCCTGCGGCCTTGATTTCGCGCGCGGGGAACGGGTGCTGGTCAAGCCCAACCTGGTTTCCAGGGTCAACCCCGGACTCTCCTGCACCCACCCGGAGGTGGTGCGGGCCGTCTGCGTGCATCTGCTGGACTGCGGGGCCAGGCCCACGGTGGCAGACTCCCCGGCCTTCGGCAGCGCCGGGCGCGTGGCCTCCGCCTGCGGCCTCACCGAGGCCCTGCGCGACCTGGGCCTGCGCGTGGCCACCCTCGACCGCCCGGCTCCGCTGGCCTTGAGCGACGGCGGGCACATCGGGCTTTCGCGCCGCGCCCTGGAGGCCGACCGCATCCTGAGCGTGGCGAAGCTCAAGACCCACGGCCAGTTCCGCCTCACGGCCAGCACCAAGAACCTCTTCGGGGCCGTCTGCGGCTGCCGCAAGGCCCTGGCCCACGTGCGCCTGGGCGACATCCCCGGGCGCATGGAGCGCCTGGTGCTCGACGTGCGCCGCGCCCTGCCGCCGGCCATCGGCCTTGTGGACGGCATCACGGCCATGCACCGGGGCGGCCCCATCCACGGCCAGGCCTTCGCCCTGGGGCTGCTGGGCTGCTCGCCGGACACCCTGGCCCTGGACGCCGCGCTCTCCGGGCTGCTGGGGCTCGCCCCGGCGGACCTGCCCCTCTGGGCCGAGGCCCTGTCCCAGGGCTTGCCAGGGGCCGACCCAGCCTCCACGCGGCTTGTGCTTGACGGCCCGCAGGACTTTGACGCCACGGGCTTCGAGAGCGCCGCAAGCCTGTGCCCCATGCGCTTCGAACCCCTGCGCTTCGTGGGCGGACGCATCAAAAGCCTGCTGCACCGCCTGGGCTAGAAGCTCTTCCCTTGCCACGGGCCCAGGCCTTGGCTATCACCACCGGGACATTCCCAGCCAAGGAGCGCCCATGTCCGACATCTCCCACCGCCGCCGCATCACCGTCACCGGGCAGGTGCAGGGCGTGGGCTTCCGCCCCTTCGTCTACCGCCTGGCCCAGGACATAGGCCTGGCGGGCATGGTGCGCAACGCCCCGGAGGGCGTCGTCATCGAGCTGCAAGGCAGCCCGCGCCGCCTGGACGAGTTCCTGCGCAGGCTGGAGCCCGAGCAGCCGCCGCTTTCGCGCATCATGCGCGTGAGCACCCAGGACATCCCCCCCGAGGACGGGGCCGGCGCCTTTGAAATCCACAAGAGCACCGGCGGCACGGGGCACGACGTGCTCATCAGCCCGGACATCAGCACCTGCGCGGACTGCCTGGCCGAACTCACCGACAAGAACGACCGCCGCTTCCTCTACCCGTTCACCAACTGCACCAACTGCGGCCCGCGCTTCACCATCACGCGCTCCATCCCCTACGACCGGCCCAACACCTCCATGGGCTGCTTCCCCCTGTGCGCGGACTGCGAGCGCGAGTACAACGATCCGGCCGACCGGCGCTTCCACGCCCAGCCCAACGCCTGTCCGGTCTGCGGCCCCAAGGTCTGGCTGTCCGACCGCTCCGGCTCGGTGGTGGCCCGGCGCGACGAGGCCATGCGCAAGCTGGCGGCCATCCTGATGCAGGGCGGCATCGCCGCGGTGAAGGGCCTGGGCGGCTTCCACCTGGTCTGCGACGCCACCAGCCAGGCCGCCGTGACGGATCTGCGGCGGCGCAAGAACCGGCCGCACAAGCCCCTGGCCGTCATGGTGCCGGACCTGGCCACGGCCCGGCAGCTGGCCCACATCGGCCCCGCGGAGGAGGCCTGGCTCACCGGGCATGTGCGGCCCATCGTGCTGTGCCCCAGGCGGCGCGGCGCGCCTTTGGCCTCGGCCGTGGCCCCGGACGCCGACCAGGTGGGGCTCATGCTGCCGTACACGCCCCTGCACCATGTGCTCTTCCGGCGCTTCGGGCGGCTTTTGCAGCAGGAGCGCCAGAACATGCCCGCCGCCCTGGTCATGACCTCGGGCAACGTCAGCGACGAGCCCATCTGCCTGGGCAACCGCGAGGCCCTGGGCCGCCTGGCGGAAATTGCAGACATCTTCATGTTCCACAACCGCGACATCCTCCTGCGCACCGACGACTCGGTGCTGCGCATCGCGCCCGGCAGCGGCCAGCCGCTCCTGCTGCGCCGGGCCAGGGGGTTTGCGCCCCAGCCGGTGTTCCTCCCGGAGTCCGGACCCAGCGTGCTGGGCCTGGGGCCGGAGCTCAAGTGCACCCTCACCCTGACCAAGGGCGACAAGGCCTTTGTGAGCCAGCACCTGGGCGACATGCAGAACATCGAGACCCTGGGCTTCCACCACGAGATCGTGGAGCATTTCCAGGACATCCTGCAGACCGACCCGGTGCTCGTGGTGCGCGACCAGCACCCCAACTACCTGACCACCAGCGTGGCCCAGGAGATGGCGCGCAAGACCGGCGTCGAGGCAACCTTCCTGCAGCACCATTTCGCCCACGCCCATGCCGTGCTGGCCGAAAACGCGCACCAGGGGCCGGCCCTCTGCCTGGCCCTGGACGGCACGGGCTTCGGCCCCAGCCAGCCCAACCTGGGCTTCAGCGCCAGCTGGAGCATCTGGGGCGGGGAATGCCTGCTGGTGGACACCAGGGACCTGCGGCACAGCCGCCTGGGGCATCTGGCCGAATTCAGCCTGCCCGGCGGGGAGGCTGCGGTGCACGAGCCCTGGCGCCTGGCCCAGTCCCTGCTCTGGGAGCTGGACCTCGAGGAGAGCGGCCAGGACGACACCCCACCCTGGCCCTGGCTGCCCGAATTCGAGCAGGCCAGCCGCTTTCTGCCGCAGCTGCTGCGAAAGAACCTGAACTGCCCGCTGACCTCCAGCTGCGGACGGCTCTTTGACGCCGTTTCGGCCATGCTCGGCCTGTGCCTGCGCACGACCTACGAGGGCCAGGCGGCCATCATGCTGGAGCAGGCCCAGGACCACAGCATCCCCTTTGCCGATGCCGTGGCCTACCCCTGCCCGCTGCTGAAGCGGGAGGGCAGCGCGCGCCTGGGCGGCGGCGAGGAGCCCCGCCAGCTGGACACCTACAGCCTGTTCCGGGCCATCCTGACCGACATGCAGCAGGGCACCCCCACGCCGGTCATCGCCCGGCGCTTCCACGCCAGCCTCATCACCGGCCTGGCCAACATGGCCGCGCGCTTCGCCAAGCAGGAGGGCCTGAGCCACGTGGCCCTGTCCGGCGGGGTCATGCAGAACCTGACCTTCGCCGAGGAGCTGCCCGGGGCCATCGCCGCGCGCGGACTGACGCCCCTCATGCACAAGGACCTGCCCCCCAACGACGGCTGCGTGTCCCTGGGCCAGGCCGCGTACGGCCAGCGCCTGCTGAACCTGCGCCGGGAGCGCGGCCAGTGAGCGGCCAGACCGGCGGCGCCGGACTGCCCGTGCTGGCCCTGCGCAAGGGCGAGGACCGCCGTATGAACGCCGGGCACCTGTGGATCTTCAGCAACGAGGTGGACGTGGCCAGGACCCCGCTCACGTCCTTCGCCCCTGGCGACTGCGCGCGCGTGGAGTCGTCCCAAGGCCGCCCACTGGGCAGCGCCTACGTGAACCCCGGCGCCCTCATCGCCGGGCGGGTGTACTGCCAGGACGCCACCCGGCCCCTGGACGCGGAGCTGCTCAAGAGCCGCCTGCGCGCTGCCTTGAGCCTGCGCGAGGCCGTCTGCCAGGGCCCATACTACCGGCTGGTCTTCGGCGAAGGGGACATGCTGCCCGGTCTGGTGGTGGACCGCTTCGGCGGCGTGCTGGCCGTGCAGATCGGCACCGCTGGCATGGAGCGCCTGCGCGGAGACATCGTTTCCGCGTTGACGGAACTGCTGCAGCCCGAGGGCATCCTGTTCAAGAACGACCTGCCGGGGCGCGAGCTGGAAGGCCTGGCGCGCTTCGTGGAGGTGGCCGCGGGCCATGTGCCCGACGAGGCCGAAATCGAGGAGAACGGCTGCCGCTTCGTCTTTCCCCTGGCCGGGGGCCAGAAGACCGGCTGGTTCTACGACATGCGCGACACCCGGGCCCTGGCGGCTAGCCTGGCTGGCGGCCGGCGCGTGCTGGACGTGTTCTCCTACGCCGGGGGCCTTGGCGTGGCCTGCGCCCGTGCCGGGGCGACAGCGGCCCTGTGCCTGGACTCCTCCCAGACTGCCCTGGCCTGCGCGGCCAGGAGCGCGGAGCTTTCCGGCGTGGCCGGGCAGGTCGAGACCCTGTGCTCCGACGCCCTGGCGGGCCTGAAGGAGCTGCGCGCCGAGGGCCGGCGCTTCGGCCTGGTGAGCGTGGACCCGCCGGCCTTCGTCAAACGCCGCAAGGACATGGAGAAGGGGCTGGCCGCCTACCGCACCGCAAACCGCCTGGCCATGGATCTTGCCGAGGACAACGGCTTCTTCGTGTCCTGCTCCTGCTCCCAGCACGTGGACGCCACCGACCTGCGCAAGGTCCTCTCCGGGGCCGCGCGCGACGCCGGGGTGCGCCTGCAGATCCTGCACAGCCTCCACCAGGCGGCCGACCACCCAATCCACCCGTCCATGCCCGAGACGGAATACCTGAAGGGCTTCCTGTGCCGCATCTCCCGGCCCGGGCGGGGGCTGTGAAATATTGCGCAGAGTGCGCAGGATTTTCACAGCCAAGGGTGCGCAAACCCAGGGGCTCAAAAAACACTACCTGCAATAACAAACTGTTACGCGTGGCACGGCCCTTGCTTTGGCCCTCCCATTGGCAAGGGGTGATTCTCGTTCGTAACAGCACTGTTTCACAGAGGAGGAGACCATGAAGAAGTTTGCACTGAGCCTGGTGATTGTTCTGGCGTCCACCGCCTTCGCCTTCGCCGCCGCCAAAACCGGCGACATCACCGTGCAGAGCGATGTCGGCAAGGTCACCAACGTCGCCTCCGGCCGCAACGCCGAAGCCAAGACCAACGTCCATTCCGTGGACGTGAAGGACGGCGCCAAGACCGGCGACATCACCATCAAGGGCAAGGCCGGCTCCGTGACCAACGTGGCCAGCGGCCAGAACGTGAAGGCCGAGACCAACGTCGGCAGCGTGAAGGTCGGCGGCAAGTAGGCTTCCCTCAAGCCATCCCACCTGCGGTGGGGCGGGGTTTCCCCGTCCCACCTTTTTTTCGCCCTCCCGCGCGCGGCGCGTCCCCCTGGCCTCCCGCGCATGCGGCGGGCAAAGCTGCACCCCATCGCGGTCGTCCCGGAACAGGAGAAGCAGATTTCCTGGCAATGGGAGGCCCACCCCCTTGATTCTTTCAAAGCTTCTGATGTATGTATCACAAAATGCCCATAGTCATCTGCTCGACTGACGCTGCGTGTTTGCGTGGAGGAAGGGGTGGCGCACACCTTTGAAACTTGAGAATGGACACACAGGAAGGGGGGAAACCATGAAACGTGTACTGCTTGTTCTTCTGCTCGTCATTTCCACGTTCGCTCTGGGCTGCAATGCGCTCATGAAAGGCAACATGGCCCTGCGCAGCGAGAACTACGCCGAAGCCATCACGGCCTTCAAGGAGCAGCTGGCCTCATACCCTGGCGACTGGCAGACCAGGGAGAAGCTGGGCTACGCCTACCTGAAGTCCGGCGACGCCCAGAGCGCCGTCGCCGAGCTGAACAAGGTCATCGCCGAACAGCCCACGGAAGGCCAGATGTCCTACCTGTACCTGGGCCTGGCGCAGCTCAAGCTGGACAACCAGACCGAGGCGCTCAAGGCCTGGCGTTCCTTTAGCGACTCCAAAAAGCCCCTGGTGAAGGCCGAGGTCGACCGCCTCATCACCCTGGTGGAGATCCAGGAAAGCAAGAAGCTGGCCAAGCAGGCCCTGGCCCAGGAGGCGCAGCTCTCCCGGTCCATGACCAAGCCGAACAGCTACGCAGTGTTCAACTTCAACGTGCAGGGCACGGACGACTCCCTGCGCGCCATCCAGAAGGCCCTTACGGCCATGACCATCACCGACCTGTCCCAGATCAAGAGCATCAGCGTCATTGAGCGCACGCGCCTGCAGGCCCTCATCGACGAGATGAAGCTCGGCCAGACCGGCGCGGTGGACGAACGCACGGCCCCCAAGGCCGGACGCCTGCTGGGCGCCGAGAACCTGGTGGTGGGCAACCTGAACGACCCGGCGGGCAAGGTCGGCGTGGCCAGCACCACGGCCTCCACCACCCGCAGCGCCGTGGTCGGCTCCTTCAGCCTGGCCCAGGACAAGGACAAGTTCTACGAACTGCAGAAGCAGCTCGTGTCCGGCCTCATCAAGGTCAACAACATCAAGCTGGACGGGGACACGGAGAAATCGGTGCTCGGACAGTACCACACCCGCAGCTTCGCGGCCGTGGGCTATTTCGGCCAGGGCCTGGACGCCCAGGACCGCGGCGACTACGCCGCTTCCCTGAACTACTTCACCCTGGCCGCCAAGGAGGACCCGAACTTCGGCATGGCCAAAAGCGCCCGCGACCGCTCTCCCGGCGGCCTGGCCGGCGGCCTCTCCGGCGAAACCTCCGCTGTGGCCCTCAAGACCATTGAAACCGCCGTCTCCGCCCAGACGGCTTCCGACAACTCCGGTGTCGGCAAGTTCGGCAATGTCGGCGGGGGCAAGGCCGGCGGCAGTGGCGGCCACCACTAGCCTGAACCGGTTCCCACTGGCCTGATTCACGAGGGGCGGGCGTGTTGCCCGCCCCTTTGTTCTGCAAAGGAGAGCCCGCCGTGTCCGCCCCTGCCCCCGCCCCACGGCGCACGAACGCCGCCCTGGAACGCCGGGCGCTGAGCGCAGGCGGTTTCGCGGCTTTTCCGGGCGCAGACTTCTGCCCGGCCTCCACGGCCTGGGCCGCGCTGGCCCTGCCCCTGGACCACGCCCTCGCGCCGCCCGCACACGCAAGCCTTTCGCGGGCCCTCGCGGCTGATGGACGCCTGCCCATCCACCCGGACCACCCCCAGGCGCCCTGGCCCTCGGCCCCGGCCCTCATGGCCCTGCTGGGCGCGGCCCCCTTCGCCGGCCAGGCCGCCCGGCTGCGCGACTACCTGCTCGGCGCCGCGGGCGCGCACTGGCCCAAAGACCCCTTGGCCCCAACGGACCACGACACCAGCCTGCCTGGCTGGTCCTGGACGGACGGCGCGCATTCCTGGGTCGAGCCCACGGCCCTGGCCATGCTGGCCCTCTCCGCTGCCGGGCAGCGCGGGCACCAGCGCCTGCGCCAGGCCGAGGCCATGCTCCTGGACAGGCTGCTGCCTTCCGGCGGCTGGAACATGGGCACCGTGCACGTTTACGGGGCGCTGCTGTTTCCGGACCTGGTGAACACCAGCGCGGCCCTCTGCGCCCTGGCCGGGCGCGTTGCGCCCGGAGCCGTGGGCCAAAGCCTGGACTATCTCGAGGCCGGGGCCAAAGCTTCCCGCGCGCCCCTGTCCCTGGCCTGGGCCGTTCTGGCCCTTGGCTCCTGGGGCCGGGAGACCTCCCGCGCCCAGGGCCTGCTGTCCCGGCTTCTGACGGACCATCCGGTGACCGGCCCGCTGCACACCGCCACCCTGGCCCTGGCCTGCATCGCCCAGGCGAGCCCGGACGGCCTGGCCGCGCATCTTGCGCGGAGGACGGCCCCCCATGCGGCCTGAACCCTGGAGCGCCATCACGGCCGCCGACCTGGCCGCAGCGCCGCCCTGGCTGGGCCGGCGCGAGTTCCTGCGCCG
>JAHJLB010000024.1 GCA_018822105.1 Pseudomonadota bacterium
ATGGTGGACTCGGTGCGCGAGGTCTTCGACCTGACCGCAGACCGCATCGAGGCCGCGCCGCGCATGGGCACGTCCATCAACACCGACTACATCAAGGGCATCGGCAAACAGGACGAGAACTTCGTCATCATCCTGGACATCGCCAAGGTCTTCTCGGCAGAGGAGCTGGCCCTGGCCAAGGAGGCCAGGCAGGAAGCCGCGTAGAACCCGACAACACAGCTCACAGGCCGTGCGGAGGCGAGTCCCCGCACGGCCTGTGAGCCTTGCTGGCCCTGGCGGCGCGCCGCGTAGCCTTTACAGACCCCGGCAGGCCCTGGGCGCGGACGCCGGCGCCTTTTCCGGAACGCTTCCCCCTACTCCAGCCGCCTCCAGAAGCTCAAGCCCGGGGCGCGCGCCAGCAGCGGCCCCACCACGGCCCGGAAGGCCGCCAGGTGGGCGCTGCCATTGTGCCCGTCCAGGGCCGCCTGATCCTGCCAGCGCTCGTAGAAGAACACCCGGCAGGGGTCCTCGGCATGGACGTGGGCGGCGTACTCCAGGCAGCCGGATTCCTGCCGCGTGGCCGCCGCCACCGCGTCCAGGGCGGTCCGCACCGCTTCGCCCACGGGTGCGGCGAAGGAAAGCTCGGCCAGAAGGATGACGCTGTTCTGCTCGGTCATGGGGGCTCCTGTTGGTTGCCGGATTTGGCGTGGCGGCCACCGAAGAGGCGCGCCGCTTGAGGCGCGGAATCTAAGCGGGCCAGGCCCCGGGGTCAACCCGCGCGCTGGCCTGCAATGTTCTTTGCGCCCTTGCTTTTTCCTGGTGCTTTGCCTACCTGTAGCCCATGGACTGGCGCGAAGGCATTCTCATCCTCTACAGTTCGAACCTGTCCATCAAGGTTTTGGCCTACCTGTTCACCCTGGCCTGCATCACCATCTTCTCCGGCGGCCTGCACGGCTTTCTGTACCTGCTCCTGCCCCTGGGGCTCGATGTCTACGGCGCCGGACTCATCAAGCTGAACCACCGGGCCTTTCAGGAAGACGTGCTGGAGAACCTGGAGGCCGAGTGCCTGCGCGCCTGCGGCATCGACAAGGGCATGCCCTTCTATTCCTTCCACGAGATCACCGGCGCCCTGGACCACTGGATGCTCAAGGAGCTGAAGACCGAGGTGGCCTACACCATGATGGCCCCCAAGGAGGACTTCGTGGTCATCGCCACGCGCCGCGGCCGCATCTTCCCCCTCAAGGGCTGTTTCCCGGTGGCCTATCAGATCGAGGACGCCGGGACCCGCGACGTGTACTACAACGACATCAGCGCCGTGGAGCTCTCCGGCAAGGTGCTGACCATGACCACTGCGGCCGGCGAAGCGGTGCCCTACACCGCCCAGGGCGACAAGGCCGAGGAGGCCGCCGGGCATCTGCGCCAGCGCCTGCGCGCCTTCAAATCGCGGCACAGCGAGACGGTGGTCGCCTGACGGACTTTTTTCCCGGAAGCCTTGCGCGCGTCCGGGCTTGTCGGTATGCTGCGCTCTTACCCCTGCCGCATTGGCTCTCTGCAAAGAGGAGTATGCCGTGGCGCGACGCAGTCTTCTTTCCCTCCTCCATCCCAGCGGCATGGGGCTGCTCGGCCTGCTGCGCCTGTACAGCCTGCTGCTGCTGCTGCTACCCGCCATACCCGCCGGGCTGTTCCTCTTCAGCACCAATGCGGACATCTTTCACAGCCACATGGACCTCCTGTTCCTGGTCAGCCTGGGGCTGCCGGTCATGGCCTCCGCCGCGCTGGGGCACACCATCGTGCGCGCGCTGCTCGGGCCCCTGAAGCTCCTGCTGGAAGGCGCGGGGAAGGTGCAGGACGGCGAGTACGGCCACTCCGTCGATCTTTCGGAGATCTCGGGCGCCCCAGGCGAGATGGTCCAGCTGGTCAAGGCCTTCAACAGCATGTCCGACACCGTGCGGCGGCACGTTGAGACCATCCAGGCCACCTCGCGCACGGACCAGCTCACAGGGATCTGCAACCGCAGGCACCTTTTGGCCGAGGGCTACCGCATCATCAACATGTCCATCCGCGCGCAGAAGCCCTGCTCCTGCCTGATGCTCGACATCGACCACTTCAAGCTGGTCAACGACAACCACGGGCATCCCGTGGGCGACCGCTACCTCATCCACATCGCCGGGTGCATCGCCTCCGCCGTGCGCGACTCGGACCTGGTGGCGCGCTACGGCGGCGAGGAGTTCGTGGTCCTGGCGCCCAACGCCAGCCTGGAGGAGGCCTGCCTCCTGGCCGAGCGCATCCGCGCCGCCGTGGCGGAAACGCCCCTCAAGGTGCACACCACCCTCCTGAACAACACCGTGAGCATTGGCGTGGCCGAATACAGCATGGAGCCAGACTTCGGGGCCAACATCCTTGAAGACATGATCGAAAAAGCCGACAAGGCCCTCTACCGGGCCAAGCTTTTTGGACGCAACCGCTTCGAATCCTGGCCTTTTCCTCAAGACCCCCACTACGCCCCCTGACCCCCACGCCCACAGTCCCCTTGTCGAAACCAGGCTGATGGCCTAAGCTCGCGCCCCAGGCGGCATAGCCGCCCATTTCAGTCCGCATTGCCCAACAGGAGCCTTCATGCGTTACGAACTGCGCCTCATGGACACCCTCTCCGGCGTGGGCTGCTTCGCCGCCCACCCAGGCCCGAACCTCTCCTTTTCCGAGATGCTGGACCACCTGCGCCAGCACCCCCTGGACGACTTCATGCACCAGCACCTGCTGTTCATGCTGGGCAACCACCGCGCCAAGAAGTTCGAGAAGCTCATCGAGGACGTGCAGCACAACGGCCGTTGCACCGACCCGGTTCTGGCGGCGCTGCTGGTGGAGGCCTGCCTGGGGCACGAGCGCTTCGCGCACCTGCTGCCGCGCCTGGCCGACCTCGACCTGCGCGAAATCTCGCGCCACACCCCGGCGGTGCACATACGCTCCTACCTGCTGCCCGACCAGCCCCTGCACAACGCCTGGTCCATGCGCATGCAGATGAACATCGTGGCCCTGGAGCCCCTGGCCGCGCCGGAGGAGATGGGCCTTCAGGCCCCCTACGCGCTGGCGGAGCTGCCCCCGGCCGCCGCAGTGACGGCGGAGCAGACGCGCCTACGCCTGTCGGCAGTGCTGCCCCCGCCCAAGGCCCGCCGCCCGGCGCCGGAGACCTCGGCCCACGCCCTGGCCAAGCTTGCGGAGAAGAACGTCTTCATCGGCCAGGAGATGGCCCACAAGGCCTCGCTGAGCCCCATCGCCCTGCTGCGCATGTGGCTGGTGGAGCTCTCGGTTACAAGCGGCGGCATGTCCTACAGCCTTTCGGGCATGCAGACGAGCTACGGCCGCGGCCTGGAGATCGAGGGCGCCCGCGCCTCCTACGCCATGGAGGTGGCCGAGCGCGTGTCCTCCTACGCCAGCATCGGCAGGCGCGGTGTCATGGGCCTGACCCGGGACTGCCCCCTGACCTGCGGCTCCCAGGACGAGGTCTCGTCCACCCACCGCGCCCTGGACATCTCCCGTGTGCGCCTGGAAGCGCCCTACGAGGGCCAGCGGATTCACTGGATGCCCGCCGAGGAGCGCTTCGAAGGCGGCTTAAGGCCCATCCTCGTGCCCGCGCAGTTCGTGTACCTGTTCTCCAACCTGGAGGAGCAGAGCCTGTTCAGCGCCCTGGGCTCCACCGGCCTGGCCTCCGGCAACACCCTGGCCGAGGCCAAGGTGCACGCCCTGGGCGAGGTGCTGGAGCGCGACGCCGAAGCCGTGACGCCCTTTGACCTGTCGCGCTGCTTCCGCCTCGCCGTGCGGGACGAGGCCGTGGCCAGACTCCTGCGCGACTACGAGGAATGCAACCTGAACGTCTGGCTCATGGACTGCACACCGGAATTCGGGGTGCCGTGCTACAAGGCCATGGTGGTGGGCCGTTTTGGCGACGTGAACAAGGGCATGGGCGCGCATCTTTCCGGCCCGCGCGCAGCTGTCTCGGCCATGACCGAGATTCCCTACCCCTTCCCCGGCCCGGCCACCCTGCCCGCCCCGGAGGGGCTGCCCGTGCGCGTGCTGGAGGACCTGCCCGACCACTCCACCGGCAGCGCCGAGGGCGACCTGATGGTGCTGGAGGAAACGCTGCTGCAGAACGGCTACTGGCCCAGCTACGTGGATTTGACCCGGTCGGACCTGGGCATTCCGGCTGTGCGCGCCCTGGTGCCAGGGCTGGAATGGGTGGCGGACTTCGACCGCTTCTCGCGCCTGCCGCCCCGACTCTACGCCAACTATCTGCGCCAGTTCGGGGCGCTGTAGGCGGATGGCGCGCCCTTGCGCGTTGACGCTGCCCCGGCCGAGCATGTAGGGAATACCCGGCTGCCCGGGTGGCGAAACTGGTAGACGCAAGGGACTTAAAATCCCTCAACCTTCGGGTTATGCGGGTTCAAGTCCCGCCCTGGGCACCATTTATTTCAGCTAGTTGCGTAAAGTGACGAAGTACGTAGCTTGATTGATTCACGAGAATTTGATTTTTTGTACAAGGATAGTACAAGTTTTTTGAGTAACGGCTACTGACGGCAAGCGTCATCAAGCCCCGCAAGTCAATGAAGACCAAGAGCGAATAATCCCTGTGTAAGAATTTCTTTTTTTCGTCGGCACAAAAAAGATCAAGGGCTTACGGGTCAAACCGCTAGCCCTTTTTCTTTGCCCTTCGCGTTTTGTACTACTCCTGTACTACTTTGGCGAAATATGCCCCTCCCCCTCTCCCCGGTCTTGCACGTGGATAGTGTTTTCGAGTATCAAACAACAAAATCCATTCTTGGTGCTTTTGGGTCGAATAATTGGCAGAAAGCGAACCAACCGAGGAGAAGCCCGTGGAACTATCAAATATCGTCGAACTTGCTGGCAGGATTCACCAAGCTAGGGAACAGCAGTTCAACGAAGCGATGACAAAGCAATTTTTGATACTGCCATTCCTCCATGCCCTTGGATATGACATCTTCAACCCGTCAGAGGTTGTCGCTGAACTTACTGCCGATGTTGGAACAAAGAGGGGAGAGAAGGTTGATTACGCCATTATGAGAGACGGCCTTCCGGTAATTATGATCGAATGCAAGCCCCTTGGCGTGGCACTCGACCCTGGGAAGTGTAACCAACTACACAGGTACTTTACAACTCACCCGTCTGCCAGAATCGGCATTTTAACAGATGGTGCAAAGTATTTATTCTTCACCGACCTCGACCAACCCAATATCATGGACGCAAAGCCATTCATGGAAATCGACCTAAGCGATTTCAACGACAGATACCTACCAGAATTGCAGAAGTTATCAAAAGACAAATGGGACATTGGCGGAGCTTTGTCTTCGGCAAGTAGCTTGAAATACGTGAGCGAGGTAAAGAAAATATTCGCAGAAGAGGTTGTCGCTCCATCTGATTGGCTTGTTCGCCACTTCGCTGCCCGCGTTCACGAAGGCCACGTTACGGCGAAGGTACGGGAACAATTTTCAACTATTGTCCGCCGTGCCATACAAGAGTACATTAAAGATCAAATCAATTCCCGCCTTGAACTCGCAAAGGTTGATAATTCCGCAGGACCGACTTCTGAAGTGCAGGAATTAGAGGCCCAAGAGTCAGGAGAAGAAGTTGTAACCACAGAAGAAGAAATGACTGCATTCATCATCGTCAAGACAATCATGCGTCAGACGATCAATCCAGCCAGAGTGACAATGAGGGACGCCAAAAGTTATTGCGCTATTCTGTGCGATGACAATAACCGCAAGCCATTTTGCCGATTCTACTTCAACGGCAAAAAGAAGTCGCTGGGAATATTTGATGCAGAGAAGAAAGAAGAGCGCGTTTATATTTCAAGCCTAGATGACATTTTCTTGTACACCGACAAGTTTAATGCCGTGGCCGCAGCCTACGCCAAGCCTGATTAATTGGTGAACCACCACTGGGCCATCTTCAATCGAAGGATATGAGGGCATTATGGAAAATTGTTTTTGTTATGAGCCAGAGAAAGTGCATTATAAAAGCAGTGAGCTTAATTGTTGGCGCAACCCCGCAGAAATAACAACTGTCCAATTCTATTGGTGCTCGCACAAACACTCTCTAGTCACAAAAGAGCGGGCGATGACCACAGTTGGGGCAAGTCAGTCGTTAATGACTTGTGGCGGTGACATGAATAAATGCCCTATTCCTGAGGAGCACCGCTTTGATTTTTAGGGGGGATTAACAAGTCTGCCAGTTCTTTTGGCACGGGGGTCAGTGTGGGTATCATATCAAAGCTGTTTCGCTTCATCGTCTCCGCGCCAGGCAAAAGGAAGAAGCCAAGCGTCATACAGAAGCCGCAGACAAGGCCTAGCGCATCCTTGTCAACTGTCACACTGAAAGCAACACGTTCAAACGTCTCAAAAGAGCGAAAAGGAAATACGCTTATTGAGACGACAACGTATGCGGATGGACGGACAACAGCAGTTTTTAAGCATGTTCCGCCAAAGGTGAATGGAGTCCCGACTTATGAGCTGGCAGCCACAAGCAAAGATGATATTCAGGTGATGTTAAAGTGCTGCAATGCAGAGATGAAACGGTATAAATCTTCTAGCGAACCACCAGCCCCCTATTGCTTTTGGCGGCTAGCTGTTCTTGCCAAAAAATTAAAAGACTACGCGCTAGAGGTAAACGTTTGCGAAACCTATTTGGCCGTAACTGAAGAACTTCGGGCTAGGCCGGACTTTGACCCACGGTTCCCCGGAATTACAGCGAGCCCGCGAACCGATGACTTGAGGAAACGACTCCCAAAGGCGCGGGCTATGCTTAACGCCATGAAGAGTAAGCAAGGTCATGAGTAATTGTCCCGGCCTCCCCACAGGTGTTATACTTGCGAACACTTTAAGGGTACATTTGTCACGTCATTAACATAAACACAATGGCGGAGATTATGTGTAATCAAGCAATGTGGAAAGCTAAGCTAAATTTTGTACTTGTTTTTGCCACAATAGTATTCACCGTAGGGACATCCTACGGTGAACGAATTGACATGAAAAAATTCGACAATCCAAGCAAAATTCATACTGAGCTTTCGAAAAGATTCAAGCCAAAGGGCGAGTTTGAAACAACTGAAGAATTTTCTAAAAGGATTCCTACACAGCAGAAAGACTATGTATTTGCTATCACTAGCGGCTGGGCTGGCTCTCATTACGATGTCAAATATGACCCAGACAATAACATTCTGTTGGTCGCTCTTCCGTTTGACGGAGGCCTTGTTCACTACGGCGACAATAGACATGACATGAAGATTCTAATACTTTCACATGCGACAGTGAACAAAGGTGAGTGGACGGGGACAACAGCATACAATGCAAAAGCACGGGTAAAATCACTTGAAATATTTCAAAATGAATTAAATGTTACAAATTGGGGAGACGTTTCCAGTGCCCTAGCTGTCGCTCCAAGTCTTTTGCCTAAAGGCCATGAATTGAGATACAAATATTCATTGTTTGCACGATTAGCTCCAGAGACTGCAATGGCTCTTGTCCATAAACTTGGCGTTGCCATCGTCGCAGAGCCAGTTACCGCAAATCAGTCTGGCGTTTACACTTATAAAGAAGAGGATGCCTTTTCGGCAACGCTTTCCCACCCTGTCACAGCATCAATACATTTTCAGGGGATCAACGTATTGGTAAAAAAGATTATCTTGTACAACAAAGCTGACGGTACAATTATTACCAAGTTAGACATCTCAGAGCAAGACAATTGAAGAACATGCGGGAATAACCAGACACAATATCTACAGGTTGATGTATTGTTCTGAGCTGTTTGCGTTTTGTAGAACATACTGACAACTGCACCTGCTCACGAAATTATTCCGTATTATTTGTTCGCCATAAACGCCTTTGCGCGCTCTTCCCATTCTTGATCGGACGGCGCTTGCTCAATCAGGAACAAGCGGCAATCCTGCGGACCTGCGGGGCCAAGTGAGGCCCACGCTTCGGCCTCTGTTGGGTAAGTCGTGCCTCCGGCTTCATAGCCACCAGCCCAAAGCTGTGTAATTTGGTGGAGTGCCGGGCCACGTGCGGCGGCCCGCCTGTGCTCCAGGCGCTTAACGCGTTGCTTGAGGCTACCCATTGTTATCCTCCGCCGTTGTCCTTTGTTTTTCTTCAACGCCCACAATGAATAGCGTTTTCGGATGGAACGCGGCCTCTGCCTCCGCCAAGCTCTGATATTCGCGCGCATTCGCCGTCACATGGCCGTCAGGCCAGACAAACACCACAGCCAGAGGCACCAAGGGCAGACTTGCGGCGCAGATGCGCTCAAGGGTTTCTATCCGTTTGCCGAGCGCGCGTTTCATTTGTGCCCCTCCTGTTGGGCTGCCTCCACAGCGGCTAGCCTGGCCTCCAGGTCTACAAGCTCAACGGTTTTGCGATGCCCGTCTAGAAGCCCGGCGAGGGCCGCGCCCTCAAGCGGGGTCAACTTGCCTTCCACCACAGCCCGGAGAACGGCGGCGCTTGCCGCTGCTAGGTTCCCTGGCAACAGTTCCGGCAGTTCCACCGCGTCAGGGTCAAGCGCCCGATCTTTTGGCGGAGGTGCGAGGCGTTCTAGGCAGAGTCGCAAGGCGACTACGTTTCCCTCTAGCGCCAATTCAACGGCTTTGCGGCTGAGTGCTTCGGCCTCGCCTTCCAAGAGCGCCAGGGCCGCGCGGGTGGCCTTGTGTCGTGTTCCAATGGGTTTGCCTGCCGGATTGCCGGAAACACCTTTCGGGAAGGGCTTCCCCCGCTGCTTTCTCGCTGTATTATCAGCCATTGCTCTTGCTCCTTTGCGCTTCAACGCCGTGTGCTTTGACTATACTTGCGTATCTGGCGGAGGCCTCCCGCAGATAGTGCCGGAGGTAATGATATGTTGCGTACTCGGCTCCGGGCTTGTTTCCTGCCCAGATGAATGGGCACTTGTAGCGGACCTGGAAGGCCAGTACGGATTGCATGGCCGCGTGAGGTTTCATGCGCGAACGGTAGCGGCCCTCTGCCATGTCCGGCATGGATGCCTCCACCACCACGGCGAAACAGTCCAGGCCAGCGGCGCGCGCAAGCTCTCTCTGGAAACGCTCCCGGCCTTCCCCCGTTAGGCAGCCCAGCAAATCGTCCAGACTCTTGCGCTCCACGGCGCAGCGGTCCGCCAATCCGGCAAGCGCGTAGTCGCCCGTGGTGAGTGTCCCGGCCTGCACTTCGCAGTCATAGCCTCCAAAGGTGAAGGGCGCTTGCTCCCTGGTGTCTCGGATGATCTTCATTGCAGCCGCTCCCCGATGTACCCGGCCAACTCGGCAAGGCCATCTTTTACCGCCTGTGCGGCCTCCTGGGGCATCGTGTTGGGAAATGCGAGGGCAAGCCCGCCTTCAGCGTTTTTCGTGAGCCCTGCCCCGTATGCCGTGGCGATAGCCCAGAGGCAGGCATAGCGCCCGGCAGCGGCGCAGGTGTCGATTGGGCCGGGCTCCGGCATGGGCCAGGGGAGGCCCGAAGGCTCCCCGGCGGTGCTCAAGGCTAGGGTTGGAATTGCATTCGCATAATTCGCAGTATTCGCAGAATTGGGTTGCGCGGGCATTGTGCGAATTATGCGAATATTGCGAATGGAATCTGTAGCCGAGTTCGGCCCGTCCGCTGCCCGGTTCTTCCATTTGGCGGCCAAGCTCATACCAGACCCCTGAAGGTCAGAGGGTTGACGCTGTAGCCAGGTGAGGGGGAACGTCCAGCCTTGCCAGGTTCACGTGCTGGCCCTTGTCCTTGGAATATGTAGGCCCGATCTTCCAAGATGGAGAGCCCGGCCCGCACCTGTTCCATTTTCGGATAGCGGCCTTTCACCTTCTCGAAGGCTTCCCGCGCCTGGAAAGCGTCAACGCGCCTGTCCACAATCCAGGCCAGAATATGCTTTGCGCATTCAATGTCCGGCTCCGCGCCCATGAGGGCAAAGGCGGCCTTGGCGTGTTCCGTGAGGACCGCAGCCAGGCCAAGCGCCTGTTGCATGGTGCCTAGGCCGATAGAGTGCAGGTGCGGGGCGTCGTGCTCCACCAGATGCAGAAGCCCAGCCAGCCGGGCAGCCGCGCCGTGCAACTTCCCGCCCCAATCGGCTATCAGTTCAAGCTCTCCGCCGGGGCGCAGCTCCGCTTCAACGTCACGATGGAAGTCCGCCCATTCCTGGTAGGCATCCGGCGCAATCTGCAAGATGTAGGGCACGGGCTTGCCGTCAGAGCCCAGCGCCCACGGCAGGGCCAGAAGGCCGCGCACCTTGGCCGCATATCGGGCTTGCACGGCCTGGGGAATGGGCCTCGGCTCTACCTCTCGGCTGCCTACCCGGCTTTTGGGCAGCAGGAACAGGAAGCGCCCCAAGAGGCCACGGCCACGAAAGCCCGGCTTGTCCGCCAGGCCCCGCACAACTTCCGGCTGGGGTGAAAGGCAAATGGTCAAGGCCGGGTCATGGAGCACGATATTTTGTCCACTGCGGCGGTCAACGTGGACGGCCTCGCCGGACCAGAATTTCAGTACGGCGTCCAGGTTCGGCACGCCCTTGGAGTAGCGGCCCGCCAGGATATCAAACAGGCCGCCCTCTGCCTCTATGATGCCTGCCCGCTCTTGCTGCCCTTCCATGAATGCCGGGATTGCCTCCGGCGTCACGTCATCAATCAGTAGCCGGGGCGCGGCGGGCACTTCGGGCAACTCGGCTTCAAGCGCCTTGACCTCATCTATGAGCTTCCGGCGGTCCTCCGGCGTCTTGGCATTGCCCGCCTTGGCCCGCTTGGCTTCAATGGCTTTTTCCAGCGTCTTGCGCTCGCTCAGGATGTTGCGGATGCTCTCCCGCGCCTCTTCCTGAGCTTCCGTCTCCCAATCAATGAGCGGGCGCTTGCAGGCTTCCGCCGTGGCGCTCTTGCGTTCGCCAGGGGGCAGGGCCGCCAGGGCATAGATGTTGACGGGCTCTGTGTAGTCCGGGCGCACCTGCACCTTGAACTTGCGCTGCCCCGCCACAGCCACACAAGCCAGGGCATTGATAAGCACCAGCTCAAAAGGCACTTGCAGGCCCTCGGCAACGGCTTCGCAGAACGCCCCCAAGATCGGGGGCAGCAAGGCAGGGTCCACGTCCGGCACATTCAACGCCGCGAAGCTCACGGGCTTTATGGGGGCCTCTGTCACTGCCACGGGCTTGGATGCTCCGGCCAGTTGCGCCCGCACCACGTCCAGGCCCTCGGCTTGGTGCAGATCGTTGAAGTCAGTCCGCGCCTTGCCCTGTGCGTCCAGGGGTTCCTTGAAGCTCGGAACGGCCAGAAGCGCCCCCACGGCCAAGGCCGCCGCAGTCGCTTTGCTCAAGCCAGGGTTAGCATTTGTTAGCCTGTCATCATCCGCGCAAAGCACAAGCTCCCGGTCCGGGTATTTCTGGCGAGCATGGGCCGCCACGTGCTCAAGATTCCCGCAGTTGAAGGCGCAGAGGACCGTTTGCCCCGTGGCTTCATGGATGCTCAAGCCCGTTGCAAGGCCCTCGCAGATGTACAGGCGTCCATCCTGCCCCTTGACCGGGAAGTAGCCACCTCGAACACGTCCGCCAGAAAAGAACAGCTTGCCGCCGTCCGCCGCGATGGTTTGCAGGCTTATGGCCTTGCCGTCCTCTGCCAGCACAGGCACCACCAGCCGCCCGTCATTGCCGATCTTGAGGCCGGGGCAGGCCTTCACGCCCTTGTGCTCAAGGTACAGGTGCGCCGTGCATTCCGTGGCATCGGCCAGGATGCGCCGGGCCTTGTCTGCGGCCTCTGCATGGCGCTTGGCCTCTTCCTCTTGCCGGGCGCGGCGGTCCACCTCGATACGGGCCTGTAGCGCCTGGCGCTCGGCTGGGCTCAGGGTGCGCTCTTCCTTGGCGGTCCAGGTGTCCGCCTCCACCGTGCAGTAGTTCTGCCACCAGCCGGAGGCCGGAGGGTCTAGGTGGAGCAAGTATGCCCCGTCTTTGGCGTTGGGTTTGCCGTCAACAGGGCAGCGGTGCAATGCGCCGTCTGCGATGATTTCCCCAGGGCGCAGGCCCGCCGCTTCAATGACGGTGCGAAACGCGTTCACGGGGTCAGACAGCCCCTCACGGCCCGTAGCGCGGGCACCTGTCTCTAACAACATGGGGTTAGCCCTCCACCGCAGACACGCCAGCACGGGCGCGCATCCATGCGATGAAGTCCGCGCGGGTATAACCAACCTTTCGGCCAAGGGTTATGCGGCGCGGCCCAAGGCCTAAGCAATCGAGATTGGCGAGGCGTCCGGCGGAGATTAGCCCGCCTGTGAGTTTCGGGACTTCGGTTCGGGAAAGGATGGGAGGAAGGGAACGCTCAAGCTCGGTGTAGGCATCAATCATACGTCACGTCCGTTGGTTTGGGCTCACAGGGGAAATCCCGTGGTCCCTAAAAACCCGCCAGACATTCCGCAAGAGTTCGTGAACTTACGACAAAAGAAAGGCCCTCACACGCGCAAGGGCCAGAAATAGAACAGAAAAAATAATTTAAACTATCTTTTCCGATTCGTGTTTTGTTCGTGTTGCACTCCTAGTCAAAGACGTGCCCGTTATCCTCGTCTCGCATTGCGGCGATAATTTGCGGGTCCACCGGAGAAGCGTGATTCATGGCCCTCGCCTCTTTAGATAAGAACTTTCTCTGGTGGTATGTATTAGCCCAGGCCTTCAGAAAGGCTATATCATGGCGTCCGGGGAATCCCGCAGGAGTTTCAATTCCCTTTTCCCACTTTTGGAGTTGCCGCGTTGTCACACCACACAATAGTGCAGCAACTTCCTGGGTAATCGGGCAACGCTTCGTCCCGCCCTGTCTCGTCCCTTTTACAGCGCCTCCGGCTTTAGCTTCCGCCTGCGGAGTGTCCGCCACTTGGCTTGTATCGGGGGCAGCCGTGGGCGGGCTTTGTGGCTCAATGACCATGCCGTGAAGTCGCTCATACTCTAGGACTTCAGCGACCTTGAACATATCCACTTTGAGTTGTCTCAATATATCCGACGTTTCTTTAGGTTGGCGTTTCCCGGTGATTGTGTTCCGCCTCTGATAACAGGGGCATTCACGGGTTAGTTTCACCCCGTCTTGTGTTCCGTACGGGCATAACCCATTCTTGAATGCTGCAAGCAACTCAAAATCAAGGGCTTTCCACCTTTTCAAAATTTCTGCACCAGTAGCCCATTTTTTTGTAAGCATTCTGTGCTCCCGTGTCTTGCCTCTCGTAAAGTCCAGAACCAGGCCGCCAGGGGCAGGCAGCTTTTTACGGCGGGAAATTCGCAGCCCCTATGCCCTGGAAAGTTGGCTGTCCGGCCTACGTCGCGTGCTGCAATGCCTCGGCCACCCACTGATTAAGCGACTTGCCGTGCGCCTCGGCCTGCATGGCGGCGCGGGCGTGAATCTCCGGAGGAATGCGCAGCATGACCTTGCCCGAATAGGGGCGTTGGGGCTTCAAGCCCTCGCGTTCACAAGTTTCAAGGTAGTCGCTGACTGCCTCCTCGAAAGCCGCGCGCAACTCCGCCACAGAATCGCCGTGGAAAGTGACGATATCTCGGATGCCCGCCACGCGGCCAATGAAACAGCCGTCCTCTTCGCTGAATTCTATCCGGGCGCTGTAGCCCTTGTAAGTCATAGTGCTCATGGCTTCACCTTCATTTCTGCCAGAAATTCCCTTACGGCCCGCACCTGATACGGCTTGGCCTCTTTCTCCGGGTGGGGCCGATGAAAAGTCGCCACCAGCGTTCCGGCCACAAAACGGACGCGCGAACCGCGCCCCTCCACAACCTTGGCCCCTGCGGCGATAAGCAGGGCCTCTAAGTCCGCCCAATGGATGCTGCCCGAAGCGGGAAAGGCAAATACCGCCGCCAGTGTTTTCCGGTGCCTGTTGTTCATATCGTCCTGCTATCAAATAGTGCTATCAAGTCATTCTGTCAAGAGGACTCGCCGCTGGCTCTTTTGAACGGAACCACTTTGCCGGGTTGCGCGTTCATGGCTGCCATGACCTCTAGCCCTTGCCTCTTGCCATTTTTTGCTAATTACTGATATCGATTTTCAAAACAGGAGGGCGTTATGGGTAAATCTGTGTTTGCCTCATTGATTCTGCTATTATTGTGGGCTGGAACCTGTTGCGCATACACAAGCGCAGACACGGACCGAATGACGACATACGCGGTTATCTTAGGCCGCGCTAGTGCTTGTGGTATTGACACAGGCAACGCAGCCGAACGCGTGGGCGCTTGGATGGATAGGACGTTTACTCCCAAAGAAAGAAGCCCGATGATTATGATCTTCGCGACAGGCATGGAGCGGGAGGCACGGGCGCAGAAAGAAGGAAGAAGTCCAGATTCATGCGCTTCGCTCAGGCGTACATTGAACGGCTTTCCCTGGCCGTAAGCGCGCCAAAGCCTCCATTATTCTGCGGCAACTCGCTTGAACGGAACGACCTTGCCACCTTCCTTCTGCCCCAAGGACTCCATAGCCGAACGTACAGTTTTATCGTCACTCTTAATATACCGGGCCGCCATCGCCATGACTTTCCAGCCCATTACGTCCATGAGTTCGCGGATTGTCAGACGGCGGGCCAACCTTGTGGCGACTGTGTGCCGGATGCTATGAAAAGTTATCTTGTCGTGCTCAATACGGCCATCGTTAAGCCCCAGCCGCTTCACTGTATCATAGTAGGCCTTCGGTCCCTGTTCGTACGGTTGCCCGCTCGGCTTCGTGAACACGTACGAGTCTGGATTACCCTGCGGGATGCTCTGAAGCAATTCTTCCAAAGAACCCGTCATGGGCAGTTCACGGGTTTCCTTGTTCTTTGTGTCGGTGAACGTGACCACACAGCGGACAAAATCCACGTTAGCCCACCGGAGGTTGAAGATTTCCGAAGCCCTGGCCCCGGTAAGAAACCCGAAGCGAACAAACTTTTCAGCGTGAAGATCGGTTTCCGCCAGGGCAGCCAATATTTCGGCCTCCACCGCTGGGCTAATCACGCGAGTGCGGCGGTTGCTGTTGCCCGGCCCAACGCAACCAATTCGCTTGCCCGAAGGCGGCGGGTTAGAGATTACGCGGCGGTCATAGGCAAAACGCATGACCCGGCGTAAGGAACCCGTGACATATTCCTTCGTACGAGTGGACAGGCCAGCGGCGGCCAGGGCCTTCACAAGATCGTCCCAATGCGGGAGGTCAATATCTTCCAGACGCTCACGACCTAAGAGCGGTCCAATCCACGACTTGAAGTGCTGCTCTTCCTTGACCCAAGTGCTCGTTTTTTTCTGAGTTCTTGCAACCGGAGCGTATTCGATCTCAAAATACCTTTCCAACGTCACCCGGCGCTTTTCCTCGACAAGAAGAGCTTCCTCGGAGGCTCGTTTTTTCCGGTCCCCTTCCTGGCGGAACTCCGCTAGAGTACACGGGCCTTGGCGCAGACGTTGATTGCCCTTAAGCACTTCCAAAAGGTCAAAACAGTCCGAAGGCTTCACGCCTTCGCTGGCCCAACCGACCCCCTCCATATTAGCCTTGCCTGCCCACCAATACGAAAGCGCATAGTAGCGGTCCGGCACGGCACCGTGCCTCCGGCTCCCATGCTCACGGTAGCGCACCCCGCCCTTCTTATCAGAGTTCTTCAACGGAACCCATGCCATCGGCACCCCTCCGATTCTGTACAAGGACTGTACAAGGAAATAGCCATGACAGATGGTTAAAATCAGTGACGGCCAGTGAAAGGCAAATACCATTCACAATAAGGCTTGGCAAGGATATTCTTGTACAAAAGGGATTTTCAGTGAAGGCTAGTTATGGTCGCTACGCGGGACTTAAAATCCCTCAACCTTCGGGTTATGTCGGTTCGATTCCGACCCTGGGCACCAAAATAACACAAGGCCCCGCTACGAACGTGGATGTTCGCTGCGGGGCTTCTGTGCGTAAGGAACCAGTACTATCCTTTCTTCTTGCCATTCAGCATAGATTAAGCGGCCAGCCTGTGCCAAATCTAACACAAGTCGCCCACACTCGACATTCCATGCTCGGCTCCCCCATACGACATATGTCAAATTGGACATAACAAGTTGGCGCGCCGACATCCCCCTATGTTGGCTCACAAGAGGAATCGATCAATGAAAGCAAATCCGTCAGCAGTGCCAAACGTTGAAGTTTCAAACGTAACGTCTGAGGACTTTGACCGCATTCTGGAGCGCGTCCGGACCTTTCACGGCTACCCAGCTCCTGGTGTTGTGCTCGGCTTTTTCATGGTCGAGGCGGCCAAGGACGCCCTGCCCAAAGGCGTATTGTTCGATGCCTTGGTTGAGACCGCCTGGTGCCTGCCCGATGCCGTGCAGATGCTCACGCCCTGCACCATTGGCAACGGCTGGCTTACGGTGCGCAACTTCGGCATCTATGCCGTAAGCCTGTTCAACAAGCACACCGGCCAGGGCGTGCGTGTGCGCCTGGACCCGGCGCGGCTCGGCCCATACCCCAACATCCAGACCTGGCTTTTGAAGCTCAAGCCCAAGAAAGACCAGGACACCCCGGCGCTTTTGGAGGAGATCCGCCTGGCCGGGGTTTCCGCATGTGCCATCGCACCCATATTTGTGCGGCCTGAGCATCTGGAGAAACGAAGCAAAGGCGCCATCGCGCTGTGCCCGCTCTGCGGAGATGCCTACCCGGCGGGCCACGGCAAGCTCTGCCGCCCCTGTCGTGGCGAGTCGCCGTTTGCAGAGCCTACCGGAGTGCACACGCCGGAGATCGTCGCGAGCGGACCGCGTCTGCGCCTGGTGCCCGTGCATGAGGCCGTGGGTGATCGCCTCGCGCATGACATGACGCGCATTGAGCCCGGCGTTTCTAAAGAGGCCGCCTTTGTGCGCGGCCAGATCGTGGAGGCTGGAGACGTCTGCCGTCTGCAGCGCATGGGCCGCCACAACCTCTATGTAGCCGACGAAGGGGAAGACCTCTCCGGCTGGGTCCACGAGGACGAGGCCGCACTGGCCTTTGCCGAGGCCCTGGCCGGTCCCGGCACCGCGCCGGTGCTCCCGGCTCGCGAAGGCAAGGTCAACCTGGAGGCCCAGGAGGACGGCCTGCTCGTGGTGGACCGCGACCGGCTGGAGGCCTTCAACCTCGTCCCCGACGTCATGGCCGCCACAAGGCGCGACGGCTCCCTGGTCAAGCGAGGCATGCGCGTGGCCGGAACCCGGGCAATTCCCCTGCACCTGCGGCGCGACCTGTATGCAAGGGCCTTGCGCCTGCTGGACGCCGAAACCATAGGGGGACCGCTGGTTAGCGTGGTCCCGCTCAAGCCCGCAAAGATCGGCATCCTGGTCACCGGCACTGAGGTGTTCCAGGGACTCATCGAGGACAAGTTCGCACCGGTTATTACGAAAAAGGCCTTGGCGCTCGGCTCCAGCGTCATCCGGACACTGTTCGCCCCCGACAATGCTGCGCAGATCAGCGACTGCGTGCGCGCCCTGCTTGTGGCCGGCAGCGACGTTGTCATCACCACTGCGGGCATGAGCGTAGACCCGGACGACGTGACCCGCAGCGGACTGATTGAGGCCGGGGCCACTGACCTGCTTTATGGCGCGCCCATGCTGCCCGGCACCATGCTGCTGGTCGGTCGCATAGGCACGGTCCGACTCATCGGCGTGCCCGCCTGCGCCCTGTTTTTCCAGACCACCAGCCTGGACATCGTGCTGCCGCGCGTCCTGGCCGGGCTTGAAATAACCCGCAATGATCTTGCCCGTCTGGGCCACGGTGGCATGTGCATGGAATGCAAGTCCTGCACGTTCCCCAAATGTCCCTTTGGCCACTAGGCCTGGAGGAGGGTGAATTGACATGAATGAGCAAGGCGCGCCGAAGCAGGCGGAGAGCGGGCGCACTGTTATTCGACTGCACCTCTGGCTGGAACGCGGCGGCAACACAGCCTTTGGCATGGGGCGATTGCAGTTGCTTGAGCGCATCGAGACCTGCGGCTCGCTCAAGGCGGCGGCCATTGAGTTGGGCATGAGCTACCGCGCGGCCTGGGGCAAGCTCAAGGCCTCGGAGGAGGCTCTGGGCGTGGCCCTGGTGGAAAAGGTCGGCGGCAACAAGTCCGGCTGCAGGCTGACCCAGGAGGGCATCGCTCTGGCCGGAGCCTACCGCGCCTGGTTCGCCGAGGTGGAGCGCCACGCCGTCAGCCGTGCGGGTGCCCTGTTCCCCTTCATGTGCGACCGGTTCCAGGAGCGCAAGCGCCCCCCCCAGCATTCCAACCCTGCTTGTTGTGCTTCAACTAGCATTTCTGCTACACAAAACATATGAAAATAATTGGATAAAGTTTGACGCAACCTTTTTGCTATGTCATACTTGGCATAGTTGGGCTCGCAACAGGGCCAAGGCTTCGTCCATCCGGTCGAGGCCAGACCGGATGACACAAGGAGGATCAATGAGCGTATCACGGCGAGGGTTCATCAAACTGCTCGGGGCGGGCACGGCCTGTCTCGGGCTGTCAAAACTGGGGATCGATCTCGGTCCGGCGCAGGCGTATGCGGCCGGTCTCAAGATCGAGGGCAGCAAGGAGTCCATATCCATCTGCCCGTTCTGTTCCTGCGGCTGCAACACCCTGGTCCACGTCAAGGACGGCAAGATCATCAACATCGAGGGCGACCCGGACTACCCCATCAGCGGCGGCGGTCTCTGCGCCAAGGGCGCGGCCCTGCGCTCCCTGCACGTCAGCCCCAACCGCGTCACCAAACCCATGTACCGCGCTCCCGGCAGCGCCAAGTGGGAAGAGAAGAGTTGGGACTGGATGCTTGACCGCATCGCGCGCAAGATCAAGGACGACCGCGACAAGGGTTTCATCCTGAAGAACGCCGACGGCGTTGAGGTCAACCGCCTGGAGAGCGTGTTCTCCATCGGCTCCTCGCAGTTGAGCAACGAAGAGTGCGCCGTGGCGCACCAGTTCCTGAGAAGTCTGGGCATAGTCCACACGGACCACCAGGCACGCGTCTGACACAGCCCCACTGTGCCGGCTCTGGCAGAGTCGGTTGGACGCGGCGCAATGACTCAACACTACACGGACATCGCCAATGCCGATGCCGTGCTCATCATGGGCAGCAACGCTGCCGAACACCATCCCATCTCGTTCCGCTGGGTGCTCAAGGCCAAGGAGGCCGGGGCCAAGGTGGTTCATGTGGACCCGAAGTTCTCTCGCACCTCGGCCCGCAGCGACTTCCATGTGCCCCTGAGAAGCGGCACGGACATCGCTTTCCTGGGGGGCATGATCAAGTACATCCTGGACAAGAAGCTGTACTTCGAAGATTACGTGGTGAATTACACCAACGCCGCCTTCCTGGTGGGCGAGAAGTTCTCGTTCAAGGACGGCCTGTTCTCCGGCTTCGACGCGGCAAAAAAGAAGTACGACAACAGCCAGTGGGCCTTTGAGAAGGACGACAAGGGCATGGTCAAGCGCGACAAGACGCTGGCCCATCCCCGTTGCGTCATCAATGTGCTGAAGAACCACTACGAGCGCTATAATCTGGACACCGTGTCCCAGGTCACCGGCGTGTCCAAGGACAATCTGCTCAAGGTCTATGAGCTCTTCGCCGCCACAGGCAAACCCGACAAGGCTGGCACCATGCTCTACGCCCTGGGCTGGACCCAGCACACCGTGGGCGTGCAGAACATCCGCGCGGCCGGCATCATCCAGCTGCTGCTCGGCAACTTCGGCGTTGCGGGCGGCGGCATCAACGCCCTGCGCGGCGAGCCAAACGTCCAAGGCTCCACGGACCACGCCCTGCTTTGGGCATATATGCCCGGCTACCACAACATTCCAAGCGCCGCCTGGAAGACCCTTGAGGACTACCAGAGGGCCAACACACCCAAGACCGTCGATCCCTTGAGCGTGAACTGGTGGCAAAACCGGCCTAAGTACATTGTCAGCCTGCTGAAAAGCTGGTTCGGCGACAACGCCACCAAGGATAACGACTTCTGCTACAACCTGGTGCCCAAGTGCGACACGGGCGTGGACTACTCCTTCCTGTACCTCTACGACAAGATGTACCAGGGCAAGATCAAGGGCGGCCTGAACTTCGGCCAAAACCCCTGCCAGAGCTTCCCCAACTCCAACAAGGTCCGCAAGGCCTTTGACAAGCTTGACTGGCTGGTGATCGCCGAGGTGTTCCACAACGAGACCACGGACAACTTCAAGCGCCCCGGCGTGGACCCCAAAAATATCAAAACCGAGGTATTCCTTCTGCCGAGCGCCTACCGCGCGGAGAAGGAAGGCACCATCTCCAATTCCGGCCGCTGGCACATGTGGCACTACAAGGCCATCGACCCCATTGGCCAGGCCAGGAGCATGGGCGACATGTATATCGACATCATCAACCGTGTCCGCGCCCTGTATAAGGCCGAGGGCGGCGCCCTGCCCGACCAGGTGCTCAAGCACGACTTCCTCGGCAAGTTCGACGCCGAGGAGATGTGCCGCCGCATCAACGGGTATTTCACCCGCGACGTGAAAATCGGCGATAAGGAGTACAAGAAAGGCACGCTGGTTCCCGGCTTCCCGACGCTGCAGGCCGACGGGTCCACCTCCAGCTATAATTGGCTTTACTGCGGCGGGTATTCACCCACCGAGGGCAACTTGGCCAAGCGCCGCGACCTGACCCAGACGCCCATGCAGGCCAAGATCCACCTGTATCCCAAGTTCGCCTGGGCCTGGCCCGTGAACCGCAGGGTGCTCTACAACCGCGCCAGCGTGGACCTGAACGGCAACCCGTACAACCCCGAAAAGGCCGTCATCGCCTGGCAGGACGGCAAGTGGGTGGGCGACGTGCCCGACGGCCCGTCCAAGCCCATGGCCCAGGGCGGCTCCTACCCCTTCATCATGCAGACCGAGGGCCACGGCCAGCTCTACGGTATCGGTCGTGCGGACGGTCCCATGCCCGAGCACTACGAGCCGGCCGAGACCCCGTTGGCCAAAAACCCGTTTTCCTCGCAGATGAGCAACCCGTGCATGAAGACGGTGCACTCCAGCGAATACGACATCCTGTGCAAGAACGCCGACCCGAAGTACCCATATGTACTCACCACCTACTGTCTGACCGAACACTGGTGCTCCGGCTCTGAGACACGCAACGGCCCGGCCCTGCTTGAGGCCGAGCCGCAGCAGTACATCGAGATGAGCCCGCAGTTGGCCAAGGAAAAGGGCATCAAGAACGGCGACGTGGTGGATGTGGAAAGCATCCGCGGCAAGGTGCAGGCCGTGGCCATGGTCACGGTGCGCATCAAGCCGCTGAGCGTCATGGGCAAGACCGTGCACCTGGTGGGCATGCCGTTCTGCTTCGGCTGGACCAAGCCCAAGTGTGGCGACGCAGTGAACCGGCTGACCTCCTCGGTGGGCGACCCCAACACCACCATTCCGGAGTACAAGGCCAGCCTGGTGAACCTGAAGAAGGCCACCAAGGTCATTGAGCTGTAGTCCTCAGCCCTAGACGAAAGGAGCAATACACCATGCCGAAGGCAATACTCATAGACACCACGCGCTGCACCGCTTGCCGGGGCTGCCAGGTGGGCTGCAAGGAGTGGAAGAACTTCCCCCCCGTGGCCACCAAACAGCGCGGCACGCACCAGAACCCGCCGGACCTCGGTCGGTACAACGTCAAACTCGTGCGCTTCAGCGAATACATGGAGTCCGACGGCACCGTGAAGTGGGTCTTCTTCCCGGACGCCTGCCGCCACTGCATCGACGCCCCTTGCAAGAGCGGCGCATCCATTGAAGGGTCCATCATCCAGGACAAGGAGACCGGAGCCGTCATCTACACCGAGAAGACGGCCAAGGAGAACTTCGAAGCCATCAAGGCCTCCTGCCCCTACGACATCCCGAGGCTGGACCCCAAGACCAAGCGCATCGTCAAATGCGACATGTGCATCGACCGGGTGCGCGCCAACCTCCTGCCCATGTGCGTGAAAAGCTGCGCCATGGGGGCCATGACCTTCGGCGAGCGCAGCGACGTCCTGAAGATCGCCGCTACTCGCCTTGTGGCCGTCCAGAAGGAGAACCCCAAGGCCCAGCTCTGCGACATGGAGAACGTGTCGATTATCTACCTGGTGGCCGATGCGCCGGGTAAATATCACAAGTTCGCCGTGGCCGACGCCTCCGACTCCTCGGGCTATATGACCCGCAAGGAGATGCTGGCCGGGGTCTTCGCCCCGCTGCGCAAGGCGACGAAGCAGTTACAGGGCTAGCAAACACGACCAGCCCATGACCTACGCAGGGCCGTCCGGTTTCTCCAGAGCCGGGCGGCCTTGCCATCAAGCAATACGTTTCAAGACATTTCCAGACAAGGAGCGCACTTCAGATGCAGACCACAGCAGTTGAGACTCCGGCGGCCCTGCGCAACATTGAGAAGGCGCTTTCCCGTGCCAGCAAAGACATCCCAGCCCTGGCCCCCCTGCTCACGGCCTTTGGCCCGCTCTTGGCCGTACGCTCACGCCTGCGCGAGGCAGCGCCCGGCTGGACTGGCCCCGCCCTTGTCATCGACGCCGAGCGTTTCAGCCAGGGTGCCTTTGTGCTGGCCCAGACCGAAGTCGGCGGCGGGTTCGAGGACATGAGCGCGCATCTGCCACAGGCCGCGCGCCAACTGCTCCCGGTCATGGCGCAGTCCTTCCCGGCCCTGGCGGCAGAGCTGGAGGCGCTGGCCGAGGCGATCCATTCAGGCGCACTGCCGCCGCAGAACCTGGCCGATGCCGGGTTTGGCGACGTCGTCACCGTGCTTGGCGTCACTGAGCAGACTCTGGCGTTCGCCGCAGCCGAGCTGGTGCGGCCCTTTGTGGAGCGCCAGGCTCAGGATCTGCTGGCGCTGGTCAAGGATCTGCCATGGCAGCAGACCTGCTGCCCCATATGCGGGGGCGCGCCGAACATGAGTGTGCTGCGCAAGAGATGGGATTCCTCGGAGTTCATCCAGGCCCATGGCGGGCGGCGCTTCCTGCGTTGTTCCAGCTGCTCCACGGAATGGACGCACAAGCGTGTGTCCTGTCCCGGCTGCGGTTGCGAGGAACCCGACGGGTTGGTGGTCCTGCGCGACCCAGCCCGGCCTTTTGAGCGTGCCGATGCCTGCAACTGTTGCAAAACGTTTGTACTTTGCCTGGATGCCGGAGAGCTGTCCGAAGTGCCGGATCCCGACGTGGCAGCCCTAACCATGCTGCCTCTGGAGATCCAGGCCCGCCGAGAGGGCTACGTTCCCATGGCCGAACACCCCTGGAGCAGCCTGTAGAAGAATACGGCCGCTTTTCCGCAGAGTGTTGACGCTTGCGCTGTATTATGTCATTTCTGGCATAGCAAACGACCATCACAACGAGGCCACCATGAAAATCGATCCTCGCTCCGCCTGCAGGCAAGAGCCTCGGCGCACAGGTTCCCAGACGAATCTCTGTCTGCCCTTTTGCGGTCTGGGTGCGGAGCAATACGTGCAGGGCAGGGCTACCCTCTGCGGCATACTCGAGCTTGAAAGGCATTCCCCCCGCACCGGAGATCTTTCGGACACCGTCACGGAATCCTGAGCAGCCCGGCCTCCGACCCGGAGTCCCCCCCCGGCATCGCCGCCGCTTTGTTGCCAACCACCAGCCAGCCCAAGAGCCATGCCTCCGCAGACTGCCGCAAGGCAATTCGGACCGCGAGCGCTTTGCAGTTCAACCGTTAGCCATGCCTGCCGCAAGGAGTGATGCGTGCCCCTGTCTCCCGCTCTTGCCGACCTCTTCCCCAGCGCCTCCGCCATCCCCGCCGACTACGCCGCCGCGCTGCCCTGCGACAGCAAGGAATACCTCATCGGCGGCGAACTGCGTGCCTGGGGCGGCCCCATGCAGGAAATCCACTCCCCCATCCTCGTCCGTGAGGGCCAAGAGTTGCAGCCGTAGCGCATCGGCTCCTGCCCGGTCAGCGATGGCGAGACCGGCATGCAGGCGCTGGACGCTGCCTGCCGCGCCTTTGACAACGGGCGCGGCGTCTGGCCTATTATGAGCGTGGCCGGGCGCATCAATGCTGTGGAGGACTTCGCACGTCGCATGGCCGCGCGACGCGAACAAGAGGTGGGGCTTATGTCCTGGGAGATCTGCAAGTCATTGTCCGACTGCGGCAAGGAATTCGACCGCACCGTGGACTACAGCCGAGACACGGTTGAGGCATTGAAAGATCTGGACCACATCTCCACGGGCTTTGTCATGGAGGTGGGCATCCTCGGCCAGATCAGGCGCTCACCCCTGGGCGTGGTCTTTTGCCTGGGGCCGTTCAACTATCCCCTGAACGAGACTTTCACCACCCTCATCCCGGCGCTGATCATGGGCAACACCGTGCTCATGAAGACCCCGAAGATCGGCAAGATGCTGATCTTTCCGCTACTGGAATGCTTCTGCGCGGCCTTCCCGGCAAGCGTCATCAACGTCATTTCCGGCGGCCGCGAAATGCTCGCGCCCATCATGTCCTCGGGCCGGGTGAACGTGCTGGCCTTCATCGGCACCAACCGCGCTGCAGACGCCATGCAGGCCCAGCATCCCAAGCCGCACCGCCTGCGCTGCATGCTGGGCCTGGAGGCCAAAAACGCCGCCATCGTGCTGGCGGACGCGGACCTGGACCAGGCCGTGGTCGAGTGCCTGCGCGGCGCGCTCACGTTCAACGGCCAGCGCTGCACGGCCATCAAGATGATCCACGTGGCACGGGAGCGCGCGGACGAGTTCCTGGAGCTCTTCTGCGCCGGGGTGACGAAGCTCCGGATCGGCTACCCTGGGAGCCTAGCGTGGACATCACCCCCCTGCCGGAGCCGGGCAAGGTGGACTATCTTCGCGGATTGGTGGACGACGCCCTGGCCCTTGGGCAACGGTGATGAATCCCGGTGGCGGAGCCCTTCGGGACACGCTCTTCGCCCCGGCGGTGCTATATGCCGTGGACGGGCGCATGCGCGTATACCACGAGGAGCAGCTCGGGCCAGTGGTGCCCGTGGCTTCCTTTAAGGACATTGCGGAGCTACTCGGCTACGTCTCCGAGTCCAGCTACGGGCAGCAGGTGAGCTGGCCTGCCTGCCTTTCGAAAAATCGACCAGTTTTTCGGGAAGAAGGTCATCCTTGTCGTTCGCTTGAAAAAGCGTTATGCATGTTGAGTTCACTCATGTTTCGTGCCTGTTACATATAGGAAAAACCTCACACTGTGATGCTGTGGAAACGTTTTATTCTCGCGCTATGCGCTTCAGTCCTGGTGGCAACGGCTTACGCCCCCGGCTGGGCATTGGCGCAGACCCTGGCCCAGCGTTCAGGACCCGCCACTGACTCCCCGGTTCCTCAAGACCAGCTGACGTCCACCACAGACAGCTCACGGGCCACGAGCCAAGCGGATGTTGCGGTGCTTTCGCCCCAGGGATTACGGCATGGCAACAAGCAGCTCCTGCTTTGGCTCACCGAGCTCAACGCGACGCATCCGCGGATCCTTGCCGCCAATGCCGAGGCCAAGGCCTCCGGGCATCGGCACGGCGCGGCACGATCCAAGCTGTTCCCAAGCGTGGACGCCAAGATTGACTTCGGCAATGAAAACATCACCCGACCGGCCCACGAGTCGAGCATGCTCCGCCAGGTGGCGTCGATCTCCGCCCGACAGTTGGTGTACGACTTTGGCGCAGTGCCCGGCACCATTGACAAGGCCGCGGCGGAGAAAGACGCCAAGCTCACGCAGTTGGCGCAAACCCGCCAGGACATCCTTTACCAGGGCCTCACGGCCTATCTGAACCTGCTGAAGACATGCGAAAACGTTCGGCACGCCAAACTCTCTGTCGAAAGCATTCGAAGGCTTTCCGGCATTGAAGACGCCATGGTTGAGCGCGGCATGGCCCTTTCCTATGACGCGCTGCAGATGAAGGCCCAAATGGTCGGGGCGAGGGCAAACCTTCTCCGCGCCGAACACAACCATGTTGTGGCGCTCAACTTTTTTGCCGCGGTCTTCGGGTTCAGACCTTCCGCTGATGAGCTCCAGCGCATGACCTACCCCGTCCCGGACAAGGCCGTCATCCCCGCCAGCCTCGACGCAGCCGTGGCAACTGCCCTTCAGACTCATCCGCAGTTGCTGATCATGAAGCAAACACGAGAAGCGAACCTGGCTGAGCTGAAGGCGAACGAGGCGGCCTTCTTTCCAAGGTTCGACGTCGTCCTTGAAGGTCGCAACAGGCAGAACGACCAGGGTGTCGCCGGACTACGCAGTGAGGCGAGGGCTTCGCTGCAGTTTGGCTGGAATCTGTTCTCCGGCTTCCAGGACACCGAAAGGGTGAACGCCACCAAGGCAAACATTCAGAGGATGCTGCGGGCTGAGCTGGACACTCGGCGTCAAGTGGAGGAGCAAAGCAGGAATGCCTGGGCGCAGGTCGTTTCGGCCAGACAGAACCTGTTGATCAATCAAAACCAGTCTGCTCTTCTCAAGGTATTTCTTGGCAAATTGGACGAAGGCAGGATGTCGGGCGCCACCATCCGTCCCATAACGATAATAATCGGCGAGAGGGATTACCTTTCCTCGCTCGATCAGGCCGTGATCGCCCGCACCGAAGCCGAGATCGGCATTTACACAATGCTGCTGAACATGGGTACGCTCACCCTCGACGTCTTTGCAAACTAGCGTCCGGATTTCACTCCGCGCGCTGCCACTGCATGCTGCGTCGTTGACGGCGCTGGGCTGGAATCAAGGGACGACATAGGCCAAAATGATATTTTTTGAGGGGATGGTCCATGGCCGATAAAATTGGCGTCGCGCAGGTCATCAAAGGCACGGTTTCCGCCTCTGGCTCGGGCGGTGATCGCTCCCTTGAGGTCGGCGCTCCGGTCTTCAAGGGCGACACCCTTGTGGCGGCCAAAAGTTCTGCCGGCTCCATCCAGTTTTTGGACAAGACGGTCCTGAACGTTGGCGAGGGCTCGAAGGTCAGCCTGGACCAGTATGTCTACGACGCGGGCAAGGGCTCGGGACAGGTGCTGTTCAAGATGGCCCAGGGCACCTTCCGCGCTGTCACCGGCGAGATCGTCAAGCACAGCCCAGAGACCTTCAAGCTTCAAAGCCCGCTGGCCACCATCGGCATCCGCGGCACCGAAACCGCGCACACCATCCCGGCCCCAGGCCTGGGCAATGAGCACCACTTGGTCATGGTCTTCGATGGCAAACCCGTCATCATCCAGCCCTTGGGCGGCGGCGCCCTCCAGGTGCTCAGCCAGTCCGGCGTCAAGTTGGAGGTGGGGCGTTTCGGCTCCGGACCAGTCCTGGTCATGACCCCGCAGGAGTTCAAGTACTTCCAGGCGCTGACAGCAAAGTCGCTGCAGCAGGAAGGCGCCCCTACCGATACCCTTACCACAAGCGTTCAGCAGAGTTTCTTGGGCAAGGCCGAGGCCAAGCTTCAGGCAATCCAAGCGGCGGCTGACAAGGCCCAGGCCGAGGCCCTGACCAAGGCCGCCGCCGCAGAGGCCGCGGCAAAGGCTGCCCAGGAGACAGCGCACAGCGGAGCGGACGCGGAGGCCAAGGCCGCCGCCGAAGCGGCGGCAAAGGCCGCGGCAGAGGCCGCCGCCAAGTCCGCCGCAGAGGCCAAGGCCGCAGCGGAACTGGCCGCCAAGGCGGCACAAGAGTTTGATGCCGAGCAAAAAGCGCTGACCCTGGCGGAGGCGGTCAAGCTGGCCTCGCAGCCGGGGGACCAGCAGGCCAAGCTGCACCTCTTTGACCATCTGGACAGCCAGGACAACGCCGGGACATTCTTTACGTTGGGGCATTCGGACCACGGCGGACCAGGGTCGCAGCACGGCGGCATGCAGGTCTATCTTTCGCCCCTGGCCGCGGAGCAGGTGGAGGAGCAGCCCAAGTCCGAGACGCTGGTCAGCACCGAGGAAACCGCCCCGCAGCCGACGCATCTTGATCTGTCCGGTGTCGCTGGCGACGGCAGCGGCTTTTATGTGGACCTGGACGCCCCGGTGACCGGTCTCATCGCCCCGCGCAACGTTGACTACTATGAGACCAACACCAACCACGGCCTGGCCCCTGGCGGCGCGGCTGGGGTCACCCAGGTTTCGAGCAGCGTCGTCAATGTCACCGGCGGCGGCGACGCGGACAAGATCTACGGCGACGCCAGCGCCAACACCATCAAGAGCGGTCAGGGCAACGACCACGTCGAGGGCAAGGGCGGCAACGACACCATCGAGGGCGCCTTGGGCGACGACACCCTGAGGGGCGACGCCGGCAACGACACCATTGACGGCGGCCCGGGGGACGACACCATGGACGGCGGGGCCGACATCGACACCCTGACGTACGCCAGCGCCGGCGCCGGCGTCTCCATAAGCCTGGGCACCGCAGGCCCTCAGGTCACGGGCGGCGCGGGCACGGACACCATCTCCAACTTTGAAAACCTCATCGGGTCGGATTTTAACGACACCCTGGGCGGCACGGCAGGCGACAACGTCCTGGACGGCGGCGCGGGCACAGACACGCTCACTTACTTGTCCGCCGGCGCAGGCATCACCATGAGCCTGGCCCTTGCCACCGCCCAGGCCACAGGCGGCGCAGGATCAGACACCGTCTCCAATTTCGAGAACCTCAACGGCTCAAACTTTGCTGACTTCCTCACCGGCAACTCCGGCGACAACGTCATCAACGGCCTTGACGGCGACGACACCATCGAGGGCGGCGCGGGCAACGACACCCTGGACGGCGGCAACAACATCGACACACTCAGCTACGCCAATGCAGGCTCCGGCGTCACCGTGAGCCTGGCCATCGCCACCCCTCAGGTCACGGGCGGCGCGGGAACGGACACCGTCTCCACCTTTGAGAACCTCACCGGCTCCGGCTTCGCCGACACCCTCACCGGCACGGCAGGCAACAACACCATCAACGGCGGCGACGGCGGCGACACCATCACAAGCCTTGCGGGTAACGACACCATCAATGCCGGCAACGGCGACGACACCGTCAACATGAGCACCATGGACCTCAATGACACCGTTCATGGAGGCACAGGAAACGACACGCTCAAATTCACCGACACGGGCGCTGCCGCATCCGACCTCAACAACGTGGACGGCTTTGAGCACATCATCCTGGGTGACTCCACAGCGAACATAAAGATCCTGGCGAGCCTCTTCACCGACGTGAGCCATCCCAGCGGCCCGGCCAGCGGAGATGCCGCCATCTATGTGGACGGCTCGGCCCTCACCGGCGCAAACTGCCTCACCTTTGACGGCAGCCTCAGCGCCAACGGCTACCTGTACATCACCGGCAGCGCGCAGGGCGACACCCTCATCGGCACCGGCAACAGCTCCACAAACAACTGGGGCGACAGGCTGTACGGCGCCGTCGGGGCCGACACGCTCAAGGGCGGAAGCGGCGCGGACTACTTCGTCTACAAGACGCCAGGCGAAGGCGGCGACACCATCCAGGACTTCAGCCGCGTGCAGTTGGACAAGTTCGCCTTTCTCAAGGCCAGCGCGGGCGGCGGCTTCACCTATGAAACCACTGCCCAGGCCCAGGCCCATGTCTACGACTCTGCTGCGGCGGCCGCAGCAGACGCGAACGCCTGCTGGTATCGCGTCGGCGACGAGTTGAAGTTTGACGCCGATGGATCGGGCCCTGGCGCGGTGGTCATCCTCGCCACGGTCACGGGCCTCTCCGGCCTCGGATTGCAGCCCACGGATGTCGTCATCGTGGACTCGGTCGTGCCTTGAGGCCCTGGCCCATTGGCCCGGCGCGGCCTTCCCGGCCCGCCTGCCCCTGAACCGCGGCCCTCTGGCCCGGCCCTAGAACAGCCCGCGCAGCTGCTCCGGAACGCTCGCCAGGTCCTCCCCACGCAGCTTCTCGGCAAACCATTGCTCCAGCGCCGCCGCTTCCACGGGCCGGCTCTGCGGGCAGATGCTCCTGTCCTGGTCTGTCAGGGGCAGGGCGTTCCACTTGCGGTTTTTTTCCCGCAGCAGTTCAAGATCCGCCGCCTGCAGATGCAGAAGCCACAGCGCAGGCTCCAGGCGCACCTCGTGCTCCTCAAAGGCCAGATGGAAGCCCTGCAGCCAGCTCACAGGAACACTTGCCAGCATGGGCTTGTGGTACAGCGCGCCTGCGGGCAGCAGGTGGCGACGCTGGGCCGAAACGCTCTCGCCAGGGTGCAGCGGCGCCTCGACGGCTGGGTCGTGCAGCACCTCAAAGGCCTGCCGCGGGGCCAGAATGCCCTGGCAGGATTCTTCCCCCAGCATACCCAGCAAGCCCTCGGCCCCGTACTCATATACCAGAAGTTCGTCAGCGTCGGAGTGCAGCACCCAGCGGAACTGGGAGAGCAGGAAGCGCTGGAACGAACCGCAGAACCGGGCCATGTTGGCGTGGTCCACTGCTCCGCGCGGCAGGGGCACCACATTGGTCTCCGGATGCAGCACGGCCCTGGGCGACACCGGCGAGCCGTGGTCGAGGACATAGAGCTGGCAGTGGGGAACAAACCTGGAGTAGTGCGCCTCCCAGAAGCGCAACATCTTGTTGTCGTCATAGGCGTGGGTGAAGCAGGCCAGCAGCCCGGGCCGGGCATAGCTCCGGGTGTCCGGCACGGCCCTGGCGTAGTCGAAAAACGGCGCAAAGAATGAATGATGGAAGAGCAGGACTTCGGCGTGCTCGGGCATGGTCCCGGCTTCATCGCGCAGGAGAACGAAGACCTGCCGGTTCCTGGCGCGCAGGATGATCCGCTCCACTTCGCAGAGGTCGTCGGCCAGGATCAGGGTGTCCTGCCTGAGCACAGCCCGGCCAAGAGGGTGGGTCACCTTGTCCAGCACGAGGAAGCAGCGCAGGCGCTCCCCGGCGATGTCCGCGCGGCTCAGGCGGATGTAGGCGGTCTGCGGGTCGTCCAGCCGATAGGCGTAGGCCATGCTCCCTTCCTTTCTGCTCCTGGCGCCTAGCGCTCGTGCAGCGACCCGCTCATGGAGTCGATGAAGGGCTCCAGCAGATATCCGAGCAAGGTGCGCTTTCCGATGTGGATGCCCACGATGACGCGCATGCCGGGGAAGAGGTCGTAGCGGTTGGACCGGCGCAGGAAGTGGTCCTGGTCTGTCTCCACCAGCACCTTGTAGAAGGTGCTAATGCCCCCAGGCACGACCTGGGTCACGGCGTCAGGGCTCACGTGCAGCACCTTGCCGTTGATGTTGCCGAAGTGCATCGCGTCGCGCGAGGCCAGCTTCACCACCACGAGCTGCGCGGGCCGCACGTAGCCGACATCCTGGACGGGGAGATGCGCCTCGATGACCAGCTTGTCCCCGGCGGGAACGATCTCGGCCACGGTCATGCCAGGCTGGATGACCTCGCCCTCGCTGACCACGCTGAGGCTTTTGACGATTCCGGCCTCAGGCGCGCGCAGGGTGGTCCTGTCCTGGCTGTCGCGCACCTTCTTCATGCGCTGGGTAAGCTCCATGAGTTCGCGCTGGACTTTCTTGTACTCGGTCTCCACCTCTTCCCGGAAACGGTCCTGGGCGTGGGCCAGGTCGTCCTGGGCGCCGACCAGGGTCGATCGGGCGCGGGCGAGCCCGGCGGAGGTCTCCAGAATGGCGCTGCGGGTGTTGTTCTCCTCCTTGCGCCGGGCGATGAGCTCGTCCTCCTTGATCAGCCGCTCGCGGTAAAGATCTTCGCTGCGCTGCACCTGGCGCTGCACCAGGGGCAGATTGCGCCGGAGGTTTTCCAGCCTGGCGCCGATTTCGCGCACATCCTGCTCGCGCTGGGTCAGGCGCATGGCCTGGGTGGCTGTGTCGTTCTGTACGCGCTTCTGGCGGGCCTGAAACAGGCTCCGGGCCTGCTCCACGAGGTCCTTGTGCTTCTCCTCCATCTCCGCGGAGAACTGAAGGGCAGGCAGGCCCTTGGCCTCCGCCTCCAGGCGGGTGGATTCGATCTGCAGGGAAACCAGGCGCACATCAAGCTCTTCTGTGTTGGCCTCGGCCGCTGCGGCGTCCAAGACCACCAGAGGCTGGTCCTGTTTCACCAGGTCGCCTTCGTGGACCAGGATCTCCCGCACGATGCCACCTTCCAGGTGCTGGATCTTCTTCACCTTGGTGCGCGGAATGACCTCGCCAACGGCTTCGCTGACGATGTCCAGGCTGGTGCAGGCGGACCAGGCCAGGCTCAAGACCAGCAGGCACCCGCAAAGGTAAAGAAACCTTCGGTGTGCCGCCAGGGTCTGGTCCACGGCGCAGTAGGCGGCTTTCGGACCTAGCACGGAGGCGTCAGGTTCGCTCACTCGGCCTCCTCAGGCTTGGGCCCAAGGGCCGGGGCAAAGCCGGGGGTGGGCTTCTGGTTCAGGTCCAGCACGTAGCCCACGCCCTTGAGGACGTTCTGGTCCGCCGTGGCCACAATGATGGTGGCCCCGACCTTGGCCAGAGCATTCAGCACATTGCACACCGCCAGACAACCTTCGGAGTCCAGGCCTTCGGTGGGGTCGTCGAAGACCACCAGCCGCCCCTGGTTCATAAGCGCGCGGGCCAGGGCGATGCGGCGGCGGATGCCTACAGGCAGGGTGCGCCCGCCCTCGGTGACCTCCATGTCCAGACCCGAGGCGCTGAGATCGAGGAACCGGTTCAGGGCCGAGGCGCGCACGGCCTGATTGAGGCGCTCCTGCGAAGCCAGAGCCTCGGGCTCAAGCTCGGCCAGGGTGATGTTCTCCCGGATGCTGGCGTTCAGGAACAGGGGTTCCTGTGGAAGATACAGGACTTGCCTGCGCCACCAGTCCGGGGCGAACTGGCGCAGGTCGACCCCGTCGGCCAGGATTTGACCCCGCCCGGGTTCGAGGATGCCGGTGACAAGCTTGCAGAAGGTGGACTTGCCGGAACCGTTGAAACCGGTGACAGCCAGGACCGCCCCAGGGGCCAGGGTGAAGCTCAAGGACTCGAAGATCGGCCCGGTGGAACCGGCATAGGCGAAGCCCACGTCGCGCAATTCCAGGCGGCCGGAATACTCGCGCAGGGCCGTGCCCGACAGCGGTTCAAGGGGCTGGGAATGATACTCCGCGAGCTGGGCCAGGGCCGCCTCGGCCTGGCGCCCAGCGAGATAGGAACGCAGAAAGCCTGACCCCATCTGCATGGCCTTGGAGGACAGAATGCTTGTGCCGATGAGCCCCCCCACACTCATGCCCCCGGAAACGACCAGGATGGCGCCAAAGCAATAGATGGAGACGCGCAGGAATACGCTCACCGATTCCAGCTGGAAACGTCCGCGGTCCTGCTGGTCGGTCAGAAGCTGCCGCAGCGCGAGGAGGGACTGTACCTGCTGGCGCCAAGCCCGGCGCAGGAAATCGCCGCCCAGGAAAGCGCGCACGGTTTCGGCGCCGGCCACGGCAGATACCGCCAGATTGTTGTGCTCCAGGGTCTGCTTGCGCAGCTGGTCGTCCAGGGGAGCCCTGCCGCGCATGGCCGAAAGGGTGAACATGGTGGTGGCCACGATGGCCACGATGGTCAGCAGGGCCAGCAGCGGGTGGATGAGGGCGATGGCCAGCAGGAAAAGGAGGATGAACGGAGCGTCGAGAATGGAGGAGATGTTGCCTGCGTCATAGGCGGCCTCCACGCTTTTCAGCGCGGACAGCATTTCCTGATGGCGAGCAGCCGGCATGCGTTTCAGCGCCGTGAGCTTGCCCCGGGCGAGCGTCCTCAGGTACCCCTCGTTCAGCTCCTGGTCTGGCAAGACGCTGATGGCCGCTGCGAGTTTGCCGCGCACCGAGGAGAAGCCCATGCCGAGGAAAGAGGCGATGAGGACGCCGGAGGTCAGGGTGTACAGAGTGCCGTCAAACCCGTAACCCACGTAGCGGTTGAGCACGAGGATGACATAGACGGAGGTGGCCACGGACATGAGGTTGGCGAGAAAGGAGGCGAACAGAATCTCCCAGGTCAGCCTGGATCTCAGGGAGAGACGGCGGTAGAGCTCTTTCATCAGGCTTGCCGGGTCACAGGTGGCAGGGTCGCAGGCTCAGGGAAGTTCCCCTGCCTCGCGGCGGAAAAATGCCGGGCCATTCCCGTTCAATTCTCAACGACATCAGGGGTTATCAGCCCCATCTGGTTGAGCAGCGTGTAGGCTGCGGTAATATGCTCAATCTCCGAGGCGACCTTGTTGCTTGTGGCCGTGATGTAATCGCGCTCGCCGGTGATGATTTCCGTAATGGTGACATCACCGCCCATATCCTTCTTCTTTTTCACAAGCTCAAGGTAGGACCAGGTCAGGTTGGCTTGGCTCTCATACAGGGAGATGGTTTTGAGCAACGTTTGCAGATCGTTCCACACGTTGCGCACGCGCTCCTCGACAACCCTACGGCGGTCCAGGATCGACATGCGGACGGAAGTCATGTCGCTTTTTGCGGCATTGACATTCTCCACATCGCGAAAGCCTGAGAAGACGTTGTAGCTGGCCTGCAGCCCAGCCCGGCTCTCGGAGCGGACCCCCGATTCGCCCTGGTCGTTCTCCTTGCGCGTAACGTCGGCCACGGCCTCCAGCCTAGGGAACATCGCCGACCGTCGCACCTCAAGGTCGCCCTGCTTGGTGGCCAGGGTCTGCTCAAGCGCCAGCAAGGCTGGGCTGGACTCCAGAGCCTTGGCGATGGCCTCGTCCAGGTTCGCGGGCATGCTTTTCTTGGGCAGGGAAGGCAGAACCAGGGCATCTATCTGCGAATCGCTCAGGGCAACGCCGAAGACCGACTTGAAATTGTTCCTGGCGATTGCGTAGGCGCGTTCGACATTGACGCGGTGGGCCTGGGAGTTGGATAGCTGCGCCTTTATCTGAAGCTCTTCGTAGGACAGCCCCACGCCGCGCTCCACCAGGGCCTCCTGCATGCCGGAGAGTCTCTTGATGTTTTCTTCTGAACGCACAGCATAACGCAGCATCTCGCGGGTGCGGATAAGCCCGAGAAAAGAAGTGACACCCTGCAGGGACACTTCCTGGCGCGTGATGCCCAACATGACCACGGCCTCGTTGTGCACCCCCTCAGCCTGATTGACCCCCCCGCTGGTGGCGCCAAAGTCGAAGAGAGTCTGCGTCGCGGAAAGGCTCTGGGCATTGCGAAGCTTGCTGGTGCTCTTGGTCGTGCCCGGAAAGTCGACATCCTCCTTGCCTCCCTCGCCGGATGCGTTCAGGCGGGGGTACCAGGCGCCCTTGGAGCGCTCCAGCATGTGGCCCGCGGCGACGGCGGCGGAATCGGCGGCCTTGATGCGGTCGTGGCTGCGCAGGAGCCCTGCGATGGAGGCCTTGAGGGTGACAGGGAGGTCTTGTTCACTGCTGGCGCGTTTCTGCTCCGCTACCGGGGCCAACGGTGCCTCCGCGCCAGAGGAAACGGCAGGAACTGCAAGCATGATCAGGCTTGCAGCCAAAGGAATAAGCCCGGGCCGAAAACCGTGTACGCAACCTGAAAACACCGAGAAAAGGCTCATGTTTCTATCCAACAACTGACCGCACCGGAATGGGGGGGGTGATTTGTAAACAACACAGCCTGTTATTTTGCCTTGTATTACATCCACTGGCAAGTGGAATATGCCGAAGAGCTCTTCGAAAATCTGGACCAGTTTCCGGAAAGCAAAACATGAGGATAAGCTAAACGATTTGGACGAAATGGTTCGTTCCAGTTGTGCTCCACTGCGAGTGCAAACCAGAGATCATTCGTGAATGCGCATGCGTACGCACCCGTCAGAGAGAACTTGGCCTTCCCCCCGGTTCAGTGTCCCCGCAATTCGGTTGGTGGCTCCGGCAAAGAAGACCACGCACACAAAGATGGGCAGTTCCCGCGGGGAGCAGAGTCCCAGGCTGCTGGAGCATGCGGGGCCGGGCGACCGGTGGCGGAGCCGGGCCGTCAGGCCTGCATCACGGATACCACGTCCTGAAAGTGGCGCAGGAGCTTGCAGAGCTCGAAGCCCCTGAGCCCCAAGGCTGCGGAAATTGAAAGAAGTGAACAGGCGCATGAAGGGCCTGATCGGCCGACCAGGCGTTGGGCATCCGGGTGCTCAAGGAGATGCCGTGCCGCGTGGTGCCGCTTCTGTCCGCCCCTGGCTCAAAACAGTTGCCCATTATGCTCCAATGCGTGTATGTTACGGCTATAGTGAAAGTATTCAACCCACTTTGGGGGCCGCCAGTGCAGGATTTCAGCCGAACCGTCGTTGACAGCGGAGACTGGCTCATGGAGCATGTGCGGTCCTGCGCCCTGGCGCGTGGGCACATCCAGGACACTCCAACGTCGGAGGAGACCCTGCGACTCTTCCTCGGCGGTCTATCCGAGGCCCTGCTGCGCGCGCTGCCCGGCTCCCTCGGAGACCTAAAGCCCGGTCCGGAGACCGGCCTCCCCAAGGACCCGGCCTCGGCCCTGGCCATCCAGGAGGCGCAGGCTCACAAAGCCCGGGGCGACAGCCTGCCGGTGCTCTTCGGCCTGCTCCAATGCTCCCGGCAATGCTGTCTGGATCTCGCGGACGGCTCATCCATGGCCGAGGACGAGCGCGCCCGGATCAGGGGCTTTGTGGAATGCTTCTTTGACCGCGTGCTGGCGGGCGTCGCCTCGGAGTGGTGCGCCCTTCCCGGGCAGGGCGCTCAGGGCGAGGCCGGCAGCCGCATCGGCGACGAGAACGGTCTTCACCAGGCCCTGTTCGAGAGCCTGGGCTCTCCGGTGGTCTTCATCAACCGCGACGGGCGCATCCAGAATCTCAACCAGGCCGCGCGCTCCTTACTGGAAGAGCCCGCAGCTTCCGGCGAGGGCTCCTCCACTCCGACAAGGGCAGACGCTGCGGGCGGCGCAAACCGCTCCGCCTTCAGCGGCCGGCCGGCCGTGGATGTCTTCCCGTGGCTCAAGGAGCCCCTTGAGCGGCTGCTCCGCGGCGAAGACGCCCAGCTCAAATTCGAGCAGCGCCAAGGCGAGGGCAAGGCCGCCCGCGACTTCACGGCCACGCTTGCAACCAGCCGGAACTCGAACGGGACTCTCCAGGGCCTGGTGCTCGTCCTGCATGAGGTCACTGAGCTCAGGCGCTCCCAGGGACAGTTCCGCCAAGTCTATCGGGAGCTGGAGTCCGAGGTCCGGGCGCGGACCAAGACCCTGGAGGAAACCAACGCCCTGCTCCAGAGGGAAGTGCGGGAGCGCGAGATGTACCAGCAGGCGCTCACCGAGAGCGCCGCGCTGTACCGGGCCGTGGTGGAGGACCAGGGCGAGCTCATCTGCCGCTTCCGGCCCGACGGCAGCATCCTTTTCGCCAACAAGGCCTACGCGCGCATCTTCGGCAACAATCTGGCCACGCAGTCCAGCGGACACCAGAGCATCATGCACGAGGGCACGGAACAGGGCTTCGCAGATCTTCTGGCCCTGATCACGCAGGAAAACCCTGTGCTGAGCTTCGAACAGCATGTTCCCACCCCTTCGGGCCAGAAGCTCTGGCTCAACTGGACCTGCCGGGGCATATTCAACGCAGACGGCGGACTGGAGGTCTTCCAGCTCGTGGGCGGAGATGTCACCCGGGCGCGGGCCGCCGAACAGGCGCTGCGCGAGCTCAACGAATCCCTGGAACGGACCGTCCTGGAACGCACGGACAAGCTGGAGGACCGCGCCAAGAGCTTCGAGCGCATGAACAAGGACCTTGAGCTGCAGGTCGGGAACCGCAAGCGGGCCGAGGCCGCCCTGGCCCAGGCTGCGGCGGAGCAGCAGATCAAGGTGCGCCAGATCACGGCGCTGTATGGCCTGACCGAGGTCCTGGGCACCAGATGGGCCAGCGTGCAGGAGATGCTCTCCCAGACGGTGAACGCCCTGCAGCTGGGCTGGCGCGAGCAGGACAGCACGGCGGCGGAGATCGTCTTTGATGAGCAGTCCTGCCGCAGCCAGAACTACCAGGACGGCTGCGAGTGCCTGAAGCAGCCCTTGACGGTCTTCGGACAAACGCGGGGCAGCGTGACCATCTGCCACGCCGGGCCATGCGGCCTGATAGACAAGAAGCCCTTCCTGACGGACGAGGAGGCTCTGCTCACCAGCATGGTGCGCCAGATCGAGCGCTCGCTGGAGGCCCACCTTTCGCACACGCGCCTCTCCCAGTCCGAGCAGGAGTTCCGGGAATTTTTCCACAACGCCGCCGACGCCATCTTCATCCACGATGAAGCCGGGCAGATCCTGGACGCCAACAAGAACGCCGGCATCTGGCTCAACCTCGCCACGGAGAGCATGGTCGGCGCAAGCCTTTTGGATTTCATGGCCGAACCGGACAGGGAGAACATGGCTGGACGGTTCCTCAATGCCCTGCGCGAGGCCCCGGAACTGTTCCAGGTCACGTTGCAGCGCAAGGACGGCTTCACCATCCCTCTGGAGATGCTTTGCCAGGCCCAGAACTACAAGGGCCGCGAGGTGCTCGTCAGCAGCGGGCGCAACATCACCAAGCGCCTGCACGCCGAAGCCGAAGCCCTGCGGCGCATGGACCAGGAACGGCTCCAGTCCGGCGTCTCCTCCATTCTGGTCAACTCCATCGGGAACGAGGTCGCGGCGGCCATGACCGAAACCCTGGGCAAGATCTGCCAGTTCATCGGCACGCAGCGCGCGGCGGTCTATGAGTATGACCCGCAGCGCGACCGCTTCAAGCTGGCCGACCAGTGGCACGCGGGCGCCCTGCCCCCTCTCACCAAGACAATGAAGCACCTGGGCCGGACCAAGACCCCCTGGCTCTTTGAACGCGCCATGACCCAGGAGTGGCTGGCCATCAACAACGTGGCCCACCTGCCGCCTGCCGCGGCCAAGGAAAAGAAGCTCCTGACCGAAGCCGGCATAGGCTGCCTGACCGCCATCCCCATGTCCATCCGCGGGCGGCTCCAGGGGCTGTTCCTTATGGCCTGCCAGAAGTCCGAGGCGGCCGCGACTCCAGACCCCCAGCTGCTGCTCCAGTTCGCGCCCCTGTTCTCCAACGTCATTCTGCGCCGGCGCAGCCGCGAGGCCCTGCGCGAGAGCGCCGACCTCACCGCGTCCATCCTGAACGCCTTGTCCACCTATCTCTGCGTCATCGACAAGAGCGGCGCCATCAGCATGGTCAACCGCACCTGGACGCAGTCCGGCTCCAAAAACGGCCCCGCAGTGGCCGCGAACCTTGGCGTCGGCGGGGACTACCTGGCCTTTTGGAGGGCCTCTGCCGAAAACGGGGACGAGCAGGCCCCAGGCCTGCTGACCGGAATCGAGTCAGTGCTCTCAGGGCAGGCGCCCCTGTTCCGTATGGAATTCTCCTCGCGCTCCGGCCCGGCGCTGCACTGGTACCTGCTGGAGGCCACCCCGCGCGGCAAGGGCGCCCACGGCGCAGTGATCTCGCACCTGAACATCACCTCCAGGAAACGTGCGGAACGGCGCCTGGCCCGCAACGAGGCCCGCTACAGGACCCTCATCGAGGCCCTGCATGAAGGCCTGCTCATCCTCCACAAGGGCGGGATCATGTCCTACCTCAACGACCAGTTCGCCAGGATGCTCGGCTGGCCCAAGTCCGCCCTCCTGGGCCGCAGGCCCGAGGAGTTCGTGGCCGAGGAGAGCCTGGCGCGTCTGGCGGCCATACTCAATCCAGGAGCCGAGATCCGCCACGCCGAGGAGGTCATCTGGAAGCACGCCTCGGGCCGGCACATATACACCCTGGTCACCTCCTCCCAGACCCTGAACGAGGAGGGCAGCGCCAGCAGCATTTTTGCCGTCATCACCGACACCACGGAGCGCAAGGGGCTGGAGTCCCAGCTCCTGCAGTCCCAGAAGCTGGAGGCCATCGGCCAGCTGGCCGCGGGCATCGCCCACGAGATCAACACGCCCGCGCAATACGTGGGCAACAACGTCAAGTTCATCAAGGACGCCTTCGGGGATCTGCTCGTGGTG
>JAHJLB010000025.1 GCA_018822105.1 Pseudomonadota bacterium
AACAGCCCTTTCGGCGTAATGGGGATTCCAGCGGCAGCCGTTAGGTGAGCGGTTCCACGCGAGCCTTACGGATGGCGACAGCATCGATAAGGGCCTCAGGCCCTTTGGCGGGGTCCAGGGGCAGCGCCCCTGGCCTGCGCGGCCTGTCACACAGCAGCCCTCTGGAGGCGCCATGCGTTTCACCGGCATCAATCATCTGGCCATGGCCACAGGCGACATGGACCGCACCATCCGCTACTGGCGCGACCTGCTTGGCCTGCGGCTGGTGGCGGGCCTGGGGCATCCGGGCTACCGGCACTACTTCTTCGAGCTCACGGAGCGCGACATGGTCGCCTTTTTCGAATGGCCTGGGGTTCAACCCGGTCCGGACAAGGACCATGGCGCGCCGGTGGCGGGTCCGTTCACCTTTGACCACGTGTCTCTGGGCGTGGAGGGCCAGGATGACCTTTGGGAGCTGCGCGACCGGCTGGACGCCGCCGGGTTCTGGGTGTCGGAGGTGGTGGACCACGGCTTCATCCATTCGCTCTATTCCTTTGACCCCAACAACATTCCCGTGGAGTTCAGCGCTCCCGTGCCCGGCGTGGACCTGCGCCGAAACCCGGTCATGGCCGACAGCAAACCTACGGCCTGGGCGCGCGAAGGTGCGGAGCCCGTTCCTGACGTCTGGCCTGCGCCCGTGCGTTTTACTCCCGTGACCGAGCGCCGCGCGTATCCCGGCGAAGGCTTGAACCTGCTGGGCAGAAGGCCTGACGACAAGGACGGCGAGCCGCACCATGTCTGAGGCCGGGGGCCAGGCCGCGCGCCTGCTCCTGCCCTTTGCGCCCGGCTGTTGTATGACGCGCCTGGTGCGCCGCGCGAAGCGCTTCACGGTCGTGACCCTCGACCCGGCCACGGGCGGGGAGGTGCGCGCCCACACCAACAATACCGGGTCCATGCTGGGCCTGCTCAGGCCCGGCGCTTTCGCCCTGCTCTCCCCGGCCCGGAATCCCGACCGAGTTCTGAAGTGGACATTGGAGGCCCTCGGCCTTCCGGGGGCTCCTTGCTTGGGCAAGGCGCCGGACCCCGCCAGCCTCCAGTGGGTGGGGGTGAACACGCTCACGCCCAACCGACTGCTGGAGGCCGCTTTTTGCGCCGGGCTGCTGCCCGAGACGCGCGGGTACGCCCGCCTGACCCGCGAGGCCATAACCGGGGAAAGCCGCCTGGACGCCCTGCTGACGCCCGAGCAGGGCAGCGGCCTGCCGCTCCTGTACGTGGAATGCAAGAACGTGACCCTGGTGGAGGACGGCCAGGCCCAGTTTCCCGACGCCGCCTCCGAGCGCGGGCGCAAACACCTTGCGGAACTGACGCGGCTGGTGCATGAGGGCTGCCGCGCGGCGCTCTTCTTTCTTGTGCAGCGGCCCGACGGGGGCTGCTTCGCCCCGGCCGAGGCCATCGACCCGGCCTACGCCGAGGCGCTGGCCGTGGCCCTGGCCGCCGGAGTGGAATGCTGGGCCTGGCGCGCGCACGTCTCCGAGGCCGGAATCGCCCTGGCCGCACGCCTGCCCCTGGCCCCGTGCTGGGCCGCGCGCCAACGCCTGAAGGAGTTTCCGGCCCCATGATCCAGCTTGTCCTCGGCGCAGCCATCATCAGCTTTTCGCCCGTGTTCGTGAAGCTCGCCGCGCCCTATGGGGTCTCGGGCGATGCCGCGGGCTTCCACCGCGTGTTCATCGGCGGCCTGTGCCTGCTGGCGGCCAGCCTCTGCAGCCGCGAGCCGCGCTCCAAGGTCTGGAACATGCCGCGCAGCGGCGTGCTCTGGTCTCTGGCCTGCGCCGCCTTCTTCACCGTGGACCTGCTCTGCTGGCATCTGTCCATCCTGTATATCGGGCCCGGCCTGGCCACGCTCTTCGGCAACTTCCAGGTCTTCGTGCTGGCGGCCTGGGGCATCGTCTTCCTGCGTGAGAAGCCCGGCCTGCGCTTCTTCGCCGGACTGGCCCTGGCCATGGGCGGGCTCTTGGCCATCGTGGCCCCGGCCTGGGCCAGCGCCGGGCAGGACTACCAGCTGGGCGTGTTCTTCGGCCTGTTGACCGGCCTGTTCTACGCCGGATTCATCCTGACCCTGAACCGCAGCCTGGCCGAATGCGGCGAGAACTCGCAGCTCGCGGCCATGACGGCCAATTCGCTCTTCACCACCGCCCTGTTCGCGCCCATCGTGCTCCTGCGCGGCGAAACCCTGGCCCTGGACCTCGGCATGCCGCTGCTGCTCATGACGGCCTACGGCGTCAGCTCGCAGTTCGTGGGCTGGGTGCTCATCAGCCGCGGCCTGCGCGAGACGCGCATGTCCCTGGCCGGGCTCATCCTGCTGCTCCAGCCCGTGCTGGCCTACGTCTGGGACCTGACGTTCTTCGCCCGGCCGGCCGGGGCCGCCGAACTCCTCGGCGTGGCCGCCACCCTTGTGGGCATCGGCCTGGGCGCACGCAGGCGCTGAGCCTGGGGGGGGCCTGGGGGTTCTGGGGCCGCCCGGAGGCCCTTCCCGCATTTGACGTCTGCGCAGGGGCTGGCGTAATTCTGTCCCAGGCCCTGCCCAGCAGGATCAGGAGGCCCGGTTGAACGCCATGCATGCCCGAAATTCGGTCTTATTGCTGTTTGTTGTACTTTTCGGCCTAGCCTGCTTGAGCCAGTCGGCCCTGGCCTCCAGACCGAAACGACCCGGCGCTCCCACATCGGCTACCAAGGCCCGCCAGCTCTTGGTCCCTGACCTCTCACCCCCCTTGCGCACGCAACCGCTGCAGGCCCCGGCGGCCCTGCCGGACAGGCTGCGCGGCATCATCCGCCGGGTGGCCCTGCCCGCTGGCGACCGGCGCGTGGCCCTGACCTTTGACCTCTGCGAACGCTCGGTGCATGTCACCGGCTATGACGCCGCCCTGGTGGACGCGTTGCGCCGGGGGAACGCGCGGGCGACCTTCTTCGCCGGCGGCAAGTGGATGCGCTCCCACCCCGAGGCCACCCTGAGCCTCATGGCCGACGGACGCTTCGAGCTGGGCAACCACGCCTGGACCCATGCCAACATGGCCGTCATTGCGGAGCCGAGACGCACGGAGCAGGTGTTGTGGACCAACGCCCAGGCCGAGCTACTGCGCGAGGAGCTGGACCGCAGGCGCGCCGGGGCCGGTCAGCCGGCTTTTGGGCCACGCCCGCTGTGGCTTTTCCGGCTGCCGTATGGCCGCGGCAATGCGGAGACAACAGCCTTCCTCAACAATCTGGGATTGGCCGTGATCCAGTGGGACGTTGTTGGCGAAGGCGGGAGCGGCAGCGCTTCTGCCAGGGCCCTGGCCATTGCCGAGGCCATCCGGCCCGGCTCCCTGGTGCTCTTGCACGCCAACCAGGTTCCGCGTGACACGGCCGCCGTGCTGCGGGCGCTTCTGCCCCTGCTGCGCCAGCGGGGTTACGCCACGGCCACCGTGGGCGAGCTGCTGGCCGCAGGCAGCCCGGAGACGGTGGGGGACGGCTACTTCAGCATTCCCGACGACAACCGGATCTACGACCGCATGTTTCAGGACGAGGGCACAGGGGGCCGGGCCAGACCGGCCGGGTCGGCCGGGTCGGGCCGGAAGCCCGGTCGCTAGACTGGCCTATAGGCTTGCGCTCAGAGGCTCACAGCGGGCGTGGACCGCTTGCGGGTCATCCACAGACCCCAGCCGATGAGGCTCTGGGCCAGCAGGAGCAGATACTGCAGGAGGGACAGGGCCACCGCAGCCTCCAGGGGCACGCCCAGGGCGGCCAGGATCAGGGCGTGGGCCTGCTCGCGCACCCCGATGCCGTTGACGCTCACGGGCATGTTGGTCACCGTGGTCACCAGGCACAAGGCCCCGACCAGGGCCGGAATGCTGGGCGACGCGCCCGTGGCCGCCAGGAGGAACCAGGAGTAGATGGCGGCCTGCGCGGTCATGGACACGGCCATGACCCCCAGGCTGGCGGCCAGCACCCGCAGGGTCACGGCGCTGCCCGCGCTGGCCCGGCTGCGCTGCGCCAGGTCGAGGATGCGCCGGCCCAACGACCAGCGCGCCAGAAACGGCGGCATCAGTCGCTCCAGGGGCAGGCGCGCGGCCAAAAGCACCACGGCGCAGGCCAGGGAAAACAGCAGCGAGGCCGTGAGCGCCCCGGCGAACAGAGGGCCCTTGAGCCCGAGCAGCGGGATGAGCATGGCGCCCAGCACGGTTAGGCTTGCCAGGCCCATGATCTTGTCCACCAGCACCGAGACCCCGGCGGTGACGTAGCCCGTGTCGCGGCCCAGATAATAGGTCCGAATGGCATCCTGGCCCAGCATGGATGGCGCGAAGTTGTTGAAGAATATCCCCACAAAGACCTGCCGCGCCAGATTGCGCAAGGCCACCCGGTGCCCCATGGCCAGCAGGACCTCATGCCAGCGGAGGACGTAAACCAAGGTCACGGCCACGCTGAGCAGCACGGCCCCGACGAAAAATCCCGCGCTCTGCCGCCCCGCCATCTGCGCCAGGGAAGCCCAGTTCAGGCCGCGCACGGCCAGGTAGACCAGCACACCGGACAGCCCAACCTGCACGGCCAGGACAAGCAGCCGGCCGCCCCTGCGGCCGCCCTTGACCGCTATCCCAGGCGCGACGGGCTCCATCTGTGCCGCAGTGGACACGCGGGTCGTCTCTTCCATTTCCCGCCCTAGGGCCTGGCTGTGCTGTTGGAGGCCGCGGGCGAGGCCGGGGCGACGCCGGGCGACACGGCTGGCGCTTCGGGCCGGGCAAACAGCGCGGATAGCTCGCGCACGATGGGGCCGAGCTTCTCGGCCACCTGAGCGGCCTTGGCGCGGTTCTTCTCCACCGCCTCGGCGCTCATGTTGGCCGCGCCGTCGAGCTTCTTCTCCAGGGTGTAGCCCACGTCGCGCAGGCCATTGCTGATGATGTTCACCGCGCCCAGGAACAAGGCCGCCACCACGGCCGCCTTGATCAGAAAGACCTTGAGCTGCCCCAGCAGGCCTGGCCTTGCAGCGCAAGCGGACGAGGCCAGGTTCGGCGCGGGCAGGGCGTCCAGCAGCCCCTCGGCGGCGAATTCGCGGATGCGCGACTCGCGCTGGCGCAGGGCCTCGGCGTGGGCGGCCTCGACGCTGTCCGCGCGCACCAGGATGCCCAGCTCGGGGATGTGCGCGATGACGCGGCCCGTGCCCGTGCCCAGGCGGACCTCGCAGGGGGCGGCCAGGGCGGCCTGAAGGCGGTCTGGGGCTTTAGGTGTGCTGGTGTTCGTCTCGTCCACATCCTACTCCTTCTCCGGTGAGCCTGCCGCCCGGCTGGGCCGCGCGGCAGGCGTTCTTGCAGATGATCAGCGAGGGCGGTGCGCCCCGCGGAAGCGGCACGAAAGGGCGAAGCCTCCCGGGGGCACCGGCCGCACCCGGCCTTGGCCGCGCCCGCATCAAGGGGGCGCAACACGCCCGCCGGCGTGCGGCTTACGGCTGACCAGACGGCGGAGATGGCGCTCCAACAGCGCGGGCCGGTTGAAATCCATGCGGGTCTCCCGGGCCATGCACGGCGGCCAGGGCCGCGGACTCAGCGCTCCACCGCGCCAGCGATGCTGAAATCTTCTCGGCGCTCCATGCGCTCCTGTCAAGACCAGAGTCATGGGGCCTGCCGCCCTGCCGGCCAGCCCGGATCTCTGAAGCCCAATGCCGACCCCCGGCAGGACCCCGCAACCCACGTCCCGTCAGGTGCGCTCCCGGGAAAACAGCACGTGGTAGGCGGCGTGCAGCCGCACCAAAAACGGGACCTTGGCCGGGAAGATGCGGCCCTGGTTGTGCAGGCCATAGGTGATGCGGTAGAGCGCGTCGATCAACAGACGCCCGAGGGCGGACTTGTTGATGGACACGAGCAGGGGGACGAACCGCTCAAGCCCCGGAAAGACGACCAGGAGCTGGAACATCCTTTGATACACGACCAGCACCTGCTTGAAGTCTTCGGGCAGGTTCAGGATCGAGCTCGAAAACATCGGCTCCCAACGGGTGTTCTCCCCGGTCAGGTAGCCGTGCTCCTGGCAATACTGATTGAGCCGCGTCCCGGGATAGGGCTGGCAGATGGTCGCTTCGGCGAAGTCCACGCGGCCGTCCTGATTCATGCGCAAGGTCTTGCGGATGTCCTCCAGGGTCTCGCCGGGATTGCCCAGGATGTTCAGGGCCTTGATTCTGAGGCCGCTTGATTTTGCGGCGCGCAGGGCCGAGGCGATCTGCTGGTCGCTCATCTTGCGGCCCAGGACCTCCCGGCGGATGCGCTCGCTGCCGGCCTCAAGCCCCAGGGCCAGGGAATGGCAGCCCGCGGCCCTGAGTCTTTGGCAAAACTCCAGCGTCACCACATTGGGCCGGGTTTGGCAGCTGAAGGGGATGCCGACCTCCCTGGGGTAGCGCTCCGCAAACTCGGCCAGCCAGTCCTGGTCGAGCCCGAAGATGTCGTCCTGAAAGCGGATGAACCGCGTGGGCAGGCGCTGCGTGATGTCCTGCACCTCGCGCAGCAGGTAGCCCACGCTCTTGGTGCGCAGGATCCGGCCCTTGCCCCTGTAGAGGCGGTGCAGCTGGTGGTTGAAGCAGTAGGTGCAGTTGAACGGGCAGCCCCGGCCGGCGAAAAACAGCCGGATCGGCAGGTTGCGCAGGAGGAAGCTGTGCTGGAAGAGCAGCTCCCTGTCCGGAAAGGGCAGGGCGTCGAGATCCTCCTCCAGCCGGCCCACGGGATTGCGCACGATGGCTCCGTCCGGCCTCTTGAGCCAGAAGTTCGGGGTGCCGTACACCGCCTCGCTGCCCAGGGTGTCCAGGAATTGCACAAAGGCGTGGTCGCCTTCTCCGATGCAGACGGCGTCCACGCCCTGCCGTTCAATGCACTCGGGGAAGAATGTCGGGTGCGCCCCTCCAAACACGGACAAGGCCCTGGAATGGGGCTTGAGCAGCGCGTTGATGGCGAAATACTTGTCCGCGTTGAACGAGGAGATGGAATAGGCCAGGATATCGGGCTCGAAGCTGCGCACGGCAGCGACGGCCTTCTGGACTCCCTGGTCCAGCACGGCCAGGGCGACGCCGTGTCCGGCGCCCTTGGCCAGGGCCGACAGGATGGGCACGGATGTGGGTTCGTTGAAGCCGATCCGGTCCGTGACGAACAACACCTTGCGCGTTGGCATGGGACCTCTCCCTCATCGCTGCCTGGGGTCCGGAATCCTGGATATCGGCAAGGGGGGCGCGGTCCCTATGTCCGGGCGAAGCAGAAGTGGCCCCCTTGGGCCCAGGATGCGGCGTGCGGAAGCCTTGCCGCTGCGAGTGCGGCTATGCCCCGCCTTGGACCTTCACGCCTGGCCAGAGCGCCTGGCTTTGAATTCCCTGCAGAAGTCTGCCAGGGCCTCCTGCCAGGGCCGCAGCGGCGGAATCTTTTCCGAGCAGAGCGGAGTGACGCTGCTCCTGCGCCCAAGACCCGGAAAGACCTCGGAAGGCACCGCCTGAATGACCGTCGCAAGCCCCAGGAGTTCGACCGCGACGCTCATGAACTCATGCAGCGAGGCCTGCCCCTGGTTGGCTACATGGTACAGGCCAAAGGGCTCCGCGCCCTCGACAAATTCCCTGACCCGGCGGGCCACGTCAATGCTGGAGCTTGGCGAGCAGACCACATCGTCGGCCACGCGCAGCAGCGGCGCGCCCAGCAAGGCCCGCTCCATCATGCGCTCCACAAACTGCAAGGGCAGGGGCCGCTCGCCGAACTGCCGGGAGAGTCTCAGGACGTATGCCTTGGGAGTTATGGCCGGGATGAGGCAGTCCGCCCCGAATTTGCTCAAGGCATAGGCGTTGATCGGGACCGCTGGGCTGGACTCCGTGTGGTACGAGCCGGGCTGGCAGTCAGGAAAGATGGCGTCGGTGCTGAAATGCACCAAGGCAAAGTCCAGCTCCGCGGAGAGCTCGGCCAGATGCGCGGGCAGGCTCGTGTTGATGCGGAAGGCCAGGCCCGGTATCTGCTCGCAGACGTCGACCCCGCCGATGACCTTGGCGTTGAACACTACCTCGGGTCGCAGCTGCGTCAACAGCCGGCGCAGAACCCCCTTGTCGGTGACGTCCACTTCGCGGCTGTCCACGGGGAGCATATCCCAGCCCTCGGCAAAGACACGGGTGAGCGCCGTGCCAAGCTTTCCGGCGGCGCCGAAGATCAGGCCCTTTCGTTTGGCTTCCACATCCTCCCCCAGCATTGATACGCCACTGCCCCGCCGTCAGTGTCCCAACATACTTGAAAACCTGGACCTAGGCAACCTGGCGCCGGCCGCGGCCCGAAGCCTCCCGGCCTCCGCCAAGCCCTACGGCGTCCGGGGAGACCCCGGGACAGACGCCGCGTTGCGGCAGGCGTTTTCGTAAATGACCAGCGAGGCCGTGCGGTGCACCTCGCGCAGGCAGGCCGGCACAGCGAAGTCCGGCGCGGCCAGACGGAGGCAGTGGAAGTAGTAGTCCACATCCATGCCCCCCAGGATCTGGGCCTTTTCCTCAGCCCGGGGGGCCTGGAGAAAGGCCCGCTGCAGGGCCAGGCGCTCCCGGGCCAGGCGCAGGCTCGCCTCCGGCAGCCAGGCCGGGGCCCAGGCCCAGCCCTGCAGGCCGCTGAAGCCCAAATAGTCATAGACGTCCAGGGGGATGTACCCGCCCAGGTACGAGGCCATGTAGGTGTTCTTGTTGGTGAAGAACACCGCCCGGCGGTCCAGGTGCGCCGCGGCCCAGCGCAGGCCTTGGCGCTCGCCCTGGTCCATGACCTTGCCGGTGGCGGCCTGAGCCTGCCCGGCATCCGCCGGGACGAAGAACATGGTCTTGACCATCAGCCCCACGGCCAGGAGCAACACGATGGCAACCGCCGGGGCAAATCTCGGGGTGCGCCAGCGCAGCAGGTGCGCGGCCACAGGGGCAAAGGCCAGCAGCACCAGCACCCGCGCATGCCAGTAGAAGTAGAAGTCGCCGCCCTGGAAATTGAGCATCTTGAGCAGCAGGGCGCTCACCAGCACATAGGCCAGGCAGAACAGGTGGTACTGCCGGGCGCGGCCGAGCTTGTGGCGCAGCACGGGGTTGGCCTCGGCCGCCAGCAGCGCCAGGATGACATAGAGCCCCAGCGCCACGGCCATCTCGCCCAGGTTGCCCAGAAAGCCCATGAAGAGCTTGCCCAGGGCGGGCGCCCGCAGGGCCACGCGCTCCGTGTCCGTGAACAGCATGACGCGCAGCAGGGCCACCGTGCCCAGGCTCAGGCCAACCAGGACGAACTCCGGCCAGCGCGTCTGGCGGCGCAGCATGCGCAGGACGAACACCGGCAGGAGACACACCGGGAGAAGCATCATGAGCATGGCCTTGGTGCCCGCAGCGACCAGGAACAGCAGCCCGGCGTGCAGGGCGAAGAGGCGCTGGGTGCGGCCCGAAAGGTAGCCGTACAGCGTGCAGGCCAGAAGGATCACGGCGGGCAGTCCGGCAAAATAGCTGTGGTGGTAGCCAAATAGCTGCACCCCGTGCGCCGAGTAGAACCCGTAGCCCGCGCTGAACAGAAGCAGGACCGCGGCCAGGGCCGTCTCCAGGGCGCTGAAGCCAGCAAGGCGGCGGCAGCCCGCAACCACAGCGCCGGCCAGGAGCAGCCAGAGCGCCGGGGGCCACAACAGGAGCGTCTGGTCCAGAGGGTGCAGGCCAGTGACCCAGGCGCAGGCCGCCTGGCAGTAGTTGTACAAAAGGTGGTAGCTCAAGGTCGGGCCGGCCACGTAGGGCTGCATCACCGGCAGGCCGTGCTCCAGGGCGCGCAGCACGGCAAAGGTGTAGGCCGCCTGGCCCGTGTCGTCGGTGTAGTAGTCCAGCAGCGCGGCGGAATCGGGCAGGGACACCGCGGCCAACTTGGGCAGGCAGAGGGCCAATCCGGCGGTGAGCACGGCCAGCAGCAACAGCAGGTCTCCCCAGGCCAGGGCCGGGCAGGACTCTGCGGGGCCTGCGCTCTCCGCGCCCTGGCCGCCGCACCGGTTGAACCGCGCGGCCAGACCGCAGAACACCAGCCCCAGGACCGGCTGGCCCCAGACCAGCGCCGGCTGGTGCAGGGCAGCCCCGGCCCAGGTCAGGCCGAAGAGCAGGGCCAGGGCTGCGGGCGAGCCCAGGGCCAACCGCTCGGCCAGCGAGAGGGGCAGGCGCACCAGGAGCCCGCCCAGGCCAAGGGCCGGGACGGCCACAAAGGCCGCAAAAAAAGCCAGGAACAGCGGGAGCCGGGAGGCCAGCTCCGGGTTGTTCCGGCCGATGAGGACGTAGCAGCCCGCCAGGGGCAGGAGGAGGAAGAGTTCACGCAGTCGGCGCATGGCCTAGTCTCCGGCGCTGATCTCTTGGGCACGCCGGAGGTTCTTGCCGTAGATGATTCTCCGGACACGGCGGATGAGGATCTCAATGAAGGTGTGGATGACCGAGAGCAGGTTGCGCATGGACAAGGCCGTGGAGCTGTCGGGCTTGCGATCCGTTGAGCCCAGATGGCGGATCTGCATGAAGGTGATGTCCTCATCCAGCAGGCGGGTGACGATGTCGGCCTGGAAGCCAAAGCCGTAGGACACGGGAGGAAAGCGCAGGACATGGAAGCGCCGGTACACGGGCAGGGCGTTGTAGTAGCGTATCTTGTTGCCGCTCAAGAGGTTCACCAGCCAGGTGAAGGTCTTGGAAATGATCTTGCGGTGGGCGGGCTTGCCGGTCACCTCGTCCTGGGGCTGGTAGGGGAGGACGAGGTCGGCCTTGCCCGCATGGCGGAATATGTCCGTGAGGGCCTCGGTGGTGTCGGGGTTGTCGCCGCAGCACAGCCGATAGTACTTGCCCCTGCCCAGGTGCGCGCCCATGACGAAATTGGCGGCAAGGCCCTGGTTCTGGTCGTTCCGGAGTATGCGCACCTGCGGATCGGCGCGCTCCGCCAGGTACTTCTGGATCACCTCAAAGGAATTGTCGCTCGAGCAGTCGTCCATGACAATGACGTCATAGCTGACACCGGCGTTGTTGAGGGCGTCCAGCACCGCCTCAATGGTGGCCGCGATGAACTCGGCCTCATTATAGCAGGTCACAAGCACGGTTATGTCGCAGGTGTGGTTCAGGTAGTCGTTGATCAAGGTGGCGTACTCCGTAAGTGAAGGCCGTTTCGCGGGCTGCGGCGGCGCCACAGCCCCAACGGGTTGTCACCCATTACCCCTCGCCCCTCCAGGAAGCAACCCTTGTTCGCGCAGGCGCGCCCTGCCGCTGGGCCTCAAACGGCGCGGCGGGCCTACGGGCCCTGCCCGGGCAGCAAATAGCGCCGCAGGAACCCCACCGCGCGGGCCAGCAGCAGGAAGCCGGGCTGCCCGGTGACGAAGACCCGGCCCTCGCGGCGGGTGATCTGGCCCCATTGGACGAGACGTTCCAGCCGCACATCCAGCAGATCCCCCGCGCCATAGGCGGCCCGCAGGCTCTCGGGCGTGACGCTCTGCCCGGGCGCGTTCAGGATGTGCCGCAGGGCTCGGATACGCAGGGAAGTGGCCGTGAGGTTGACCAAGGTGAAATAGCCGTAGCCAAGCGCCCCGTAGGACAAGGCCGCAAGGGCCAGACCGGACTCCGTCTCCAGTCCCGGCAGCGGAGAGGCCTGCCAGAGCGGCGCCGCCAACCCGGCCAGGGCTGCGAGCCCCACGGCAAAGGACACGATGAGGGCCAGCAGGTGGTTGCGGCAGAGGGTGTGGGAAATCACCACAAAGACGGCCACGTTGACGGCCATGCAGGCCGGCGGAGCCAGCAGCAGGCACAGGGCCAACCGATCCGGGGCGAGCATCAGCCGGCCCTGCGCAGATTGAAGACCCTGGCCGCCACATCAAAAATCTTCGCGTACATGCGGCCCTTGGCCGTGAGCTGGATGGACCCGCCCACGGTCTCGGTCAGGCCGCCCTGCCGGGCCTCCTCCAGGCGCTCGGCCACCATGTCGCGGCTGCCGAGCAGCGCCGCCAGCTCGGTCTCGGGGCAGCCCTGGGCTCCGGTTTCGGCCGCCAGGGCCACGATGGTCAGGGTCGGGCTGTCAAACTGCAGCAGCGTGTGGAAGGAAATGTACATGAGGGCCATGGGCACATAGAAGAGCGCAAACAATCCCACCGCATACCCTGTGGAGAAGGACGACAGTACGTCGGGCCAGGCCGCCAGCAGGCCGGCCAGGGCGCAGACGGCCAGCGCAAAGCCCCAGCCGAAGACCTTCAGCATGAGGGTGGTGTGGTTCCTGGGCTGAAGCGCACGCCAGATGAGGGCCTGGGCCAGGATGGTCAGCCCCATGGCGGCGAGGCTGTAGACGAGCACGAACATGACCAACCTCCATCCCTACAGGGATTTTACCTCAAGCCTGGGCAGGGGAATGATCCACTGCCCGCCCGCGGCCGCGAAGTCCGGGTGCCGGTCCACGATGAGCCTCCAGAAGCGCCAGGCCGCTATGAACACGTAGTCCGGGCGCTTCTCGTAGAGCGCCTGGGAGGGGTACACCGGCAGGTGCAGCCCCGGGCTGAAGAGCCCCTGCTTGATGGGGTTGTCGTCCACCATGTAGTCGATGAACTCGCCCAGGCCGTAGTGATAGAACAGGGTCGTGGTGGTGTTGGACGCGCCGTACACGGCGATGCTCTTGCCCTGGGCCTTGAGCCCGGCCAGAAGCTCGCGGGTGGACTGCCGCAGGCCGGCGATGACCTGAGCGTAGGCCTCGTTGGCGGCCAGGGTGTCCAAACCGCGGGCGCGCTCAGCCTCGGCCAGGGCCAGCAGCCCCGGCGAGGGCGCGCGGCCACCGTCCCGGCGTGCGAAGACATAGCGCAGGCAGCCGCCCTTGGACGGGGTGTGCATGGCGTGGACCATCTGGAGCTTCGTGTTCTGCACGAAGCGCTGCAGGGGCAGGACTGCGAAATAGGACAGGTGCTCGTGGTACACGGTGTCGAAGAGCATGTTGTCCACGATGTCGGCCCAGTAGCCGCTTTCCAGGATGAACACCCCGTCGTCGGCCAACAGCGTGGTCACGGCCTCGAAAAACGGCCCCAGGTCGTCCACGTTGGCCACGATGTTGTTGGCCGTGATCATGCGCGCCGGGCCGTGCTCCGCGCGGATCTGCCGGGCCAGGTCCGGGGTCAGGAACTCCGGGATGGTGGGCACGCCCGAGGCCGTGGCCTGCTGGGCGATCTTGCGCGCCGGGTCCACCCCGAGCACGCGCAGGCCCAGGCCCAGGCCCAGGAAGGCGCGCAGCAAGGCCCCGTCGTTGCTGCCGATGTCCATGATCAGGGCGCCCTTGGCCGGGCGCTCCAGCTCGGCCATCTCCCTGGCGTAGTCCGCGTAGTAGGCCACCAGTCCTGGCGAGCTCTGGGTCACGTAGAGATAGTCGCGGTAGATGTCCTCGGGCTCCACGATGTGCAGGAGCTGCACGTGCCCGCAGGCGCCGCACAGCCACAGGTCCATGGGGAACACCCCCTGGGGCTCTTCCAGGCGCGCGGCCGGGATGAAGGCGTCGGCCACGGGCGAGGCCGCCAGGGGCAGGAAGTCGTGCAGGTTTTTGGACCCGCAGAGGCGGCAGGTGTCGCGGGAAAAGGAGCGTTCCATCATTGTCCTTGCGGCTGTGGTGTCAGATGCTGTCCAGGTCCGCTGCGGTGAGCAGCCGGGGCTCGGGCAGGGGGAGGACGAACACCCCGCCCTGCCGGGCGAATTCCTTGTGCCTGGCCACGATGGGCCGCCAGTAGCGCCAGCCGGTGATGCAGACGCAGCCGGGCTTGTCGCTGTAAAGCTCTTGCGGATGGCGCACCGGGATGTGCTTGCCGGGGCTTACGGTGCCGATCTTGTCCGGGTTGTCGTCCACCAGGTATTCCAGCCAGGCGTCCAGGCCGAACTGGTAGACCAGCGGCGTGGTGCTGGACGAGGCGCCGTAGCCCACGATGCGGCGGTCTGCGGCTCGCTGGGCGTCCAGCAGCCCGGCCAGGGCGGCCTGGGCCTCGGCCATGCGCTGCTGGTAGCGGGCAAAGATCTCCGGGCCGCCCAGGCCCAGGTCCCGTTCCTGGGCCATGAGCCGGCCCAGGGCCTGGCTGGGCTTCCGCCCCGCGCCCGCTCGCTGCATGACGTAACGCTGCGAGCCGCCCTTGGATGCTGTGACCACGGCGTCCACCAGCTCCAGGCCGTGGCGCTGGGCCAGACGGGCCACGGGCCCGGTCCAGAGGTAGGAGATGTGCTCGTGGTAGAAGGTGTCGAAACCCATGTTGTCCATGAAGGCCGACAGGGAGCCGGTCTCGGCCACCAGCACCGCGTCCGGGGCCATGAGGATCAGGGCCGAGCGCATGAGCTCGTCCACGTCGTCCAGGTTGGCCAGGAGGTTGTTCACGGTCACCAGCCGGGCCGGGCCGTGTTCGGCCACCATGCGCCGGGCCAGGTCCACGCCCATGTACTCCACCAGGGTGGGCACCCCGGCCGCCTCGGCCAGGCGGGCGATGCGCCCCGCGGGCTCCACGCCCAGCACGCGCAGGCCCAGCTTCTGGAAGGCCTCCAGGAGCAGCCCGTCGTTGCTGCCGATGTCCACGGCCAGGCTGCCCGGGGCGGGCCGCTCCGCGGCCACGAGGTCGGCGGCGTAACGCTCGAAATGCTGCACAAAGCCGAGGGAGCTGCGGCTGGTGTAGATGTTGTCCTCGTAAACGGTGCGCGGGTCCACGATGTCCACCAGCTGCACCTGGCCGCAGTCCAGGCAGAGATGGAGCCCCACGGGATAGATGGGCTGTGGCTGGCCGCGCAGGGAGGCGTCCAGGTAGGCGTTGGGCAGGGGCATGGCCTTGAGCTTGAGCGCGTGGTGCAGCCTCGCCCCGCCGCAGAGCAGACAGTGGCTGATCCGCCGGTAGTTCGGCAGGCCGCCCACCTAGCGCTCCATGTTCAGGGCCTTGCGGATGAGCCCCTCGGACATCTGCAGGGTGATTCCCCCGTCCACCAGGATGTTCTGGCCCGTGACATAGGACGCCTGCTCCGAGCAGAGGAAGCGGATGACTCCGGCGATCTCTTCCGAGGTGCCCATGCGCCCCAGGGGGATGATCTCCTTGTAGAGCTCCATGAGCCTGGTGTAGCCCAGGTAGAAGTCCTTGGACTCGTCCTTGAGCACGGCATGGGGCGAGACCATGTTCACACGGATGCCCCTGGGCCCCAGGCGCACGGCCCAGCAGCGCACCATGTGCTCCAGGGCGGCCTTGGCCGCGTGGTAGCTCACGGGCTGGTCGGCGATGACCGTGCGGCCGGCCACGGAGCCCACCACCACGATGGCCCGGCCGCCTTCGGGCGCGCCCTGCCCGGCCGTCTGCTCCACGCAGAGGTCCACGATGTTCGTGGTGGCCCGGATGCTCACGTCCCACTCGCCCTGCCAGGTGTCGCCCTCGCCCCGGAACTTCTGGAAAAAGGCCAGGGAGGTCCAGGGCCCGTTCTGGGCGGCGATGTCGGCCAGAAGTCCGGGCAGTGCCGCGGAATCGGTGATGTCGCAGGAGAAGGTGCGGATGGACTCGTGCCCCAGTTCGGCGCCGGTGATCGTGCGGCGGCCGACCACGGACACCGCCTCGCCCGCGGCCGCCAGGGTGCGCGCCAGGGCCCTGCCGCTGCCCTTGGTGCCGCCGATGATGATGCTGTGCCTGTGCATGGGATCCCTCCGCGTTAGTCCCTGGCCGCGGCGGCCTGCGCGGCGGCCAGGGCCATGAGCTCGGCCTTGTACGCGGCCACGGCCCGGGCGTCGTCGTCCCTGGGGCCATAGGGCGCTATGCGCACCGCATTGACCTTGAAGGGGCCGCTGGTGACCTCGTGGAAGACCACCACGTCCGACTCGAAGATCTGGGTATGGCACAGCCCGGCCGGGATATACACCGACAAGGCGCGGCCCGAGCCCGCTGGGCCCATGGGGACGATGCGCTCCACCCGGCCTTCCGCGTCGAAGAGGAACACCGTCACCAGCCCGGTGATCACGGTGAAGCTCTCGGCGCGGTCGCCGTGGGCGTGGGGCGGCACGTAGACGTCCCGGCCATGGGCCAGGAACATCTCATGGATGGCCGCATCCGGGCTGGCGTGCATGCAGATGCGGCAGCGCAGCCGGGGGTTGCTCATGGCCTTGGCCTCGACCAGCTCCAATGCCTTGGCGTCCAAAACCCGTGCATCGCCGCGCAGGTAGTAGACCTCGTCGTTGATTCGTTCGAGCATCAGCGCACCCGCACCAGGGAAAGATGCTGCTGGCTGCGCCCGAACAGACTGACGAAGCTCCCGAAATCAGGGCTCGCAGCGCCCCCGGCCACGGCCTCCAGGGCCGCGGCGCCGTCATGCAGCTTCTGCGCCGTGCCCGCAGCCTGCTCGCCGACCCTGGCCACGCTCTCGGCCACGGCGCGGATCTCCAGGGCCATGTCCAAGAGCAGGTCTGGGGAGCGGTCCTCATAGAAGGCGAAGCAGTGCCGCACAAAGGCGTCGGCATGGGCAAGCATGGCCAGATTCTCCTCGGCGTCGCGCTCCGGAAAGACCACGCTGTGGTCGATGAGATTGTGGATGTTGCGCGCCCAGGCCCGGCGGGCATGCTCGTTGGCCCCGTCGCACTCGTCGCAGATGTCCTTGTACCAGCGCCAGTCCGTGAGCAGATGCGGGGATGAGCCGTAGACGGTGAACTCCCCGTCCAGGGCATCGATGGCGTCGGAAATGGGCATGAGCTGACCGAAGAAAGGATGCATCACATTGTCCAGGATCCAGTCCACCAGAGGCCGGCTCATGCCCGGCAGGCAGGCGAAGTGCCGCTCGAACACCGGGGCCAGGGCCCGGGCTTGTTCCGTCAGCGGCAGGCTCCGGTCCACCAGGGCCTGACCCACAGCGCGACGGATGAGGTCCGGGATGTACGAGGCCGCGTCGACGCAGGTGCAGACCATCACCCCGCCAGGGGCGACGAAGGTGGCCAGGCGCCTCAGCATGCTCTTCGGGTCCAACTGCAGGGGCAGAAAACCCTCGCAGATGACAATGTCGAAACGCTCGTCGGTGTCAAAAGCCTCGAAGTCGGAGAGCACGAAGTCCAGGCTGGTGGCCGATTCGCCGGCCTGCAGCTTGGCCGCCTCCATGGTCGTGAGCCGCTCTCTGGTCAGGCCGAGCCCGGTGGGGTTGCCGTCCACCAGCACATAGCGCGCAGGGGCGAGGCCCAGGGTATGCACGGAGTTGAAGCCCCCGCCCGGGCCGAACTCAATGACCCTCCGCCCGCGCACCAGCGCGGGAAGGATGCCGACGTGGCGGTAGAGCGCGTTGCGCCGGCGCAGGTGCCTGCCCTGATCCGAAATGTCCTGCGAGACGGGAGAAATCTCGTGCTCCGTATAGTAATCCAGAAACGGCCTTTTCTTCATAAACTCCTCGTGAGGGTCCGGAGAACGTCGCGCCGGGGCTCAAGAGTCCGGCTAACGCCTCCCTGTGCACAATGCAATGAGGAAGTGGGCCATGGGCGCATACCCGGTGTGCACGACCTCGTCGTTTACCGAAAACAGGAACACGTTGTGGAAATACGTCTCCATGCTCGCCCGAAGGGTCTTGTGGCTCTTCAGGTTGACGTGCCCCAGGTGGCTCAGGGGGCTGGCGTGCTGCTCGGCGGCGATGTTCGGGGTGCCCAGGATGCATACCCCGTGCGGAGGAAGACAGGCCGCCATGTTCTCCAGAAAGCTCTGCTCGCGCTCAGGCGGCACATGCTCCAGCACGTCCATGCTGAACACGGCGTCGAAGGTCCCCGAAGGCCTGGCCAGGGCCAGGTCCAGGGCCTCGAAACTCAGGCGGCCGACATACTCATTCATCCGCATGTTGGCCTCAATGGCTTGGGGCTCTAGATCTATGCAGTGCAGCTTGTCCACAGTCTGGAGCACGATGGGTGCGCCAAAGGCATCGCCGCAACCGACCTCAAGGACAGAATGCATGCCCTCAAGCATCTTGGCGCAAAACTTATATCGAGACAAGGAAAAGAGTATGTGCCGCGGGTCCGAGCGCAGGGTGTGGCTTGTGCGCGCGCCCACAGGATAGGGCTTCCTGTCCTCATACTGGTCGAAGATGGTCTGGTCATAGGCCAGGGCCGTGCCCTTGTTCTCTTTCGGCTCACTCATCTCGCTCTCCTCGCAATGCGCAAATCCCCGACAGGCTCGTCTACATCTTGATGAGCACGCGGCCGGCCTGGCCCGTACGCACCAGATCCAGGGCCTGGTTGATGTCCTCCAGCGCGAACTCGTGGGTCACCAGCCCGTCCAGACTCACGCGGCCCTTCTCAACCAGGCTGATGATGCGCGGGATGTCCAGGGCTGGCTGGCAGGAGCCGCCCTCCGAGCCCTTGAGGATCTTCTTGAAGTGCAGGGGCAGGGTGTAGATGCTGACCTTGTCGCCCTTGCTGGGCACGCCCACCAGGATGGTGCGCCCGTCGGCGTGGGTCAGCTCGTAGCAGAGCTCGATGATGCGCGCGTTGCCCGTGGTGTCGATGACCACGTCCGCCCCGCCGGGACCCACGATCTTTCTGATCTCAGCGGCGACGTCGGCCACCTTGGTCGAGTTGAAGGCGTGGGTGGCCCCGAACTTCAGGGCCATGTCCACCTTCTCGTCCAGGATGTCCACGCCGATGACCGGATTGGCGGCCACCAGGGCCGCGAACTGGACGATGTTCAGCCCCACGCCGCCCACGCCGAAGACCACCACGCTCTGGCCGATCTTGACCTGGGCGTCGTTGTTGATGACGCCCATGGCCGTGGTCACGGCGCAGCCCAGTAGCGGCACCAGGCGCGGATCGAAGTCCTCGGCCACCGGGGTCATGCGGTTCTCGCTGATGATGGCGTGGCGGTTGAAGGTCGTCACCCAGCCCGCATTGACGGTCTGGCTCTCGCCGTCCGGCCCGTTCCAGGCGTACTTGGGCGGTTCGGCCTGCAGGCCGGTGCCCGGCCGCCAGTGCAGGCACACGCGCTGGCCCACCTGCACGGTCTTCACGCCCGGGCCGAGCTCAAGCACCTGGGCCACGGCCTCGTGGCCGAGCAGGTGCGGCAGGAACTTGTCCGGGCCCTTGGCGCCCGCGATCTCGTTCAGCTGCGCGCCGCAAATGCCGGAATACAGGATCTTCACCAGCACCTGGCCGAAGGACAGCTCCCTGGGCAGGCTGATCTCGGCCACGACCAGGGGCTTCTTCTGCTCCACCAGGACGGCGGCGGTGGTCTTCTGAATCTGCATGGAATTCTCCTCGGACTGCTTCGAAGCGCGCGGGCCTATTCGAAATAGATGAACTCGTAGTCGCCGGTGTAGCCGAAGTGCCGGTACAGCCAGATCCACTCGGCGGTGTCGAAGAAGCTCTCGCAGGTCAGCGCCCAGCACTGCACGTTGAACAGCTCCTGCTCGTTGCGGTAGCTCTCGAGCATCACGTAGGCCTGCCTGCCCACGCGCTCGATCTCGGCAAGCGCGGTCTTGAGCTCGAAGATCCGCAGGTTGTGCAGAGTGGTCAGCGAGATCACCAGGTCAAAGGACTTGTCGCCAAAGGGATAGGCGTCCTGGGCGCGGTAGCGGAAGAGGTTGGCCTTGGCCTTGACCTCATCTGTGTTGCTGGCCAGGCCGTGTTCGGAGATGTCGAAGCCCGTGATCTCCAGGCCCGGCTCAAGCAGCAGCATCTCGTGCAGCAGGAAGCCCTTGCCGCAGCCCACGTCGAGCACGCGGGAGCCGGCCTTGAGCCCGTAGGTGTCGATGAGGGCCTGGGCCACGGGGGCCCAGCGGCCGGGCATGAAGCGGTAGCCGCCGTAGCCGAAGCGGCGGTCGCCGTCCCAGTAGTCGAACTCGTACTCCTTGGCCTTGAGCATGCACGTGACCTTGTCGTCCACCATGCGGGCGACGTAGTCGCGCTTGGTGGCCTTGTGCAGCGGGGTCACGAAGTTGCGCAGCATTCCCATGTGTGCTCTCCCTTGCGTTGCCGGGCCTGGCGGCCCCGGATAGTCGTTGTTGTTCGTCGCAGTCCGCTGCGGATTCCTATGCGCCCTAGGGCAGCAAGGCCTGTACGGTCTTGACGATGGTCCCCTGGTCTATGCCGTAGCGGCTCATGAGCTGGTTCTGGGTGCCGTACTTGTCCGGAAACACGTCCGGGATGCCCAGGCGGCGGAAGCGCGGCGGCCGGGGCATGCGCGGGAAGTCCTCCTCGGCCAGGACCTCGGCCACGGCCCCGCCCAGTCCGCCCAGGACGGTGTGCTCCTCCACGGTCACCACGGCGCGCACGCCGTGGGCCATGTCGAGCAACAGCTCCGTGTCCAACGGCTTCACGGTGTGCATGTGCAGCACGCCCACGCTGCGGCCGGTTTGCGCCAGCTCCTCGGCGGCGGCCAGGGCCGGGCCCAGGCACACGCCCGTGGTCACGATGAGCGCGTCCGCGCCCTGGCGGGCGGCTATGCCCTTGCCCAGCACAAAGGGCACCGCCGGGTCGGAGACGATGGGATCGTAGCCCTTGCCCAGGCGGATGTACAGCGGCCCCGGCCAGTCCACGGTCTGGGGCATGAGCCGCTCCATCTCCTCGGCGTCGGCCACGGCCACGATGGCCATGTTGGGCAGGGCGCGCATGATGGCGATGTCCTCAATGGCCAGGTGCGTGGAGCCGAGGGGCGCGTAGACCATGCCGCCGCCGTTGCCGATGAGCCGGACCCTGGCGTTGTGCAGGCAGAGGTCCAGGGCCACCTGCTCGTAGCAGCGGCGGGTGAGGAAGGTGGCGATGGTGTTCACGTAGACGATGCGCCCGTCAAAGGCCAGGCCCGCGGCCAGGCCGATGGCGTGGGCCTCGTTGATGCCCTCCATGAGGAAGCGCTCGGGCAGCTCCTCGCGGAATTTCTTCAGCGTGCCGAAGCCCAGGTCCGAGCCCAGGAAGACGATGCGCTCATCCGCCCGCGCCAGCCGGTGGACCATGTCCAGACATCTGCCGCGCATCTTACGCACCCCTCTTGCAGGAGAACGCGGCGCGCAGGCCGGCCATGTCCTCGTCCGTGAACTTGCTTTTGTGGTGCCAGGCCAGGTTGTTCTCCGCCGGGACATAGCCCTTGCCCTTCACCGTGTGGCAGATGACGCAGGTGGGCTTGCCCGGCTCCAATGGAGTATCGCCGAAGGCGGCGCGCAGGGCGCAGAGGTCGTGCCCGTCCACCTCGCGCACGGCAAAGCCGAAGGCCCGCCACTTGTCGGCCAGGGGCTCCAGGTTCTGCACCGCGTAGGTGGAGTCGTAGGACTGCTGCTTGTTGTAGTCGATGACGGCCACGAGGTTGTCCAGGCCGCGGTTGCCGGAGGAGAGGGCGGCCTCCCAGACGCTGCCCTCGTTGATCTCGCCGTCGCCCATGACCACGAAGACGCGGGAGTCCCGGCGGTCCATGCGGGCGGAGAGGGCCATGCCCGCGCCGATGGACAGGCCGTGCCCCAGGGCGCCGGTGCTGGCCTCCACGCCGGGCACCTTGCCCGCCTCGGGATGCCCGCCCAGCATGCCGTCGTAGGCGCAGAAGCGGCACAATTCCTCCGCCGGGAAGAAGCCCTTGTCCGCCAGCACCACGTAGAGGGCCAGGCAGCCGTGGCCCTTGCTCAGGATGCAGCGGTCGCGGGCCGGGTCGCGCGGGTTTTTGGGGTCGATGCGCAGGACGTCGTCGTAGAGCACGCGCAGGATCTCCATGAGCGAGAAGGTGGAGCCCACATGCCCGCGCCGGGCGTGCTCGAAGATGTCCACCACATCCAGGCGGAGCTTCTGGCCCCGCGCGTCCAACGGCGTCTTGCCGCCGGGCTGGGTCTCAACACAGACCGGGGAATGCTGCATGGGTCGTCCTCACTAGGTCAAGCATGGCCCGGGCCTTGCCCAGCTGGAGGGAACGCCGCGTCAGGTCGTCGTCCACGCAGGACGCGGCCGCGGCGAACCTCCGGCGGGCGTCGGCCGCGCGCAGAAATTCGTTGAGCAGGATCAGGCACCACTTGATGCCGTAGAGTGGATACACCGCGGCCACGCGCTTGGGCAAGCCGGAATCCTCGGCCCCGAAGCTGGCCAGGAACCCGCCGGCGAAGCGCTCCCGCAGCCCCTGGGCAAGCCCCATGGCCGGATGCAGCACGAAGTCGCACAGGGTTTTGGCCGGGTCGTCCCAGCCGAAGTATTCGAAATCCACGAAGCACAGGCCCGTGGGCGTACGCAGGGCGTTGTGCAGGCCGAAGTCCGAGGGCGAGAGGGTGAGGCGGGGGCGGGCGAGGCGCTGCTCCGGGTCGCCCAAAAGGGCTGCCGCCCGGGCCAGGGACGCCTCCAGAAAGGGCTTCAGCTCCGCCGCCAGGAAGGCCGCCAGCTCCGCCCCCAGGCAGGCCGTCGGCGGCACGGCGTCCAGGGCGGCCAGCCGGGAGCGCAGGTTGGCCGCAAGCTCGGCCAGGGAAAAGCAGGCCTCGGAGGCCGCCGGCAGGGTCTGGGCCTGCTCCGGGGTCAGCTGCGCGCCCAGGCCCTTGAGCCCGGCCAGAAAATCCAGGCAGGCGTCCATGTCCGCTGCCGTGGCCGGGCTGGCGCTGGCCTGGGGGCCGTCGAGAAAGGTATACAGGGCCAGGCCCTGCGCCGGGTCGCTGGCCGCGGGCCGGGCCACGCGCTCCACCCCGCGGTCGGCCAGCAGGGTCAGGGCGCGCCATTCCGCGCCCAGGCGGTCGCGCGGATCGTCCTGGTGCCGGTGGTAGCGCTTGCCCGCCAGGATACGGCCCGAGGCCGTGGCCACGCGGTACACGCGCGAGTTGCGGCCGCCGTAGATGCGCTGGCAGGACACCACGGCCTCGCCCGCCAGGGCGGCGAAGCCGGGCACGGGCTCCAGGTCGGCCAGCAGCGCGTCGGAGATTTCCGCCCAGGCGCCCAGGCGCGTCACGCCGGGCTGGGCCTGGGCGTCGCCGGCCGGGTCCAAGAGGATGCGCAGGACGCCCGCCGGGAAGCCGGGCTCGGCAAAGGTCTCCTCCAGGTCGTCCACGAAGTGCGTGCAGCCAAGGGCCGCGATGCGCGCCACCTTGGCCTCGCGGTCGGGCTCGAAAAACACCTGCGCAGGCGCGAGCCCCGTTCCCGGCGTGAAGAACCCGTGGGCGGCCAGGAAATCCAGGGCCGCGGCGTGGAAGTCCGCTCCGTCGGAGTAGTTGTTGGCGTAGCGCGTCTTGTGGCTGACGATGTAGAGCTCGAAGTCCGCGCCCCGGGCCTTCAGCCTGGCGCACCTGGCCAGGAAATCGGCCACGCCGGGCATGAGCCGGGCGCGAGGCATGTGCGTGCCGTAGATGAGCGCCTGGAGCCTGCGCCAGTCCTGTTCGCCCGCGTCACCGCGCGCGCGCAGGGCGTCGCGCAGGGCACGCTTGCCCAGGCCCAGCGCCTGGCCGGGCCCCGGAGGGGCGAGAAGCCCCTCCGAGACCGCCAGTTCGCACAAAAGCTCGTCGTAGCCGACGAGGGTGTTGTCCAGGTCCAGCCCGATCACGGGGCCGGGGGGAGCGGCGGCGCGGCGCATGGGGTCGGCGGCGTCCTTTTGCTACTTCAGCTTGATGGCCTGCATGAGCTTCACGTTGTAGTAGCGGATGTCGTCCATGGAGTTGGGCAGCAGGCCCTGCTCAAAGGCCCGCTTGATCTCCAGCACGGCCTCCTCGATGGTGTGCCGGGGCTCGAAGCCCAGCTCGTCCTTAATCTTGCGGCTGGACACGTGGTAGGAACGGTTGTCGTTGGTGGGCGTGGTCTCAACCGGGATGTCGCCGCCCAGGGTCTCGCGCACCATCTGCGCGATCTCCTTGACCTTGAAGTTCTGGTAGCCCACGTTGTAGATCTTCTTCTGGATCTTCTTCGGATCCTGCCCCAGCATGAACAGGTAGACCTCGCACATGTCCTCGATATGCAGGTTGGGGCGCTTCTGCTCGCCGCCGAACACCGTGATCTTGCCCTTGTTGATGGCGTGGTTGGTCAGGATGTTCACGGTGAGGTCCAGGCGCATGCGCGGGGAGTAGCCGCACACGGTGCTGGGCCGGATGGTGGTGACGATGAAGGTGTCCGAGGCCGCGGCGTTCAGGTACTCCTCGCACATGGCCTTGAACTTGGAGTAGTCGGTCAGGGGCTCCAGCGGCAGGTCCTCGGTGACCTCGGCGTCTTCCTTCAGGCCGTAGACGCTGGAGCTCGAGGCATAGAGGAAGCGCTGCACGCCGTTCTTCTTGGCGATGTCCACCAGGGGCAGGAAGGCGTCGTAGTTGATGGAGCGGCCCAGGTTGGGGTCCAGCTCGTAGCTCGGGTCATTGCTGATGCAGGCCAGGTGGATCACGGCGTCGCAGCCGGGCAGGTGCTTTTCCAGCAGGCTCACGTCGCGCAGGTCGCCCTTGATCTCGGTCAGTCCCGGATGGCCCTTGCCGCCCAGGATGACGTCGTCGCCGTAGAGGTAGAGGTCGAGCACCTTGACTTGATAGCCCGCGTCCAGGAGCTTGGGGACGAGCAGCGCGCCCACGTAGCCAGCGCCGCCGGTGACGAATACGGTCTTGATGTCGCTCATTGTGTTTCAGTCCTGTGTTGAGAGTGTTCGGCCGAAAACGCCTCCGGCCAGGGGCAGGCAAAATTCGTTGTGGTCTGTTGCGGTCTAGCCTGCGGAAAACATCCTACCCCAGTCCCGCCAGGGCCGTCCAGAGTTCCGGGATGCTCTCTACGTGCCGGGCCCGGCAGTAGAAGCCCTCGCCGCCGCCCTGCACGGTGCGCACGAGCATGGTCTTCCAGGGGCGGAAATAGTACGCCGCGCTGTCCTTGGGCGGCTCGGCGCGGAAGTCCTCGGGCAACTCAAGCAGGTCGCAGACCAGGGAGGTGAAGCACCGGACCTCGCGGCCCTCCTGGGCGGCCACGTTGCGCACCATGGCCAGGGCCTTCAGGTAGACCTCCGGGGCCATGACCGCGCTGCCGAAGTCCATGACCACACCGCCCTCCAGGGCCTCCAGCCCGGCGGCGTAGATCAGGAAATCGCGCTGGCTGGCCGCGCCCCAGGCCGCGCCGTCAAAGTTCGGGTGCTGGTGCACGATGTCCTGGCCGATGGCCACATGGGCCGTAAGCGGGATGCCCAGCTCCCAGGCCGCCGCGGCCAGGGACAGCCCCTTGCGCGGATAGTCTCCCTGCGCGATCTCGCGGCCCACGGCCTCGCCCAGGCCCAGGCCCTCGGCATTGCCGCGCGCCACGATGTCGTTCAGCCGTCCGGTCTCGGTCCACAGGCCGAACTGGCCGTGCTGTATGTACCGGGCAACGCTCTCGGTGGTGGCGCCGATGAGCGCCAGCTCGAAGTCGTGGATGAGGCAGGCCCCGTTCACCGCGATCTGGCTGATGAACCCGCGGCGCAGGAGGTCAAACAGGTAGGGCTGGACCCCGCTTCTGAGCACGTGCGCGCCCATCATGATCACGCGCGCCGCGCCGGAGGCCCTGGCCGCCGCAAGACGCGCCGCGACCTGGGCCAGGGCGGGCCGCACCGAGGCCGTGGGCACCGGGGCAGTGGCCGCCGGGTGGCCGGCCCGGGCAAAGTCGAGGTCATGCACACGCTCCGCCAGGGGCCTGAGCCGCAACCGGCTGACGTCAAAGAGGCGGTGGCGCGTAGGCATGCCGGGTCCTATTTGAGGAGCGAAGTCAGGTATTTCTGGGTGCTCATGCGGTCGATGGCCTTCTTGTTGCCGATGACGCCCACAGCCAGGCCGCCCACGGCGTTGCCCAAAAGGGCCATGATCTCGCCCGGTACGCCCAGGGCCGCAGCCAGGGCGCTGATGGCGAAGAAGGCGTCGCCGGAGCCGATGCGGTCCACCACCTTGGGCGCAAAGGCCGGCACCTCCACGAATCCCCGTCCGGGCGTGAAGATGGTGCAGCCGCGCTTGCCGCGCGTCACGGCCAGGGCCTTGCAGTTCAGGCGCGCCGCCGCGCGCTCCATGAGGGGCGAGAGCGGGCCGGTGATGTCGCGGTCGTCCAGGCGCATCTCCGGCTCGGCCAGGCTCACGTAGTCCGCGCGCTCGTAGCGGCTGATGGTGTGGAAGCCCCGGTTGCCCGCGTTGGCCTGGGTGTTCACGGCCAGAAATTTGGCCTTGTGCTCCAGCATGCGCCGCATGGTCGGCGAGATGGTGCCGTGGCCGAAGTCCGCGGCGATGACCACGTCGTAGTCCCCTATCTCCCGGGCCAGGGCGTGGACAAAGGCCGCGTCGTCGTCCGCCGGCAGGCCGGAGTCGTCCATGTGGTAGATCTCGATGAGCTTGTTCAGGGTGTAGCCTTCCACGTAGCGGCGCTTCTCGATGGTCGGCGCTCCCTTGTGCACGGCGAAATACGGGGCCACCCCAGGGGCCAAGCTCTCGCGGATGAAGCCTTCGCGGTCGCCCATTTCGCCCATTACCGAAAACAGGCGGACCTTGGAGACGTAGCTCGACAGATGGTTGGCCACGGCCAGCACGCCCCCGGCAAAGAGGTCGCTCGAGTTGTGCTTGATGGCCAGCACAGGCTCCTTGCTGGAGGAGCCGATGACCGTGCCGTAATGGTAGTCGTCCAGGATGGTGTCGCCCAGCACCAGCACCTTGAGCCGCTTCATGTCGTCCAGCACCTTGACCACGTCGGCCTCGGTGTAGCGCATGCGGAACACGTTCAGGTACTGCTGCACCTCCTCGGGGAAGGTGGACAGGAAGCGGTTGATGAGGTTGGAGGAGCTGAAGACCACCTCCTGGGTGAAGGTCATCACCGCCCCCACCTCGTTGGCCACGCGCTCCTCGGCCTGGAGCTTGCCCGTGGGGTCGCTCTGGGCGTCCTTGAAGTCCGAGCCCTTGACGTAGACGTGGGGCCGGAGGAGCCGCAGGGTCTCCTCGGCCGTGGGAAACTCGTTGATGGCCACAAAGTCCACGCAGTCCAGCGAGGCCATGGCCTCGGCGCGCAGGCTCTCGTCAAAGGCCGGGCGGTGCGGGCCCTTGTCCACGTAGCGGTCGGGGCTGATGGTGACCATGAGGACATCGCCCAGGGCGCGGGCCTGGCGCAGGTAGCGGATGTGTCCGATGTGCAGGAGGTCGAAGCAGCCGTGGGCCAGAACGAGGCGCTTGCCCGCGCGCAGCTCCCCGGCGATGCGGGCCAGTTCGGTCAAAGAGACGATCTTGGAGCTCTGATGCATGCGGTTCCTCGCTGGGCGCTCATCCGATCCTCGCCGAGCCTTGCCCAAGGGCGCTTAAGTATACCAATCCCGCTGACCGCGCAACCTGAGGGGCTATTCAGCCTCGGCGATGGCCGGACCGTTGAAGGAGATGCTCAGCACCTCGTACTCCACCCGGCCGCGCGGAACCATGATCACCACCTCGTCGCCCACGGTCTTGCCCAGCAGGGCCTGGCCCACGGGAGAGAGCACGGACACGCTGCCCTTGCAGAAGCCGGTCTCGTCCGGGCCAAGGAGCACATAGCGCTTCTTCTCGCCGCTCTCGCCGTCCTCCAGCTCCACCGTGGCGCCGAAACAGATCTTCTCGCCGCTCAAGGTGCGCATGTCGATGACGTTGTAGTTGGCGATGCGGCTCTTGATGAAGGTGATGCGCGCCTCCATCATGCCCTGGCGCTCGCGCGCGGCGTGGTAGCCGCCGTTCTCGCGCAGGTCGCCCTCCTCGCGCGCCAGGCGGATGGCCTCGGAGACCTCCGGGCGCTGGGACTTCAATATCTCCAGCTCCTTTTTCATGAGCTGGTAGCCTTCTTTGGAAATGGGGATGCTGGACATGATTCCTGCCTTGCTTGCAGATCGTGTGGCCAAAGCGCCGCCCTCGCCGAGGCAATACAATAGGAAGCCTGCGGGACCCCCCGCAGGCCTGCCTGACGAAGACACTTTGGCAATAGAACAGAGCCGGGCCAGGGTCAAGGGCCGGGGGCTTGGGGCGGGGCGGGCATCCGGCTCCGCAGGAAGAATTGCGGCGCCTTGACCCGCTCCAGCGCCGTCAGGCGTCCCGGGAAACCGTCTTGCGGCAGGCCTCCCGGGACGCTCCGGGGTTCGATCTACGCGGCTTCCTGCCTGGCCTCCTTGGCCAGGGCCAACTCCTCTGCGGAGAAGACCTTGGTGATGTCCAGGATGATGACGAAGTTCTCGTCCTGTTTGCCGATGCCCTTGATGTAGTCGGTGTTGATGGACGTGCCCATGCGCGGCGCGGCCTCGATGCGGTCTGCGGTCAGGTCGAAGACCTCGCGCACCGAGTCCACCAT
>JAHJLB010000026.1 GCA_018822105.1 Pseudomonadota bacterium
CCGCCACCGGACGCCCGGCCTCAGCCTGCTTTAGCAGCCCGATGATCTGCTCTTCCGTAAACCTGCTCTTCCTCATGTTCGTGGTCTCCTTTGCCGGAGTCACAAACTTATAGCTGGGATACTAAACGGGGGGAAGGTCACCGGACAGCCGGACAGTCAGAATGATGCAGCATCGCCGCCGGAAGTCCGTGCGTCTCAAACCTCGGTGGAGTTCCAATCTCCACCTTCTCGCTGGCCTCATCCTGCCTGCCTTCATGCTTTGCTTCGCCCTTTTCCTGAAAACTTCTCCTGCTTATGCTGAGCCGAGTTCGTCTGCCAGCGCTTCCTCCGGGGGCATGGTCATCAAGGACGGCGGGAATGTGTACACCTTTTCCGGCCCCTCTGCCAGCAAGCCAGCCAGCAATACCGGCTCCAACCTGCAAGGCGAGACGGACAGCGGGAAGCGGCTTGAGGCCTTTCAGAATGACTCCGCCTATGGGCTGCCTGCCCAGAACGGCATGTCCGGCACCTATTCCGCGTCCGGCAAGTTCGCCAATGGCTTGAGCCTGACCGGGCAGGCCCAGACAAGCCAGACCCCCACAGGCCAGGGCTCGGCGCTGCAAAACCTGAATTTCAAGGCCGAGCGCGATGAAAAGGACTTTGGCCTGACCTTTGGCGGGGAATATATCCTCAACCAGAAGGTTTTTGAGGTCCGGGCCGGATGGCAAACCCTGTTCATGCAGGACCGCATGGCCGGGATTCTCGAAGGCACCTATTCCAGCAAGCTCTACCAGGGCGTTGGCAGCCTGGGCTACACCCTTCAGGATGATGCGGGCAAGGGCCTGGGCGTCCTGCGCCTGTCCTATGGCTTCCTGGACAAGGAAATGCGGGAGAGCTTCACCTACAGCGGTACGCAGACTCAGCGCATGCCGCAGCACTCCTTCGGCCTCCAATACGAGACCTTCTCGAACTTCTCCCTGCTGGGCTCCGAGATGCTCAATGAGCTGAAGTTCGTGTACAACTTCTTCCTCATCGACAAAAAGAAGGAATACGTCGCCGCAACGGTGGACGTGGACACGGCCACGCTGTGGACGCGCAGCGACGCCTGGGTGGGCTTTGGCGGCGGCAAGCGCCATGACCTGAAGGTGCTGGATTCCTGGGGCAACGAACAGTACCGGTTCACCGCTGGCGGCGGCCTGGAGTATTCGAAGTTCAACGCGCTTTCCTCGCTGAACCTGGGCATCAAGGAACGCATCGACCCCGCCGCCGACCTGGGCGCAAAGTTCAATATCCAGCCCTGGCTCCAGCTTGGCGGCGACGCGAAGTATTCGCCCATGCAGACCGTCTTCAAGGGCAGCCTTGCGGGCGATACAGGCGCAGGCCTCATCTCCATGAACGCGGAGCGCGTGCAGAACCGCTACCGTGACCCGGACTCGCGCATCAGCCTGCGCTTTGAGCTCCCGGTGCGCGACCTCGCAAGCCTCGTCGCCGGCCTTGTCACTGCAAACGGGCAGATGATCTCTGAGGGCCTTGGCGCGGGCAAGCCCGGCGACAACCTGAAGCTCTTCCGCTACCGCGAGAACCCGGCCACCTTCACCCGCGCCAGGATGGACGCCCTGCACGCCGAAGGCGTTGCGGACAAGACCCTGAAGGTGGCCAGGGCGGATGAAAAGCTCAAACTGAGAATCTCCATCGACAAAACGGCCTTTGCGGGCGGCGTCACCTCCAGCGGCGCAACCATCACAGTCACTTCCGCCGCAGTGCTCCTCAGCATCGCCTCCGTCACCCCGGCGGCGGAAGCCGCCGCCTTCAGCATCGTGGGCGGCAAGCTCGTTATTGACACCACCAAGCTCTCGCAGACCACCCAGACCATCTGGGTGAATTGCAACGAGGTTGGCGGCGGTTTCACCCTGGTCCAGGTTGACACGGTAAAGGGCTCGCTCCTGGTCACCAAGATTGACCAGGAGGCCGGGCTGACCGCAGGACAGGTGACCAGCATAACCACGGGTGCGACGACCCTCGCCGACCTGCGGGCCGCTCCATCCACTCCTGGTGCTGGGCCGACCATGGATGGGGCAAGCGATACGGGCGTGAGTTCTACCGATGCGTATACGAGCAACACAAACCTGAACTTCACAGGCGCGTCCCTGACGAACGCGGCAAAATACCAATTCAAGGTCGATGGCGGAGCGTGGTCTGCGGCACAAGTAGGCTTAACGTATAGCACCGGGGTTCTTGCTGCTGGAGCGCATACGATCATCTACCGTGGTGTAAGCGCGAGTTCCGTTAATGGTGCGGATTCCCCTGTCAGGAACTTTACGATTGATACTACACCGTTAAGTGGAGCAACTCTTAATTCTGATCAGTTAACACAAAATGTACAAAAAACTATTAGAGTAACCGTTGCTGGTGGAAATATTTACCAAGTAACTGGTATTAGTGTTACTGCAGGAACAGGTTCAGCAACACTTGCTGCTGCACCAGATGGATCACATAATTATGTGGATTTTAATGTAACTGCTACAAATGCTCCGGGAATTGCAGCTTTTAATTTCCAAGCTACATTTAAAGACCAAGCGGGAAACTCTTATACTGAAGGATTTGCACTTGATACAAACTAAAAATAATTATAAAAAAATAAAAAAGGCGGTGTAAAATCCGTTTTTTTTTATTCGTCATTCCGGCTGCCCACCACTTCCTTCTTCCCTCTTGAGCTAAGTCAAGCTAAGCTGAATGCAAAGGCCCGGATGTGGGCATTTGACACGTGGGAACCCGTTTCCGCGAGGTGAGCGTATGCAGGACTTCGACATGAGTAAGGAACTTTTGTTCTACATTCATGAGGCGGGTCGAGCAATCCAGACGAAGCACTTCGACCTTGGCCGCAAGTGGGCTGATTATGTTGTCAGCGTACTCCGAAAGTTCGCCCTCCCTCCAGAAGTGACCATTGAAGTATGCACAGGCTCGGCGGGAATTAAATATTTGCTTCAGGAGAATGAGCTGGCTGAGCAATACATCATGACCGCCATCTCGATCGGTGAGAAAACTTTTGGTGTAGACGCCATCCAGACGGCTTCACTGCCCGGCGGAGCCTGCGCGCGTCACTTCCTCAGGCCAGCTCCAAGCACCTCATAGCCGAGGCTGCGCAGCAAATCCCCGGCCACGCCTTCGAAAACCACCCTCTCTTCCGCCTGCATTGTCGAGCGCCACAGCCCCGCGCGCGAGGGGTCCGGCGGCATCGTGACCCTGATCTGCTGGTTGCGCCGCTGGGCCAGGCTCACCAGTTCGCTGCCGTCGGCCCTGTACCGGCCCAGGTGTTCGCGCAGCCGTTCCGGCGTCCTCTGGTGATAGCGCAGCATGGAGGCGTCAAAGGGCAGGTCCAAAAACAAGCAGACCCGCCGGACCACGGCCTCCGTGTCCAGCAGCAGCTCCTCGAAGCGCACCTCCAGATAGTGCCCGACCCCCTTGGCCTCCTCCCGGGTCTCAAGGATGTTCTTCCGCCAGAACTGTGCCAGCACACGCATGTCGTCGCCGGGGCTGAACCAGCATTGGCGCAGGGACAGGGAAGCGTCCCGGCCGTCGCGGATCACATGGAGAAAGCGCGCCTCGGGAAAAAGCGCCTGGATGCGCCGCAGGTGGCGGCCGTAGAGCGGGGTTTTGTCGCCCCAGCGCTCTTTGCCGAAGCGCTCGGCATACATCCGGTAGAATAGGCGGAACCCCGCCGTGACGGAGAAGGGCTGCAGCCCCTGCAACCGGGCCAGGAAGACCTGGGCGTCCAAGCCGAAGTCCGCCCAGGCCGTGGCTTCTTCGGGAAAATTGGTGAGCGCCCGGCAAAAGCGCCGGGGATCGCGGGCCGCCGCCGCCTCCTGGCTCAGGGCCAGAAAGCCTGTTTCCGGTGGGATGGCCAGATCCGGGTGGGCATCGAGGATGAAGCGCAGCAGCGTGGTGCCGGAGCGCGGGGAGCCGACGATGACGGGCATGGGAAAAGGCATGGGCAGGATCCTCCGCAAGGGCTGGCTGTCACCGGGACGGGCATATGCGCCGGAACAAGGCATAGGCCTGGCGGCACAGTTCCGCAACCGGCCTGCCGGCCTCCGCCTGCTGAAGCAGCCCAATGGCCTGCTTCTCCGTGGGTTTGCTCATGTTCGTGGCCTCCTTCGCCGAAGTCACAAACGTATAGCTCGGATGCGCAGCGGGGGAAAGGTCAAGAGGACCAGACCACCAGGGCCCAGCCAGCCAGAGCTTTTGAATTTATTGGGAGGAACAGACTGTTTGAGGAGAGGGCCCGCCAGGTCGCCGGTGGGCTTCGAACCCATGAACGGGTGATTAGTCCGTAGCCCGATTTCGAGTCGGGCGCGGTGCGGCCACTTCGCTACCTCTCCGCACTTGAGAAGGCGGGCGCGATGCCGGTTGGAAAGGGGTGTCAACATCGGGTCGGGCGAGCGGGCAAGCCTAGCGGTCCAGGTCCTCCCAGTTCATCTGCTTGTCCCAGGCCACCTTGCCCACGCTCTTGCGGATCTTGCGCAGCAGCACGTACAGCGCGCCGGCGCCGCCGTCGCGCGGCTGGGCCGTGCAAAAGGCCAGCACGATGCGCCGCAGGGGCTCCCGCGTCAGCCAGGACTGCATCTCCGAGCGCAGAATGCCTTGGCCGCCCGGAGAATTCTTGCCCCGGCCGGGGATGGCCAGCACCACGCGGCGGCCGGCCAGGTAGCTCTCGCGCATGAAGAACAAGAGCGCGTCGTGGGCCTGGTCCGCGTTCTGGCCGTGCAGGTCAAGGTGCCCCTCGACGCTCAGCCGCCCGGCCTTGAGCTGTTGGAAGATCTTGGAGTCCAGCCCCTGCACGAAGCCGTGCATGTACTCCTCGGTGAGCTCCAGATCGAATTCGATGCCGCCCTGCGCCGCCTGGCGCATGAGCCTAGCGTCCGCGTCATCGTCGTCCGTTTCGCCGGCGGCCGGCGGCGGAGGGGGGGGCTGGATCTGGCGGCCGCTGCCGCGCACGGGCGCAACGCCTTGCATGGCCTGGAAGAAGTGCAGCTCCTCGGCGTTGTCTTCCGCCGGCGGCGGGCGCTGCTCCTTCCGGGCCGCCGGGGCCTGGGCCGCAGGCTTGCTCGGCACCGCCCCGCCCTTCATGGCGGCGCGAGCCAGATCCACCGGGCTGGGAGCGCCGCCGGGGAGCTTCAGGTCCTTCAAGCCGTCCAGGGATGAGAGCTTCTTTGCCATGATCGTCCTCGCTGGCCAAAGGCTACACCAAAGCGCGCCGGGAGCAAAGCGCCAGACGCGGCCTGAAGGGAGGGCAACTGGACTTCGCCCGCCAAAATCGGTAGGAATCCGCCCGTGGCCGCCGGTCCCGCAGGGGGCCGAAACCAGGCGGCCATACGGCGAGGCTTCCATGCTCAAGATCGAGGACCTGCACGTCAGCATCGGCGAGCGCGAGGTGCTGCGCGGCATCGACCTGCACATCAAGGAAGGCGAGACCTTCATCCTGTTCGGCCCCAACGGCTCCGGCAAGACCTCCCTGCTCATGACCCTCATGGGCTTTTCCGGGTACGCAGTCACCAGCGGGCGCATCACCTTCCGCGGCCAGGACATCACGCGCATGCCCATGTTCGAGCGCGCGCGCTTAGGGATAGGCATGAGCTTCCAGCGTCCGCCCACCATCCACGGCCTGAAGACCCGGCATCTGGTGCAGATGTGCGCGCGTGGCCGCGACATCGACCCCGAGGCCCTGGCCGCCAAGGTCAACTTCGTGGACTTCCTGGAGCGCGACATCAACGCCGGCTTCTCCGGCGGCGAGATCAAGCGCTCGGAGCTCCTGCAGCTCATGGCCCAGAAGCCCGGCCTGGTGCTCTTCGACGAGCCGGAGAGCGGGGTTGACCTGGAGAACATGCAGCTCATCGGCAAGGTGGTGCGCCGCCTGCTGGACGGCGAGGTGGAGCCGCTGCCCGGCCTGTCCATGAAGGCGCAGAAGGGCAAGGTGCGCACCAGCGGGCTCATCATCACCCACACCGGCTACATCCTGGACTACATCAACGCCGACCGCGGCCAGGTGCTCTACCAGGGGCATCTCTGCTGCGAGGCCCGGCCCCGCGACATCCTGGAGCACATCCGCAGCTACGGCTACCAGGAGTGCATCAAGTGCCTGAACGAGCCCTCGGGCCTGCAGCCCCTTGAGATCACAAGGACGGCATCATGAAAGACGTGAACCTGGGCAATTTCTCCTTCACCGGCATCGAGCGCGGCGAAATCAGCGACCTGCGCACCCTGGACGCCAGCGACAAGCACCGCATCCTCTACGCGGGCGTGGATCTGAACGCCTGCGACGGCAGCGCCGTGTTCATGCACATGGACCAGAGCACCGTGCACTGCAAATCCCATGACCCCGGCCTGGAGCTGCTGGACTTCAATGTGGCCATGAAGCGCTACGGCGATCTTCCGGAATACGCCTGGAAGCTCGTGGACCGCGACAAGGACGAGTTCACCAGGAACGTGGCCGAAAACACCCACGGCGGCTATTTCATCCGCACCAGGCCGGGCGCGAAGATCGAGAAGCCCGTGCAGTCCTGCCTGTTCCTCAAGGCCGACGGCGCGGGCCAGAACGTGCACAACATCGTGGTGGTGGAGGAGGGCAGCGAGCTGCACATCATGACGGGCTGCTCCACGGCCCACAGCGCCACCAAGGCCGCGCACCTGGGCATCACCGAGTACTACGTCAAGCGCGGCGGCAAGCTGACCTTCACCATGGTCCACAACTGGGGCGAGAACGCCACGGTGCGCCCGCGCTCGGTGGGCGTGGTGGAGGAGGGCGGCGTGTTCCAGAGCAACTACGTGCTCCTGAATCCCGTGGGCACCCTGCAGATGTACCCGGCCATCCACCTGAACGGGCGCGGGGCCGTGGCCCGGTTCAATTCGATCATCGTCACGCCCGAGGGCAGCCACGTGGACTCGGGCAACCGGGTCATCATGAACGCGCCAGACACCCGCTGCGAGATCATCAGCCGCACCATCACCACCGGCGGGGTGAACATCGCGCGCGGGCACATCGCCGGCCACGCCGTGCCCTGCCGCGGGCACCTGGAGTGCAAGGGGCTCATCCTGGGCGGCGGGCAGATGCTGGCCATCCCGGAGCTGGATGCCACGGTGGAGGGCGTGGACCTGTCGCACGAGGCGGCGGTGGGAAAAATCGCCCAGGACGAGATCGAGTACCTCATGGCGCGCGGCATGGACGAGGCCGAGGCCACCAGCACCATCGTGCGCGGCTTCCTCAACGTCGACATCATGGGCCTGGACGGGCCGCTGGCCCAGGCCATCCAGGAGCAGGTGGAGCAGATCGACGCAGGCGCCATGTAGGGCCCGCCATGTAGCTTTCCGCCGAGGAACGAAGCAACTGCGCCCCCGCGAGTCACAAGGACTTGCGGGGGCGCTGTCGTTTGGCCTGTGCGGAATCAGCCCTGAAAAGCCTTGAGCGACTCGCGGATGCAGTTCGCTTCGCTGTCCGTCAGCCCCGGAAAGATGGGCCGGCAGAGCAGGCGTTCGGTGGCGCGCTTGTCTGGGCGCTCCTCGAGGGGCAGCGTGCCTGCCGCAGGCATGGTCGGGTCCGCCTGGGCCTGGCAGTCGTCCGCCTGGGCGCCTTTTGCCGGAAGATCCGCCGCACTTGACTTAAGTCAAGTGATCCGGCAGAAAATACTGTAAGCTCAACTCATGCGAGCGTTGTTGCCCACTGCAATGATTCCAGTATGTTGTGGTGAACGCGAGCTGAAATTCGTTCAGGGGCTGCCTGGGCGGGACGTCTAGCCTTAAAAGGGGTGGGGGAATGAGTGACGAGAAACCTCGCGGCTTGAAGATCGTTCTTCTGGCGGGCGCGGCGGCCTTGCTTGCCGGGCTGTTCCTGGCCGTGGGCCCGCCGCAGCTTCTGGCCAAGTCGGAAGCCCCGGAGTTCTGCGTCTCCTGCCACGTCATGGAGGCCGAGTACGAGGCCTGGTTCCACCAGGGCGCGCACCGGCGCAAGGCCTGCGTGGAATGCCACCTGCCCAACGACAACCTGCCCGCGCACTATGTCTGGAAGTCCATCGACGGCATGAAGGACGTGCTGGTGTTCAACTCCGGCCGCGTGCCCGACGACATCCGCATCACCGAGCATGGCCGCAGGACCGTGCAGGCCAACTGCATCCGCTGCCACGAGAACACCGTGGAGATGATCAACCAGGAACGCAACTGCACGGACTGCCACCGCCGCATCATGCACCGCCGCAGCGGCGCGCTGGAGACGCAGTAGCCGGTGCAGCGGCTGCGCGGCAGGGATTGCGAGCGAATTTCTCCGAGGCCGGGGAATAACGATTACCAGACGGAGGACACAATGCTTGGGAAGAGGAAGGGATATCTGATCGTCGTCGGCATGGCCCTGGCCCTGGCGTATTTGGTGGTGCCCTATGGCTGCGCGCCGGGCAAACCGGAAATGGTCAAGACCGTGCAGATTCCGGACAACGAGGTCGACCCGGAGCTGTGGGGCAAGGCCTATCCGGAGGAGTATGAGACCTGGAAGAAGACCAACGAGCCCGAGCCCGCCGGCAAGAGCAAGTACAAGCGCGGCATGGACGCCGACCACCTGACCTACGACAAGCTGGCCGAGTACCCCTACATGGCGCTGCTGTTCAACGGCTGGGGCTTCGGCGTGGAGTACAACGAGCCCAAGGGCCATTCGCGCATGATCCGCGACCAGTTGGAGATCGACGCCAGCCGCCTCAAGTCCGGCGGCGTGTGCCTGTCGTGCAAGACGCCCTACGCGCCCCAGCTCCAGAAGGAACTGGGCGAGGACTACTACTCCAAGCCCTACAAGGAGATCCTGGCCAGGATCCCGGAGAAGAACCGGGAGCTCGGCGTGGCCTGCATCGACTGCCACGACAACAAGGACATGGGCCTCAAGCTCTCGCGCGGGTTCACCCTGGGCGCGGCCCTGGACTCCATGAAGGTGGACCAGAAGAAGCTCACCCGCCAGGAGAAGCGCTCCGCCGTGTGCGCCCAGTGCCACGTGACCTACAACGTGCCCAAGAACAAGGACATGAAGTCCGTGGGCCTGTTCTTCCCCTGGGCCGGCAGCAAGTGGGGCGAGATCACCATCGAGAACATCATCAAGGTCATCCGCTCGGACGACTCCTACCGCGAGTGGAAGCAGAACGTCACTGGCTACAAGATGGGCTTCATCCGCCACCCGGAGTTTGAGCTCTTCTCCAACAAGAGCACCCACTGGAAGGCCGGGGCCGCCTGCGCGGACTGCCACATGCCCTACACCAAGCAGGGCGTGAAGAAGTTCAGCGACCACCGCGTCATGAGCCCGCTGAAGAACGACATGAAGGCCTGCATGCAGTGCCACACCGAGACCGCGGCCTGGCTCAAGGAGCAGGTCACCACCATCCAGGACCGCACCGCGTCCATGCAGATCCGCGCGGGCTACGCCACGGCCACGGTGGCCAAGCTCATCGAGAGCGCGCACAAGGCCCAGGCCGAGGGCAAGGCCATCGACAAGGCGCTCTACGACAAGGCGCGCGACTACTACGAGGAGGCCTTCTACCGCTCGCTGTTCATCGGCGCGGAGAACTCCGTCGGCTTCCACAACCCCAGCGAGGCCATGCGCGTGCTGGGCGACTCCGTTGCCTTCGCGGGCAAGGCCGAGGGCTACCTGCGCCAGGCCCTGACCAAGGCCGGGGTCGAGGTGCCCATCAAGGTGGACCTGGAGCTGGCCAAGTACCTGGACGGCCGGGGCGAGAAGAAGATCAGGTGGGACCGCGCCGTGGAGTTCAAGGACCCGCACGGTGTGCAGGACCAATTCTAGGCTGACGAAAAACGGTTCGGAATGAGGAGGCCCGTCGCGCAAGCGGCGGGCCTTCATATTTACGTTGAATTGCTTGTGCTAAGATGGTTATGACCTGACAGTTGTCCCTCGAAAGTGGAAGTGGCCACGCCCCCCGCGGTTGACAAACCCCTGCCCAGGGGCGAAGTGAGGCCATCCCCGCCCTTTTTCAACCCGTAAAGCCAAGGTGCCCGCATGGCCATGAACAAAGCCGACAACATCGAGGCCCTCAAGCTGCGGCGCAAAGAGCTGGGCGCCCGCATCCAGGACTTCGAGAAGAAGATCAAGCACCTGACGAAAGAGATAGCCGAGGAGAAGGCCAAGCCCGCCTTCAAGTCCAGCAAGGACCCGCGCCACGCCAAGTTTCAGGACGCCGCCCGGCGCAGCGTGGACAAGCTGCAGAAGAAGCTCGACGAGCTCACGGAGCTGCGCGCCAAGGCCCTGGCGGAGCTGAACAAGTGTAGCCTGGTCATCAAGGGGCAGGCCTAGGGGAGTCCAGGCTCGCGCCAGACCGCCCGTCGACTTCACGCCTGCCGTTTCCCCCTGCGTCTGCGCCTCCGGTCCGCTCCCCTCACCCCGCCGTCTTCACATCCAGCACCGGTGTCCCGTCGATGGCCTCCAGCGGAAACACCCGCAGGCGCGCCGGCTCCGCGATCTCAAGCAGCGTGACCTCGTGCAGCCCGATGGGGTTGGGCCGGTCCGGCGAGCGCGTGGCGAAGACCCCGCGCAGGGGCCGGTCCCGCATGGCGCGCGGGTGGCACTGCAGGGTCGAGCGGTCCGCCAGGTGCAGCCAGGTGAGCACCAGGATGCGGCTGCCCACCTCAAGCCCCAGAAGCGCCGGGGCGCAGGCCGGGTCCAGCTCCAGCCAGGCCTCGGGCGCGCCCTCGGGCCCGGACTTCGGGGCCGCGGCCTTGTCCGTGAGCGTGGAGCGCACGTAGCCCAGCACGCGCAGCGTCGTGTCACAGTCGCTCGGGCTGGTGTCGGGCTTGGGGGCGTCGGGCATGGCGCCTAGTCCTGGCCGAAGTGGTCGAAGCCCGCGCGGGTGAAGGCCGCGCCGTTGACGCGCAGGCCGGGCGCTTCGGAAACCCGTCCGATGTGCCTGGCCGAGGGCAATGCCGCCAGCACCAGCGCAAGGCCGGCTGGCTCCACGCCCGCCAGGAGCGCGTAGTCCTCGCCGCCCAGAACGGCGAATTCCACAGGGGATTCCCCAGGTTTTTCCCGTGGCGCGGTCCCCGGTCTCAAAACCTGGGACCCCAAAAATTCCAATGCCTCCTGGTGCAGCAGGCCTTCGTCTATGCACAGGTCGGCGCCGTGGCCGGTATCGTTGCCCGTGCCCAGGCCCAGCAGGCGCGGCAGGTCGCGGGCCAGCCCGTCGGACACGTCCATGAGCGCGCGCACGCCCGGCAGGCCGGCCAGGAGCTGGCCGTCGTTGATGCGCGGCTCGGGCCGCAGGTGGGCGGCCGTGGCTGCGGGCCAGCGCGTACAGGCCGCGCGGC
>JAHJLB010000027.1 GCA_018822105.1 Pseudomonadota bacterium
CCCGCCGCAACATTCGCAGCCAAATGGGGATTCCAAAGGGCCTCAGGCCCTTTGGCCGCCGGAGGCTCTCTTCTCTTCCAGAAATATCGCCAGCTCCTTCAGGAACTCGGGCAGCAGGTTCTCCTCGCCGCGGATCTTGCGGATGACCTCGCCCTTGCGGAACACGATGCCCACGCCGCGGCCCCCGGCGATGCCGATGTCGGCCTCGCGCGCCTCGCCGGGCCCGTTGACCACGCAGCCCATGACCGCCACCTTGAAGACCTCGGGCACGTCGCGCAAATGTTTCTGCACCTCTTCGGCCAGACTGATGAGCCCGATCTCCGTGCGGCCGCAGGTGGGGCAGCTGATGACCTCCGGCCCGCGCTCGCGCAGGCTTAAGCTGCGCAGGATGTCATAGGCCACGCCGATCTCGGCAACAGGATCGTGGGTGAGCGACACGCGCAGGGTGTCGCCGATGCCCTGGTACAGCAGCACGCCCAGGCCCACGGCGGACTTCACCGCGCCGGGCAAGAGCGTCCCCGCCTCGGTGACGCCGATGTGCAGGGGGTAGTCCACCCGCGCGGAAAGCAGCTGGTATGCCTCGATGGTGTGGAGCACGCTGGAGGACTTGAGCGAAATCTTGATGTCGCGGAAGTTGCGTTTCTCCAGCAGCGCCACATGCTGAAGCGCGCTCTCCACCATGGCCTCCGGCGTGGGCCCGCCGAAGCGCGCAAGCAGCTTCTTCTCGACGGACCCGCTGTTCACGCCGATGCGGATGGGCACGCCCCGCTCCGCCGCGGCCGAAACCACGGCGTCCACCTTGGCCTTGCCGCCGATGTTGCCGGGGTTGATGCGCAGGCCGTCCACGCCCGCTTCCAAGGCCATGAGCGCCAGGCGGTGGTCGAAGTGGATGTCCGCGATGAGCGGCACGGGCGAATCCCTGCGGATGTGCGCCAGGGCCTGCGCGGCCGCCTCGTCCGGCACGGCCAGGCGCACGATCTCGCAGCCCGCGCGCGCCAGCTCGCGCACCTGGGCCAGGGCGGCGAAAACGTCGCGCGTGTCCACGTTGGTCATGCTCTGGACGCGCACCGGGTTGCCCCCGCCCACGCCCACGGTCCCGACGCGCACCTCGCGTGTGTTCTTGCGTGCCATCATGGCCAAAGCGACTAGCGCATTTCGGCGCGTTAGCCAAGCGGGACGGCAGGCCTCCCGCCAGGGGCCCGAGGCCCCCGGTCCCCCCGATCCAAGGCGAAGGGCCGGGCCTCAAGCTGAAAGGGCTGGATCAGGTTCCTCCTGATCCAGCCCTTTCAGCACAATGCGGGGGTCTGGGGGACTTCAAGTCCCCCAGCCGCCGGAGGCTTCCCCGCTTTACAGCTGTCCCAGCCGCGCCAGGCAGATGGCGGCGGCCTGGGCCACGTTCAGGGAGTCGAAGGTGCGCTTGAGGGGGATGGCAAGGCGCTTCTGGCAGTGTTTGCCCACGCCGTGGCGCACGCCCTTTTCCTCGCCGCCCATGACGAGCACGGCGGGCAGGTCGATGGCCGCGGTGTAGAGGCTTTCGCCTTCGGAGTCGGCGCAGAGGATGGACAGTCCGGCCTCGGCGCAGGCGTCCAGGGCCTGGGACATGTTGGTGACGCGGGCCACGGGCAGGTGGTGCAGGGCGCCCGCGCTGGCGCGCATGGCTCCGGCCCCGATGTAGGCCCCGCCGTGGCGCGGCACGATGATGCCCGCGGCGCCGAGGGCCCAGGCCGTGCGGGCCATGGCTCCGAGGTTTCCGGTGTCCTGCACCTGGTCCAGCGCCAGCAGCACGGGCAGGGGCGCGCCGGCCACGGCGGCGATGAGGGCTTCGAGCTCGACGTATTCCACGGCGGCGGTGATGGCCACCACGCCCTGGTGGCTGCCGGGATACAGGCGGCGCAGGGCCATGTCGTCCACGAACTGCACCTTGATGCCGTTTTCGTCGGCCAGGGTCACGATCTCCTGGACCTTGGCGTCGCGCTGGCCCTTGCGCACCAGCACGGTGTCGATGCGCTTGGGCGCGGCCTGGAGCAGCTCGCGCACGGGGTTTCTGCCCGCGGTGACGCTCTTGCCGTCCTCGGGTTCGGGGTTCTCCGCCGCGCGCGTGGCGGGCGGCCGGCCCTGGGTCGCGGGGCGGCCGTAGCGCTCGGTCTTGCCGAACCTGTCGGACTTCTCGAAGCGCGGCCGCGCGGGCCGGGAGTCGCTGTCGCCGGGCTTTCCGCCCGCGTAGGACTGGGCCGGGCGCGCAGGCTTGGGGAAGGGCGCCGGGGCGTCGCCCGGAACGCGGTCAAAGCTCGGGTCGATGTCGAAATCGAAGTCGCCGCTGGGCTTGCGGGCCGGGGCCTTGTCCGCGCCGGCGCCGGAGCGCTCGTCGCGGCGG
>JAHJLB010000028.1 GCA_018822105.1 Pseudomonadota bacterium
GGGGGGGGGGGGGGGGGGGGGGGGCGGCATGCATCCCCTGGAAATGAGAGCCTCCGGCAGATTGTTTTGGCGAGGGCATATTTAGTCGTTGACAATATATTGCATAAGCAATATAGGCGTGGACAAGGCGGCCCGCCGCGGATGGATTGCCAAGGCGGGTGCCCCCGTGGCCTCGGCCGGTCGATGCGCGCCTCGCGCGGGCAAGCGAACGGAAGGTGACGAGAACATCCTCGATAAGCGAAAGGGGAAAGGAGGTGGTCCCACAGGTGAAGTCCAGCAGAAAAGAGAAGCTGAACAGGCTTTCTGGGTGAGTTGGGAACATTTGCCTGCAACACAGAGGAGGTGACAGCCATGGAGATCAAGGAAGCGCAGAAAAAGGTCGCGGCATTCGCCACCGAAAGAGGCTGGGAAGCGAATCTGCCGACACAGCGCGTGGCGCATCTCATGCGCGAGGTCGGGCGCATGGGCGAACACACGATGTTCGCCGAGGGGATGACGGCGAAGCAGCCGGCCCACGACATGGAGAAGCAGATCGGGGACATCATGTTCTCTTTGCTCCAGTTGGCCAACCGTCTGGACATCAGCGTCGAAGCGGGTCTGAACAAGGCCATGGCCGCCGACAGCACCAAGTATCCGGCGGAGGAGACAAGAAAGAAGAGCATGGCCTCGTTGAAGCGGGCGGCGACGAAATTCAACCTCAATCCCTATTGAAGATAGGGTGCGCCGCAGGGGCGGCCCAGGTTCGCCCCCCTGCGGCTGAGTGTGCCCATGAAGCCGAAGCCAGTGGATCTGATATGGAATATCACGCGGCAGTGCCCGTGGGACTGTGCCATATGCTGTGTCGACGCCGTCCCGCTGCGCACCTTCGAAACCCACGCACATCCGCCCGAGCTGAGTTATGGGGAGAAACTCGCGGTCCTCGACAACTTGTCGGGGTTTGCGCCGAAGATCGACATCTCCGGAGGTGATCCTCTGGCCCTGCCCGAAGCCCTGTCGCTGATTGAGGAGTGTGCAAGGCGGTTCGGCCCGGCCAACGTCACCATCACGGCGACGGGCGCCACTTTGGGCCACCTGTCCCAGGATTTTGCGGCAAGGCACATCGGGGAGCTGAATTTCACCTACGACATGCCGGAGGCGCCTGATGCCGAGACGCGCCCTCGTCGCTACGCGAGCGCGAACCTCTCCGCAGCCAGGGCGTTCGTGCAGACAGGCCTGAAGCTGCGCGCGGAATGTCCCCTCACGACCAAAAATGTCGCCCCCCACCAGCTCGAACGCGTGTATCTCGACCTGCACGGCGCGGGTGTCCAAACCCTGCTTGTCACGCGGATGTTTCCCGTCGGGCGCGGCAGGATCCACGCGAGCCTCATGCCCTCGCCCGGACAGTACAGAACGGCCGTTGCGCGCTTGCGCCAGCTCGAGGCCCAGCACGGTCGCCCGAAAATCAAGCTGCAGTGCGCCCTGCGCTATTTCGACACCTCAAGGCAAGCCGCCAACCCTTGCGACCTCCTCCATCTGTCCCTTGGCCTGATGCCGGACGGCACGTTGCTGGCAAGCCCCTGGGCATACGGACTGCATGGCCAGCCGCTGGATGAGTCCTGGGTTTTGGGCAACCTGGCGCAGACTCCCCTGAGCAGCATCCTGGCTTCGGAACGGGCCCGGTACTATCAGGCGCATCTGGACGACAACTTCGGCCACTGCAAGATTTTCGCCTGGCTTGGCAGCAAACGGGAGACATCCCTGGAGCGCATCTTCGACGCCACAGACCCATTGCTTGCTGTGTAGAGAGCTTGATCCTGGGCGATGGGCAGGAGGTGCCGCGCGGCTCTGTTGCTGGCCGCGCGGCCTGAAAGCCGGGCATTTCAGGGGGGCATTTTCGTCACTTGGCGGACCCAAGGGATGCCGCCAAGGCTTTGGCCAGCGCGCAGCCCAGGGCCTTCCCGGCACAGCCTGCGAAAGTCCGGAAGCCCCGGATTCCGTTCCGGTACCCTGAAACGTTCGCCTATTCAGGGACGAATTCGCGCAGGGTCGGCTCCACATCGCGCAGGAACCGCAACAGGCGGGCGTCGGCCTGGGCCGCTGGTTCGTGCTGGGCCAGCGACGTGGACAGGCGGATCAGCGCGCCATCCGTGCGGTGGCGGGTGATGGCCCCATAGAAGGTGGACAGCTTGAGCGCTGGCAGGGTGGTGAGCCTCCTGCCGTGCTGGGCAAACCAGAAGTAGGTCAGCACCCGCTGGGGCCCTTTGCTGGCCAGGGAGCGGTTCAGGCTCTCGGACGGCTTTCCGGGTTCGACCGGAAGGGGCATGACCCCTTCCTCCTCCACGGACCAGCCGGTGCCCGGCAGGCAGGACTCCGGCGAGTGGATGGCCTGTCCCTTGCGCTGGCTCCTGTAGTAGGCCACGTAGAGGTTCACGCTGGCCTTGTCCGCGTCCTGGTAGTCGGCCAGGATATACTGTGAGAGCCTGAGCGTGTTCAGAATGTCCTGGTCCAGGAACTGGGCCGTTCCGGTCCAGGGGCCGATCTGCATGGGGAATTCGGCGAAGGGCCGGCTCTGGGGCGGTGTTTTCTGCCCCCCGCGGCCGGTGATCCCGGCGAAGACCAGCGCCATGACCACGGTCGCGGCCCAGAAGCGCGCGCCCGGCCTGTGCCCCAGCGGGAAGCCTTGCGCAGGGGCAGGCTGTTCTGCGGGCGGCGCTTCTGGCTCCTGCCCGGCCGGGGCCTCAGGGGCGGGGTCGGCCTGGACCTCGCCCGGCAGCAGCGCCAGAAGCAGGCTCACCGCATAGAGCAGGGCAAAGGACACCAGGAAGATGATCCAGCCGGCAAAGTCATGGGAGAAGCCCTCGGCCACCTCCGGGCCAAGAAGCTTGCTGGCCAGGGCGGTGACGGCGATGCGCAGGGCGTTGAGCACCAATGAGATGGGCACGGCCGAGGCCACCAGCAGGGTGTTCTTCCATAACCGGAACTTGGTGAAATAGGCCAGCACCAGGCCCAGCACGATGAGCGGGAACAGGTAGCGCAGGCCGCTGCAGGCCTCGACCACCTGGAGCTGCAGGAATCCCAGGTCGATGATGTTGCCTTCTCGGTACACGCTCATGCCCATGAGCCGAATGAGGGCCTCGCCCATCTGGGTGGCAATGAGCTGGAGCTGTACCGTGAGCTTGTTGCTCAGGAACTGCGGCAGGGGCATCAGGGTGAACAGGAGCACAAACACGAAGCTCAGCTCGCGGACAACCGCCAGGCCGAAGAAGAACCAGCACAGGGCCAGGACCATGAACCAGGAGGAGAGGTACAGGGTGTAGTACTCGCTGCCGAATTCGCCCAGGGCGTAAAGCAGGACGCCAAGGGCCAGAGGCAGCAGGCCGCCCCAGCCGCCGCTTGTCCGGAGGGCCTGAAGCTTCGCGCGCTTGTTCCAGATGATCCAGCCGATGACCGCAGGCAGCAGGTAGCAGTAGCTGTAGTCGTCGTTGTTCCAGGAGGAGACCATGACGGCGTGTGAGGAGGCGTAGATCGCGGTCAGCAAAGCGAGAAGCACCGCAGCCTGGATGAGGCCCCAGGTGGTGAGTCCTTGCCGGAGATTCAGGTCGAGCATGCGTGCTTCCTCGGGGAGGCCCATGGTTGTCGGATGGCATCAGGGCGCAAGCGGTCTTGGCCAGATGGTCTCCGGGTTATTGTCCAGGCGAGGCATCCGGGAGAGGGGCTGCGTCGCGGCGATGCTCACCCGACAGGGCTGCGGGCCTTGCGCTTGGCTTCAAACAGCTTCGCATCCACCAGAAAGCGGTACCAAAAGCCCTGCAGGAGATGGAACACCAGGCCGGGCACTCCGTCAAGAAAACCCAAACGCAGCACGTAGCGGTAGGCCCAGTAAAGAAAGGCGCGCAAAAACAGCGGGCTTCTGGCGTAAAGGTTCTGCTTGGCCCAGCGTTTTCGCCCGGCCTGTCCGGCTGGTGTTATCTGCTCGTGGCCGTCGGCAAGGGCCAGCATGTCCAGCATTTCGCGGTCGGCGTAGCGGTTGTGCTTGTCCGTCCAGAAGGTCAGGCCCTTATTGTTTTCATCAATGATGTCAGAATCCAGCCTGCCTGTGCCGCCACTGAGCAGGAGCATGTGCTCGTCCATCCAGCGGTCCTCGCAACGGGCCTGGCCCCTGCGCCAGATGCGCAGCATCCAGAGGGGATAGAGGCCGCCATGACGCATGAAGCGCCCCCAGAAGTACATCCGGCGTTTGAGCATGAGTCCGCCGACCTCGGCGGGCATGGCGGGCAGCCTGGACCCGAGTTCCAGCGCGAGCTCCGGGGTGAGCCGCTCGTCGGCGTCCAGGCGCATGACCCAGGGGCTGCTCAGGGGCAGGGTGTCCAAGGCCCAGTTGAACTGCCGGGCGTAGTTCTCAAAGGGATGCTCAATAACGGTGCACCCGGCCTGCCGGGCGATGTCCCGGGTGCGGTCCGTGCTGCCGGAGTCCACGACAAAGACCTCGGCGTCCAGGGTGGCGAGGCTCTCCAGGCATACAGGGAGGTTGGCCTCTTCGTCTCTGGTGAGGATGATGATGCTGAGAAGGCTCATGTCGAGGCACCTTGGGTTTTGCGGGGGCACAACAGGTCCGCGTCAAAAGGCGTATGTGCGTGGCTATGCCTTGAGTCCAGGGAATTGGCAAGTCTGTGCGGCCCGCTGATATCATTAGGCAATGCCGTCCACCTCGTCGGGGTCAGCCTTGAGGCTGCAGTAGAGTTCGGTGCGCGTCAGCAGGGAGCCGTGGCGCACCACCCAGGGCAGGCGCGGCATCTGCGAGGCATGACAGCGCATCGCCCGGCGCTTGCGCCCGGACGTGTCCGAGATGTCGAGGCAAAGCAGGGGAACAGGCTGGCCCTTGCGCCAGTGCCACGAAAGGCACCAGAAGGCCCAGATGAAATAGCCGTAGAGCTGGGCTTGGCATCCGGTGCGGGCCATGGCTTCGCGGGCCAGGTCCAGCACGGCCTCGTGGTCTTGGTGGCAATCCCGCGGGTTCGGCAGGGCAATCTCCCCAGGCCGGAAGCTCCGCAGCACGTCGGCGAGTCCCTGCACCAGGGCCTCGCGCTCTGGCCCGGAAAGCCGCGCCAGGTGCCCGTCCTCGCAATCGAGGAAGACGGGCGCTGTGCCCACGCCGAGTTCCTGCATGGCGGCGAGGAGTTCCGCACGGCGCAGGGCAATGGTTTCCGCGGCCGAGGAGGGTTCCTCGCCGCCGTAGCGGCCGTCGGTGAGGACCAGGAGCTGGATCGCAACGCCGTCACGGGCCTTGGCTGCGAGCAGTCCGCCGCAGCCCAGGCTTTCGTCGTCAGGGTGCGGCGCGAGGACCAGCAGGCGCTTTCCGCTGACGGCCAGGGGTCGGCTCCGCAGCAGTCCGTGCCAGGCATACAGCAATGTGAAGCTGAGGCTGCGCAGCACCCAGAGCAGGGCCCTCCCCAGGCTGCGCAGGGGGCCGGTCCAGCCGTGCGGCGTTGTCTGCGCAGGATCGGGCGCTCGGAGGCCGCGCTCAGGCTGGCGGCAGTCCGTCGTGCCCAAGGCTTCGGCATACATGGCCGCCAGGGCTTGGCGCATTGCGCCCCGCCCATAGGAGTACTGGGCCAGGGCGCGGGCATTGCCGGCCGCCTCCTTGCGCCGCTCGGGTTCGAAAAGCCGGACCAAAGCCTCGGCCAGGGCCTTCGGCGAACCCACAGCCGCCACCTCGCCGGCGCGGCGCGCCAGGATCTCCGCCCCCAGGGGCACCTGGTCGCTGACCACGACGGGCAGGCCGTGCCCCATGGCCTCCACGGCGGCCAGACCGAAACTCTCCTGAAAAGAGGGCAGCACGAAGATGTCCGCTTCGGCAAAGGCGCGGGCCTTGTCCTCCCCGCCCACGAACCCGAGGAAGCGCACCCTGGCCTCCAGGCCCAGGCCCTTAATCTGGGCAACAAGCCGCGCACGGTAGTCCGCGTCACCATCGCCGGCCACGGTGAGGGTGCAGGCATGGCCCTGGTCGCGCAGCAGCGCAAGGGCCTCGAGGAGCACGGGCAGGCCCTTCACGGAGTGCAGGCGGGAGAGAAAGAGCAGTGCCGGCGGGCGGCTTTGGTCGGAAGCCGGCATTGGCGCAAAGGCCGGATCAACGTCCGGGATGTCCACGGCCAGGGGCACCAGCCGGGTGCGCGCTCCCAGGCCGAACCCGGCCAGGCTTCTGGCTTCTTTGGGCGAAGCCGCCTGAAGCGCTTTGGCCAGGCGCAAAAACGGACGCATGATCAGCAAATAGGGCCGTTTTTTCCATGTCGACTGGGTCATGCTCCAGGGGTCCAGGGCCCCGTGGGGCATGAGGACATAGGGGCGCCGGGCGGCCAGGGCGGCCAGGCAGGTCATGAGGGCCGAGGACGAGAACACCGAATGCACATGGAGGAGGTCATAGTCGCGGGCGTGGGCAAATACCCAGCGGGTGAGGGCCAGGGAGAATTTCCAGCCGCCGCCGCGGCATGGCCGGGGGAACAGGAACAGCCGGCCTGGCTGGCCGGCGACGGGCCAGGGCGCCACCGGCTCGCCGGGGAAGGTGCTTGCGGCCACATCCACCTGGGCTCCGGCCTCGCGCCCGGCCTGCGCCAGGTCGAGCACGGCCTGGGTGGGGCCGCCATCCAGCGGGGAAAGGGACGGGATGACGTGCAGCACGCGCATCAGGACTCTTCCCTCCCGGCACTGCCGCACGCCGCCAGGGGCCGGACCACGCGCCGCTTCCCGTCCACGCTTTGCGCCAGGTCCAGGAAGCCTTGCACCATGTTCTCCAGGGTGTAGCGCTCGGCCACTGTGCGCATGGCGGCCTCGGACATGCGCTGCCGCAGCGGCTGGTCCTCGAGGATGGCCCTGCATTGCTTTGCCAGATGGCTCATGTCCCCGCAACGGTACAGCAGGCCGTTCAGGCCGGGTTCCAGGGCCTCGATCTCCGGATTCTGGGCCGCGAGGGCATCGCAGGTGACCACCGGCAGCCCGTAGCCGAAGGCATGCAGGATGCTCAGGCCGATGTTCACGGGATAGCAGAACAGGTCGGCATTGAGGGCCCAGGGGGCCAGGGACATGTCCTCGTAGATGCGGCCGGCAAAGATGACCTGGTCCTGAACGCCCAGCTCGACGGCCAGATCGCGCAGCCTGGGCAGCTCGGGGCCGTCGCCGATGATGACCGTGCGCACTGCCGGGTCCCAGGCGCACAACTGGGCCGTGGCCTGCACGAGCAGTTCCAGGCGGTTTTCCGCCTCCAGGCGGGAGACGAAGAGCATTGTGCGTCCTGGCGTGAGTCCGTGCCGCTGGGCAAAGGCCCCAAGCTCTTCCGGCCGGGCCAGCCAGTGCTCGCGCGCGGCGCGGATGGGCGTCTGATCCAGGGCGTTCTGGGCCACGAACACGCGCTCCTGCGCATAGCCTTCATGCCCCACAAGCGTTTGGGCCACGCTGCGGGTATAGAGCACCACCGCCCCGGCGCGGCGGCCATAGGCGTTGCGGATGCCGTCGCGCAGCCGGCTGGGGCTCTTGGAGTAGCCGTGGCCCCAAAGGGCCACCGGCACCCCGCGCAGCGCGCCCAGGGCCAGGGCCAGGGGCAGGCTCAGGTAGTTGGCGTCCCAGTCCAGGATCACCAGGTCAAAACGCCCGGGGTCCATGACCTGGAGCTGGAAGGCCTGGAAGCTGACCGTCCGCCCGAGCAGGCGGAGGCGCGCAACAGGGCCAAAGCGGGTTTCGTAATGCAGCCCGGCCCGGCCCGGCTCCAGGGTGCCGAGCTTCCCCCCGGCAAACACGGTGAGCCGGATGCCTTCCTGTGCGCCCAACAGGTCGTAGACCGGCGCGCGGTAGTGGGGCAGCGCGGGCTGGCAGATGGCGATGCGCAAGGCCGGATCCTCCTTCAGCATGACGCCGGCGCTTCTTGCCGGTGTGCGAGCGTGGAGGCAGGGGCAAGCCTGAACCCCGGCCTCAAGCTTCCCGTCATGGCTGCGTGCATTCCTGTACCGTGCGGGAGGTTTGACGTGTGGCGCATCATGGCTGCTGCGGACCTGTTTCAGGGCGCCTGAACCGGTCAAGCACCAGGGAGCGGGCTTCGTCCATCTGCGCCCGGAGCAGGGTGAAGCTTGCAACGGCGTACAGCCCGATGAAGGTGAGCAGGGAAAGCATGGCCTGCATGATTTCTCCCGAGATGGGCACCATGACGCCCCAGAAAAGATGGCCCGCCAGGGCGCAAGCCAATGCCGCGGCAGCCGGCGGAAGCATCCTGCGGAGGAGGACGGTTGTGGAAATCGAGGCCGAACGCGCGATCAGGGCGCATTGTATCAGGCCGGAGACCAGGCGGTAGCAGCAGACCCATGCCGCGATGGAGAGCAGCCCCCCCGTCAACGTGCCCAGGGCTGCGGCGGCGAGGAGCCCCAGGCCATCACAGATGGTCAAGAGGGAGCGAAAGCGCCATTTCCCACGGGACTCCATCAGGGCGATGCTGAGCGGCACTTGTATGCGCATGAAAAGGCCCAGGAGGATGATCTGGAAAACGATGGTAGCGGCGTCCCACTTGCCCCTCCACAGCAGATGGACCAACGGACCGGCCACCAGGGCCAGGCCGAGGCACAGCGGCGTGACGAAATAGCTCAGGATCCCCGAGGCCCTGAGATATGCGGCGTTTTGCCGTTCGGGCTCAAGAGAGAGGGAGGCGAAAGCTGAAAACATGATGGTCTGCAGGCCGGTGACAAAGAGGGATTCCAACGCGACGCTGAGCTGGAAGCCGAAGAAGTAATAGCCAAGGGTGGCCTTGTCGCTCAGATAGCCAACGACCATGTAGTCGCCCTGCATGACCAGGGCCGTGGCGAGGGCTCCGAGCATGACCCAGCGCGAGTCCTTGAAGAGCTGGCGGTAGACGGTCATGGCTGCAAGGCCGCCACGTGGCCAGCGCCGCAGGGCATGCAGGAAGGCGAGGCTTTCGAACACCGCCACCACGATGAGGGGCAGAACGAAGCTCAATGCTCCCAGTCCGCCTAAAGCCAGGAGCACGGCCGTGATCTGGCGGAGCGTCATGGACAGGGAGCTCAGCTTGCCAATGGTGCTGAAGCGCATGTCGGTGTACAGCTTGGTCTGCAATATGTTGGCCGGAGTGTACAGGATGATGTAGGCCGCGATGACCCAAAGCAGTGGCGGCAGGCGCGGGGCGTGGTAGACGTCGGCGATTAGGGGCGAGGCGGCGACCAAGAGGCCGGCCAGCCCCAGGTTGAAGGTCATGGCGATTCTGAAACAGCCAGGGGCCAGGGCGTCGTACTCGCTTCCCCTTTGGATCAGCTGTTCGCGCACTCCGCCGTTGCGCACGGCGAAAAGCATGGTCGCCACAGAGATGGCGATGGCATACAGGGCGAAGTCCTCCGGCCCAAGGGCCCAGCCGAGGACAAGCTGAGCGAGAAAGGAGGTGACCTTTCCGATAAGCGCGCTTCCAGCAACCCAGAGCATGCCGCCGGTCACGACGCTCACCAGCGCCGGTCTGGAGTTCGTGGTCGCATCCGGGCTCATGCCGGGTCGCCTCTGCGCGGAAGGGGCGGGGTTGAAAGCGAGACGGGGCGGCAACAGCCCCGGGCGCGCCTGACTTGGGGCGGTTCCAATGGTGCCGCTGTGTCAAAGCTGGCCTGCGACCAGCCTGTGCACAGGAGAAATATCGCTTTTGCAGCTGCCGGATGGAGGTTTGCCATAGCTACTTCTTGCTGAGCCCTTTTTCCTGCATGAAGGCCTTGGTCACCTTCCACCAAGCATACTCGTTGTTCCAGGGAAGCGGCCCGCTTTTTCCGTAGCCGCCCCAAATGACGACCCCATCGGCGTATTGATAGGCGGTTTCCAGCTGCAGCCGCCAAAACTCTGCGGGGATCGCCTTGCCTTCAAGCCCCCGCTTGTCCAGATCCCAGTACTCCGGCCAGAGATAGACGAAAACGGGAAGCTTTCCGTAGCTTCTGGCCGCCTCAAGCTGGGCGACGGCGACCTTCCGCCAGGCCTCCATGTCGGGGCCGACCGCATAGAGTTCGGGGAGGATGCAGTCCACCACCTCCGCCAGGGGCCTAAGCTTGTTGTTCGCCGCCTGCCACTGCTTGAATCTGGGATGCGAGGGGTCGGTGTTGCACCGGTAATTGTCCCAGATGGGCAGTCTGCCGAAGATGCCGACTTTTTTCCCGGGGTATGCTTCCTTCGTCCATTTGACGATGGCCTTGTAGCGCTCGATGTTCTGCGCAAGCTCCAAGTCGGAAACATCATCCAGTTTCCAGTATTCGACATCCGAGGTCACGTACTCGCCTTTTGCAGGGATCCTTTTGCTCAAGGCCATGACCTGTTCCTTGGGGGGCAGGCTCTTCATGCTCTGGCCAGGCTTCCAGTAGAATTGTTCGTAGATCACGGCCATCGGCTGCAAGCCATAGGCCGCCAGGTCCGGTTTTCTGGAATATTGCGTTGCGTCAAACATCTTGAATTCTTTCGAAAGGCCTATCGCCGGGAGGGCCAAAAGGCAAAAGGCAAGGAGCATGGGCCGGGAGAGAAAAATACTAGAAAGCTTCATTGTCGCCTCTCACGTCAAGGGTGTGTGCTTCACGGGGCCTGAACGTCCAGGACTCCTGCTCGACGCAGTATGCCAAGCCTGTAGCAGACGCGGTTCATGAGGTTCAAGCCCCCAGCCTCTGCATTGGAAATCCGGTGCCATCGCAGGATGGAGACCCTGCGCGGCGTATTGCGCCGGTCCACTGTGGGAAACCGGCCCAGTTCCAACAGCCTTGCGGCGACACGGCTGATCTCGAAGTCCCGCAGGAAGCGGGACCGTGCGGCCTGCTTCATGTGCTCCGTGAGCGCAGGGTTGGCCCTCAGGTGCTCGGCGCAGGCCAGCATCTGCTGCGGCCAGTTTTTCAAGGAGCAGACATAGCCGTGCTGGCCGTTGTCGATCATGTTTCTCATGGCCCCGACGCCATCGCTCACGATGGGGATGACCGCCATGCTCATCGCCTCAATCATCGCCATGGGGCACCCTTCCGAGCGGGAGGGGAATATCAGGATGTCATAGGCGGGCATGCGCCGCAACAGTTCTTCGTGCGCCACCCGTCCCTGTATCTGGACGTTCTGGAACCGGGCCAGTTTTCTTTCGATCGCGGTCGGCAGCTCACCGTACCAGTCCAGGCTGACGCCCTCCCAACGGGAATGCGACTGCAGGGCCTTGAGGAGAAGATCGCTGCCCTTTCTTCTGTCCCAACCTCCAAGAAAGACGGCCTTGAGGCGGGCATCTTTGACACTGGGAGCTTCGGCCCGGGCCAGGGGATGATCCGAGATGCCGTTGAGGACCACCGTGCACTTGCAGGGCGAGATGCCGTAGCTGTTGATGAAGCAGGAGAGCATGTCGTTGGAGATGGCGATGATGTGGTCTGTCCACCGGGGCTGGTGGCAGGCCAGGGCGGCGATTGTCGTCGAGTTCAGATGCCCCACCACGATGAGCGGGCATGGCAGGGCAGGAGCGATGCTTTGCAGCACAGGGTTGTCGTTGTTGATGGCAAGGTCGATGTCGTGTCGAGCGATATAGCGCAAGGCATTTCTGGCGCTTTGCACCTGGTCGTCGAACTTGTCTGTGGGCAGGTGCTTGAGGCCATTCTCCTCCAGCCAGCTGGGGTCGCTCGGCGTTGGCGACATAAAGTGGACGTCTATGCCCAGACGCTTGAACTCCTTGGCCAGTTCCTTCGCATAGGCAAGGATGCCAGAGCCCTTGTCCGGTGGCGCGGAGCAGGAGAGGAGAATGTTTTTTGGTTCAGGCATTGACAATTTCCTGTCGGATCCGACGATTACTCTGGAGTTGTGTGCCACATCCGTCATGCGAAACGATCGAATGCGCCCCAAATAGCCTGCGTTGCCGTCACTTGCGCTTGCCCGTCCGGTGCTGTTCCTGCCCTCTGCCTTGGGGAGCATCCGGCCAGAAGCCGCCTGGTCCTCGTTTGAGCGATGTTGCGCCACGCGTGCTTCACCCCGGCGAAGCCGGAGGGGGAAGCGGCCCCTGGGCATTGTGCGTGGCGGATGGCTTGTAGCGTGAAACAAGGAGACTTGCCGTAACGGCCCCAGCCCAGAGCCAGACCTGTTTATTGAGATGGGCTGGGAGGGACAGCTGCAGCATCAGGGAGCCGATTCCGCCAAGGGCGACCATCGCGGACGTTGCGCTTGTCCGGCCCTTGAGAAATAGCCTGACGAGTGCAATCGCAGGGGTGCAGATGAGAAGGAACCATGCGATAAGGCCAGTAATTCCGGCATCATAAAACATGATGGTCGGAGTGCTGTGGGGTTCCACTTGATACTGTTGGAGAAACTCAAGTGTGCCATGGGGAAGCCACTTGGAAATATCGGGCAGGATTTCGAACAGGTGCAAAAAAGAGGCAATGCGTCCGGCTGTGGTTGATCCCGTCTTGTCGGAAAATCTGTTGAGGACAAGGGTGCTCTCCTCGCGCAGCGTTCCATAGGAGACGAGAATGGCCACGGCGACTAACAGCAACAAAAGGAAGGATTTGCCTTTGCCGTGGCTTTTGGTGAAGAAGGGAACCAGAATGCAGAGCGCGCCAAGGCCTCCAAAGACCAGAAGACCGCTTCTGGATTGTATCCGGAGGAGGATGAAGGTGGCTGCTGCGCTGGCCACCAGGCAAAGTCCCGTCCGTATCAGCCGGAACGGCAGAGCCAGCGGAAGGATCGCCGGCATCAGATAGTAGATTTGGTAGTTTTGATTTGTGGTGATGGCTGGCCTGCTGATGAGATTGCCGCCGCTGAGGTAGAGATCCACCTCGAGGGGGAAGAATGCGGGGTACCACTGCTTCAGGGCGATGACGCAGATGATGGCGTAGATAGTCCCCACAAAGAGAAACACCTTGGCCACCTCATCCGTGCCCCTGGAATTGTTGATCGCGGCATACCCGATAAGGAATATGCACACGGTATTGGCGACGATGAGCATCTTGTCGTCGGCGAAGCCGTAGAAATTATACTGGGGCCCCCTGTACACAAAGTGTGGGATGGTGAAGTATCCTATGCCGATGCTGATAATGAACAGGTAGAGCAGGGCGCAGGTCTTGAACGGCGGGATGGTCTTCTCCCAGCCATACTTGATCAAAAGGATCAGCAGGTAGAGTGGCGCGAGCGCGTTGACGCGGAAGGTGGATCCCTTGGGCAGGAAATAGGCAAAGGCCGTTTCGAAAAGGATGCAGGCGAAAAAGATCATGCCCAGACTGATCCCCTTGCGGGTATCGTCGGCGGAGGAATCTATTTGGGCAGCTGGCTGCATCTCGGGCTCAGCACTCCGTGGGTATGTCATTCTTGCAGGGATGGATGTCTTTGCCAACTGCTAACACGGCTTTGCAGCGGTTGCAAAATGCGTGTCAACAGCTCTTCAGCTTGCCCAACGCTGGGCTGATGCCGTGCAGCAGGGCCCTCCAATCCGCAAGGGCCAGCGGCTTTGCGTACAGGGCGTCTGTGGCGGCGCGGGCGTTTCTCCCCATGCGCGCACATTCCTCGGGGGCGAGGGCCAAGGCGCGGATATGCGCCGCAAGGCCCTGGGCGTCGCCCGGGGCGGAGGACAGCCCGCATTGGTGCAGCTCCAGCAGGCGGGCGATTTCGCCGTCAGGATCGCCCACAAAGAGGGTGGGCCTGCCTGCCGCCGCGATGCCGTAAAACTTGCTCGGCACCACGCAGCCCTCCATGTCGGGCAGCAGCGACACCAGGTGCGCATCGGCGGCCGACAGGGACTCGCGGAGCCGTTCGCGCGGCTGGTAGTCTTGGAAGACGATGTTGCCGAGGCCCAGCTCCCGCACGGTGCCCTTGACCCGCTCCAGGCGCGCCCCCTGGCCGACGAACAGGAAGCGCACTCCAGGGTCGCCCTGCAGCAGCCGGGCCGCCTCCAGGATGGTCTCGAATTCGTGCACGCGGCCGAAATTGCCGCTGTAGCCCACCACGAAGGCCTCGCCCAGGCCCCAGGCCGCGCGCAAGGGATTGTCCTGCCGGGGCACCGGCGTCACCAGGCCGCTGTCCACCCAGTTGTGGCGCACGTGGATGCGCGCCCTGTCCACGCCCAGGCCGGCGATGCGTTCAGCCATGCGTTCGCCCAGGGTCACGTTCAGGCTGGCGCGGCGCAGGGAGACGTCGCGCAGCGCACTCAAGGCCCAGAGGGCTGCGCTGCGGGGGCGGATGACGCCCAGGGCCACGGCCACGTCCGGAAAGAGGTCTTGGATCCAGTTGACCAGGAGCGCCCCCCGCAGGCGGCAGACCGCGGCCGCCAGGACCGAAATGAGCGGCGGGTCGGTCTTGGCCACGAGGATGTCCGCGTGGCCGGCAAGGCGGAGCATGCGCCAGGTGGCCGTGAGCATGAAGGTCGCATAGTCCAGGGCGCGGCCCAGCAGGCCCGCGCGTCCGAAGCGCGTTGACCAGACCCGGTGCACGCGTGCGCCGTGGAATGCGCCGTCAGCCGGCAGGCCGGCCTTGGGGTCGGTGTAGGCCTGCCGGCTGGCGATGACGTGGACCTCTCGCCCCGCTTCACCCAGGTCTTCCACCACATCCGCCAGGAGCTGGGCCGTGGGTGCCAGATCCGGGAAGAAGAAGCGGTTGATGAAGATGATGCGGTTCATGCGGCCTCGAACCCTCCAGCTGAGGGTCTGGTGGCCCTCAGCTGGAGATGCTTCTTCTCAGGAATACCCGCGCCAGCCACTGGGGCTATTTTTTGCCGCGCAGCCTGGCCAGCTCGGCCGTGGCCGCCGCGCGCTCGGGGAACTGGGCGTTGCCCGCCAGGGCTTTCTCCATCCACTTGGCCGCAACGGAGGCGTCCCCCTTGGCCTGGTAGGCCATGCCAAGGTGGTAGGCCACCGTGGGCATGCCGTTGGCCTTGTCCCATGCGCGCAGGAGGTACCTGAGGGCCTCTTCCTTGTTGCCCAGCTTGAGCTGCACCCAGCCGATGGTGTCGAAGGTCACCGGCGCATCAACGGCCTTGAGCCTTTCCGCCAGAACCTGGGCCTTCTGGAGCTCCGCGGGCGTGGCTTGTCCGTCGGCGTAAAGGTATGCCAGATTGTTCAACGCCGGGGCGAAGTCCGGGTTTTTGGCCAGAATTTTCTCATAGGTGCTGATGGCCTCGGCGCGGTTGTTGTTGGTCTGCAGCAGCGTCGCCAGCGCCAGGCCGGCTGCGGCATTGCCTGGATTCGCGGCATAGGCCTCGCGGAATTTTCCGAGGCCGGCATCAAGCTTGCCCTGCCGGATGTAGAGGGTGCCCAGGTACTGGTACGGGGCGGCCACGTCCGGCGCCAGCTGCACGGACTTGAGCAATTGCTGTTCGGCCCCGGGCAGGTCGCCGGACTCCATCATGACGCGGCCCAGGAGGGCGTAGCCGAAGGCGTCGTTGGGCTGGGCCGCAACGCGCTGCCTGGCAAAGGCCAGGGCGTCCTGCGCGCGCTTCTCCTGCATGAACAGGCTGACCTTGGCCTCCACCGCGTCGCGGGACTCTGGCGCAAGGGCCAGGGCCTGGTCAAAGGCCGCATGCGCTCCGCGCGCATCCCTGGAGGCCCAGAGGAGCCGCCCGAGCTTGATGTGCCCGGCAGGGTCCTTGGGGGCCACGGCCACGGCGCGCTGGTAGGCGGCCTTGGCAGCACCCAGGTTCTGTTTCTGGGCGTAGATGTCGCCCATGGTGTTGAAGATGGCCGGGTTCTTCTGGTCGGCCCCGCCCAAAGCGTTCAGTTCGCCCAGGGCGCGGTCGGTCTTGCCAGCCTGCAGCAGCACCTCAACCAGAAGCAGGCGCGCCTGGGAACTCTCCGGGTAGTCGGCCACATGCTTGCCCAGCAGCGCCTCGGCCAGGGCAGGCTCCTTGTTCATCATGTGCGCGCGGACCAGCAGCTCCAGGGCCTTCATGTTTTTCGGGTCTGCGTCCGCCACCTCGCGCAGCTCCACGATGGCTTCGCGGACCTTTCCCGCCTGGAGGTTCAAGGCGCCCGAGATAAGGTGCCCCTCGGTATCTCTCGGGTTGCGCTTGAACAAGGCGTCGAGCTGGGCCCTGGCCTTGTCCGGCTGCTGGGAGGCCACAAAGGCGTTGGCCAGCAGCCGGCGTGCGGCCACGGTCTGCGGGTGCTCAGGCTCCTTCTGGATCATCTCTTGAACCAGGGGTTCGACCTTGGCGAACTGGCCGGTGCGGAGATAGTGTTCGGCCAGGGCCACGCGAATGTCTTTGGAATCGGGAATGTCCTGCAGCCCGCGCACCAGGATGGCCTCGGCCTCGGCAGGCTTTCCCGCCGACATGGCGGAATTGGCCTGGGTCACGCGGAAGGAGCCCTCCTTGGGAAAGCGCTGGGCCAGAACGGAAAGGGCCTGGGTGGCCTTGTCCTGCTGGCCGGAGCGGAAATAGAAGTCCACCAGGAGCATGTTGCCCGAGGCGTTGTTCGGATCAAGATTCACGATGTCCGTGAAGCGCTTCTCGGCTTCGTCGTAGCGCTTGAGCTGCATGTAGTGGTTGGCCAGCTGCAGATTCAGGAGCAGGTGTTGCGGATTCTTGGCCAGGCCCTGGAGCAGCACGGCCTCTGCCGCGGCCATGTCTTTTTGGGCCGCATGGGCCTCGCTGCGGGCGATGAACACGTCCGCATTGTCCGGATTTGCCTGCTGCAGCTTCTCCAGCGTGGCCAGGGCCTCGGGGATGCGGTTTTTCTTGGTCAGGGCGATGGACTTGATGACGCCTGCCTCAACGTGCGCCGGCTGCTTGGACAGGATGAGATCGGCCTTGGCCTCGGCCTTGTCGATGCTGCGGCTGAGCAGGTAGAGCTTGCACAGGCCCAGTTGGGCCTCGATGTCCTCAGGGTCAAGCTCCGCCGCGCGCTGGAAGCTGCCGAAGGCGCCAGGCCAGTTCCTGTCCTGCAACTGCTCCTTGCCCAACAAGGTGTACCCCTTGGCGAATTTTGGGTCGATCTTGATGGCGTTTTTCAGCTCGACCTGGGCATCCTGGTGCTTGCCCTCGGCTGCCAACTGCTGGGCCTTGGCATAGAATGAGTCGCGGCGATCCTGGGAGGAGCCGCAGGCCACGAGCGCAAAAACCATTGCCGCCACGGTCAGGGTGCTGAGCAGTCGTTTCAATGTGGTACTCCTGGATGAAATATTGATGTCTCATCAGTGGTGTTTATATCATGGAACGTGCGAAGATGGCAAGGTAAGTAGCCAGACAGAGCAGGGCGAGGGGCTTGCGGTACGTGCTCAGCTTGTTCATGAGCAGGTTGATGCAGAGTCCGCCGAGCAAAGTCTTGCTCAGCACGAGCTGGGCCATGGCATAGCTGCCCGTGCTGGGGGTGAACAGTGCAAACACGGCTATGGCAATGAGCAGGATGTCCATGCCGTCCAGAAGCAGTTGCTCGCGGCTCAGGACGAGGTAGCCGGAGTAGGCGACGCCCAGGATGATGAACAGGAAGCGCGCGGTCTGGCTCACCAAGGAATCCGGGAAGGCCGAGTTGGCGTGGAGAATGACGCCGTAGAGCATGATGAAATACGCGGCCAGCCGGATAAAGTGGTCGAACCAGCGCGGTTGGGCGCGGTACAGGATGGCTCCGGCCGCAGCGGCAGCGAAAAAGCCGACGCCTTGCGTCTTGTCCAGTTCGCTGGGCAGGAAGGGAATGACCAGGATAACTGCCGCAAAGGCCGCCATGAAAAACAGCCAGGATGCGTGGGCCAGGGCTGGAGGGCTGTAAATGGGAGTGGCCCCGGCCACCAGGGCGCCAAATCCTCTGCGCAGCATGTTCTGGATGCCTATGCGCACTCGGTTGCTTTTCTTGATGACGTATATGGTGCCTAAAAGCGCCGCCACAAGCCCCAGATAGATGCCGGCAAGGACATAGTCGCGGGCGAAACGCAGGGAGAAGCCGAGGGCCAGCATGGCCAGGTTGCCCAGGTGGATGAGCGTGACGGACTGGGCGTGGTCCAGGCCGTTGAGCAGGAGCTTGTGGTGCAGATGGTTGGTGTCGGGCCGAAAAATGCTTTGCTTCTTGAGCAGGCGCTGAAAGATGACCATGATCAGGTCGAGCAGGGGTGTGCCCAGGAGAAATAGAGGCAATATGGGGCTGTAGATGCTCCCCTGCTGGGTCAGGGCGATGAGGCACACGCCCAGGGTGTAGCCCAGGAATTGGCTTCCCGTGTCGCCCATGAAGATGACGGCCGGATGCACGTTGAGCCGCAGGAAGCCGATGAGCCCGCCCACGGCGCAGAGGCTGATGATCAGCACCGAAGTGTTGTCGACAAACAGGGCCATGAGGGCCACGCAGGACAGGATCAAGAGGCTGATGCCGCCGGCCAGCCCGTCCAGTCCGTCGCTGAAATTCACCGCGTTGATGGCCGTCAGCAGGAAGAATGTGGTGAACAACGGCCAGAGCACGCCGAGATCCACGGTAACGCCGGGCCAGAGTTGCCCCAGCGTGCGGATGCCCAGGCCGGAGACGAGGAGCAGGGTTGCGCACGCGAGCACCTGCCCCAGGAACTTGATCCGGAAGTCCAGGCCCCGGTAGTCGTCGATCATGCCGAAGATGACCAGAACGGAGGCGCCGGCGGCAAAGCCCAGGAGCAGCTCCCCCCGGTCGAGCTGGGTCGACATGGCGGCCAGGGCGCCCACAAAGACGGCAATGCCGCCTGTGCGCGGGATGGGGTGGTCGTGGACCTTGCGCTCGTCCGGCTTATCCATGAAGCCATTTTTGGCATGGCTGCTGGCCCGGACCAGCACAGTGGACACGGTGACACTCAGAATCAGCGCCAGGACGAGAAGCAGCAATGGCGTCATGAGAAAGGCGTTCCTCTTGCGGCTTCGAGGTTGTTGGGACTGGCCACGCCCCGGGTGGGCGGAACGCGCAGGAAAGGACACGCGATCACTATTGCGTGAGCGTATCCTAACGTGTCGTATGCGGCAAGGTCAGAGTGCGTATCCGGCAGAGCACAGGACAGGACGCTGACCGCGCGCTACATTACAAAGCTTTGGATCTCGAAGTAGCTCTGGAGGTCGCCGTCCTGAAAGGAGGCGCCGATGTGCAGGTCGTCACCGACCTTGCTCACCCGGGAGGGCTTGCAGGTCATGCTCACGGGGCGCGTGCTGCCGTCGGGCAGGCGGAAGACGATCTCGAAGTCTTTGACCTCGGCATTGATGACGAGGGTGGCCTGCTCGTGCTTGGGGATGGCTATGCGCACGCCGCCAAGGGAGACGTCCTGGATGGTGCCGGTGAGCAGCACCGGTCCGGAAGAGGTCATGCCGTTGATGATGACGGGGATGGTGGAGTCCTTGCGGTTGTGGCGGCGCTTGTCGCTGCCTGAGCTGGTCTTGAGGAAGTCGTTCAGCAGGGAGTTGATCAGGGCGGAGACGTTGACCTGCTCGCGCAGTGCAGCGGCCTTGAGCGACGCCTGCAGCTTTGCGCTGGTGCGGAAGCAGATGGTGACGTCCTTGTTCAGCTTCATGGGCAACTCCTCGCGTGGCTTTGGGGCGTCTTCTAGCCTTTCCGCGAAGCCTGCTCTCTTGGGACCGTACGGCAGAGCTGGCTGTAAGCGGCCTGGATTCGGGAGGCAGGCTCCCGAATCCAGGCTGTGGATCATAATAGTGTTATGCGGCGGCGGTCTTGCGCGAGCGCTTCACGCCAACCAGGCCCAGCAGGCCGCTGCCCAGCAGCCACACGGCGGCCGGAAGCGGGGTCGGGGTGACGTTGGCGGAATTCAGAATCCAGGTCTCCGCCTCAAGGTTGTCGCCGCCCATGGTCATGTGCCCAATGGCCTCAAAGGCGTAGACGCCGGACAGGGCCAGCAGGCTCTCATAGTGAACGTTCGGCCCGGCCTTGCGGGGGTCAAACGTGTTGCCGCCATTGTCCAGGTCGTCGTAGACGAACGAGGAGAGCAGCCCGCCATCCTTGTAGACGTTGATGGTCAGCCAGTCCCAGGTTGCCTTGCCGCCGGGGCCATCGACCAGGCGAGTGTTGGGGTCTGACATGCCGTCCCACGAGCCGACGACGTTGAAGTCAAAGTTGAACGTGGTGTTGGCTTCGCCAATGGTCACGGGCCCGCTGTTCCAGGTTCCGGCAGCCTTGGTGAATTCCGTGCCGACGCCGGTGGTGGCGGTCCAGATGGGCGTGGCCAAGGCGCTGGCGGCAAAAGCCACAACCAGGGCCGCGCTCAGCAGCGTTGCGAGTAATGACTTCTTCATGGCTTTTCCCTCCAGGGTTTTACACTCGATACACAATTCATGATCCGTTGGCAAGTATATTGCCCTGCCTGGGTCACGAAATAGTGCTACGCCTTTTGACGGTTCTTCCTGTAGCCCATGAGGCCCACCAAGCCGCTTCCAAGGAGCCACACGGCTCCGGGCAGCGGAGTGGGGGCGGTCTTGGAGGCCGCCAGGATGAAGTCGTCAAAGTCGTCCGTGCAACGGTTCATGACTCCATCGTCGTTCATGCCAATGATCAAGGTTCCCGCGGACATGGTCAAATTCTGGAACGTCCAGTCCTTGGTCAATTCATAGATGTGGACTCTGCAGGTATTTGTCAAGGCCGTGGTGAAGTCCACATTGTAGCTGCCGCCGTAGGGCGAGTTGTAGAGCCCGGTGGTGCGGAAGGAGCCCGTGGTCAGGTCGGCGTATTTGGTCATGCCGAGTTCCGGGCCGGGGCCGGCGCTGGTGCCCAGGTTGTGGTTGGTGAAGAGCACGTTGCTGCCGGAGTCGCGGAACTGGTCCGTGAGGTACGACTGGTAGGCCAGCGGGGTGACGTAGTAGCTGCCGCTGAAGGTGGCCGTGCCGGTGATTTCCTTGGCGCCGACGCCAGCCATGAACGTTCCCAGGTTGCCGATGTTGGTCGGGTACCACCAGTCCGCCGCCATGGCGCTTCCGGTGCAACCCAGAAGCAGGATCAGCAGCATGGCCCCGGTCAGTTTCAATTTCTTCAGTGCGCTCATCTCTCCCCCCTCAATTGTCTCTTGCACGTTCTGGCAACGTTTGCCGTTATTCCGGGAGGCGGGGGCCTAGGCCCGTTCGCCCTTGCGGGTGCGCTTGAAGCCCATGACTCCCAGCAGGCCGCTGCCCAGCAGCCACACGGCGGCGGGAAGCGGGGTCGGGGCGGTCTTGGAGGCGGCCAGGATGAAGTCGTCATAGTCGCAGTCGCCGGAGCCCGTGTCGTTGAGGCCCAGGATGAAGGTGCCGGCGTCAAGCTTCAGGCCGCTGCTCAGGGTCCAGGAGCTGATCAGCTCAAGCACGGTGACCCTGCTGTTGCTGGCGTAGAAGGAGGTGTTCTTGTCCACGTCATAGAAGTAGGCGCTGCTCAGGTTGGCCGACTTCACGGTGCCGAACTCGGTGGCCAGGTTCTTGTTGGTGAACAGGATGTCCGTGGGCGAGTTCTGCAGGCGGATGGTGTCCCCCGCCTCGTAGGCCAGGGGCGTGACGAAGTAGGAGCCGGACAGGGCGGGGCCGGTGTAGGCCTTGTAGCCCACGCTCTCGCCGGTCAGGTAGGTCTTCAGCGTGTCCATTGTGGTCACGTCGTAGGGCCAGGAGCTTGCGAGGGCGCTGCCCGCGAACAGGGTACACACGGCCAGGGTCAGGGCCACGGTCAGGATGCTCTTCTTGGTTGCGTTCATGTTCTTCCCCTCCTCAAGGGTTGAGTTGCTTGCGCTTGGTATAGAGGGTATAACCAGTATGTCCGGTGTATGTCAATACCAATTTTCGTTCTGCTGCAAAAGTTTTTGCAAAAAAAATTAAAAAAATTATAACAGAGTGAATTCATATGGTTGCAAAATGATGAAAGTGTATCACCCCAAGATCGTCCGAATTTGCCGAATATTTACCCAAAAAATGTATGACAAAAACGCCTCCAGGCCGCGTGGCTGTAACATCCGCAGGTCGCATTTGCCTTCGTATTCGCCATGCGTACTTATCGACAGGCATGATGCGGTTCTTTAGGCCGGTGGGTCAGAATATCTTGGCTTTGCAAGGAAATAGACGCGCCGTGGCAGGGACGGTTTCACGGGCGCAGTTATAGGCATTATGACTGGAAAAGGGGCTTGGGCGGGGCGGTGGATTTCGCGCCGTGAGGGGGGCGGTGCGGCGGAATTGCCGGGAGCGGGCCTATGGGTGGATAGCCTGAGGAGATTGTCCGCACTCGGGCAACGGGGGCTGGTTGGCGAAACGGGATTGCCCGGACACGGGCTTTGCCCCGTCAGGGGACTCTCGATGTCTTTTGCTCGGTAGCATTGGCCAGGGCCCAATGTCTCGCGTCGCTTCGGGGGCACGGGGGCCACGGGCACACCCGTGCGGGATACGCCGCCATCTTGTGTGACCGGCGGTCAGCGCGGGGCGTCATGCGCGGTGGCGAGGGCTCCGAGTGGATGTGTGGGAGAGGCAGCTGGTTGCGCCAGGCCGGAAACGCTAAAGAGAGCTGCTGGAGCTATTGCTCGCTGTGCGGCTTCTTGACCTGCTGCACCAAAGGCGCGGCCACGCGGCGCACCACGTTCTCCAGGCGGGCGCAGCGCGCGGCCAGCTCCTGGGCGGTCTTGCGCTCCTGCTCGCGGATCTCCTCGATGCGCCGGGTCAGCTCGTCCTGGTAGGAGCCGAAGGCGGAGAGCAGGGTATGCAGGTCGCCCTCCATGGCCCCCAGGCGCTGGTTGGTCTCCGTGGCCTGGGCCACCAGCAGGGGCTGTGCGGGCTGTCCGGCGCCGGCCTGTGCGGGCTGCGCTGCCTCGGCGGGGTCCAGGCGGTCCCAGGGCTGCCTGCGCCCGGTGCCGCCCAGGCCGCTCTTGTCCTCAATGGCCTGCGCCACATGTTCCGCGGTGACGGTGCGCTGCTGGTCGGCGTAGGCATAGAGCAGGGCGCTGGCGCAGATGAGATTGATGGAGCGCGGCACCCCGCGGCTGGCCTGGTGCACCAGGGACACGGCCTCCGGCTCGATGAGCTCCGCGCTGCCGCCGGACTTGGTCAGCCGGAAGGAGATGTACTCCGCAGTCTCGGCCTCGCCCAGGGCGGTGAGGTGGTAGTTCACGGCGATGCGCTGGGCGAACTGGGCCAGGCCCGGTTCGAGCAGCTTGCGCTTGAGTTCCGGCTGGCCCACGAGCATGACTTGCAGGAGCATGCGGTCGTCGCTCTGCAGGTTGGAGAGCATGCGCAGCTCCTCCAGGGCCTCGGGGGTGAGGTTCTGGGCCTCGTCCACCACGATGAGCACCTTGCGGTTTTTGCTGTAGTTCTGCACCAGGAACTGGTTGATCTGGTCCAGGGCGCCGGGCTTGTCGCCGGAGTGCGTGGGCAGCTCGAACTCGGTCAGCAGCATGTTGATGAGCTGCTCTGCTGTGATGTTGGTCTGGAAGATGAGGGCGACCTCGGTTTCCGGGGAGACAAAGCGGCGCAGCACCTCGCGCACGAGGGTGGTCTTGCCGGTGCCGATCTCGCCCGTGAGCAGGATGAAGCTGGCACCGCTCATGAGCCCGTATTCCAGGTGGTCCAGGGCGATCTTGTGCCGCTGGCTCAAAAACAGGAAATCCGGGTTGGGCACGATGTCAAAGGGCGTGCTGTGGAAGCCGAAGAACTCATTGTACATAATGTCGTCACACGCTCCGTTTCAACGTCGGGCTGGTCCCGTTAGTCCCTGGGCACCTTGTTCATGACGATGCCCAGCAGGTTTCTGCCCTGCAGCAACTCCATGGTGCGGCGGATGTCGCGGCGGGTGGTCTTGCCCGCCTCAACCACCAGGAGCACCTGATCAACGAGTGAAGTGAACACCAAAGCGTCCGGCATGTCCAGCAGATGCGGGCAGTCGAAGATGACGTAGCGCTCAGGATACTTGGACTTCATCTCCCGCACCAGATTGCGCATCTTGGGTGAGCCCAGTATTTCCGTGGCTCCGGAGATGGGGCGGCCCGCAGGCAGCACCACGAGCTTCTTCATGCCGGGGTTGATGAGCAGGCTGGGCATGGGCGCGTCGTCGAGCATGTAGTCCGCAAGGCCCTTGCTCGTGGTGAGGCCGAGGTACTCGGCCACCTTGGGGTCGCGCAGGTTGGTGTCCACCAGGAGGGCGGTCTGCACCGACTCCTTGGCCATGCTGATGGCCAGGTTGATGGCCGTCAGGGTTTTGCCCTCGCCCTTGCCCACGCTGGTGACCATGATGATGTTGTGGCCCTTGTCGCGCGTCTGGTGCAGCACCTGGGTGCGCAGCAGGCTGTAGTAGTCGGCCAGGGCCGGATCGTCCACATGGGAGAGCATGCGGCCCGCGTCCAGGGGGGTGACCGGCTGCTCCACCACCTGCGTCTGGGTGTAGCTGACCTGCTCGGGCTTGGGCTGCGCCGCGGCGCGGCGCGCCGGTTCGCCGGTGATGCCGCCGCGTTGTTCCTTTGCCCTGTCCAGGGCCTTGGTGATCTTGCTCATGTCTTGTTCCTGGGCCGAGCTGGAACGGCCGTGCTTGCGTGTTGAATCCGGGTCTAGAACATGGAGCTTAAGCGGCGCGAAAGCCCCAGAAGCAGCAGGTCAAGGGGCATGTAGAAGAGGTGCGCCACGATGAGCAGCACCACCAGGAAGCCCGCGCACGAGGCGAGGATGATCTGCTTGCGCCTGGTTTTGGCCTTGGTCTCCGCCGGAGTGGTGAGGTAGGGGATGGCCGCCAGCACCTGCGTGCCCGTGAGGGCGGCCAGGTCTTCCGGTGTGCTCAGGCTCTGGTCCAGGGACTCCAGCAGCATGGCCAGGCCCACGCCGGCGCCGATGGCCAGGATGAACCCGGCCAGGACGATGAGCTGGCGGTTCGGCTTGAAGGGCTTCTCGGCCACCAGGGGCGGGGCGATGAGGGTGAACTTGTCGCCGATCTGGCTCTCCTCCAGGCCCTTGGACTCGCGCGCGGCCATGGCGCGCACGGAGAGTTCATTGTAGTTGAGCTTGGCGCTTTCATAGGCCCGGTGCAGGGACTGGTATTCCTGCTCGACCTTGGGCGTGCCCTCGAGGCGGCGCTGGTACTCGGCCTGCAGGGAGCGTATCCGGCCAAGATCGGCCATGGCCCGTTGTATCTCCATGTTGGTGGTGGCGATCTGGGTCTTCAGGTTGATGTAGGCCGGGTTGCTGGCGTCGTCCGCTATGGAGGCGGAAGCCTTGCCCGAGGACTTCTTGGCCTTCTCCAACTCGGCGATCTCGCGCCGGAGGGCGATGACGTCCGGGTGCTTGTCCGACACGGTTTCGGAGAGCGAGGTCAACTGCGCCTGCTTCTGCCGGATGAGGTCGGCGAAATACCGGGAGTCTTGCCCGCCGCCCAGGTCCTTGCCCACGGCCAGATATTCGCGTTCGGCCTTGACCACGTCGGGGTGCTGCTCGCTCAAGGTGGCCTTGAGGGACATGTAGCGGCGGCGCAGCCGCTCCTGCTCCTCGCGCGGGGAGCCCATGCGCTGGCCATCGGCGCTGGAGCCGCCGCCGATGTGCGGGTCCACGGCGGCCATCTGGCCTTCGAGGTAGACGTTGCGGGACTGCATGGACTTGATGGACTCCTCCAGGGTGGCCTTGTCCTTCTCAAGCTTCTCCATGGTCTGCATGTTCAGCTGCATGAGTTCCGGCAGCTCGGTCAGATGCTCCTCCTTGAACACGGAGATCTTGCCTTCCAGCATCAAGATCTCCTGGCGGACGTCCTCCAGCTGCTTTTCCAGAAAGTCAACGGTGGCCTTGGCGGTCTGCTCGCGGGCCCTGAGGTTCTCCTGCAGGAACAGGGACGCCAGTTCGCTGGTGACTTCGGCGACCTTGGCCGGGGTCCGGCCCTGGTAGGAGATGTTGAAGGCGATGGTGGCCGGCCCGCTGCGCCCGGCGGCCGGATTGTTGACCTCGGCCTGCACGGGTTCAAGGATGATGTCCTTCTGCATCTTGCCGACGATCTCTTCAGCCGTGAACATGTCCTTCAAGTCGGCGTAGAGGTCCATCTTCTTGATGAGGTTGTTCAGATTGACGCGCCCGAGGACGACCTGGGAGATGGACTGGAGGCGCTGCTCCACATATCCGGCCACAGTCGACTGCAGAAGGTCTTTGGAGACCGTCTGGGTCTCGATGAGCACCGTGGCCGTGGAGCGGTAGACCGGCGGCAGCATGAGCGCCAGCATTATGCTCAGCGAAAAGATGATCACTGCGGGCACGAGTATCTGGTAGCGTCTGCGCTTGGCGATCTGGATGTATGTTCTGATGTCGGCCTGTGCCTGCATGGTCCTACCTCGATTGTTGTCTCTTCCGGCTGGCTGTGTCTCCGGCTCCGCTTAGGGGAAGGATATGTTGAAGTCCAGATACAGCCGGTTGCGCGTTTTGAGCTCGTCCTTCTGCTGGTCTTTGGCGGCGCCGTACGCATAGCCGAAGGTCAGGAAGGAGTATTCTCCCGTCTGGTATTTGACGCTCGGGAGTATCTCCAGCCAGCGGTTGCTCTGTGGGCTTTGGGCCGAAGAGGAGTTTTCGGAAAGCACAAGGGTGCTGCCCAACTGCAGTTGCAGGCGTTCCGCCGCGCTCAGGGAAAGATTCAGGGAGAGCTTGTCGCGCACGAGGTCGTCGCCGGAGATGCCCAAGGTCATGTCGCGGCTGTAGCCGGCATTGGCAACCAGCTTCTCCAGCCTCCACTCCAGGGAGGTGTCGGCGGTGTAGCTGCTGGCCGTGCGCGAAGGCGCGTTGTCCACGGTGGTGCGCATCGAGCCGAAGCCCGCGAGCACGCGTGCCTTGAGGGTCTCGGCCAGGGCGTATTCGAAGCCGCCCATGCTGGAGACGCTGTCCTGCTGTGCCGTAGAGGTTTCCGCGCGGGTGGCGGAGAGCTGGAGCAGGAGCTGGGTGCGCTCATTCATGCGGAAGCCCCAAAGCCCGCTCAGGGTGTTGCTCATGCTGTCGGTATAGTCTTTGGTGTCGTATTCCGTCTTGGCAAAGGAATAGGACAGGGTCAGGGCATTGCTTTCGTCCAGGTTGAAGGTGGCGCTTGGCTGGACGGAGAGGACCTGGCGCAGGGCCCTGCGCGCCCGCTCGCCGGTCTCCGCCAGGGCGGAGGAAAAGGCCGAGTCCGCAATGAAGCTGCCCTTGAGGTTCAGGGTGATGTTCTGGGTGGCGTTGAATTCAAGCCCGGCATCGTAGTTCTGGTCGATGCGGTCGTATTCGCTCAGCCGCGTGTATTTGTACGCCGAGCCCCTGGCCTGGATCCAGCTGCGCGAGCGCTCCTGCTGCATGTCCACGCGCAGGCCGGGGGCCGCGCTGTGCTCGAAATCGCCCTTGCCGTTGAAATTGACGTTGGTGTCGTAGGTTTCCCGCAGGGTCAGCGAGGGCGTGACCTTGAGGGTCTCTCCGGCAAGGGCCGGCGCCGCAAGGGCCGCCAGGGCCAGCAGGAACGCCAGCAGGGCTGCGGTGCGGCGCAAGGCTGCATGTGTTGATCGTACGGACATGCTCATGGGCTTCCTTGGGCTAGGGCACCACAATGGTGTCGCCGCGGTCAAGCAGGATGTTCTGCTCCAGGCGCTTGCCCTTGGCCACGGCGTCGTAGTCGAAGTTCAGGGTCTGCTGCTTGCCGCCCACGTCGCGCAGAATGAGGATGTCTCCGGTGGAGGAGAAGGGCGTGAAGCCGCCGGCCAGGGCCAGGGCCTGCATGACGGTCATGCGCTCGAACATGACGTACATGCCTGGCCGCCCCACCTTGCCGACGATGTAGACCTTGGGGCTCTTGATCTGCAGGGCCATGACGCTCACCGGGGACTCCGGCACGAACTCGTTGATGCGGGTCTGTATCTCGGCGCGCACGCTTTCCACCGTCCGCCCGTTGGCCACGACGTCGCCGATGAGCGGGAAGGAGATCTTGCCGTCGGGGCGCACGATCACCTCGCGCGTCAAGGCCTCGTCCTTCCACACGGAGATGCCCAGGACGTCTTCGGGCCCGATGGTGTACATGAGCTTGGACTCGGCCAGGGCCGTGGCGGCCGAACACAGGCAGATGAGGGCGGCTATGGCCAGGATGCGCGCGCGCATGGGTGCTCCTTGTGGTCAGTGGCGGCGGATGTCCGATTTCCGGCGCCTGTCTAGTGCTATCGGCGGTATCAACATATGCTTTATGTCCGTGTGGGGCAAGATTGGCCTGCCTGAACGCCTGGGCGCGGCCCTCGCATTTCCCGGGGAAATGCGGTAAGAGCCGCTCTCAGGGCAGGGGGGAATACGCTCCGCCCGCGGGCAGTTCCTGCCGTCACGCGAATCTAATATGCAAGGGGCATTCCATGTTGAAGAAAGTTGCGCTGATAACCGGGGCCACCGGACAAGACGGAGCCTACCTGGCCGAGCTGCTGCTGGGCAAGGGCTATGAGGTCCACGGCATCAAGCGCCGCTCGTCCTCGTTCAACACCAACCGCGTGGACCATATCTATCAGGATCCCCACGTGTCCGGGCGAAATTTCGTCCTGCACTACGGAGACCTGACGGACACGGCCAATCTTTTCCGCATCATCGAGAAGTGCCAGCCGGACGAGGTCTACAACCTCGCGGCCATGAGCCACGTGGCCGTGAGCTTCGAGATGCCCGAGTACACGGCGAACGTGAACGCCCTGGGCACCTTGCGCATCCTGGACGCCATACGCACCCTGGGGCTGGAGAAGAAGGCCCGCTTCTACCAGGCATCCACCAGCGAACTCTTCGGCAAGGTGCGCGAGGTGCCCCAGCGCGAGTCTACGCCCTTCTACCCCCGCAGCCCCTACGCCGTGAGCAAGCTCTTCAGCTACTGGATCACGGTGAACTACCGCGAGGCCTACGGCATGTATGCCTGCAACGGCATCCTCTTCAACCACGAGTCGCCCCAGCGCGGCGAGACCTTCGTCACCCGCAAGATCACCCGCGCCCTGGCGCGCATTAAGCTGGGCCTGCAGGACTGCCTGTACCTGGGCAACATGGACGCCCTGCGCGACTGGGGCCACGCCCGCGACTACGTGGAGATGCAGTGGCTCATGCTCCAGCAGCCGGAGCCGGAGGACTACGTCATCGCCACCGGCATGCAGCAGAGCGTGCGCGACTTCGTCAATGCGGCTGCGGAGCCCCTGGACATGCGCATCACCTGGAGCGGCTCCGGGGTGGAGGAGACCGGCGCGGACCAGTCCGGCCGGGTCATCGTGCGGGTGGACCCCCGCTATTTCCGGCCCACGGAGGTGGACTCCCTGCTGGGAGATCCGACCAAGGCCCGCACCCAGCTGGGCTGGGAGCCCAAGATCAGCTTCCAGGAGATGGTGGCCGAGATGGTCCGCGAGGACCTGAAGAGCGCCCGGCGCGACGAGCTGGTGAAGAGCCAGGGCTACGCCGCCTACGATTACCACGAATAGGCGCTGGAGGGGACGGCATGGACAAGGACGCGCGCATATACGTGGCCGGGCACAGGGGGCTGGTGGGTTCGGCCCTCGTGCGCCAGCTTGCGGCCCAGGGCTTCACGAACCTCCTGCGGCGCACCCACGCCGAGCTGGACCTGACGGACGGGGCTGCGGTGGCGGCCTTCTTCGCGGCGGAGCGGCCCCAATGCGTCATCCTGGCCGCGGCCAAGGTGGGCGGGATCATCGCCAACAGCACCTATCCGGCGGAGTTCATCCACCAGAACCTGGCCATCCAGCTGAACGTCATCCACAACGCCTACCTGCATGGCGCGCAGCGCTTGCTGTTCCTGGGCTCCTCCTGCATATACCCGCGCCTAGCGCCCCAGCCCATGCGCGAGGAGCACCTCCTGACCGGCCCCCTGGAGCCGACCAACAGGCCCTATGCCCTGGCCAAGATCGCGGGCATCGAGATGTGCTGGAGCTACAACCGGCAGTACGGCACGCGCTTTCTGGCCGTGATGCCCACCAACCTGTACGGTCCTGGCGACAACTACCATCCGCAGAACAGCCACGTCATTCCGGCGCTGTTGCGCAAATTCCACGAGGCCAGGGAGCGCGGCGAGCCCAGCGTCACGGTCTGGGGCACGGGCAGTCCCACCCGCGAGTTCCTCTACAGCGACGACATGGCCGAGGCCTGCGTGTACCTGCTGAACCTGCCCGAGGAGCGTTTCGCAGCCCTGCTCGGCAGCGACGAGTGCCGGACGGGCCGCTTCGAGCCGCCCCTGGTGAACATCGGCGCGGGAAGGGAGATCAGCATCCGCGAACTGGCGGAGCTGGTGCGCGAGACGGTGGGCTTCACGGGGGGGATCGTCTTCGACGCCAGCAAGCCCGACGGCACGCCGCGCAAGCTGTGCGACGTGTCGCGGCTGACCAGGGCCGGCTGGGTCGCCCGCACTTCCCTGCGCCAGGGGCTGGCCCAGGCCTATGCCGACTTCAGGACCCGGGAGGCCGGCTAGCTGGCGGGCCCTGTCCTAGGGACGCTTGAGGCCCGGCCTGGCCCTGGGGATTTCCACATTCACCGCGCGCAGGCCCTGGCCCTCCTCGGCGTAGTCGAAGAGCACGTCCTCGCCGGGGGCCAGGGTCTGGAAGCCTTCGCGCTGGATCTCCGCGAAGTGCACGAACACATCCCGGCCCTGCGCGTCACACAGGAAGCCGAAGCCCTTGCGCTCGTTGAAGTAGCTCACCACGCCCCGCTGCCTCTGCATGCCTTTCCTCCTGGCCGGAACCGTCCGGCCTTGGGGAAGCATAGCCCATGCCCGCCCCCGGAGGCAATGCCCAGGCGCAAGGAACGGAAAAAGCCCGCCAGGGGCGGGCTCGCATGGTCGGAGAGGGCAGGGGTTAGCGCATGCGGAAGGTGATGCGCCCGCGGGTCAGGTCGTAGGGCGAGAGTTCGACCTTGACCTTGTCGCCGGGCAGGATGCGGATGTAGTGCTTGCGCATTTTGCCGGAGATGTGGCCCAGGATGCTGTGGCCGTTTTGCAGTTCCACGCGGAACATGGCGTTGGGCAGGGCTTCCTGGATGATGCCCTCGACTTCAATTGCTTCTTCTTTGGACATGCAGTCTCCGCAGGTTGTCCCCTCAGCACGGCGATATGTATCTCTTTCCGTTGCAGGGGATCGTGAAAGGTGCCGCTATCTACGCTTTATCGCGCGCTTTGGCAAGCCCCGGCCAGCTCCCCGCGCCCAGCGCCGCCCTGGCCGCCGCCACAAAGCCTTGCACCAGGCCTTCGACCTTGTTCCCGTCGGCATCCTCCAGCCCGGTGTGCGCGTCCACCCCCGCTGGTGCGACCTGGGCGATGGCCGCCGCCACGTTGTCCGGGGTGAGCCCGCCGGCCAGGATGAGCGGCCGGGCCAAGCCCGAGGAAAGCGCCTGCGACAGCCGGCGGCTCACGGCCCAGTCGTGGACCAGGCCCGTGGCCCCGCTGGCCCCGCTGGCAGGGTCGAAGGTGTCGGTGAGGAAGGCGTCCACAAAGGGGGCCTGCCCCCGCGCTGCGGCCAGGAGGGCGGCCTCGTCCGCGGTTCCGACGACCAGGCTTTTGATGAGGAACAGGCCTGGCGCGGCCTCGCGCAGCTGCCGCAGCTCGGACAGCGGCATGGCCCCGTGCAGCTGCACGCCGTCCACGCCAAGGAAACGGCAGAAGTCGATGGTCTCGCGCGCGCCGGTCAGGTAGGTGATGAGCACCGTTTGCGCCGCGCCGGCCAGGCCGTGCACGATGTCCCGCGCCTGCTCCTCACTCACGTCTTCCTTGTGCACGGGCAGGCGCAGGGGCAGGCCGACATGGGTGGCGCCGCAGGCCGCCAGCATGCGGGCCTCGGCCAGGCTGCGCACGCCCGCCACCTGGATGATGTTTCGCCAATGTGTCAAGGTGCCCTCTGGATTTTATTCGTGGCCGGGGGTAGTAGAGTGGCAACGCAAAACAGTGAACCCCCCGGGAGCGCACGTGGAATGCTCAGATCGCCGTCCGTTAGACATCATCCGTGACATACTTGCCGTTGTGGAGGAACTCAATACCCTCAAGGACGTGGACGCCATCCTGGACCGCGTCCTGGGGGAGGCCAGGAGCATGACCGGCGCCGACGCGGGCTCCATCTTCCTCCGCGAGGGCGACCACCTGCGCTTCAGCTACGTGCACAACGACACCCTGTTCCGCGGCCCCGACGCCAGCAAGCATCTGTACACCAACTACACCGTGCCGATCAACGAGCGCTCCATCGTGGGCTACGCGGCCAAGACCGGGGAATCGGTGGTCATCGACGACGCCTATGCGCTTTCCGGGCGCGAGCCGTATTCCTTCAATAAGAAGTTTGACGAGGAGACGGGGTACCGCACCCGCTCCATGCTGACCATCCCGCTGAAGACCTTTCAGGACAGGACCGTGGGCGTCATGCAGCTCCTCAACGCGCGCGACTGCGACAACCGGGTGCGGCCCTTCACCAAGGACGACATCCAGTACGCCCCGCTCTTCGCCAATTCGGCCTCGGTGACCGTGGAGCGCGGCATCATGACCCGCGAGATCATGCTGCGCATGATGAAGATGGCCGAGATGCGTGATCCCAAGGAGACCGGCGGGCACGTGCAGCGCGTTGGCGCCTATTCGGCGGAGATATACCAGACCTGGGCGCGCCGGAAGGGGATCGACGCGCTCACCATCAAGCGCAACAAGGATGTGCTGCGCCTGGCGGCCATGCTCCATGACGTGGGCAAGGTGGGCATCAGCGACACCATCCTCAAGAAGCCCGGGCGCTTCGAACCCCATGAGGCGGCCATCATGCATTGGCACTCGGTCTACGGGGCCGCCCTTTTCGCCAATACGACCTCAGAGCTGGACCAGCTCTGCCTGCAGATAGCCCTGGGCCACCACGAGCGCTGGGACGGCAGGGGCTATCCCGGCAGGCTTCCGGAAAATCTGGGCGAAGTGCGCGAACTCTGCGCCGAGCCCATCGCCGGGGAGGACATCCCCATCGCCGCGCGCATCACCGCCCTGGCCGACGTCTACGACGCGCTCATCTCGGTCCGCGTCTACAAGGAGGCCTGGGCCGAGGAGCAGGTGCTGGAGGAGATAGTGAAGGGCCGCGGCACGCAGTTTGACCCGGAGGTGGTGGACGCCTTCCTGGAAATCCAGGACGTCATCCGGGCCATCCACAAGAAATTCCAGGGCTAGCGGGCTACAGGCTCACCCGCTCGAAACTCATTCCTTCCAGGTCGAACACCAGCATGGCCCCGGCCAGTCTCGGCTTGCGCCCGCAGAGGATGTTCAGGGCTTCGGCCGCCATGAGGGCAGCCGCCGTGGCCACGGCCGGGGCCGGGGTGCCCAGGGTGTTCTCCGCGGCCAGGGTGTCCGCCCCGAAGAAATCAGCCGGGCCTTTGGCGCCGGGCAGCACCGTGGCCACGTAGCCCGCCTGGCCCGCCACCGCCGCCGTCACCAGGGGGATGCCCGCCGCCGCGGCCTGGCGCAGCAGCGCCGGGCGGTCCTTCAGGCCCCCCAGGGCGTCCACGGCCAGCTCCATGCCGACCAGGAAGCGCGCCATGAGCCCCTCGTCCAGGAACACCGCCACGGGGTCGAACTCCACGGCCGGGTTCACAAGCGCCACGCGCGCCGCCGCCGCTGCCGCCTTGTAGCCGCAGATGCTGCGGCGTGTGCAGAGGGGCTGGCGGTTCAGGTTGGAGGGCTGGAATTCGTCGCCGTCCGCCGCGCGGATGTAGCCGACCCCGGCGCGGGCCAGGATCTCCAGCGCGTTGCCGCCCAGCCCGCCCAGGCCGATGAGCGCCAGGCGCGCCGAGAGCAGGCGGGCCTGTTCGGCATAGCTGTAGGTGTTGAAATTGCGCAGGTAGCGCTCCGGGGCGATGCCCAGCTCCAGGGCGGACAGCTCCACGCGGGCCAGGGGGAGGCCCTTGGCCTTGCTGCGGCCCAGGCCGCGCGCCAGCTCCTGGGCCGCCTCCACGGACAGCACCAGCCGGGCTTCCTCGCCAGGCAACTGCTCGGTGTAGGCCAGGTGCCGGATGTGCTCGTCCATCTCCATGAGCGGGGGCATGGCTAGCCGCCTCCGATGGCCGGGAACAGGCCCACGCGGTCGCCGTCCTGCAGCGGCGCGTCCAGCTCCACGTGCACGCCGTTGACGAACACGAGCTTGAGGTCCTCCGGGGGGATGCCCAGGCGCGCGGCCAGCTGTCCGGCCGTCTCGCCGGGGCTGACCGCGAAGGACGCGCTATCGGGCGGGGTGAACCGCGAAAGCGTGGCAAAGCATTGGATGGCGATGTTCATGGCCGGTATGTACGCCCAAGCGGGGATGTGGTCAATGCGGCGGGGAGAATATGCCGCAAGCTCTGCGCTGCTGCACTGATAGGTGCAATGGGGCCGGAGGCTTGCGCCTCCGGCCCTGCTGTGGTGTCAGGCTAGGTGGCCCTAGAAGGCCAGGACCATGGTCATGACGGAGACCACCGCGGTGATGAGCATGGAGATGACAAAGGCCGGGCGGATGGCCTTGGGGGCCTCGCCGATCTTGTCGATGCTCGAGGCCGCGTTCTGCAGCTTGGCCGGAGAGATGACGCTGGCCAGGCCGCCGCCGATGCCGCTGGCCGCGGCGATGACCAGGCCCGAGGCGCCGACCTTCTCCGCGGTGGACAGGTGCAGCTTGGTCAGCATGGCGATGCTCGACGTCTCCGAGCCGCTGATGAACCCGCCGAGCAGGCCCAGGAAGGGCGCCACCGCAGCGTAAAACTTGCCGAAGGTGGCCGCCGAGGCCTCGGCCATGACGTTGATCATGTTGTTGGCCGGCACGGCCAGCTTCCAGTCCACGCCCTTGCCGGAATGCTGCATGATGTAGGCGATGGCGAAGAACACCGAGGCCGAGAGGATGGGCCGGAAGGCCCGCTTGGCCGAGGTCTTGAGCCCGCGCCGCACCTGCTCGCCCGTGGCGCGCATGATGGGCAGGGCCAGGAAGGTGCAGACCACCACCCAGAAATAGGCCTGCCAGAGCAGGCGGATCTTCTCCGGGTTGCCGGGGATGATCTCCAGGGGCATGGCCCACTGCTTGAACGTCAGGTTGAAGAAGGGCAGGCCCGGCGAGTTCAGGATCAGCGAGAACACGGTGAGCAGAATCCAGGGCGAGGTGGCGCGCGCCAGGCTCAGATGCCTCTCGGCGGCCAGGTCCTGCTCGTTCAGCAGGCCGCGGTCCTGCAGGATGTTGCCGGTGAGCTTCACGTAGATCACCAGGGCCGCGATGACCCCCAGGCCGGCGGCGATGCCGGTGATGGTCACCAGGCCCGCCTTGGCCATGAGTATGGCGATGACGCCTGCGGTGACGCCCGCGATGAGGGCCGGGAGGAAGCCTTTTCTGACCATGGCCGTGCCGCCGGTGATCTGGAGCATGCCGAGTGCGATGCAGGTGCTGATGACCGGCATGTACATGGCGAAGTACATGCCCACCTCGTTCACGGGCCGGCCCACGAACTGGGCATAGACCACGGCCGGGATGCCCAGGAGGGCATAGGTGCACAGAGCGTCGTAGCCGATGGCCGGCAGCAGGATGGCGGCCATGGTGGAGTAGCCGAGGGCGAGCATGATGGGCGGCAGGATGGACACGGTGACCGCGCCCAGGCTGGTCAGGAGGATGCCGAAGCCCACGTTGATGATCATGATCTGCACGGTCTGCTGGCCGGGGGCGATGGTCTTCATCAGCGCCACCACGCGGGCCACGGCGCCGGTCTCCTGCATGAGGGTGATCTGCATGATGCTGGCGGCCATGACCAGGGCGATGGGCAGGGAGGCGACGACACCCGCCGCGGAGGAGGTGAGGACCACTTCAAGCGGCGTCTGGAAATACAGCCAGGCGACCAGGGCGGCCAGGATCCAGCCGAGGAAGCCCGCCGTATCCGCTGCCACACGGTACACCAGCAGCAGCAGGAAGATGGCGATGACCGGAAAGAAGGCCAGGAGTACTGAAACTGGATCCATCGAAATCCTCCAACTGCTCTTTGTTCGTGCGTGCGGGGCACAGTCCGCTGACCTGGCCATGGCAACCCGGCATTCTTATTTGTTCCCAGGGGCGAATGCAAGTCCTCACTCTCACAATGGTGGAGTCCCTTTGCGGGGACCTCTGCGCTGCCGGTGACGCATTGCTTTCAATCAGGGGCTGTGCGAGGATGGGCCATGAACCGCATCCGCCCGCGACTCCTCGCCCTTTTCCTGCTGCTGGCCAGCCTTGCCGGGTGCGGCGACCCTGTGGAGACCGTGCGCCAGGCCCATATCCCGCTGGATCCGGCCATGAGCGTGGCCGATGCCCTGGAGAAATATCCGTATTTCAGCAAGGTGCGCTGGCGCACCTATGTGGACAAGGATGAGCGGCGCGTGGTGGAGGCCGAGTGCGACATCGACGTGGCCGCCAACTGCCGCACCGTGAGCGGGGCCAGCATGGCCGCCGCCACCCGCGATGTGCGGCGCGACTATTTCCTGGCCCGCTTCGTGGTGGTCGGCTTTCCGCAAAAGGTGCGCGCCCAGGAGGCCGTGCACGTCACGGAATGCACCAACGGCAAGCGGCTGGCCTTTTCCGACGCCAAGTACCTCCGCGCCATCTATGCGCGGGAACTCGTGCGCTTCTTCTGCCTGGAGGGGCTCAACTGCCCCGCTGCCCCGGAGCAATGACGGGCGGGGGGGGCTGCGGACGAGCCTGCCGGCCCCTCCGGCCCGGGCCGGGGGCAGCCGCCGCCCACGCCGAAGCCGGGCGCTTTCGCCCCGCCTCTTGTAGATGTTGGACGGGGAAGGGGCCCCGAGTCTTCACGCAGCCCCGTCGCCGGGCGCCGCAGCCAGTTCGCGGCCCAGGAGCCGCGCCTCCTCCAGCACCTCGGGCCGGGCCTCGGCATCGCCCAGGTGGTAGACGGCGCAGGCGCGCAGCAGGCGGCTTTCGGTGAAGCCTTGCCAGTTGAGGAGATAGGCGTAGCGCGGGAAGATGTCCGTAAACAGTTCCTCCTTGGGGTGTCCCTGGGCGATGACGAAGACCAGGGTCTTGCCTGGGCTCAGGCGCGAGCGTTCGCCGCGCGGCAGGTGGGCGTAGCCAGCCTGGAGATAGCCGAAGGTGCGGTCGATGAAGCCCTTGAGCTGGGCCGTGACCTCGCCGAAATACACCGGCGTCGCCAGGACGAGCACATCGCAGGCGCGCACGGCCTCCAGCACCGGCGTCAGGTCATCCTTCAGCACGCAGGCCTCCGCCTCCTTCTTGCAGCGCAGGCAGCCCTGGCAGCCCCGGTAGGTCAGCCCGTTCAGGGCAAAGGTCCGCACCGCCGCCCCGGCGGCCTCGGCGGCCCCGCACAGGGCCTGGGCCATGACCGCGCTGTTGCCCTTGGGCCTTGGGCTGCCCAGCAGGCAGACGATGTTCCTCATGCCCTGTCCTCCCCATCCGGCTGTGGCCGGCCGGCCAGGGTGCGCTCCACGCTGTCCGTCTTGGCCTGCAGGCCGCCCGTGCGCCCGCGCCGCCAGTCGGCCTTGATGGTCAGGTAGACGCGGTCGCTGTCCGCGGCGATGGACTGGAAGCATCGGTCGACCACGGCCATGACCTCGTCCCATTGGCCCTCGATGCAGGTGCCCATGGGCGTGAGCTGATACGGCAGGCCGCTTGCGCGGATGATGCCCACGGCGCGGGCCACATGGGCCCCGACGCTCTGGCCCTTGTCCAGCGGAAAGAGGGAAATCTCCACTATGGCGCTCACGCAGGTTCCTCCGGCTGTAGGGTTAAGCCTTGCGGCCGTAGTGTTCAGAGGCGAAGTCCAGGAACCGCGCGAGCATCGTCGCCGGGTCAAGCGCTGGAAAGGCGCGCTTGGCCAGGTGCCCCTGGCGCAGAAGGCAAAAAAGCAGGGGCATGACCTGGCTGGCGTGGGCGAACTGGCCGTCAAAGGCCGCCGCAGCCCCGGCCAGGTCCAAAGCCGGAAGCACCTTCTCCAGGCCGGTTTGGGGGCTGAAGGGCGTTTCGCAGGCGGCAGGGGGCGAGGTCATGGCGTACTGGCGGCAGATGAGCGGGCGCTGGGAGTAGATGCCGCAGGCGCCGTCCTCCAGGAACGGGCAGGGGATGGTCAGCTCCCAGTATGCGGCCTGCATCTCGCCCACGCGCCTCCAGTCGTGGGCCTCATGGGTGAACACGGCGAACAGGCGGGGCAAAAGTCCGGCAGACTCCAGGCGCCGCAGCCCGTCCTGAAAGCGGTCAGTGGCGCGCCTGCGCTGGGCTTGCGGCAGGGCTCGCAGGGTCTGCAGCACGGCCAGGGCCTCGGCTTCGCCCAGCACCACGAGATGCTTGCAGCAGGCGTCGCAGCCATGGCGGCAGGTGACGGCCCGGCCCAGGGACGCGATCACCCGTTGCGCCTCATGCTGAAAGGCGTCGGCCACGGCGCGGATGGCGGGCATGATGGCCGGGAAAGGCGCAGGCGCATCAGGAATATCCACAGCCACAGTGGAAATGTCGCCAGACGCGCGGTCCAGGGTGATGGTGAGCCTGCGCTGCGGCAGGATGGGGTGAACGGCCATGATTTCTCGTTCCGGACTATTCCCGAAGCCGGGAGGGAGGTCAAGGCGTCTGCGGGAATGCGTGGTGAATTGCTGGAATATCAGTGGGATGTGTTATTGCTGGGTGCTCCATGCGCGCTGCCTTTGTGAATTTTTTTTCGATCCCCCCTTGCCATTGTTACAGTACCCGTGTATTGAGTTCCACAGCTAACCTACTGTTTCGCTTGCTATTTTTTTTGTGATTCGTATGGCAAGTGTGGCACGGTTCAGCTTTTTGTGTCACGCGGCCATTAGGTTAGAGTTTGCAAGGCGTTCCCGTCACGTTTCATCATAATCTGGAGGTGTTGTATGAAGGTTTCCGTAGGACATGGCTTGACCGGCGCCGAAAAACGCCTGGAAGAGCGTGGTGTTTCCCGCCGCGACTTCATGAAATTCTGCGGCACCATCGCCGCGGCTATGGGCATGGGGCCGGCTTTCGCTCCCACCATCGCCAAGGCGCTGACCGCTGACAATCGCCCGTCAGTGATCTGGCTGCACAACGCAGAGTGCACCGGCTGCTCAGAGTCCATCCTGCGCACTGCCGCCCCGTACATCGACACGCTGATCCTCGATGTCATCTCCCTGGAGTACCAGGAGACCATCATGGCCGCCGCTGGCGAAATGGCCGAGAAGGCCCTGCACGACGCCATGAAGAAGCCCTACCTCTGCGTGGTTGAGGGCGGCATCCCCACGAAGGACAACGGCATCTACGGCATGGTGGGCGGACACACCATGATCGACATCTGCAAGAAGGTCATCCCCGGCGCCCTGGCCACCATCGCCTACGGCACCTGCGCCACCTTCGGCGGTGTGCAGGCCGCCAAGCCGAACCCCACCGACGCCAAGGGCGTGGCCGAGCTGTTCCCCAAGGCCACCGTCATCAACATCCCCGGCTGCCCGCCCAACCCGGTCAACCTGGTCGGCACCGTGGTCGCCGCCATCGAGACCGTGGTCAACAAGAAGCCCCTGCCCAAGCTTGACGACCTCAAGCGCCCCGTCATCTTCTACGGCGAGACCGTGCACGACAAGTGCGAGCGCCTGAAGTACTTCGAGAAGGACATGTTCGCCAAGTCCTTCGATTCCGCCGAGGCCAAGAAGGGCTACTGCCTGTACAAGCTCGGCTGCAAGGGCCCCTATACCTACAACAACTGCCCCACCAAGAAGTTCAACCCCCTGGACAAGGGCGTTGGCGTGAACTGGCCCGTTCAGGCCGGTCACCCCTGCATCGGCTGCAGCGAGCCACGGTTCTGGGACACCATGAGCCCCTTCTACGAAGAGCAGAAGTAGGCCTGGCCGGAATTCGAGCCAGTTTGTTGAGCAACTAGAAGCTATCATCACTCCAAGGAGGACAGAATATGGCTGGTTCCAAACCCCAGGCCGCCCCGGCCAAGGTAACGCCCAAGAGCACCTACTCCGGCCCGGTCATTGTCGACCCGGTCACTCGTATTGAAGGCCACCTGCGCATCGACGCCACCGTCGAGAATGGCAAGATCGTCGACGTCCGCAGCAGCTCCCAGCTGTTCCGCGGCCTTGAGATCATCCTGAAGGGCCGCGACCCCCGCGACGCCCAGCACTTCACCCAGCGCGCCTGCGGCGTCTGCACCTACGTGCACGCCCTGTGCAGCACCCGCGCCGTCGACAACGCCGTGGGCGTGAAGATCCCCAAGAACGCCACCATCATGCGCAATCTGGTCATGGGATCGCAGTACCTGCACGACCATTTGGTGCACTTCTATCACCTGCACGCCCTTGACTGGGTCAACGTGGCCAACGCCCTGCAGGCCGACCCGGCCAAGACCGCGGCCCTGTCCAACAGCCTGAACGCCAACCGCAAGGAGACCGCGGCCCAGTTCAAGGCCGTCCAGGACAAGGTCGGCGCGCTCGTCGCCTCCGGCAAGCTCGGCATCTTCACCAACGCCTACTTCCTGGGCGAGAAGAAGAACGAAGCCTACTACCTGCCCGCCGAGGCCGATCTCATGGCCGTGAAGCACTACCTTGACGCCCTGCACATGCAGGTCAAGGCCGCCCGCGCCATGGCGATCTTCGGCGCCAAGAACCCGCACACCCAGTTCACCGTGGTCGGCGGCGTCACCAACTACGACGCGCTGAAGCCCGACCGCATCGCCGAGTTCAAGGCCCTGACCGACGAGGTCGTGGCCTTCGTCCAGAACTACTACATCCCCGACCTGCTTGCCGTGGCCAGCTTCTACAAGGACTGGGCCGGCATCGGCGGAACCACCAACTTCATCAGCTTCGGTGAGTTCCCCACCGACGAGTACAACCTGGATTCCCGCTTCTTCGCCCCCGGCGTCATCATGAACCGCGACCTGGCCAAGCCCCAGGGCATCGACCAGAAGCAGATCCAGGAGCACGTCAAGCACAGCTGGTACGTGGGCGACCAGGCCCGTCACCCCTATGACGGCGTCACCGAGCCCAAGTACACCAATCTCCAGGACAAGGACCGCTACTCCTGGATGAAGGCCCCCCGCTACAACGGCGAAGCCTGCGAAACCGGCCCCCTGGCCGCCGTGCTCGTCGCCTACGCCAAGGGCCACAAGCCCACCGTGGACGCCGTGACCTACGTCCTGAAGTACCTGGGCGTCGGCCCCGCCGCCCTGTTCTCGACCCTGGGCCGCACCGCCGCCCGCGGCATCGAGTGCCTGGTCACCGCCAACCAGATGCAGACCTGGCTCGACGCCCTGGTCGGCAACGTCAAGGGTGGCGACGGCGAGCTCTACACCCCCTGGAAGATGCCCAACGAGGCCGAAGGCGTCGGCTTTGTGCAGGCTCCCCGCGGCGCTCTGTCCCACTGGATCAAGATCAAGAAGGGCAAGATCGAGAACTTCCAGCTCGTGGTGCCCTCCACCTGGAGCCTTGGCCCCCGCTGCGCCGCCGGCAAGCTGGGTCCCGTTGAGGAAGCCCTCATGGGCACCCCGATCTTCGACCCGGCCCGTCCGGTCGAGATCCTGCGCACGGTCCACAGCTTCGACCCCTGCATCGCCTGCGGCGTGCACGTGCTCGACGCCAAGACCGGCCAGACCGCCAGCTTCAAGGTGTTGTAAACCGTAGACGCTTCCTGTATGGACGGGAATCCGGGCTGCCGGGTTCCCGTCCTTTTCAATTCTTCGGCCAAAGGTGACACATGACAGATTCCGCTAAACGTATCCTGGTTCTGGGCGTGGGCAATCTTCTCTTCACCGACGAGGGCATCGGCGTCTGCGCCGTGGATGAGATGGAGCGCCTCTACGACATGTCTGACAACGTGACCCTCATGGAGGGCGGCACCCTGGGCACCAGGCTCATGGACCCCATCATGAACTGCGACCTGCTCATCGTCCTCGACGCCGTGCTGGGTGACGGTCCTCCCGGCAGCATCTACCGGCTCACCGGTGACGATCTGCGCAAGAGCATGGCCTTCAAGGACTCCATGCACCAGACGGACCTTGTGGACACGCTCATCATGTGCGAGATTGTGGGCCACAGGCCGGACGCCGTGATCATCGGCATGGAGCCGAGCGATTACCACACCATGCATGTGGGCATCTCCGAGGCGGCCAAGGAGCGCCAAGCGGCGCTCATCGGCTTTGCGTTGGAGGAGGTCGTCAAGGCCGGCGGCTCTTACAGCCTCAAGGCCAACCCTGGCATTTCGACACTGGAGAGGAACTCATGTGCCTAGCAGTCCCCGCTGAAATCATCGACATCGCCGACGACGTGGCCACCTGCCGCGTGGGCGAGGGAGAGACCACGGTCAACGCCTCGCTCATGATCCTGGACGAGGAGGTGGCCCTGGGCGACTACCTCATCATCCACGCGGGCTTCGCCATCCGCAAGCTGCACCCCGAGGAGGCGCGCGAAACCTTGAAGATCCTGCGCGATGTCATTGCCGCAGCCGAGGAGGCGGGCATCACGCAGGACTGCGTGCGCTAGCCCGATTCGCCCCGCCAACGCCAAAGAGGCCCTGCCGTGAACTTGCGGCAGGGCCTCTTTGGCGTTGGCGGGGCAGGGCGCTGTCAGCGCGGCGGTGCCTTCCCGGGAAGGGCGCTGGCCCGGACAGAGCTGGCGCGCAGGCTCAGGCGGAGCAGGGCCAGCAGCCCCAGCAGCGCGGCCAGGGCCAGGTGCGCCCAGTCCACCAGCATGATCGGCCTGGGCGAGAAGGAGACACCCGGCAGGTTCTTGAGCACCCGCATGGCCCCGGTGAGGATGAGCAGGGTCAGGATCCCGGCGCGGGCCAGGCCGAAAAATGTCAGGGCATGGTTGCGCCGCCATTCCAGCACCCAGCGCGCGCCAAGGTAGAAGACCAGGGTGAGCAGGGCGATGGCCCCGAGGTAATGCAGCTTGTGCGTGAACCAGAAGTCGCCAAGCCAGGCCAGGCCGGGCACGGCCGTGATGCGGTAGCGGCTGGCGATGGGCATCTGCATGGTCCCGCTGACGGCCAGCAGGGTCACGGTGAGCGCGTAGGCCCAGGACAGGCGGCGGGGGAGAGGCTGGCTCATGGCTTGTCCTCCGTTTTGGTCTCGGGCGAAAGCGCCCCGGACTTCGGCAGGCCCGGCACGTCGTCCGGCCGTGCGGGCGGGGCGGGGGGCTCGTCATCGTTGCGGCCGCCATTGTTCGCCAGGCGCGACCCCAGGCGCAACACCCCGGCCACGATGCCGGCAACGGGGGCGAAGAGCGCCGCATGGGCCATCCTGGTCTCATCGGCCATCATGTCCGGGGCCTTGCCGAGGTCCGGCTTGCCCGGCCCGGTGGTCACGGCGGCGTCCAGCACGTCAAAGGGCACGGGGGAGACATACAGCGAATTGGTGCCGCCGTTCTCGCTCTCGCCGTAGATGTACCCGTTCATGTTCCGGGCCAGGGCGTGGGCCTTGGCCACCATCTCCGGGCGCGGGCCGATCTCCTGCACCTCGAAGGGGCAGGCTTCGATGCAGGCGGGCTTCAGGCCCTTGGCCACGCGGTCATGACAGCGGTCGCATTTGTACATGACGCCGTTGCCCGCCAGACTCGGCATGAGCTTCAGGTACAGGCCGACCCCGGTCTGGCGCATGGGGATGGCCCAGGGGCACACGCTCTTGCACTTGGCCCCGCCCAGGCAGATCTGGTCGTCGATGCGCACGATGCCGTTGTCTTGCCGCGCTGCCGCGCCCCAGGGACAGAGGTTGGCGCAGGGCGGGTTCTGGCAGTGCATGCAGCGCCGGGGGATGTGGACCTCGAAGCGCTGGCCCTGGAACTGCCCGCGCGCAGTCTGGATGGCGAGCCAGTTGTAAGGGGTCAGCCGGTCGGTGACGTGGCGCTTGGTAGACCAGTCCTCGGCCTTGACCGTTGCGGGATACATCTTGGGAAAGGGCCGCACCGGCTCAGGGAACTTGTGGGCGTTCACCTCGCGGCAGGCGTCCACGCAGGCTCCGCACCCCACGCACTTGGAGAGGTCGTGCAGGGTGGCGAGTTCTTCGTCCTGTGGCGTGCCGGCCGCCTGGGCCTTGCCCGGCAGCAACAGCCCCAGGCCGGTCAGGCCCAGGCCGGCCAAAAATCGTCTGCGGGAAAGATCCGGGGTGGCGGGGGATCGTCTGTTCACATCAGCTCCGGTTCGGTATGTCGTGACTCCGTGCCTAAGCTATAACCCATTTTTCGGCAGAGGCAACCCCCAGGGGGTATATTTGTCGAAAGGACAGGGTCTAGAAGGGAAGATCGACTGACAGTGGCGGTCTTGTGGTGCGCTGGACAACCAGCGTGAATGCGGATACTCCACGTATTGAGTTCCGGGCCTTGCCCGGAGGGGCGCCGCTGCACCGGCGGAGCCTGGCCAACGAATACTGGAGAGAGTGGACGGAACATGACGAAGACTGCGCAACTGATCATTGACGGAACGACATATGAATTGCCCATCGTCGAAGGCACCCTGGGCGACAGGGCCATCGACATCACGAGGCTGCGCGCCGACACCGGATGCATCACCTTTGACCCCGGGTACGTGAACACCGGCCCGTGCAAGAGCTCCATCACCTTTGTCGACGGTGAGAAGGGCATATTGCGCTACCGCGGCTACCCCATAGAGCAGATCGCCGAGCGTGGCTCCTTCACGGAGACGGCCTGGCTGCTGATCTTCGGCGAACTGCCGACCCGCGACCAGCTGTCCCGCTTTTCTGCCGCCCTGTGCGAGGAGGAGCTGCTGCATGAGGATTTGAAGCATCATTTCGAGGGTTTCCCGCCGAATGGGCATCCCATGGCCATGCTTTCTGCGGTCATTAACTCGCTGGGCTGCTATCACCCCGACCTGCTGGAGATCGAGAACCGGGGAGAATTTTATCTGGCGGCCTCGAAAATCATCAGCAAGGTGCGCACCATCGCGGCCTTCAGCTATCGCAAGAGCGTCGGCCGGCCGTTCATGTACCCGAACCCGGCCTTGAGCTACTGCCGGAATTTTCTGCACATGATGTACTCCGTGCCGAACAAGCACTACGACCCCTCGCCGGAAGCCGTAAGCGCCCTCAGCCTGTTCCTCATCCTGCACGCGGACCACGAGCAGAACTGCTCCTGCTCCACTGTGCGCATGGTGGGCTCCACCGAAGCCAACCTCTTCGCCTCGGTGTCTTCGGGCATCTGCGCCCTCTGGGGGCGGCTGCACGGCGGCGCCAACGCGGGCGTGGTGGAGATGCTGGAGCAGATCCGCGACGGCAAGAACTCCCCGCGCGAAGTGCTGGAGATGGTCAAGCAGAAGCAGTTCCGGCTCATGGGCTTCGGCCACCGCATCTACAAGAACTTTGACCCGCGCGCGTTGATCCTGAAGAAGGCGGCCTACGACCTGCTGCACAAGCTGGGCAAGCCGGACGAGCTTCTGGACATCGCCCTTGAGCTGGAGCAGCTGGCCCTGGCGGACCCGTACTTCGTGGAGCGCAAGCTGTACCCCAACGTGGATTTCTACTCCGGCATCATTCTGCGCGCCTTGAACATCCCGGTGCAGATGTTCCCGGTGATGTTCGCCATCGGGCGCATGCCCGGCTGGATCGCCCACTGGTACGAGGAGCATCAGGAGCAGACCAAGATCCACCGGCCCCGGCAGGTCTACACGGGCCGGGTTCAGCGCGACTATGTGCCCATCGACGAGCGGTGAGGCCCAGGAGCAGATTGCTTAGAGAGGGCGGCCATGCAGGCAGGCCCGGCGCAAGAAAATTCGCCCGCAGGGCAAAAAATGCTTGCCAAGGGCGCGTGATGCGGCTAATTGCTTCCTTCGCAACGCCGAAGTGGTGGAATTGGTAGACACGCTAGGTTCAGGGTCTAGTGGTCGCAAGGCCATGGGAGTTCGAGTCTCCCCTTCGGCACCAAAAAGATGAGCGGGTTTTCAGGTGAGGCACAGCCCTCCTGGGAACCCGCTTTTTGATTCTACGCTCCCCCGCCACTGTCTAGACCTCAAGCGGCGATCCCATCCTCTCCACCATTCCTGGCAGGACAGCTGCCGCAATACAGGCCTGCCGTCAAAGGCCGCGGCACGATTTTCCGTTGCCAATTTTTTTGCGCAGGCGATATGCGAGAGGATCCATAGGTCCCTCTTCCAGCCATCAACTGTCAGCAGCTATTTATATATGGGATTGAGAGCCATTATTAATAAATTGCTTTGTTATAACCCGTTCCACCTTACAAGCCAGGGAGCGGTCATGATAGCATCAGGAAGTGTAAGGACAGCGGTGACGGCATTGGGTCTTATGGCGCTCTTGCTTCTCTCGTCAGCAGCGCAGGTCCTTGCGGCTCGTCTGCCCATGGTCGATTTTGAGCGCAACATTGCCCGCGTCCTGGATAAGGGCAAGGGCGAAGACACGGATGTGGCCAAAGGCTATTGGGAGAAGGTGGCCAGGGACGGAGAGATTCTCCTCGCCGCCAACCCTTCCAGCACGAATTATCTCCTGGGGACTGCGCGGGCCTATTTCGGCCTTGGCGATTACCAGCGCGCCGCCGAACTTTACGAAGGGCTCTTGAGCGCCAATGCCCAGCTCGGCGTGAAGGATCTTGCGGGGCAATTCCCCTGGACCTACGTCTACCTTGGCCTGTCTTACGCAAAACTGGGCCAGACGATGAAGGCCGTGGAGGCCTGGCGCCAGGTCCCCAAGGCGGTCGGCCTCATCTACACGCTGATCGTTCATGACCTTCCGCAACTGAAGGACACGAGTTCGGCGCAGGATTTCGACCATACCGCGAAGCACATCCAGCGAGCCTTGATCGCCGCGCGGGCCGTGGCCTGGATCTGCGGGCAGCCCTCCTTCGGGCAGCTCGGCGGTGTTCAGGTAGGGGCCTACTCGGACTGCGGCGGCCACGGAGGCCAGAGCGGGGCATCGAATCCGGGGCCTGGCGGTGGTGGCGGCAGCGAGAATTAGAAGCGTGAGGTCGCCTGTCTTGCCAGCTCCACCCCCAGGGCGGCTGCAAAGAGCGGACTGCCGCCTGATGCTGCCAGGAGCAGGGCCCGGGGGATGAGAGGCCAGGCGTTTTGATGCAGTGGAAAGGTGTCAGGGCCGCGTTCCTTGAGGGGGGGGCTGCCGCAGCCACGGTGTTCGCGGAAGATGCATAAGATTCTTTGAAACAGAGCTTTACGCAGAGTCCTCTCCGGTGTAATACATTGGGAGCCAGTGTGCTGGAGGAATTCTCATGAAACGGTCTGCAACCCGGGTTTGGGCAGCCCTGCTGCTCGGGGGCATATTCCTGTTTTGGGCCTGCACGCCTGCGCCGGAGCCTTGCAGCGACAAGCTGGGCTGCGTGGACATCGGTCCGGACGAGCCCTTGAAGCTCGGCGTCGTCCAGGCCCTCACCGGCAAGGTGGCCAGCCTGGGGCAGGAGCAGGTGCGCGGTCTGGAGCTGGCCCTGGCCCGGCGGGGCGACAGGATCCTGGGGCACAAGGTGCAGCTGCTCACCGAGGACACCGGCTGCCGGCCTGAGGGCGGCGCCAATGCGGCCTTGCGGGTCGTGGCCGACCCCAAGGTGCTGGCCATCTTCGGCACCACCTGTTCCGGAGACGCCGCCACTGCGGCCGAGGTCATGTCCAGGGCCGGGCTGGCCATGATTTCCGGCAACAACAGCGCCCCGTTCCTCACGGCCATCGGCGGCGCGCGCGCCCCCAGGTGGCAGGCAGGGTACCTGCGCACCGCGCCCAATGAGGAGTCCTCCGGCCCGGCCGCTGCGCGCTTCGCCTTTGTGAAGCTGGGCCTCCGCAAGGCCGCCACCATCAATGACGGCGACATATACACCCGGGGCCTCACCGACGGCTTCCGTCAGGAGTTTGAGAAGCTGGGCGGCAGGGTCGTTTTGGACGCCACGGTGAACAAGAACGACACCGACATGGAGCCCGTGCTTCAGGCCGTGGTCAACGTCCGGGCGGATCTGGTGTTCTTCCCGCTGTTCCAGCCCGAGGGCAACCATGTGCTGCTTCAGGCCAGGAAGATGCCGGCCCTGACCAAAACCGTGCTCATGAGCGACGGCTCCCTCATCGAGGACAGTTTCATCGAAGCCGTTCAGGACGCCGCCAGGGGCATGTACTTCGTGGGTCCGACCCCGCCCCGGCAGACGTCCGAGCTGGAGGCGCTGGTGGCGGAGTACAAGGCCAGGTACCATGCCGCGCCCCCAACCTTCTATTACGTGAATGCCTTTGACGCCGCCAACATCCTCTTTGCGGCCATCGAGAAGGCCAGCGTCCAGGGCCGGGACGGGGGACTGCACCTCGGACGCCAGGCCCTGCGCGACGCCTTGTACGCCACGGCAGGGCATCCGGGCCTGTCCGGACCGCTCACCTGCGATCAGTTCGGCGACTGCGCGGCCCAGAGATTCAATGTCCTCAAGCTTACGGAACCCGCCGCCGGGGTGGAGGGGCTCAAGGCCAACGTCGTATACACCTACGCGAAAGGGCAATGAGCAGCCTGAGCGCAATCCCCCGGCTGTGGCGCAGCCAGAGCATCACCGTCAAGTTCGCTGTCGCCTTTTCCATGCTTCTGGCCCTGCTGCTGCTGGAGGCCCTGGTGGGCTACGCCGGGCTGCAGGTGTCCCAGAGGGCCGAGGCCGAGATACTGGCCAGCGTGGAGATCCGCCAGCGGGTCTTTGAAATGGATGGCGAGCTGGAAAAGGCCCGCCGCCTGCACCGCGACTTCCTCCTCAAATACCCCGAAATCGGCTTTGCCAAAGCCCATGAGGAGTATTTCCTGCCCGCCAAGGCGGTCATCGCCCGCGTGGTGGCCATAAGCGATGATCTGCGCCAGCGCATGGCGGCCTCCGGGGTCAGCGCGGCCCTGCGCGGGCGCAACAAGGACATCTCCCTGTACCTGTCCACGGCCCAGCGTTTCGAGAAGATATTCGAGGAGCTGGTGGGCGTGGTCACCGTCCTGGCCGCGCCGGGCGCCGGCCTTTTGGACCAGTTGGGCCGGCTGGATGCAGCCTTGGAAAGCCGGCTGCGCGCCTCGGGCGAGGCGCATCAGCTTTTCCTGGTCATGGGGCGGCACGCGAACGAATACCTCATCACCAGACAGCGGCCGCACATGCAGCAGGCCCTGAACACGGCCTTTCTGCTGGAGCGCGGACTGAATTCCGCGCCGGGGCTCAGCCCCGGCCAGCAGGACGAGGCGCGCAGGCTGCTGCGCGACTACGTGGCCGTGGCCGGGCGCATCCCGGACATCGACGTGCAGATCCGCGGCCGGTTCAACGACTTTGCCCTGCAGGCCCAGGCCGTGGATCCCATCTCCCGCGACCTCAAGGCCCTGGCGGCTCTGGAGGTGGAGCGGGCCAGGGGCCGCATCCACAGAGCCAGCCGGCTGGCCACGGCGGCCATCATCGCCACGGCCTTGACCGGCCTGGGCTTCGCCCTGGCGGTGGCGGTGCTTATCCACGCCAGCGTGACCCGCAAGATCGTGGCCCTGAACCAGACCGCCGAAGAGCTGCGCGCAGGCGATCTGAACGCCCGGAGTCTCGTGCGCAGCGGCGACGAGCTCGGCGTTCTGGCGATGACCTTCAATGACATGGCCGCGCAGGTGCAGCATCTCGTGGGCAACCTTGAGGGCAACGTGCAGCTGCGCACCGAGGAGCTGGCCTTTGCCAACGACAAGCTGGAGCAGGCCGTGCGCGAGCTGGACGGGAAGAACCAGGCTCTGGAGGTCATGACCCGCACCGACGGGCTCACTGGTCTGGCCAACCGGCGCCGGCTGGAGGAGTCCCTGCTGACGGAGGTGCTGCGCGCCCGGCGCTACGGCAAGCCCTTCTCCATCATCCTGCTCGACCTCGACAAGTTCAAGAGCATCAATGACATCTACGGCCACCAGGCCGGCGACAATGTGCTCATCGCCATTTCCGGGCTGCTCACGCGCACGGCGCGCGAGACCGACGTGGTGGGCCGCTGGGGGGGCGAGGAGTTTCTGCTGGTCTGTCCGGAGACGGACCTGCAGGTGGTGTCCGCCCTGGCCGAACGGCTGCGCATGGAGCTCCTTACCGCGGATTTCATCCAGGTGGGACGGGTCACCGCCAGTTTCGGCGTGGCGCAGTTCAGCCAGGGCGACAGCATGGAGACCCTGGTGCGCCAGGCCGACGAGGCCTTGTACCGGGCCAAGGGCGGCGGCCGCAACCGCGTGGAGGTGGGCGCGGCCGAAACCTCCTGAACCGGCGCCTGTTTCTTCTTCCACGTCCCCGCCTTGTCTCATCTTTAGCGCAACAATCCGAAATATTTGGCAGAAAAAACAGCTTCCCCCTCCGGCCTGTTTTGGGGTAGACGGCTAGGTTACGATGTTTGAGAATACGGCCTGGCGGCGCACGCCCCACGGCTTACGAGCGAGGTTCACCCATGCCCCTGTGCAGCATTGAGGAAGCCATCGAGGACATCCGGCAGGGCCGGATGGTCATCATGGTGGACGATGAGGACCGCGAGAACGAGGGCGACCTCGTCATCGCCGCTGAGAAAACCACACCTGAGGCCATCAACTTCATGGCCAAGTTCGGACGCGGGCTCGTCTGCCTGGCCATGGAGCCGGCCATGATCGACCGGCTTGAGCTGCCGCTCATGGCCCAGAGCAACCAGTCCAAGTTCGGCACCAACTTCACCGTTTCGATTGAGGCCCGCGAAGGCGTCACCACCGGCATTTCGGCCTTTGACCGCAGCCACACCATCCTGACCGCCGTGGCCGATGGCGTGAAGGCCACGGACATCGTCACCCCGGGGCACATCTTTCCCCTGCGCGCGAGAAGCGGCGGCGTGCTGGTGCGCGCCGGGCAGACCGAGGGCAGCGTGGACATCGCCCGCCTGGCCGGCTGCAAGCCCGCTGGGGTCATCTGCGAAATCATGCGCGATGACGGGGAGATGGCCCGCATGCCGGACCTGGAGGTCTTTGCGGCCGAACACGGGCTCAAGATCTGCTCCGTGGCCGACCTCATCAAGCACCGCATGAAGTTCGGCGGCAAGGCCGTGACCAAGATCGCCGAAGCCGAGCTGCCCACCCGCTGGGGCCAGTTCAAGACCGCGGCCTTCACCTCCGAGGCCGACCACCGCACCCATATCGCCCTGTTCAAGGGCGAGATAACGCCGGACAAGCCCGTGCTCGTGCGCGTGCACAGCGAGTGCCTCACCGGCGACGTGTTCGGCTCCGTGCGCTGCGACTGCGGCGACCAGCTGGCCGCCGCCATGTGCATGATCGAGAAGGAGGGCGCGGGCGTGCTTTTGTACATGCGCCAGGAGGGCCGGGGCATCGGCCTGGGCAACAAGATCAAAGCCTACCACCTGCAGGACGCGGGTTACGACACGGTGGAGGCCAACGCCAAGCTGGGCTTCAAGGCCGACCTGCGCGAGTACGGCACCGGCGCCCAGATCCTGGTGTCCCTCGGCGTGTGCCAGATGCGCCTGATGACCAACAACCCCAAGAAGATCGTTGGTCTGGAGGGCTACGGCCTGAAGGTGGTCGAGCGCGTACCCATCGAGATGGCCGCCTGCGCCCTGAACGAGCGCTATCTGCAGACCAAAAAAGATAAAATGGGCCACATGCTGACCATGGGCGACGCCCAGATCTAGCACGGCCCCCATACGTTCCGAACGGAGGATGACATGGCCCATATCAAGACCATCGAGGGACAGCTGGACGCCAAGGGGCTGAAAGTCGCCATCCTGGCCAGCCGCTTCAACGACTTCATCGTGGACAAGCTGGTGGGCGGGGCCGTGGATGCCTTGACCCGGCACGGCGCCAGCCGGGAGGACATCACCCTGGTGAAGATCCCCGGCGCCTTCGAGATGCCGCTGGTGGCCCAGCGCCTGGCGGCCTCCAAGCAATACGACGGCCTGGTGTGCCTGGGCGCGGTGATCCGCGGGGCCACGCCGCACTTCGACTTCGTGGCCAACGAGTGCGCCAAGGGGCTGGCCCAGGTCAGCATGGAGCACAACATCCCCCTGGGCTTCGGCGTGCTGACCACGGACAACCTGGAGCAGGCCATCGAGCGCGCCGGGTCCAAGGCCGGCAACAAGGGCGTGGACGCCGCCATGGCCATGCTCGAGACCGCCCGCGTTCTCGCGCAGCTCTAGCGTGCGCCCGGAGACGTTGGTGACCGCCACAGACAAGCGCAAGGGCTCGCGCAGGCAGGGCCGCACCCTGGCCTTTCAGGTCCTCTTCGGCCTCGGCTTCGACCCCCAGGAGGGCGAGGGCGAGGTGGCCCGCGCCTTTGAGCGCAATCCTGCGGTCCTGGAGTGCGAGCAGGAGGACGCCCGGACCTTTGCCGCGCAGCTCGTGCAGGGCGTCTGCGGCAACCTGCCCCAGATCGACAAGGTCATCGGCAAGCATTCGGACCACTGGAAGATCAACCGCATCGGCAAGGTGGAGCTGGCCATCCTGCGGCTTTCGCTCTTCGAGATACTGCACCGCTCGGACATTCCGCTCAAGGTGGCCATCAACGAGGCCATCGAGCTGGCCAAGGGCTTTGGCGATGAATACTCGCGCTCCTTTGTCAACGGCATTCTGGATGCCGTGGCCAGGGCCGTGGACGAGGGGCAGTTCGGCATTGAGAAGAAGATCGACAGGAAACCGGACGCACCCAAGGATATGAAGGCCAAGGCGGCCAAGTAGCCTTTTTCAGGAGTAAGCACGCATGGTCCCCGACAGACGATACGACCCGCAGGGTATTGAGGACAAATGGCAGGCCAGGTGGAATGATTCCCGCTGCTTTGAGGTGGAGGTGGACCCTTCTCGTCCGAAGTACTACGTGCTGGAGATGTTCCCCTATCCCTCGGGGAAGATCCACATGGGCCACGTGCGCAACTACTCCATCGGCGACGTGGTGGCGCGCTACAAGCGCATGCGCGGCTTCAACGTGCTGCATCCCATGGGCTGGGACGCCTTCGGCCTGCCCGCCGAGAACGCGGCCATCAAGAACAAGACCCACCCGGCCACCTGGACGTATAAGAACATCGACGAGATGCGCACACAACTCAAGCGCCTGGGCTATTCCTACGACTGGCGCCGTGAGATCGCCACCTGCCGCCCGGAATACTACAGGTGGGAGCAGCAGTTTTTCCTGAAGCTCCTTGAAAAGGGGCTGGTGTACCGCAAGAATTCGCCCGTGAACTGGTGCGAGGGCTGCAACACCGTGCTGGCCAACGAGCAGGTGGAAGAGGGCAAGTGCTGGCGTTGCGACAGCGAGGTCGAGCAGAAGCAGCTGGAGCAGTGGTTCCTCAAGATCACCGCCTATGGCGAGCAGCTCATCGATGACCTGAAGCTCCTTGACGGCGGCTGGCCCGAGCGGGTCATCACCATGCAGCAGAACTGGATCGGCAGGAGCGTGGGCGCGCAGCTCACGTTCCAGGTGAAGGGGCTGGACGAGGGCATCGAGGTTTTCACCACCAGGCCGGACACCCTTTGCGGGGCCACCTTCATGAGCCTGGCCGCCGAGCATCCGCTGGTGGAGAGGCTCATCGCCGGCAACCCCAACGCCGAAGCCGTGCGCGCCTTCTGCCGCGACGTGGCCAACATGGACCGCATCCGGCGCGGGGCCGAGGATCTGGAGAAGGAGGGCGTGTTCACCGGCGCCTACTGCGTGAACCCCCTCACGGGCCGCGACATGCCCATCCACGTGGCCAATTTTGTGCTCATGGGCTACGGCACCGGCGCGGTCATGGCCGTGCCCGCCCACGACCAGCGCGATTTCGAATTCGCCAGGAAGTACGGCCTGCCCCTGCAGGTGGTCATAGAGCCCAAGGGCGAGACCCTGGACCCTGCCGCCATGACCTGCGCCTACGTCGACCCGGGTGTGCTGGTGAATTCCGGCCAGTTTGACGGCCAGGAGAACAACGCGGCCAAGCAGGCCATCGTGGAGCACCTGGCCCAGAACAATCTGGCCAAGGCCACGGTGAACTACCGCCTGCGCGACTGGAACATCTCGCGCCAGCGCTTCTGGGGCGCGCCCATCCCGGTGGTCTATTGCGAGGCCTGCGGCATCGTGCCCGTGCCCGAGGCGGAGCTGCCCGTGCGCCTGCCCGAGGACGCCCAGGTGCGCGAGGACGGCCGTTCGCCCCTGCCCATGCTGGAGTCCTTCGTGAACACCGTCTGCCCCAAGTGCGGCGGCCCGGCCCGGCGCGAGTGCGACACCATGGACACCTTCATGGAGTCGTCCTGGTACTTCATGCGCTACACCTCCGCCCGCAAGGACGACGGGCCCTTTGACCCCGAGGCGCTCAAGTACTGGATGCCCGTGGACCAGTACATCGGCGGCATCGAGCACGCCATCCTGCACCTTTTGTACTCGCGCTTCTACGTCAAGGCCCTGCGCGACTGCGGCTACACGGACCTGGCCGAGCCCTTCCAGAACCTGCTGACCCAGGGCATGGTGCTCAAGGACGGGGCCAAGATGAGCAAGAGCAAGGGCAACGTGGTGGACCCCAACTCCATGATCGGCCGCTATGGCGCCGACGCCACGCGCCTGTTCATCCTCTTCGCCTCCCCGCCGGAAAAGGACCTGGAGTGGAGCGACGCGGGCATCGAGGGCGCCAAGCGCTTCCTGGACCGCGTCTGGCGGACGGCCTGCGGCCCAGACACCGCCCTGCGGAGGTTCTTCCCCCTGCTCCCCGTGGGCCCCTGCGCCCCGCTGTCGGCCCTGGGCGGCGAATTGACCTCCGTGGAGCGGGCCTTGCGCCGCAAGGAGCATGAGACCGTCCAGAAAGCCACCCGCGACATGGAGAAGTTCCAGTTCAACACGGTGATTTCCGCGCTCATGGAGCTGGTGAACACCATCCACGACCTCGACTCGGAACTCTCCCAGACCGAACAGGCCCGGCGGGTCCTGTCCTCGGCCCTGTCCACCGTGCTGACCCTGCTCTCGCCCGTGGCCCCGCATCTTTGCGAAGAGCTCTGGGCGCACATGGGGCACAAGGGCCAGCTGGCCACCATGCCCTGGCCCGAGCATGACGAGGCCGCCCTGGTCAAGGATGAGATAGAGCTGGTGGTGCAGGTCAACGGCAAGGTGCGCGGGCGGCTCATGGTGCCGGCCACGGCGGACCAGGAGGCCGTGCGGGAGTTCGCCATGACGCACGAGAACGTCCTCCGGCATCTGGAGGGCAAGAGCATCAGGAAGCTCATCGTGGTGCCGGGAAAACTGGTGAACGTGGTGGCCGGCTGAGGCCAGGGCGAGGAGGGGGAGCATGGGCGGGCTGATGCGGTATGTGGGGCTGGCCTTGATTCCGGCCGTTGCTTTGGCCCTGTGCGGCTGCGGCTACACCTTCACCGGCCAGGCGGCCGATGCGGAGACGGCCTCGCGGCTGGATCCGGCCTTCCGCAGCATGGCCCTGGTGCGGGTGGAGAACCCCACCATCGAGGCGTGGCTGGAGCCACGTCTGCGTTCCCTGATCCGCGATGAGTTCACCCGCCGCAGGCTGGCCACCTGGACGGACACGGACAAGGCCACCTCCCTGCTCACCGTGATCATCAAGAGATACACGCGCACGACTGCCGTTGCAGGCCAGCAGGACCAGTCCCTGAAACTCAGCGCCGGGCTCACCCTGATCTTCCGGGTGCACCGCGCCGGCGATGGCGCGGTGTTGTGGGATTCCGGCGAAGTGAGCCAGAGCGAGTCCTTCTTTCCCGGAGGCTCCGAGAGCGCGGACCTGCGCCTAACCGACCTGGCCGTGCGCCGTTTGGCCGACCTGATGACCCAGAACTACTAGGAGCCCGCTCATGCTCCGACCTTCGACTGCTCCGACAGTGGCCCGCCACGGCCACCGCTTCCTCGTCTGCCCGGACGCGGAACTGCTGCGGCGTCAGGCCGCGGAGCTGGCCGCAGGGCTGGGCGGCGCCTCCGGCGCCCAGGTTGCCCGCAAGGTCTTCTGGGGCGACGAGGAGCCCTTTCCCCCGGCCTACTGGGGCGAGCTGACCACCCAAAATCTTTTCTCCACGCCCACGGTGCTCCTGCTGCGCCGGGCCGAGGCCCTCAAGGCCGAGGTCTGGGACCGCATCGGCGAGGGCCTCAAGAATGCCGCCAGCACGGTTCTCCCGGTGTTCTGCCTGGAGGGTGCGTGGAAGGAGGGCAAGCCCGCGGTGCCGCATTTTCTGCCCCGCCGCGCCCTGTGGTCCGCCGCCGAGCAGCGCAAATGGGTCTGGCAGTCCCCGGGCCTCACCGAGGCCTCCCTGCCGAAGTTCCTCGACGCCTGGGCTGCGGAACGCGGCCTGACCTTGGACCCTGCAGCGCGGCAGGCCCTGGCCGCCGCCCTGCCGCGTGATGGCCTGGCCGCCGGGCTGGAGCTGGACAAGATCGAGCTGGCCGCCGGCGCGGCCACGGCCGGCGGGAACGTGATCACGGCGGAGCTGGCCGCCCTGGTGGCCCCCCACGGGGACATGGAGTTCTTCGACTTCATGAAGGCCCTCTCCGAATCGACCAGGAGCACCCAGGCCGCCCGCGAGGTATGGGCGCGCGTCCTGGACGACCATCTGCGCCCCTCTGGCGACAAGATACTGTTCCAACTGCTGGGCTATGTGGCCTGGCAGGCGCGTCAGCTCTGGATGCTGGCCGAGGGCGAGGGGGCCAAGGTGCGCATGCGCCCGAGCGACAAGCCCGTCATGACCCGCCTGGCCCAGCGCCTGGGGCGCGCGGGCATCGCGCGGATCATCGAGCTGACCCTCGACGCCAACCTCGGGGTCATCGGCGGCCTGAGGCGTCCTGACGACGCCCTGGAGAGCTACGTGGCCGACCTGGCGGCGCTCATGGGCGGGCCCGGCGCCCTGCCGCAATCCGCAGCGGGCAGGCGAGCGTGAGCCCGGCCAGGAAGCCCCTGCCCACGGCTTTGAAGGCCGCCGAGAGCGCAGCGCCGCACTATCTGGGGCACCGGCAGCGCCAGCGCGAGAAGCTCCTGGCCGCGCCCAAGTCCCTGGCCGACTATGAGCTGCTGGAGCTGCTGCTCGGGCAGGTGCTGCCCCGGCGCGACACCAAGCCCCTGGCCAAGGAACTGCTGGCCCGCTTCGGCTCCCTGCGCGAGGTCCTTCTGGCCGCGCCGGAGCCCCTGCGCGAGGTCGGCGGCTTTGGCGAGTCCCTGGCCGGGCACTGGGCCCTGTTGCGCGAGATCTTCGCCCGCCTGGGCGAGGCCCAGGTGCGCGAGCGGCAGGTGTTCTCCGGGCCGGAGGTGGTGGCCGAGGCCGCCCGGGCGCGCATCGGGCATCTCAAGGTGGAGGAGTTCTGGGTGGCCCTGGTGGACAACAAGAACCGCCTCGTGGCCTGGGAGCGGGTGGGGCGCGGCACGGTGGACCAGACCACGGTGTACCCGCGCGAGGTGCTGGCCCTGGCCCTCAAGCATCAGGCCTCAGGCGTCATCCTGGCCCACAATCATCCCGGCGGCGACGCCAGCCCCTCCCAGGCGGACCTGGACCTGACCCGGCGCATAAACCGTGCGGCGCAGGAATTGGGCCTGCGTGTGCTGGACCATCTCGTGGTCACCGAGGCCGGGCATTTCAGCTTTCAGGAGGCTGGGTTCCTCTAGCCCCGGCCTCAGAGCTGCTCTCCGCCCTCCAGCTGCTTCAGCCGCTCCTCAATCCTGGGCATGGCCCGCTGGTACACGTCCTTGGCCAGCCCCTCGCCGACGCTCTCCAGCTCCACGGCCAGCTTCGGCTGCAGCTGCACCACCTTCCGCATGCGCGGGTCGCGCCCGACGCCGATGAGATAGTCCACGTCGGCCTGGGTCAGGTGGCGCTGGAAGACGGCGGCCATGTCGCGCAGGGAGCGCGTGGTGGCGGCCTTCAGCTCCCGGCGCAGCTCCTGCTCGATGATGTCGAGCGACCGGGGCGGCACCTCGCCGCGCTGGGTGCGGACATAGTCCACGATCTCCCTGAGCTGGTGGTCCACGGAAATCTCCATCATCTCGCGGTAGCCGAACAGATCGATGTAGGTCAGCACGTCCTCCACGCGGGGAACGTCCTTGGATTTTTGGGACACGCCGGCCAGAGCCGGGGCGTAAAGGGTCGAGACAAGGGTCAGGATGATGAGGATGCGGCGCATGGGACCTCCGGTGTTTGGCCCAGGCAAACACGGATCGGCGCGAATGGCAAGATGCCGGGTGCGTTCCGGCGCTCTGTTCGGCCGTGCGGCGCATGGCAAGGGGCCGCCTGCCCTGGGCAGGGGCAGGCCCAGGAAAGGCGAGAGGTCAACGATTCGCCTGGGCGGCCCTAGGCTCCGGCGTCCATCTGCTGCCCGGTCTTGCCGAAGCGCCGCTGACGGCCCTGGAAATCGGCCAGGGCGCGCTCCAACTCCTCGGGGCCGAAGTCCGGCCAGTGGATGTCGGTGAAGTAGAATTCGGAATAGGCGGCCTGGAAGAGCAGGTAGTTGGACAGCCTGAGCTCTCCGCTGGTGCGGATGATCACGTCCGGGTCGGGCTGGCCCGCGGTGTAGAGCTCCGCGGCAAAGGCCTCCTCGGTGATGTCCCCGGGCCTGAGCCCCTTGGCCGCCAGGGCCCGGGCCGCGCGCAGGATCTCCTCGCGGCCGGAATAGTTGAGGGCCAGGTTCAGGGTCATGCTCCGGCAGCGGGCGGTCTTGGACATGACGTGGCTGAGTGCCTGCCGGGCGAGGAAGGGCAGCCCGTCCATCTCCCCCAGCACCTGCAGGCGGATGTCCTGGTCCAGCAGGTTCTGCAGCTCGCCCTTCATGTAGTCCACCAGGAGGTCGAAGAGCAGGGCCACCTCGTCCTTGGGACGCGACCAGTTCTCGCGCGAGAAGGTGTACAGGGTGAGGTGGCGCACGCCCAGTTCGCGGCAGCGGGTGACGATGGCCTTGGCCGCGCGGGTTCCGGCGCGGTGCCCCTCGCTGCGCGGCAGGCCCCGGCTGGTGGCCCAGCGGCCGTTGCCGTCCATGATGATGGCGACGTGCGCGGGCACGCCAGTGGGTTCAGTCATCCGGCTAGAGCTCCAGGATATCCTTTTCCTTGGCCGTGAAAATCTCGTCGCACTTCTTGATGGTCTCGTCGGTGAGCTTCTGCACCTCTTCGGTGAGCTTGCGCTGCTCATCCTCGGTGATGTCCTTGTCCTTCTGGAGCTTCTTCAAGACCTCGTTCAGGTCCCGGCGGACGTTGCGCACGGCCACCTTGGCCTCCTCGGTGAACTTCTTGGCCACCTTCACCAGATCCTTGCGGCGCTCCTCGGTCAGGGGCGGGATGCTGATGCGGATGAGCTTGCCGTCGTTCACCGGGTTGAGCCCCAGGTCGCTCTTGAGGATGGCCTTCTCCACCGCGCCGAAGGCCGCCTTGTCCCAGGGCTGGATGGTGATGGTGCGGGCGTCGGGCACGGAGAGCGAGGCGATCTGGCTGATGGCGGTGGGCGTGCCGTAGTAGTCGGCGATGATGGGCTCGATCAGGGACGCCGAGGCCCGGCCCGTGCGCAGCCGCGTGAATTCCTTGGACAGGCTCGAGAGAGCCCCGGCCATGCGCTTTTTTCCGTCTTCGATCACAGCATGCATATCAGTTCCCTCCTTCGACGATGGTTCCGACGGTGTCGCCGTTGATGACCCGGCGTATGTTGCCCTGCTCGAACAGGTTGAAGACGATGATGGGCAGGCGGTTGTCGCGCGCCAGGGAGATGGCCGTGGCGTCCATGACGCCCAGGCGCTTCTCCAGGGTCTCCATGTAGGTCACGGAGTCGTAGCGCACGGCGTCCGGGAACTTGCGGGGGTCCTTGTCGTACACGCCGTCCACCTTGGTGGCCTTGAGGATGGCCTCGCACTTGAGCTCCATGGCCCGCAGGGCGGCGGCGGTGTCCGTGGTGAAGTAGGGGTTGCCCGTGCCCGCGGCGCAGATGACCACCCGGCCCCGCTCCAGGTGCCGCACGGCCCGGCGGCGGATGTAGGGCTCGGCCACCTCTTTCATGGAGATGGCGGTCATGACCCGCGTGTCGCAGCCGAGCTTCTCGAGGGCGTCCTGCACGGCCAGGGCGTTCATGACCGTGGCCAGCATGCCCATGTAGTCGGCCTGGGCGCGGTCCATGCCCTGTTCGCTGGCGGCCATGCCGCGGAAGATGTTGCCCCCGCCGATGACCAGGGCCACCTGCACGCCCATGCTCGCTATGTCCGCGATTTCGCCGCAGAAGATACCGCTGGCCTTGGGCTCGATGCCGAACTTCTGCTCTCCGGCAAGGGCCTCGCCGCTGAGCTTGAGGAGCACCCGTGAGTAGCGCAGCCTGTCCATGTCCTCTCCTGGCGTTGGCGGTTTCTTCCTGGCCCTTTGGGGCGCGCGTCAAAAGAAACGGGCCTTGCGGCCCGTTTCCGATTTCCTATTCCTCGGTTGCTTCCGCCTCGGCGCCTTCGCCGAGAACCATGCGCGTGAAGCGTCCGATTTGCATGTTCTCTCCCAGCACACCGATGAGCTCGTTCAGGAGGTCCTTGATCTGCTTCTTGTCGTCCTTGATGAAGGGCTGCTCAAGCAGGCAGACTTCGGAGTAGTATTTCTTCACGCGGCCTTCCACGATCTTCTCGGCGATGGCTTCGGGCTTGCCCTCTTCCATGGCCTGGTTCTTGAAGATCTCGCGCTCGGCGTCCAGCAGGTTCTGGGGCACCTGGTCGGGGCTCACGCACAGCGGGCAGGCCGCTGCGATCTGCATGGCCAGGTCCTTGGCGAACTCCTTGAACTTGTCGCTCTTGGCCACGAAGTCGGTTTCGCACTTCAGCTCGACCATGACGCCGATCTTGCCGTTGTTGTGGATGTAGGAGCCGATGATGCCCTGGCTGGTGGCGCGGCCGGCCTTCTTGGCGGCCTTGGCCAGGCCCTTTTCGCGCAGGTAGGCGATGGCCTTCTCTTCGTTGCCGCCGCACTCCACAAGGGCCTTCTTGCAATCCATCATGCCCACGCCGGTCTTCTCGCGCAGGACTTTCACTGCATTGGCGGTGATCTCAGCCATGGTCTTTAAGCCTCCTCGCCTTCGGCGGCCTTCTCGGCGGCCTCAGGGGCGTTGTCCGTGGCCGGGGCGTTCTTGGCGCCGCCGGGGGCGTTGTCCTTCCGGGCCGCAGCGCCTTCGATGCAGGCGTCGGCGATGTGCGTGGCGAACAGCTTGATGGCGCGGATGGCGTCATCGTTGCCGGGGATGACGAAGTCGATGAGGTCCGGGTCGCAGTTGGTGTCGACCACGGCCACCACCGGGATGCCCAGCTTGCGGCATTCCTTCACCGCGATGTGCTCGCGGTTGGGGTCGATGATGAAGGCGGCCTTGGGGGCTTCGGTCATGTCCTTGATGCCGCCCAGGGCGTCGTTCAGCTTGACCACTTCGCGGCCCATCTGCACGATTTCCTTCTTGGGGAACTTGTTGATGGAGCCGTCGGCGAACATGGTCTCCAGGCTCTTCAGACGGTCAATGCTCTTCTTGATGGTCTGGAAGTTGGTGAGCGTGCCGCCCATCCAGCGCTGGGTCACGAAATGCATGCCGCAACGCTCAACCTCGACCTTGATGGCCTCCTGGGCCTGGCGCTTGGTGCCGATGAACAGGACCTTGCCGCCGGTGGCCACGGACTCCACGATGAAGTCGTGGGCCTTCTGGAACAGCTTCACGGTCTGCTGCAGGTCGATGATGTGGATGCCGTTGCGCGCGCCAAAAATGTAGGTGCGCATCTTGGGGTTCCAGCGGCGGGTCTGGTGACCGAAGTGGACGCCGGTCTCCAGCATCTGCTTCATGGTAACGTAAGCCATAAATCCTCCTGGGTTTTTCCTCCGCCCTGGCGCTTGGTAAATCCTCGGACCGTCCGAGGCACCCAGTGTGTGGCCAGGGCGTGCGATTTGTGAAACGTGTGCTTTTACGTCGGGCAGCGACGCTTGGCAAGGGGAAAGTTGTCCCCGCCGGTCGGCTACTGCATGGCCGCGGGGTCGTCCGGCCCCTCGCTGGTGACCGGGTTGAGCAGGAAGCCCACACGGTCGATCTCCACGCTGACCTCGTCTCCGGGCTGCAGGGGGCCGATGCCCGCCGGGGTGCCGGTCAAGATCACGTCGCCGGGCTGCAGGGTCATGACGCGGGAGATGAAGCTCACGAGCTTGTGCGGCGGGAAGATCATGTCCGCCGTGTTGCCCTCCTGGCGCACCGTGCCGTTGACCACGGAGCGCAGGCTCAAGGAGCGCAGGTCGCCGGCATCGGTCTCGATCCACGGCCCAACCGGGCAGAAGGTGTCGAAGCCCTTGGCCCGGGTCCACTGGCCGTCTTTCTTCTGCAGGTCCCGGGCGGTGACGTCGTTGGCGCAGGTGAAGCCGAAGATGTGCCGGGGGGCGTCGGCCTCGCTGACGAAGCGCGCGGTGCGGCCCATGACGATGGCCAGCTCGGCCTCATAGTCCACCCGCTCGGAGCAGGCGGGCAGCACGATGGCGTCGCCCGCGCCGATGACCGAGGAGGGCGGCTTGAGGAAGAGGATGGGCTCCTCGGGCACGGGCTTGCCCATCTCGTGGGCGTGATCGTGGTAGTTCAGGCCCACGCAGACGATCTTGCTGGGGCGCACCAGGGGCAGAAGCTCCACCTCGGCCAGGGGAATCTCCTCGGGCGCGCCGGGTTCGCGGTTCAGCGGCCGCACGCTCTCCGGACTGACGATGGCTGCGTAGAAGGCCTGATCCTTGTGGCGGACGCGGATGATGCGCATGGGCTACAGCCCCTTGGCCGTCTTGCGGCGGTCATAGGCGATGTGGATGATGCCCAGCAGCTCGTCCATGGGGTAGGGCTTGAGCAGATAGTCCGAGCCGCCGTGGGCCATCATCTCGGCGGCGATGTCCACCGAGGCGTGGCCGGTGAGGATGATGACCTCGATGTCCGGGTCCAAGGCCTTGAGCTGCGGCAGGGTCTGCTGCCCGCTCATGCCCGGCATCTTCACGTCCAGGAGCACGATGTCGTGGGGCTCGCGCCGCAATATCTCCACGGCCTCCGCCCCGCCGTCAGCCACGGTCACGGTCATGCCGTGGGAGGTCAAAAGCTTGCCCAGAGTGTTGCGGAAGCGCTCCTCGTCGTCCACCACGAGCACCTTGATGACTTCGCCCATGTCCGCTCCTTGTCGTGTTAGCAGTCCGAAATAATGTCCGAGCTAGACATGCCACATCGCCGGGCCCTCGTCGAGGGGGGCGGCCTGTTTCAGGCCTGGTCGCCGGGGCCGGCGTCCAGCCGGGCCACGGCCTCGCGCAGGTGGTCGAGCCAGATCCCGGCCAAGGCCTCGTGCTCCCCCGCGCCCTTGACGTGGGAGGCGCAGGCGAAGCCCGCCCTGGTCAGGCCCGCCTGCCAGGAGTTCTTGCCCTCCCCGGCCATGTCGCGCGTGGCGTGGACCCCGCGGGCGAAGAGCAGAGGCATGAGGTGCACCTTGGCGGCTCCCAGAGCGCGCAGCTCGTCCACCTTGGTCGAGAGCCCGGGCTCGGCTTCCAGGGCGCCGATGAGCACATAGGGGTCCAGGGCGCGCAGCTCGTCGGCCAGGTCCTGGTACGCGCCGTTGGCCTTGCCGCGCGTGCCGTGGCCCATGAGCAGCACGGCCTCGCCGGGCTCGCGGTCTCCCGGCAGCACGGTGAGGATGGTCTGGGCCACGCGGCGGATGTCCTCGCGGTTGCCCAGAAGCGGACGGCCCAGCTCAATGCGCTCGAATCCGCCGCCGCGCAGGGAGCCAACCAGGCGCTCCAGGCTGCGGAACTCATCGCCGGGGATGACGTGCAGGGACTGCACGGCCAGGCGGCGCACCCCGTCGCGCAGCAGCCCCTTCAGGATCTCCTCGGGCGACTGCCCGTGACGGCTGCCGGGCCCCTTGTGACGCCGCACGGTGCCCGAGGTCAGGGCCGTCTCCACGCGACAGTCCGGGTACAGGTCCTTGGCGCGCTGGCGCATGCGCTCCAGGGCCCCCGAGGCGTCCGGCAGGCGCGAGCCGAAGGCCGCGAGGAGAATGGCGGTGTGCGGGGTGTGCATGGGCCGGAACCTAACGCAGATGCGCGCGGCCTGAAAGGGGTTTTTCCGGGCTGGCGGAAATGCTCCGGCGCCCCATGTCCCAGACGGTGTCGCAACCATGTTGACAGGATGTCCGGAGGCGAAATATATCGTGCTTAAGGTTTCCAACATGAGCAAAGGGGGCGCGGATGGCGATTCCCGTGCTTGGTGTCCGCCTGGGGCTGATCGTTTGCGCGTCGTGGCTTGTGTGCGCCTGCGGCGCGGTCATTTCGCCCAAAACCCAGCCGCTGCCCGAGGAGCAGCGCGCCTCCCTGGCCCAGGGCGTGCTTCAGGCCAGGTCGGCTGGGGCGCGCGGCATGCTCTCCCTGCGCTCCGGCGCACCCGTGGCCGGGCCTGCCGCCCCTGCGGCCGAGGTGCCCATGCCGGCCATCGCCGGGCAGCAAAGCGACTACGTGCCTCCACCGAAGTTCCGTCTGCAGAAGGCCGGGGACTCCCATTTCTTCAACTTCACCATCACGCCCGATTACGAGGCCTCGACCCGGGCCTACCTTTCGGGCGACGGCGACGCGGCCCTCGCGGCCCTGGACCGCGTGGACGCGGCCAAGAGCCCCTCGCTGTCGCTGCGTTGGCGGTCGGCCTACGACCGCGTCCTGGTGCTGGTGCTCATGAGCCGGCCGGAGCTGGCCGAGGCGGTGCTGCCGTCGGTGGAGCGCAACGAGATCGCCTACACCGGCACCAACATCGGGGCGCGGGCCCTGCGGGCCGAGGTGCGCTATTTCGCCGGGGACCTCGCCGGAGCCCTGCGCGACGCCGCAGACGTGCTGGGCGCCATCGGAGACTGGCGCATGCCCGTGTCCTACGGCGGCCCGCCCAAGGACATGGACCGGCTGGCCGTCACCGCCGGGGCCCAGATACGCGCGGTGTCCCTGGTGGGCATGGTCCATTTCGCCCGGAGGGATTTTGCGCGCGCCCTGCCCTGGCTCGAACTGGCGGACCAGCTCATAAACGATGTCTTCACCATCTATGTGCATCCCCTCTACGGCCCGTTCTTCCCGATCTATCCCGAGGTGTATTATGGCCGGGGCCTGGGCCTCGCCGGGCTCGGGGCCACGCTCACCGCCCTGGGGACCGACCCGGCCCGGGCCGAGCTCCTGTTCGCCCGCGCCAACGCCTATTTCGACAGCATGGGCTTTCCCTCCGGCAAGGTCCTGATTGAGGTCTTCAGGGCCTTTGCGCTGTTTTCGGGGGGGCGCTTCGAAGACGCGGCCAGCGTTGCTGGAGCCGCCGCGGACAGGGCCGAGAAGCTGGCGCTCCTGGACGTGGTCTGCCGCCTCCAGGCCCTGCGCGGCGAGGCGCTGCTCAAGCTCAAGCGCTTCGACGGGGCCGAATCGGCCTTGCGCCAGGCCCAGAGCCTGGTGGACCTGCTTTCGGGGACCCTGCAGGGCGACGCGGCCAAGGTGCGTTTCGGTTCGGGCAAGGAGGCCATCAGCCTGGGGCTCGCGGCCATCGACGTGCAGCGTGGGGATCTGGCCCGGCTGTTCGAGGATCTGGAGCGCGGCCGGGCCAGGGCCTTTGTCTCGCTCCTGGCCGGCCGGGGGGTCGGCGGAAGCCGGGGCGGGGAGATCGCCGCCCGGGTCAAGGTCCTGGACCGCGACATCGCCGCCGAGCGCAGGCGCAAGGCCTCGGTGCTTGCCGCCGCCGGCGACCTTGACCGCGAACGCGTCCTGCTGGACGAGCGCAGCCGCCTGATCGAGGTCCTGCGCACCCGCGACGCGGACCTCGCGGACGCGCTCTCGGTCTCGGCTGCGGATCTGGCCTCGGTGCGGGCCAGGCTGGCCCCGGACGAGGTCCTGCTCTACACCCTGCCGGCAGCGGATCCAGCGGCCCCCCTTTCGGCCCTGGTGGCCACCCGGACAGGGGCCAGGCTGGCTCCCCTGGGGCTGACGCCGGACGGGCTCAAGGCGAGCCTTGCGGCCTTTACGCAGGCCCGGGAGGCCAACAGCCCGTCTGCCGAGCGCCAGGCCCTGGCGCGGATGGGGTCGCTGCTCAAGGCCGCGGGCATCGAGAAGCCCAAGGGGCTGTACGTGGTGCCCAGCGGGGATCTGCATTTCGTGCCCTGGGGCGCCCTGGCCGTGGAGTATCCCGTGTCGGTGCTGCCCGTTGCCGGGTTCCTCATGCGCAGCGGCGGGACCAGCAGCCGGGCCGGGGGCGTCGCCGTGGTCGGGGATCCGGAGTTCGGGCAGCTGCTGCCCCAGCTTCCCGGGGCCCAGGCCGAAGCCCTTGCGGTGTCCAAGGGCTACGGCGCCCCGGCGCTCATCGGGGCCCAGGCCACGCCCGGGGCCGTCCGCCAGGCCGTGGGCTCCGGGGCCAGGGTGCTGCACCTGGCCACCCACGCCCTCTTCGACCCCACCCACCCCCTGCTCTCGGCGCTGTTCCTGACCGACGGGAGCAGGGCCGAAGCCCTCACGGCCGAGGCGATCTACGCGGACCCCTTGCCCGCCGGGCTGGTGGTGCTCTCGGCCTGCGAGACGGGCATGGGCAGGGTGGTGGCCGGGGATGATCTGCTCGGGCTCACCCGGAGCTTCTATCTTTCCGGGGCCCAGGCCGTGCTGGCCAGCCTCTGGCCCGTCAACGACGAGGCCACGGAGCTGTTCATGTCCGTGTTCCATCAGAAGGCCCGCAGCGGCGATCTGGGCCAGGCCTGGCTGGCCGCCCGGAACGCGGTGCGCAGCCGCGGGCTTTCGCCCTCCGACTACGGGGCCTTTGTGTTCGGAGGAAGGCTCGGGGGCGCGCCCTAGCCGGGCGTCCGCGCATTGGGCCGGAAGGCCGCGAGGCCTAGTGCGCCTCGGCCCAGGTCCTGCCGATGCCCAGGTCAACCTTGAGCGGTACGCGCAGCGCGGCCACGTCCTGCATGAGGCCGCGCAGGATCTCTGCGGCCTCTGGCGCCGCGGCCTCCGGAGCCTCCAGCAGCAGTTCGTCGTGGACCTGCAGGATGAACCGGGCGTCCAGGGCTGCCAGGCGCTGGTCGGCGTGGACGCGCAGCATGGCCAGCTTGATGATGTCCGCCGCGCTGCCCTGGATCACGGTGTTCACGGCCTGCCGGCGCGCCTGGGCCTGGGCCTGCTGGTTGCGGGAGTGCAGCTCGGGCAGAAGCCTGCGCCTGCCGGCCAGGGTGGTCACGAAGCCGCGCAGCAGGGCGTCCTCCACCAGGGTTTCATAGAAGGCCTTGAGGGTGCCCAGCTTCTCGAAGTAGCGGGCGATGAACTCCTTGGCCTGGTTCACGCTGATGGAGAGCTCCCGCGCCAGCTTCTGCGGCCCCATGCCGTAGATGAGCCCGAAGTTGATGGTCTTGGCCCCGCGCCGCTCGTCCGGAGAGATGTCGGCGGCCGGCTTGTCGAAGAGCAGGGCGGCCGTGCGGCTGTGGATGTCCTCGTTCTTCTGGAAGGCGTCGAGCAGGGCCGGGTCCTGGGAGAAATGGGCCAGCACGCGCAGCTCCACCTGGGAATAGTCGGCGCCCACAAGCAGATGCCCCGGCGCGGCGATGAAGCAGGCCCGCATGCGCGCGCCCTGCGGCCCGCGGATGGGGATGTTCTGGAGGTTCGGGCCGGAGCTGGACAGCCGCCCCGTGGCCGTGGCCAGCTGGTTGAAGCGGGTGTGCAGCCGGCCCTCGCCATCGGCCAGGCGCGGCAGGGGGTCCAGGTAGGTGGAGCGCAGCTTCTCGGCCACGCGAAAGGCCAGGATCTCGTCAATGATGGGATGCTGGCCCTGGAGCCGTTCCAAAGCGTCGCTGCCAGTGGAGAGCGCCCCGCCCGGGGTCTTGCCCGCGGGCTTGAGCCCCAGCTGCTTGAAGAGCACCTGGGCCAGCTGCTGGCTGGAGCGCACGTTGAGCGGCGCGCCGGCGAGTTCCTGGACCCGCGCACCGTGCAGCTCGATCTGCCCGTTCACCTCGGCCAGGAAGCTTGAGAAGGCCGCGAAGTCGATGCGCACGCCCCGGCGCTCCATGTCCGCCAGCACGGGGACCAGGGGCAGCTCCAGGTCGCGCAGCAGGTCGGCCAGCCCGGCCTTGTGGATGCGCTGCTCCAGGGAGCGCATGAGGGCCAGGGCGGCCAAGCCCTGCGCCTGGGGGTGCGGCGGCTCCCCGGAGGAGGCTTCCCTGGCCAGGGCGGCGTCCTCCTCGTCCGGCAGGGAGGTGTCGCCCAGGCCTGGCAAGGCGAAAAGCGACAGGCGCAGGCGCTCGAAGGAATAGTTGCGGTCCTCCGGGCGCAGCAGATACGCTGCCAGGCCCAGGTCGAACCACAGGGCCAGGGCCGGCTGCCCCCAGGCCGGGTTGCGGCGCAGGAGCTCCTGCAGGCTCGGCGCCGCGATGCGCGCCGCCCCGGCCAGGTGGGCGGCCAGGGCCTCCTCCGGGCCGGAATAGGCGATCTCGCCCGCCTCCCCGTCCAGGGCCAGGCGGAACGCTCCCCCCGGGCCCTCGGGCGGCACCAGGCCCACGCAGCGCCCGGACACCGGGGGCAGGGCGGAGGGGGCGGCCACGCTGCGCACGGGCAGGTCGCCTGCGTGCGGGGTTGCCCCCAAAAGATTTCGTGGCGCGGGGGATTCCGGCGCAGCGCCGAAGAGCGAGAGCTGGGTGGCTCTGGCGGGCTGCAAAGCGGCTTTCTTGCCCGGGCCCGGGGTGGCGGCGGGCGCGGCCGCAGGAGCGGGGGAGAAGGGCGCTGGCGCGGCCGGACCCACATGCAAGGCCCCGTCCTCCCAGGGCGGCGGCCCGGAATAGGCGGCCGCGGCGGCTTCGGCCTGGGTCGGGGCCTGCTGCGGCGCGGGGATCTCGCGCAGGAGGCTCTTGAATTCATAGGTCCGCAGGAATTCGGCCAGGCGCGCCGTGTCCGGCGGCCGCACGGCCAGGAGGCCCAGGTCCAGGTCCGGGCAGCAGTCCACCTTGAGGCGCGTCAGCTCGCGGTAGAGGAAGATGTCCTCCACCCGGCCCTCGAGCTTTTTGCGGAAGGATTCCGGCAGGCGCTCGAAATTGTCGCGCACGGACTCCAGGTCGGGGAATTCCTGGATGATCCTGATGGCGGTCTTGGGGCCCACGCCGGGCAGGCCGGGGATGTTGTCGGAGCTGTCGCCCATGAGGGCCTGCAGGTCCGGCCACTGGTCGGGCCGGATGCCGTTTTCGGCCACGAATTCCTTGATGCCGCTGACCTTCTCGTTCTTGCCCGCCGGGTCCCACATGTACACGTTCTCGGTGAGGCACTGCTTCAAGTCCTTGTCCGAGGCCACGATGATGACCGGGCGCGTGGCGTGGTGGGCGGCGGCCAGGGAGGCGATGCAGTCGTCGGCCTCCACGCCGTCGGAGACGGTGAGGGACAGGCCGAGGAGGCCGATGGCCTCGCGCAGGGGCTCGATCTGCGCGGCCAGGTCCTCGGGCATACTGGGGCGCTGGGCCTTGTAGGGCTCGAACAGGGCGTTGCGGAAGGTGGGGCCGCGGCCGTCCATGAAAAAACCCAGGTGCCGGGGCCGCTCGTCTCTCAGGATGCGCAGGAGGATGCGCAGCACAATGTAGATGGCGCCCGTGGGCATGCCGTCGGAGCGCTTGAGGTCCGGGAAGGCGTAGAAGCCCCGGTACAGGAAGCTGGTGCCGTCGACGAGGAAGAGCGGGTCATGGTCGCCGAGGTTCAGGCGGGCTTTCAGGGACATGGGCGTCAGATCCGCTGGAAGCCGGCGGTCTTCCCGCGCGAGAGCTTTTTCAGCACGAAGATCTCCGGGTCCTTGCCGTCCAGGGCGCTCATGGGCACCTCGGCCCTGGCCGCGCCCTTGTGCCCGCCGGCGGAGCCCAGCTCGGCGAAGAGCGTGGCGGCGAACTTGCCCATGTCCTTGCGGATGCCGTCGCCCCGGAAGATGACCACCAGCGTGTCGCCGAATACCCCGCTCACCGCGTCCCAGGAGATGGAGTGCACGCGCATGAAGAAGTCGGCCACCACGACGAGGATGTCCGGGCTCTGCACCTTGCCCAGGTGCGCGGTGAGCCCGGTGCCGATGCGCCTGAGGTTGTAGAAGGCGCGCGAGAAATAGCGCATCCACTCCAGGTGGTACTCGCTGCGCACGATGCGCGTGATGAGCGCGTGGTCGGCGTATTTGGAAAGGTACTTGAAGGCGTTGATGTCGGCGTCGATGAATTTCCGCTGGAAGCTCTGGGTGTCGGCCTTGATGCCGTAGACCAGGGCCGAGGCCAGCAGCTTGGGTGGGCGGATCTGGAGGCGCTGCATGTATTCCGTGAGCATGGAGCAGGTGGCCCCGTATTTGGGCCGGATGTCCGTGAGCGGCGCGTGCACGGGTTTTTCCGCGCTCAGGGGGTGGTGGTCGATGACCACGGAATAGGTGAGCTTCTCCAGCTCCGGGTGGTGGTGCGGCTGGGAGTCCACCAGGGCGAAGCGGTCATACTGGGCGATGAGGTTCGGGATGAGCCGGCGCGTGGGCACGCGCAGGTAGCGGATCATGGCCAGGTTGTCCGGACGCTTGATCTCGTTCACGTGCCCGATGCCGATGTCCAGCACCTTCCGCGAGAGGATGGCCTTGAGGCCCAGGGCCGCGCCCATGGCGTCCGGGTCGGCGTTGATGACGATGAGCCAGCGCTCGTCCTTGTTCAGGAGCGAGAGCAGGGTCTGGACCTTCTCGTCGATCAGCTTAGGGATCGCCATGTTCCGCCTTTTTCAGCGCCAGCGGCAGGCCCGCCACCACAAGGTGCGCCTCGTGGGCTTGGGCCGCCACGGCCTGGTTCAGTCGGCCGAGCTTCTTCATGAAGGTTCTGGCCTCGCTACTGGCTGACAGGGGCGCAAAACCGATTTCGCAAGACACGAGGATGAGGTCAGGGCCCTTCCAGATCTTCAGGATGTCCAGCAGGGCCTGCGTCAGATCCGTCTCCCGCTGCTCCTGGGCGCAGAGGTACAGCCAGAAGTCCAGGCTGTCCACGAGCACCGCAGCGTAGTCCCTCTTAGCCTCCAGCAGGGCCCGTGGCAAGTCCCAGCCCACTTCCACCACGGGCAGGGCCGGGTCGCGGCGGTCGCGGTGCCGGGCGATCTGCTTGCGGAAGGACAGGTCCTTGGCGCGGCCGGTGGCCAGGAAGAGCTTTGGCCCGGGCTCGCGCTCCAGCAGGCCCAGGGCGAAGTCCGACTTGCCGGATTTGTTGCCGCCGATGACAAAGGTGATCACGTCGCATTCTCCTTGCGCCCCGCCAGATCCGCCCAGAAGCCGGATAAAAAGCGCAGCGAATCAAACAGTTCCTGCGGGCTGAACAGCTCCAGCACCACGGCCCCGCCTGGGGCGAATCCCGCCAGCAACCGTCCCAGCAAGGCCTGCCCGGCCGCGTCGAGGGCTCCCAGCGCCGCGTGCCGGCCCGGCCTGGCCGGGTCCGGGGCGTTCAGGTGCAGCATGCGTGTCTGCGCCCACAGCCCCGGCAGGTCCAGAAAATCCTCCTGGCCGTGCTCCAGCATGTGCCCCAGGTCCAGGCAGACGCCCAGGCCCAGCTCGCGCACCACCGGCCACATGCGCTCCAGGTCGCGGCCCTGGATGTTCTCCACCAGCAGCCGTTTTGGCGGCAGGCCCCGCCGGGCCAGGATCAGGGCCAGGCAGCGCAGCTGCTCCGGGCCGTCCACGCGCAGCAGCTCCGGGCCGTCCACGCGCAGCAGCTCCGTCTCAACCGGGGGATGCAGAACATAGGCCCAGGGGGCGAGTCCTGCAACCTTTTCCGCCAGGGTCAGGATGATGGCGGCAACGGCCTCCGGCCCCAGATCCCAGGGCAGGTCCAGGGGCAGGTGCATGTGCCAGCGCACCGGCAGCCCGCCCAGTGCGGGCGGCAGTTCGCCCTCGCCATAGGCCAGGCAGGCCTCTGTTTCAAAGAAGGCCAGGCCGATTTCGGGAAAATGCCGGGCCAGGGCTGAGCAATTTGTTCCCACATCCGCAGGCAGCACGCAGGAGGGCGCGGCAACGCTCCAGGGAGGGGGCGAACAGGCCCCGCCAAAGGCCTGGGAGACGTCCTGGGCGCAGGGGCCGAAGGCCGTGGCGGCAGGATTTCGACGCTGCCCTTGGGCTCCGGAAGACCCTTCCGGCGGATTTGCTGGGCATTTCAAGACGGGCATGGGTCTTGCTACGCTACGGGCAGCAGTCGACCCCCAAAAAGGAGGGGGACACCATGAAAAATATGCGCTACCATCTCCAACACCTCTTCAACCCCCTGCACATCTATTGCCGCCTGCAGCAGGCCGGACTGGCCGAGGGCCTGGCGCGCAGGCTCTGCGAGGCCTACGAGCGAGTCTTCTACCGACACATCCTGTCCTGAAGCCCGCATCCCTGCACCCGTATACAGCGCCTGCGGCCTGGGCGCAATGCGCTCAGGCCAGGCCGCAAGCCGGCCCTCGGGGCCGGAAGGCGACGATTGGCGGCCCCGGCAATCTCTGCTAGACAGGTCCAGCGCGCGCCGGAAGGGGCCGCGACTCTCTCTGCGGGGCGGTCCAGATGTCCAGTGTGCTCGTCATCATCGATATCCAGAACGACTATTTTCCCGGCGGATGCATGGAGCTCGACGGCGCGGACGAGGCGGGGCGCGTCGCCTCCGGCGTCCTGGCCCGGTTCCGCTTGGCCGGCCTGCCCGTGGTCCACGTGCGCCACGAGAACATCCGTCCGGGCTCCACGTTTTTTCTGCCCGGGACCAGCGGTGCGGACATCCACGGCAGCGTGGCCCCGCTGCCCGGTGAAGCGGTCCTGCTCAAGCATTTCCCCAACGCCTTCCGCGGCACGGACCTGCTGCAGGTCCTGCGTGATTTTTCCGCCACGTCATTGACCGTGTGCGGCATGATGACGCATATGTGCGTGGACACGAGCGTTCGAGCGGCCTTTGACCTGGGCTTCGCCTGCCGTCTGGCGGCCGACGCCTGCGCCACCAGGGAGCTTTCCTTTGCCGGCCGCCGCGTGGCCGCAGCAGATGTCCAGGCCGCGTACTTGGCCGCCCTCGGCGCGGTCTTCGCCCGGGTGGCCCCGGCCGCGGAGCTCGATCTGCCCTGACTTGGGCCCTGAAATCTGGAGGACTCATGCGCCTGAAGCCCGGTTTCGTCTCCCTGCGCCCCTGCGCCTGCGCGGCATGCCTGCTGGCCCTGTGCCTGCTGGGCGGCTGCCTGCCCAAGTCCAAGGCCTGGACCCACCCCCGGGAGCCCAATCCGCGCAAGGAGGACAGGCTCTTTGTGGAGGACACCAAATTCTGCGAGGACAAGATCGGTCCGCAGCCCGAGGGCGCCGCTGCCGAGGCGGCCATGGCCGACTGCCTGAAGCGCCTGGGCTGGAAGCCCAAGGAGTGACATGACCCAGGACGCGGTATTCATCGCCGGAGCCACCGGCTATGTGGGCGGGCGGCTTGTGCCGCTTCTGCTCGCGCGCGGCTATGCCGTGGTCGCTGCCGCGCGCAGCCCGCGCAAGCTGGCGGCGCGGCCCTGGGGCGACCACCCGGCCTTGCGCATCCTGGCCGCCGACGTGACGGACAAGGCGAGTCTCGTCACGGCCATGCAGGGCTGCGCGGTGGCCTTCTATCTGGTGCATTCCATGGGCGCCGGCGGGGACTTCGCCCAGGCCGACCGCCTGGCCGCCACCAACATGGCCCAGGCCGCGCAGGAGGCCGGAGTGGGGCGCATCATCTACCTGAGCGGGCTGGGAGACGACGCGCCCGGCCTGTCCGAGCACCTGCGCTCGCGTTCCGAGGTGGGGCGCATCCTCTCCGAAGGCCCGGTGCCCACCACGGTGCTGCGCGCGGCCGTGATCCTGGGGTCGGGCAGCGCCTCCTTCGAGATCATCCGCAACCTGGTGGAGCGCCTGCCGCTGATGATAACCCCGCGCTGGGTGCACACGCGCTGCCAGCCCATCGCCGCGACCAACGTGCTGGGCTATCTCGTGGGCTGCCTGGAGAACCCGGCCACCAAGGGGCTGGCCCTGGACATCGGCGGCCCGGACGTCATCACCTATGCCGAGCTGTTCCGCATCTACGCCCGTGCGGCAGGCATCCGCGCGCCGTTCATCCTCCCTGTGACGCTTCTGTCGCCGGGCCTCTCCGCCTTCTGGGTCAACCTCGTCACCCCCGTGCCCACGCATCTGGTGCGCCCGCTTATCGAGGGCCTGAAGAACGAGGTCGTCTGCCATGACCGGCGCATTCTGGACCTGGTGCCGCAACAGCTTTTGAGCTGCGAGCAGGCCATGGCCACGGCCCTGTTCGAGCAGCAGGACCCCGAGGCCTCCTGCTGCCATGATGCGGGCGTGCCCTGCGCGCCGGCGCTTCTCGGCCAGGCCGCGGCCTGCCCGGCGGAGTGGACCAGGGCCGGGGACGCCCCCTATGCGGGGGGCACCATCTACCGGGCCGACTACTCCGTCACCTTGGCCGCAGCGCCCGCGCAGGTCTGGGATGCGGTCCGGCGCATTGGCGGGGAGACGGGCTGGTACGCGGGCGACAGCCTCTGGCGCCTGCGCGGCTTTGTGGACAAGCTCCTGGGCGGGCCGGGGCACGGGCGCGGACGCCGCAACGCCGAGCATCTTGTGGAGGGCGACACCGTGGATTTCTGGCGCGTTCTGGTGGCCGAGCCCGAACGACGCCTGCTCCTGCTGGCCGAGATGAAGGTGCCCGGAGCGGCCACGCTGGAGCTGCGCCTCGTGGCCAGGGAAAGGGGCACGGAACTGAAGCTTTTGACCACGTATCAGCCGCACGGACTGTGGGGGCGGGCCTACTGGTGGGGCATGTGGCCGGCCCACGGCTTCCTGTTTCCGGCCATGCTCAGGAGCATCGCCCGCGCCGCGGAGGCGCGGATCCTCTTCGGGCCCATTGCCCTGGCCAACAGGCCGGAAGACATATGAGCCGCAGCGCCGCAGCGCATCGGAGCGCTCCCCTCCGCGAGGGGTTCACCACCGGCTCCGCCGCCGCGGCCGCGGCCCGCGCCGCCACCCTCTTCGCCCTCCACGGCGTGGCCCCGCAGGCCGTGGACATCCCCCTGCCCCCGCCGCATCCGGCCGAGGCCGGGCGCCTGACCATCCCCATCGCCGCCGTGTGCGGCGAGGAGCTGGGCGTGCGCGCGGCGGTGGTCAAGGACGGCGGCGACGATCCCGACGCCACGCACCTGGCGCGCATCGAGGCCCACGTGACCCTGGACCCCGCCTTTTCCGGCGTCGGCCCGCACGTGCTCATCGGCGGCGGCGCGGGCGTGGGCCGGGTGACCCTGCCCGGTCTGCCGGTCCCCGTTGGCCGCGCGGCCATCAACCCCGGTCCGGAGGCGCAGATCCGCGCGGCCGTGCTGGAGGTGCTGCCCGACTATTTCAGGGGCATCGCCCTGGTGGTCATCGAGGTCCCGGACGGCGAGGCCATCGCCAGGCATACGCTGAACGCGCGCCTGGGCATCCTGGGCGGCATCTCCATCCTGGGCACGGGTGGCATCGTGCGTCCCTACAGCCACGAGGCCTGGGCCGCGTGCATCGACTCCGCCCTGGACGTGGCCCGCGCCGCCGGGCAGGTCGCGGTGGCCCTGACCACCGGGCGCCGCAGCGAGCGCCTGTTCCAGGAGCGTCATCCCTTTGCCCCGGATGTCTGCCTGGTCCAGGCGGCGGACTTCTTTGCCCACAGCCTGCGCCAGGCGGCGCGCCGGGGCTTCAGGGACGTTGTCTGGGCCGTGTTTCCCGGCAAGCTGGTGAAGCAGGCGCAGGGCTTCTCCTGCACCCACGCCCGGGAGGCCGGGCTGGATTTTGCGCTCCTTGCGCGCTGGGCGCGCGAGGCCGGGGCGGATGCTGAACTTGCGGCGGCAGTGGCCGGGGCCAACACCGCCGTCCAGGCCCTGGCCCTGGCGGGGCAGGGCCTGGTGGGGCGGCGCCTGCTCGCCCAGCTGGTGGAGCGCGCCCGCGCCGCGGCCCAGGGGTTTGCCGGGCCGGGCGTCACCGTGCGTTACGTGCTCTTCGACATGGCCGGGGCCTGCCTTTTTGCCGACCCCGTGCCGGAATCCATCTTCACCCCTGCCGACCCCCTTCACCTCGGCAAGGGTTCGCGCTAAAGGGGAGTCCATGTTCGACCGCGTCCAAAATCCCGTGCATGTGGTGGGCCTCAGGCCCGGAGTCCTGTCTCCGTCCAGGGGCGTTGACGATATCCTTGCCCGGGCGCAGGTGCTGGTGGCCGGGCGCAGGCTGCTGGACGCCGCCCCGCGCTCCTGCCGCCCGGAAAAGCTCATCCCCGTGTCCGGCCCCCTGGCCCCCATCCTGGAGGAGATCGAGCGCGACCTGGACGCGGGCAAGTCCGTGGTGGTGCTGGCCGACGGCGACCCGCTGTTCTTCGGCCTGGGCAAACGGCTCATCGAGCACCTGGGCGCGGAGCGTGTCCAGGTGCATCCCAACCTGTGCACGCTGCAGATGGCCGCGGCCCGCGTGGGGCTGCCCTGGCACGAGGTGCGCGTGGTCTCCCTGCATGGCCGCAGCGACTTCACCCCGCTCTTCGCCGCCCTGGCCCGTTTCGAGCGCCTGGCCGTGTTCACGGACCCGGAGAATACGCCCGCCTCCATCGCCCAGGCCCTGCTGGAGCGCGGGGTGGTGGACGCCCAGCTCATCGTGCTGGAGAACCTGGGCGCGGAGAATGAGACGGCCCGTCGCATGCGGCTGGAAGAGGCCTGGGACCTGCCGTTCGCGGACCTGAACCTGGTCCTGGTGGAGCGCACCGCGCCCCCGGAGATTCCCCTCATGCTGGGCATCCCGGACCATTATTTCCTCCACGAGAAGGGGCTCATCACCAAGCAGGCCGCGCGCGCCACGGGCCTGGCCATGCTCGGCGTCATGCCCGACTCCGTGGTCTGGGACCTGGGGGCGGGCTGCGGCTCCGTGGCCATCGAGGCCTCGCACCTGGCCCACGAGGGGCGCATCTTCGCCGTGGAGCGCGAACCCCGGCGCGCGGCCATGATCCGCGAGAACGTGCGGCGCATGGGGGCCTGGCTGGTGGAGACCGTGGGCGGCGAGATGCCTGATTCCTTGAGCGGCCTGCCGGACCCGGACCGTGTGTTCATCGGCGGCGGCCTGGGACAGGACACCCGCGCCCTGGCCCACGCCTGCCTGAGGCTCAAGCCCGGCGGCCGCCTGGTGGTGCACGCCATCCTGCTCGACACCCTCATGCGCGTGAAGGACTTTTTCCAGACCATGAACTGGAACTTCGGCATCACCCAGATCCAGGCCGCCACCGCCGACCGCCTGGCCGGGGATCTGCGCCTGCGCGCCCAGAACCCGGTGTTCATCATCTGGGCCGACAAGGCGTGAGCTCATCGTGGACCGGCAAGGCGTGAGCACGCCCGCGGGCGGATCCGCTCCAGGACGGTCCGCAGGGGCGCGCACGGCAGTCTACGTCTTCAGCGCCCAGGGCCTTGCCCTGGCGGGCCGCATCGCCGCCCGCATGGAGGCGGACATCTTCGCCCCTGCGCGGCTGGCGGGGCCGGGCAGCCGTCCCTTCGCCGGCATTTATGCCCTTCTGGCCGAGACCTACTCCCGCTATCCGCGCCATGTGTTCATCGGCGCGGCGGGCATCGCCGTACGCGCCATCGCCCCGCATCTGCGCGGCAAGGACGTCGACCCCGCCGTGGCGGTTCTGGACCAGAGCGGCGGCTTCGCCATCAGCCTTGTCTCCGGGCACCTGGGCGGGGCCAACGCGCTGGCCCGGGAGCTGGCGGCCATCACCGGGGCCGCGCCGGTCATCACCACGGGCACGGACGTGGCCGGGCTGCCCGCTGTGGACGAGCTGGCGCGGGCGCGCGGCATGGCCGTGGAGAACCTGCCTGCGGCCAGGGCCGTCAGCGCGGCGCTGCTGGAGGGCTGTCCCGTGCAGGTCTTCGACCCCGAGGGCCGGCTTCTGGATGGCGACGATGCCGGCGGGCTCCTGCAGCCCACCGCTCCTGAAGCCTGGGACCCGGCCGCCCCGGGGGTCTGGTGCCACTGGCGGGCGGGTGGAGCGTTTCCAGGCGCCTTCCGGATCTATCCGCGCTGCCTGTGCCTGGGCCTGGGCAGTCGCAAGGGGGTGCCGGAAAAGGAAATCCTTGCGCACATTGGGACTGTTTTTGCGCAGCAGGGCCTTGCCCCGCAGAGCGTGGTCGCGGTGGGCACTGCGATCATAAAGCGTGATGATCCGGGGCTTTGTGCTGCAGCGGCGGTCCTTGGTCCGGAAGTTGTATACTATGAAATGGAAGCCCTGGCGGCGGTTGCCTCCGCCGGGCAGTCCGAGACGGTCAAACGCCGCACGGGCACAGGCAGTGTGAGCGAGGCCGCGGCCCTGCTGCTCGCAGGCGGCGGGCAGCTGGTCTCGGCAAAGGCCAAGACCGGGCGCGTCACGTGCGCGGTGGCCTTGCGGCGCAAGGGAGCATGAGTGTGAACGGACGCATCACTGTGGTGGGGCTTGGGCCGGGCGATGCCGCTCTCCTGCCCCCTTTGGCCAGGGCGGCGCTGCTGCGCGCGCAGGCCATCGTGGGCTACAAGGGCTACATCGAACTGCTGGAGCCCTCGGTCCTGGCCGGAAGGCGGGTGCTCTCCACGGGCATGACCGGGGAGGTGGAGCGCTGTGGCGCCGCCATCGACCTGGCGCGCTCCGGGGCCGAGACGGTGGTGGTCTCCAGCGGCGACGCCGGCGTGTACGCCATGGCCGGGCTGGTGCTGGAGCTGGTGGAGGCGCGCGGGCTGGCCCGGGAGCTCGACGTCGAGGTGGTGCCGGGCATCCCGGCCCTGTGCGCGGCGGCGGCCCTGCTCGGCGCCCCGCTCATGCACGACTTCGCCGTGGTGAGCCTGAGCGACCTGCTCACGCCCTGGGAGCTCATCGAGCGGCGCGTGGCCGCCGCCGCCGGGGCGGACTTCGTCATCGTGCTCTACAACCCGCGTTCCGGCAGGCGCAAGGACCAGTTGCCAAAGGCCCTCGCGGCCATCGCCGCGCACCGGGCCGGGACCACGCCCGTGGGGCTGGTGAAGCGCGCCTACAGGCCGGGGCAGGAGGTCCTGGCGACCAGCCTGGACGGCCTGGACGTGGAGGCGGTGGACATGCAGAGCATCCTCATCATCGGCAACAGCTCCACGCGGCTGGTGGCCGGGCCCTCCGGTTCGCGCATGCTGACCCCGCGCGGATACGCAGGAAAGTACGGCCTGTCAGATGGATGCAGCCCGGAGGGATCGTGAAAAAAATCCCGGAAAAGTGTGCCGTCTCCCTTGCCAGGAAGCGCCGTTTGGGGGTATCTGGCTTTTGTTCGTCTCGGAAAGGTTCCCGCCCTGGCGGTGCACCGCATTGATAGGCAGTGGATAGTGGAGTGTTCACGTACGTGAAAGGAGGATTGAGAAGCATGAAACGTTCTCTCGTTATGACCCTGATGGTTGCCGCCCTGGCCTTCGCCATGGTGCTGCCCCTGTATGCCGCCGCGGCCAAGAAGGCCCCGGCCGACGGCCTGGCCATGAAGACCCCTGAGGGCATGAAGGCCACCAAGCCCCTGGTGAAGTTCAATCACAGCAAGCACACTGAGGCCAAGTGCGCGGACTGCCACCACAAGAAGGCCGGCGCCAATGAGTACGCCGGTTGCGACACCAAGGGCTGCCATGCCGACATCGCGGCCAAGACTGGCAAGGAATCCTTCTACGCTGCCTTCCATGGCAACAATGCCAAGTCCTGCGTGGGCTGCCACAAGGCCAAGAAGGAAGCCAAGCCGAACATCCCCACCGCTTGCGACAAGTGCCACCTGAAGTAGACGTTCGACGCTCATCCAGGGGGCTGCGCAAGCGGCCCCCTTTTTTTAACGCTTCCCTGCGGAGGAGGAGACCATGACGCCGACTCCACCCTCTCCTGAAGACGACATCCTCGATCTGTTGGGACTTGACCTGGAGCCCGAGAAGCCGAAGGCGCAGACCCCGGAGAGCGATTTCGAAAAGGAGTTGGAGGCCCTCTTTGCCGAGGACCTGACTGAACCCGAGATCAAGAGCCCTGCCCCGGACGCATCCGCCGCCTCCGGCGCCGGGGATGACGCCCTGCTCCTCGAAGACCTTGCGCCTGCGCCTGGCGCGCCAGCTGTCGAGGATGTGCTTGATCTGGGCGATTTTTCCGCGCCCGCCTCCAGCCCCGCACAGGATGACGAGGTGCTGGACCTGGGCGCCTTTGCCGAGCCCGGCGTCCCACAGGACGACGAGGTGCTTGACCTCGGCGTCTTCTCCACCGGCGGCGAGCTGGACATAACTCCGCCCGAGGACACCCCCGGGGGCAAGGACGGCGGCATCGACACCGCCGCATTGGACGACCTCATCTCCGGTCTGGGCGAGACGAGGAAGCCGCAGGCGCCGGCCTCGGAAGCCCCTCTGGACGAGACGGACATGAGCGACCTCTTGGAGACCCTGAACGTGCCTTCGGCCGTCGCGTCTCCGGCCTCCGCTGCCCCGGCCGCGCCCTTGTCCCAGCCTGCGGACGAAATGCTCGAGCTGTCCCTGGACGACCTCGTCGAGGGCATGCCCGCCATGGCGGCCCAGGCCGAGGCCGCCCCGGAAGCCCAGGGTGCGGAGACGCCCGACCTGGACATCAGCCTGCCGGACCTTTCCGACCCGGAGCCCCTGGATCTGGCGACCCAGGACATGGGCGGGGATTTGGACCTTCCCCTGGCCGAGGCCGGCCTCGGTTCGTCCGCCCCGGACGCGGCTGCGGAGCAGCTCCTCGACACGAGCGATCTGGACATTTCGGGAATGATGGAAGGCGGCATGATGGAGGGCCTTGGGGCCCCCGCTGAAGACGCCGCAGTGGAACAGTCCCTTGACCCGGCGGCCCTGCTGGACCAGATCTCCGACGGGCCGGACGTTTCCGAGGCAGCCCCTGGAGCTGAATCCGCAAGCGGCCTGCTGGACGGGCTCTCCCTGGGCGACGCGGCCCTGGGCGTTGCCGCGGCTGGCGCAGCGGTTGCCGGCGGCCTGGCCTTGGGCGCCCGTTCCGCCGCCCAGGACCCGCCGTCCGCCGAGCCCCTTGCGCCCGAGGCCCGGTCCGGGCTTGGCCCCATGCCGGCAGCCGCCCTGCAGGAGCTGCAGGAGAAGCTTGCGGCCCTCGCCACCCAGGTCACCGGCGGCAGCGTCGCCCTGGTGCGGCTGGAAGGCCAGCTGGCCGAGAAGGACCAGGCCCTGGCCGCGCTGGAGCAGCGCCTGCATGTCTCCTGGGACGAGTCCCATTCCCTGCGCCGCGAGCTGTCCGACCTGCGTTCCCAACTGGAGGAGACCCTGCGCCAGCGCGCCCAGGCAGATGAAAAGGCCGCCATGGAAATCAAGGAGCGCCTGGCGCTGGTGGAAGACCGCCAGATCCAGATCGACCGCGACGTGCGCACCGAGATCGAGCGCGCCGTACCGCGCGAGGCCGCGCGCGTCATCCGCGAGGAGATAGCCGCCCTGGCCTCCTCCATGCACGACGAATAGCGCGCTGCCCATCACGAAAGGCTTAAGGCCGCCTCCCCAGGGAGGCGGCCTTATTTCTGCGTGTGCGCCGCCGGCTCAGGACCCGTTGACGGGCTCCAGAGCGGTCACCGGTTCCACGATCCGCAAGGAGTGCGTGGACTCGCCGAGCCGGTCGATGTTGCTTGCATTGAGCTCCGCGTCCTTGGCCAGAAGTCCTGCGCCGATGGTTGGGGGGCTCGAAGGGCTTGCGCTCATCGGCGCCGAGGTCCTTTGGCCGCTGCGGTATTGCTCAGAGGATCCGCCGCGCCCTCGGTCAGGAGTGTCTTGCCAGGCATCAGCCCTCCATCGCCGCCGCGCTCATTGGCCCGCCATGAATACGAAGCCCGCATTGATAGCCTTGGTTGCGGGTCGGTGCAGCCTGGGGTATGCGGAATGCCTGCTGTTGCGGATGATTCCGGCGCCGCGCCGGACTCGACGAGCCGGGGCCGGGCGTGCTAGGGTGCTGCGAAACAAAGGGGGAGGGGCCTTGCCGGTTTTTTCCCTTTTCCCGCCCGGGGTCCCCGCGTGGTGCGGTCACGGCCATTTCCCACCGGGCGGGTTTTTCCGGTCAATACCCGGGCGCAAGCGTCCGGACGTGAGGGGAGAAGGCATGGAGTCGCTGGAGAAGCAGGCCCTGCAGGTGGCCAAGGAGATCGTGGTCAAGTTCATTGAGGTGGGCCGCATCTCCCCGGCCAATTTCGCCGAGCATTTTTCCGAGATCTACTGCGAGATATTGAACACCGTGGGCAGCGGCGAGGTTTGCTCCGCGCCCAAGGCCCCCAAGAAGAAGGACAAGGCCGAGTAGCCCATGCCGCGCCCCTCTGCCCCGGAACAGGACCAGCGCGATGAGCTTCATGGACGCCAGGTGGCGGCCATGTTCGGGCGCATCGCCGGCTGGTACGACTTTCTCAACCACGCCTTGAGCCTGGGCCTGGACATCTACTGGCGCTGGCGCCTGGCCCGCTCGGCCCGGCCGCAGCCCGGCTCCCTCGTGCTCGACCTGGCAGCAGGCACTTTGGATGTGTCAGTGGCCCTGTGCCGCCAGTACCCGGAGGTGCGCGTGGCCGCCGTGGACTTCGCCCTGCCCATGCTGCAGCGCGGCCAGCGCAAGCTCGCGGGGGACCTTGGCCGGCGGGTGCTGCCCGTGCAGGGCGACGGCCGCCGCCTGCCCCTGCCCGACGCCAGCGTCAGCGCCGCCACCATCGCCTTTGGCATCCGCAACATCCGCCCGCGCCTGAGCGCGCACCAGGAGGTGCTGCGGGTGCTCAGGCCCGGCGGGCGCTTCTGCATCCTGGAGTTCGGCACCGGGCGGCGCAAGGTCTGGGGCGGGCTGTACAACTTCTATCTGGACACCGTGCTGCCCGCCCTGGGGCGGCTGGTCTCCGGCGACCCTGCGGCCTACCGCTACCTGGCGGAGACCATCCGCCAGTTCCCGGACGAGCGCCAGCTTGGGCGCGAGCTCCTGGACGCCGGGTATGCCCGCGTGTTTCACGTTGCCATGCTATCAGGCATCGTGTACCTGCATGTGGCGGAAAAGGCGGGCCAAGCGGAGGGGGAAGCCCCCGCGCAGGGCGGCCCGGAAGCGGCCTAGGCGGTCCGGTTCAGAAGGAGCGCCCCAGGGCCACCAGCAGCACGCCCAGGATCATGGACGTGAGGCCCAGGACGCGCAGGGCGCGCGGCGGGCGGCTGGCCAGAAGAAGCAGGATGGCCGGCATGCGCTCGGCCAGGATGAAGTAGGGCAGGCCCTCCAAGAGGAATGCCAGGCCCAGGGCGATGAGAATGAGCTGCCAGTCGAGTTCCATGCCGCCCCTTGTATCCGCGTGGGCGCGGGTTGTCCACAGGCGGACGCGGCGGGCGGCGGGGCAAACACAGTCGAGGGCTGGATGACCACACTGGAAGACTTGAAAGCCCGGCGCGCAAGCGTCGCTGTCGTGGGCCTGGGCTATGTGGGCCTGCCGCTCGCCGTGGCCCTGGCCCGGCATTTTGACGTCATCGGCTTTGACATCTCGCAGAAGCGCGTGGATGAGCTGGCCAGCGGGCGCGACCGCACGGGCGAGGTGGCCCCGGAGGGGCTCGCCGCCGCCCCGGTGGCTTTCACCTGCGACCCCGCGCGCCTGAGGGACGCGGCGGTGGTCATCGTGGCCGTGCCCACGCCCATCGACCTGCACCGCGCCCCGGACCTGACCCCGGTCATCGGCGCCAGCCGCACCGTGGGCGCCAACCTGGCCCAGGGGGCGGTGGTGGTCTACGAGTCCACGGTCTACCCCGGCCTCACCGAGGAGGTCTGCGTGCCCCTGCTGGAGGAGCGCTCCGGCCTCACCTGCGGGCGGGATTTCTTCGTGGGCTACTCGCCGGAGCGCATCAATCCCGGCGACAAGGCCCACACCCTGGAGACCATCGTCAAGGTGGTGGCCGGCCAGGACGGCCCCACCGCCGACCTGCTGGCCGGCATGTACGGGGCGGTGGTCAAGGCGGGCATCTTCCGGGCCTCCAGCATCAAGGTGGCCGAGGCCGCCAAGGTCATCGAGAACACCCAGCGCGACCTGAACATCGCGCTGATGAACGAGCTGGCCATGATCTTCGAGCGCCTGGGCATCGACACCCTGGAGGTGCTGGAGGCCGCCGGCACCAAATGGAACTTCCTGCCCTTCCGCCCGGGGCTGGTGGGCGGCCACTGCATCGGCGTGGACCCCTACTACCTGACCTTCAAGGCCCAGGCCCTGGGCCTCGCGCCGCGGGTCATCCTGGCCGGCCGGGCCATCAACGACGGCATGGGCAAGTTCATCGCCCAGGCCTGCATCAAGGGGCTCATCCAGGGCGGGGTGCTGGTCAAGGGCGCGCGCGTGGGCATCCTGGGCTTCACCTTCAAGGAAAACGTGCCCGACCTGCGCAACACCCGCGTCATTGACGTGGTGGCCGAGCTAGCCGACTACGGCATCCGCGTGCTGGTGCACGACCCCATGGCCGACGGGGACGAGGCGCGCCACGAATACGGCCTCGAACTCAGCGGCCTGGACGAGCTGCGCGCACTGGACGCGGTGATCCTGGCCGTGCCCCATGCCCAGTACCAGGATCTGGATCTGGACGGACTGCGCGGCTGGTACCGCGACCAGGCCTCTCCGCTTTTGCTGGACGTCAAGGGCCGCTTCAGCCAGGCCGAGGCCGGGGCCGCCGGCTTCCGTCTCTGGAGACTGTAAGCCCGCCATGCCGATACTCGTCGTTGCCGCCACCGCCCGCGAACTTTCCGCCGCCCTGGGCGCCGGGGCAGCCCAGTTGAAGGGGCCGCCCCAGGGGGCCGTGGTTTCGGCCCTGGCCCATGGCCGCGAGGTGCTCGCCTGCGTCTCCGGGCTCGGCGTCATCAACGCCGGCCTGGCCCTGGGCGCGGCCGGCGCGCGCGGCGATGTGAGCGGCGTGGTCTGCCTGGGCGTGGCCGGAAGCTTTGACCTCGTGGCCCACCCCGTGGGCTCGGCGCGCCTGGTGGAAAAGGAGATCTGGCCGGAATACGGCCTGCTGGCCTCGGGCTGGTGCTCCGCCGACGCCACGGCGCTGGGGTTTGCCCTGGGCCAGGCCAGAGGGCCGGGCTCTGGTGCGGCCGTGTGGGACCGCGTGGCCTGGGACGCGGACGCCGCCCTGAGGCGCCTGGGGCTTTGCCCCGGCCCCTGGGTCCGGGCCAAGAGCCTCACCGTGAGCGGCGTCACGGCGGATCATGAGCGCGCTGCATCGATGCTCGCGCGCCACCATGCGGACCTGGAGAACATGGAGGGCTTTGCCCTGGCCTACGGCTGCGCCCTGGCCGGACTGCCCTTTGTGGAGCTGCGCGCAGTCAGCAATGCCGTGGGCGCGCGGCCGCCCGTATCCTGGGATCTGCCCGGCGCCCTGGCGGCCCTGGGCCAGGCCGCGCAGCTGCTGCTCACCCCTGTTGCTGGCCTTGAGCCCGCACCTTAACCGCGCCAACGGATGGGACAGATGAACGAACTGCGGGCCTATTTCATGCGGGAGATACCCGGCATCGACGCCTTTCTGGCCGCAGAGGCGGACAAGCTCGATGGCCTGGTGCGCGAGGTTGCTCGCCATGTGCTGCTTTCCGGGGGCAAGCGCATCCGGCCCATGCTGACCATTCTCTTTGCCCGCGCCCTGGGCTATGGCGGCGGCGGGCATCTGGCCATCGCCTGCGCCCTGGAGATGCTGCACACGGCCACGCTCCTGCACGACGACGTGCTCGACGCCGCCCTGGTGCGCCGCGGCCAGACCTCGGCCCACGTGCGCTTCGGCACCGTGGAGACCATCCTGGCGGGCGACGTGCTGCTGGCCCTGGCCAACAAGATCGGCGCGGACTACGACCTGCCGCGCCTGAATGCGCTCTTGGCCCGGGGCATCATGGCCACGGCCAACGGGGAGATCCTGGAGCTGGCCCACACGAAGAATCCCACGGCAGACCGCGCCGCCTACATGGACATCATCATCGGCAAGACCGCCCGCCTCATCGAAACGGCCTGCCGCTGCGGCGCTGCCTTGGCCAGCCGGGACCGGTCCGTGGAGGACCTGGCCGGGAGCTATGGCCTGAATCTGGGCATCGCCTTCCAACTGGTGGACGACGCCCTGGACTACACCGTGTCCGAGGGCGAGATGGGCAAGCCCGCAGGAGGCGACCTGCGCGAGGGCAAGATGACCCTGCCGCTCATCCTCCACCTGGAGGGCCTGGCCCCGGGCGAGGCCGTGGAGCTTCTGGACGCGCTGCGGCAAAAACGGTTGACCGTGGAACAGGCCGAAGGCATAGTTTGTGAAGTTCGGGAAAAGGGTCTGGCCGAGAAGACCCGCGAGGCCGCGGCGGGCTATGTGGCTGCCGCCTTGAAGGAATTGGAGACGCTGCCTGATAGCCCGGAGCGCAAGGTCCTGGCCCAGGCTGCGGAATATGTCCTGACCAGGCGGAAGTGATCGGGGGGGCGATGGCCGAGAATCTGCTGCTCAACTCGCCGCACCTGCTTCAGAAGATTTCCCTGTCGCCGGTCATGCTCCGGCTCATGCAGGAAGCCGTCAAGCCCGAGCCGGACTTTGGCGTCATGGCGGAGACCATCCGCCTCGACCCGGCCCTGGCCACCACCACCCTCAATCTGGTGAACTCCGCCTTTTACGGCCTGCCGCAGAAGGTCACGGACCTGAACCGCGCGGTTTCGGTGCTGGGCTCGCGCGAGATGCTCAAGGTGGCGGTGGTCATGAGCCTGCAAAAGGACCTGGAGCACGGCTTCCCGGACTGCGAGTACGATTTCTTCCCCGACTGGCGGCTCATCGTCTGGTCGGCCATCGCCGCCGAGCTTCTGGCTGCGCGCCTGTGCCCGCGCGAGTCCGATCAGGCCTATCTCTCCGCCCTTCTGAAGGACGTCAGCCTCCTGTTTTTGCGTTGCGCGGCCAAGGAGCTCCTGCCCAGTCCGGACCTGCGCGACCACATCACCGTGCTGGGCAAGGGCCAGTTGGAGTATGAGGAGGAGCGCTGGGGCATGCACCACGGCGCGCTGTCGCAGATGCTGCTGACCCGCTGGGGAATTCCTGCGGCCATGTGCGAGAGCATCCGCGTCCACCACGCCGTGGACAGCCTGGCCGAACAGACCCCCCTGGCCCAGGCCGTGATCTTGGCCACCCAGTGGTCGGAGATGGAGCTGGGGCACTCTTCCGGGCCTTTCAGCGTGGTGCAGTTCGAGGTGCTCCTGCGCGGCGTTCTGGGCATGAACGAGCGCGAGGTGGACGCCCTGCGCAGCGAGTGCCTGGAGAAGTTCCGCTCCATGCTGGAATCCCTGGGCATCGGCGAGGGCGACCAGAATCGGGCCTATTACCGCCATTCCGTGAAGGTCATGCAGGGCTACTGCTTTCTCAGCATGGATCTTTTGACCGCCGAGGGCGGCCTGGAGTCCGTGGCGCGCACCGTGGGCAAGCACATCAAGCTCAACTGGGACGTGAAATCCTGGGATCTGGCGCTGCGGGCGCCGCACGGCAAGACCTACAGCCTGTTCCATCTGACCCCGGAGGGCCGGCTGGAGCAGTCCGAGGGCCGCTTTCCCGAGGGCCGCGTGCCCTGGCGCGTCAAGCATTCCGGCCTGCAGCTGACCTTCTCGGGCCAGCGCCTGGGCGAATTGCGCCTGGGCGAGGCCAACCTGCCCCAGGACGAGATGGACAATCTCGCCTTGTATCTGCGCTTCTTGAGCCAGGGCTACGAGTATTATTGCGCTAGGCAGGCCGTGCTGGAGGAGAAGGCCCGGGTCTTCGACAAGATCCCCATCGGCGTGGCCCGGCTGGACGGGGCCGGGATCGTTGTCGAGGCCAACGGGCGCATCGGCGAATACCTGGGCCTGGACGCGCCCGCGCGCGGCCGGCCCCTGGCCTGGATGCTCTCCCGGCGCCTCACCGTGGAGACCGTGGCCGAGGTCGATGCCTTTCTGGCCGATGCCGCCCGCGCCAGCTACGGCAGGATCGTCTATTTCCTGGAGCAGAAGCAGGATGATCGCCCCGCCGACGGCTGCCTGTACCTCTCGGCCCACAGGGTGAAGGATGCCCAGGGCGAGGGGGTGCTCGTGCTCCTGGAGGACCTGCGCGGGCTCAGCGAGCTCGAGGTGCAGACCCTGCGTCGCAAGAATTTCCTGGAGCGGCTCATCGGGTCCATGCAGGAGGTGGTGCTCACCGTCACCGCCAAGGGGCTTGTGGATTTCTGCTCGCGGCAGGATCTCGGCCTCTCGGGCCGGGACTTCTTCGCGGTCTTTGTCCCGCAGCAGCCCTTTGAAGGGCCCTGGGGTACGGAAATCTTCGCCGCGCCCACGCAGACCCCCGTGGGCACCGTCCTGACCACGCAAGGCGGTTCGCAGCTGCCCTTCGAGCTGTCCATAGCGCCCTTGACCGGCCGGGCGGGAACCGCGCGCGAGTACCTGGTGGTGGGCCGGGACATGACCCAGATCCGCCGCCTGGAGGCCAAGCTCAAGGTGCGCGCCCTGTTCGACGGGCTCACGGGACTGTTCAACCACTACCAGTTCCACACCACCCTGGAGCGCGAGGTGACCCGCTGCCGCCGCACCGGGCGCGGGCTGGGCATGGTGTTTTTTGATCTGGACAAGTTCAAGGCCGTCAACGACACTCAGGGCCATCTGGCCGGGGATGCCGTGCTCAAGGGCGTGGGGGCCATGCTCATGCGCCAGGTGCGCCAGGGCATGGACTATCCCTGCCGCTACGGCGGGGACGAGTTCGTGGTCATCGTCACCGAGGTGGACGAGGAGCGCCTGCGCGGCATCGGCGAGCGCATCCTGCTGGATGTGCGGGAGCTCTTCAAGGGGCTGGTCACGGTGAGCGTCGGCCTGTCCATGCTGCAGGGCGACGACACCCCGGAAAGCCTGCTCAGGCGGGTGGATAATCTGGCCTACGCGTCCAAGAGTGCCGGGGGCGACTCCCTTTCCGAGGGCTGATCCACAGGCGAATAGGCCGTGTCCCGCATGGGCGGGGCCGGATCATTGTAAGGAGTGCATCCTATGCTTTTGCGTTTCGAGGTGGGGCTCAAGCCCCATGTGCGTGATGTGGTGGGCGAGCGCGTGGCCCGCAAGATCAAAAGCGAGCTGAACCTGACCCTGGACGGAGTGGGCATCGTCCGCGTCTACACGGTGGAGGGCATCGCCCCGCAGCAGGCCCAGGCCGTGCTGGACGCGCAGGCCCTGCACGACCCCGTGCTGCACGAGATCTCCCTGCGGCCCCTGGCCAGGGATATCCACTGGGCCGTCGAGGTGGGCTTCCGCCCCGGGGTCACGGACAACGAGGCCCGCACCGCCCGCGAGACCATCGCCCTGGTGCTCGGCCTGGACAAGGCCGGCGCCAAGGGCTTCAGCGTCTACACCAGCGTACAGTATCTGCTGCGCCCCCAGGCCGGGGCCAGTCTCGACGAAAAGACCGTGCTGCACATCACCCGCGATCTGCTGGCCAACGAGCTCATCCAGCGTTTCGAGATCAAGTCCGCCGCGCAGTGGGCCGCCGAGCCGGGCTTCGCCCCCCGGGCCGCGCGCGTTACCGGCCAGGCCAGCGACGAGGTGGCGGTGGTCCCTCTGACCACCATGACCGACGAGGAACTGGTGGCCTTCAGCCGGGCCAACACCCTGGCCCTGTCCCTGAGTGAGATGCGCACCATCGTGGACTATTACAAGGACCCGGCCACCCGGAGCGCGCGCAGGGCCGCCGGCCTCGCGCCTGCGCAGGTGGACAATCCCACCGACGCCGAGGTGGAGGTGCTGGCCCAGACCTGGAGCGAGCACTGCAAGCACAAGATCTTCACCGCCAAGATCGACTATGAGGACGCCGAGACCGGGCGGCGGCGGACCCTGGACAGCCTGTTCAAGACCTGCATCCAGGGCAGCACCACGGCCATCCGCCAGGCCAAGGGCAAGGACGACTTCTGCCTGTCGGTGTTCAAGGACAACGCCGGCGTCATCCGCTTCAACGAGAACATGAACGTCTGCATCAAGGTGGAGACGCACAACTCGCCTTCGGCCCTGGACCCTTACGGCGGCGCGCTCACGGGCATTGTCGGCGTCAACCGCGACCCCATGGGCACGGGCCTGGGCGCGAACCTTTTGTGCAACACCGACGTGTTCTGCTTCGCCTCGCCCTTTTTCGAGGGCGAGCTGCCCCCCCGGCTGCTGCATCCCCGCCGCGTGCTGGAAGGCGTGCGCGAGGGCGTGGAGCACGGCGGCAACAAGAGCGGCATCCCCACGGTCAACGGCTCCATCGTCTTTGACGAGCGGTACCTGGGCAAGCCCCTGGTCTACTGCGGCACCGTGGGCACCATGCCCGTGCGCGTGGCCGGGCGCCTGAGCCACGAAAAGTGCGCCAGGCCCGGCGACCACATCGTCATGAGCGGCGGGCGCATCGGCAAGGACGGCATCCACGGCGCCACCTTCTCCTCCGAGGAACTGCACGAGGGCTCGCCAGCCACGGCGGTGCAGATCGGCGACCCCATCACCCAGCGCAAGATGTACGACTTCCTCATGCGCGCCCGCGACCTGGGCCTTTACAGCGCCATCACCGACAACGGCGCGGGCGGGCTTTCCTCCAGCGTGGGCGAGATGGCCCAGGACTGCGGCGGCTGCGACCTCGACCTCTCCAAGGCCCCGCTCAAGTATGACGGTCTGAGGCCCTGGGAGATTCTCATCTCCGAGGCCCAGGAGCGCATGACCTGCGCCGTGCCGCCGGAGAAGCTGGAAGCGTTCCTGGCCCTGTCGCGGGAGATGGACGTGGAGTCCACGGCCCTGGGCGCGTACACGGATTCCGGCAGCTTCCATGTGCGTTACGGCCACAAGACCGTGGCGCATTTGTCCATGCATTTTCTGCACGAGGGCCTGCCCCAGATGGAGCTCTCGGCCCGCTGGGAGCGCCCGCAGGTCGCCTCCGAGCCCCTGCCGGCGGAGGTGGACCACCAGGAGCTCCTGGGCCGCATGCTGTCCAGGCTGAACATCTGCAGCAAGGAATACGTCATCCGCCAGTATGACCACGAGGTCCAGGGCAAGAGCATCATCAAGCCGCTGGTGGGGGTCAAGCGCGATGGGCCGAGCGACGCTGCGGTGATCCGGCCCGACTTCGCCACAGAGGAGGGGCTGGTGCTCTCCCACGGCATCTGCCCCAAGTACAGCGACCTGGACGCCTACTGGATGATGGCCTGCGCCATCGACGAGGCCGTGCGCGGGGCCGTGGCCGTGGGCGGCTCCTTGCGCTTCATGGCCGGGACGGACAACTTCTGCTGGTGCGATCCGGTCAAGAGCGAGACCACGCCCGACGGCGAGTACAAGCTGGCCCAATTGGTGCGCGCCAACGAGGCCCTGGACCATTTCTGCCGCGGCTTCGGTGTGCCCTGCGTGTCCGGCAAGGACTCCATGAAGAACGACTACAAGGGCGGCGGGGTCAAGATCTCCATCCCGCCCACGGTGCTCTATTCCGTCATCGCCAAGATGCCGGACATGAAGCGCGCCGTGACCTCGGACTTCAAGCGCGCAGGCGACCTCGTCTACGTCCTGGGCCTGACCAGGCCCGAGCTGGGCGGCTCGGAGCTCGCAAGCGAGCTGGGCGTCTCCTGCGGGCTGGTGCCCCAGGTGGACCTGCTGAGCGCACGCGAACGGTATCTGGCCTACCACCAGGCCACCCTCCAGGGGCTGGTCACGGCCTGCCACGACTGCTCCGACGGCGGGCTCGCGGTGGCCCTGGCCGAGATGTGCATCGGCGGCCGCCTGGGGGCGGAGATCGATCTCTCCGCAGTGCCCGAGTGCGGGTGCGCGGGCATGCTGGAGGTGCTCTACAGCGAGTCCGCCAGCCGCCTGGTGGTCAGCGTGGCCCCGTCGAAGCAGGCGGCCTTTGAGGCCCTGTTCGCCGGCCAGCAGTTTGCGCGCATCGGCGCGGTGGGCGGCGCGTCCCTTGCGCTCAAGGCCGGTGGCGCGCCCCTGGCGGCTGTCCCGGTGGAATTCCTGACCCAGGCCTTCAAGCGTCCTCTGGACTGGTAAGGCTCCCTCAAGTTCCTGGAAAATCGTCCGATGAAGTAGCGGCAGTCATGAAAGCGTGACTGCCGTTTGCTTCAACTCCGTTTACAAAAATGCAGCGCATGTGTAGTCTGCAGGAAATGTCAGCGCATGCAATGGCCGGATCGTCAGGATGCGGAACTTGAGGAGGTGCTTGGTGGAAATGAAAAGGATGTTCATCCCTGCCATGGTTGTCGTGGCCTTGATGGGTTATATAGCGCTTCCAGGGGCTTACGCCCAGGGCGGCAACAGCTATGTGGGCACGGCCACCTGCGCGGGGTGCCACGACAAGGAGTTCACCAATTTCTCGAAGTTCGCCAAGAAGGCGCATTCGGACCGCAGCATCAAGATCATGTCCAAGAAGCTCAGCCCAGAGGAGCTCAAGGAATGCTACGCCTGCCACACCACCGGCTATGGCCGGCCCGGCGGGTTTGTGAGCTTTGAGAAGACTCCGGACATGGGCCACGCGGGCTGCGAGGTCTGCCACGGTCCCGGCTCCGAGCATGTGGATTCCGGCGGCAAGAAGAATCTCATCAAGGGCAAGGGCCGCATGAGCGTCAAGGAATGCGAGAAGTGCCACAACTCCGAGCGGGTCTCCAACTTCCGCTTCAAGCCCATGCTCTTTGGCGGAGCCCACTAGGGGGTGGCTGTATGAAACTCACTGAACGCTTCAACACGTCCCTGACCTTCCGCATCCTGGTTCTCACCTGCGCCGTCTCCGGCGTGGTCTTCCTGGGCCTCTTCATGGCCACCTCCTTCTGGCAGAAGAAGGCCATGCTCACCGAGGTCAAGGCCAATGCCATGCGCTCCGCGCAGATGATCGCCATGGCCGTGGAGGAGCCCATGCGCCTGGGCGACAACAAGGCCACGAAGGAGCGCTTCGCCGATCTCGGCAAGCAGCACAAGACCATCGACGTCTACATGGTGGACTACGACGGCAGCATCACCTACGCCACGCGCAACGAGACCGAGCGCAAGCAGATCAACGACGTGTTCACCCACGAGGACTGCCGCGTCCTGGTGAACCGCAGCCTGAAGGAGAAATTCGAGGGCGGCGAGGTCATGAACATGGACGGCACCAATTACTTCACCGAGGTGAAGACCATCCCCAATGAGCCCGAGTGCTACCATTGCCACGGCAAGTCCAGGCCCATCCTGGGCGCCATGATCATGCGCCAGGACTTGAGCGAGCAGTTCGGCTCCCTCAAGCTGACCCAGGTCATGACGGCGCTGTTGTCCCTGGGCGGCATGCTGGCCTTGAGCTTCGTGCTCTTCTCCTTCTTCAAGCGCACGGTCATCAGCCGCATCACCTCCATTGAGCAGAGCGCCGACGAGGTGCTGCAGGGCAACCTGAACGCCGTATTCAAGGTCGCGGGCGAGGACCGCCTGGCCCGCCTGGCCGACCACCTGGGCACCATGGTCGGGCGCATCAAGGACCAGCTGGAATACAGCAAGGGCCTGCTCGACGGCATCATCGTGCCCATGTTCGTGGCCGACCAGAACTGCAACGTCAGCTACCTCAACGCCCCTTTGCGGGCCATCCTGGGCCGGCCGGACAGTGAAATCATCGGCCAGCCCGTGGGCCTGGTGTTCTACGGCGACGCAGGCCGCAGCTCCAACGCCCGCAGGGTGCTCGATACGGGCAACCCCACCAGCGGCAGGCTGGAATACAAGCGCAGCGACGGCGTGGTCTTCCCCCTGCACGCCGAGGCCTCCCCGCTGAAAGACGCCCAGGGCGAGCTGGTGGGCGTGGTCTGCGTCCTGGTGGACCTGACCCAGGAGGAGCAGGCCCGGGCGCGCATCGAGGCCAACAGGCAGAACCTGCTCACCGTGGCCAACGACGTCACGGAAGTGGCCCTCAAGCTGGAGCAGGCCTCCCACGTCATCAGCGGGCAGATGGACGATCTGACCAATGGCATGGAGACCGCTGCCGGGCGCACCACCCAGATGGCCACGGCCATGGAGGAGATGAACGCCACGGTGCTTGAGGTGGCCAAGAACGCCGGGGAAACCGCCGACGCTTCGAGCAACGCCAACAGCGTGGCCCGCGAGGGCGGCGAGATGGTCCAGAGCACGCTCTCCGAGATCCAGCAGGTGGCCGACACCGCCGAGAGCCTGTCCCAGGCCCTGGGCCAGCTCTCCCTGAGCGCCAAGGACATCGGCCAGGTCATGAGCGTCATCAACGACATCGCCGACCAGACCAACCTCCTGGCCCTGAACGCGGCCATCGAGGCGGCGCGCGCGGGCGACGCCGGCCGCGGCTTCGCCGTGGTGGCCGACGAGGTGCGCAAGCTGGCCGAGAAGACCATGACCGCCACCAAGGAGGTCGAGACGGCCATCCAGCACATCCAGAGGAGCACCTCCGACGCCGTGCGCGAGATGAACACCGCCAAGACGCGCGTGGACAAGACCGCCGAGCTGGCGGGCGGCGCGGGCGGCGTGCTGACCCAGATCGTGGAGGCCTCGGACCACATCGCGGACATGGTGCGCTCCATCGCCACCGCGGCCGAGGAGCAGTCCGCCACCAGCGACGAGATCAATTCCAACGTGAGCGAGATCAACACCCTGTCCGGCCAGATGTCCCAGGACATCCAGGGCGCTTCCGACCGCATCCGCGAGGTGGCGGAGATGTCCAAGGACTTGGCCAGGCTGGTTGAAAAATTCAGGGCAGAGGAATAATGACCCGAAGGGAATGAAGACGCTTTCGGGGGCATGCAACAATGGATAGTCATGCGGAACGGCGGCAGTACACACGTGTTCAGCTTTGCGCCTACGGCGTCAACAAGATGTGTGATGCCGTCCTGGGGAGCCTGCGCTGCTCCATGGAGCTGGTGGACATCAGCGCAGGCGGGGCGCGGCTCAAGCTGAAGTGCGCCCTGCAGGAGTCCGCAGGCGGCAGGCTGGCCCTGTCCGTCCAGGGAGTGCAGGACCGCGGGCGTCTGCAGAACATGGCCTGCCAGATCCGTTGGCGGACAGCACAGGAGATTGGCGTTCAGTTTGAAGCGCAGCTGAAGATTCCACTGTCGGAACTGCAACGCATCATCGGCTGAAAAGCAAGGCCCGCCAATTCCTGGCGGGCCTTTTCTTATGGATGTGTATCGGAATTACTGATGGGTATATCACGGTGAATAGGTATCGTTGGCAAGGAGCAAAATCTTGGGTACCCAAGGATGCTTCGAGCTTGACAATAATCATTTCCATTACTAGTAATAATTCTCAGCAACCAAGGCGGCAATATGTCCAACGATGAGAACAAGGGCGCTCGGCTGTCCCGCCAGCGGGAAACCATTCTCGACGAACTGCGCAAGGTGAAGACGCACCCGACCGCAGACGAGGTCTATGACATGGTCCGCAAGATCCTGCCCCGGATCAGCCTGGGCACGGTCTACCGCAACCTGGACTTTCTGAGCGGCAGGGGAGTGGTCTTGCGCCTGGGCGGCGCCGGGACGCAGAAGCGTTTCGACGGCAACCCCGCAGCGCACCCCCATTTGCGCTGCTCTGTCTGCGGGCGGGTGGATGACCTGGAGTGGCCCCTGGCCCTGCCGGAGCTTCCGGTGGAGCAATCCATGGGATATTCCCGCCTTCGGTGCGACGTGGAGTTCGTGGGCGTCTGCCCCATGTGCGCCGGAAGGGATTCCTGAGGGGCCTGGCCGCTCGGCAATATTTCCTTTGCGCTCTCTACGTATTGTGGTAATGGCAAACGTGAAGGCATCCGCCGGGTTCCCCCGGCGCTGGAACCGAACAGGAGAGTGCATATGAAATTGACAGGCTCGCGCACGGAAAAAAACATCCTGGCCGCCTTCGCCGGCGAGTCCCAGGCCCGCAACCGCTACACGTACTTCGCCGCTGCGGCCAAGAAGGAAGGCTTTGTGCAGATCTCCGCCGTGTTCGAGGAGACCGCCAACCAGGAGAAGGAGCACGCCAAGCGCCTGTTCAAGCTGCTTGAGGGCGGCGAGGTCGAAGTCACGGCCAGCTTCCCCGCCGGGACCATCGGCAGCACCCTGGAGAACCTGAAGGCCTCTGCCGGCGGCGAGCACCACGAGCAGGCCAGCATGTACCCCGAATTCGCCGCCATCGCGCGCGAGGAGGGCTTCAAGGACATCGCCTGCATCTTCGACGCCATCGCCGTGGCCGAACGCTTCCACGAGAGGCGTTTCAACGCCCTGGCCAAGAACATCGAAACCGGCGCGGTGTTCAAGAAGGACAAGTCCGTCGCCTGGCGCTGCCGCAACTGCGGGTATGTCTATGAGGGCGCCGCCGCCCCCAGCAAGTGCCCGGCCTGCGACCATCCCCAGGCCCATTTCGAACTGGCCGAAGAGAACTGGTAGGCAAAAACCATCCGGAAACGAGGAGGGATCATGGCGACGGAATGCGGTCAGATTTATAAATGCAATCTTTGCGGCAATATCGTTTGCGTCGTGCATCCCGGCGGCGGTGAACTGGTCTGCTGCGGCGAGCCCATGAAGCTGCAGGTGGAGAACACCGTGGACGCGGCCAAGGAAAAGCATGTCCCGGTCATCGAAAAGGTCGCCGGCGGCTACAGGGTCAAGCTTGGCGCCGTTGCGCACCCCATGGACGAGAAGCACTACATCGAGTGGATCGAGCTCGCGTCCGGGCAGGACATCCTCATCCACTGGCTCAAGCCTGGCGATGCGCCGGAGGCCGTGTTCAAGACCGACGCCGTTGGCGTCAGCGCGCGTGCCTACTGCAATCTGCACGGCCTCTGGTCGGCCAAGGGCTGATGCGGCCCGCACAAAGCGAGGAGAGGCCCCCCATGGCTCAACCCGAAGAAATGTACCAGTGCCAGACCACCAACTGCGGCTACATCTACAACCCTGACAAGGGCGACCGCAAAGGCAAGATCCCGGCGGGGACGAAGTTCGAGGACCTCCCGGACGAGTGGCGCTGCCCCGTCTGCGGCGGGACCAAGAAATGCTTCCGTCCCCTGGCCGGGGAAGGCTCCACCCGCGAGGTGGCCTGCCCCACGCCGGTCGCAGGAGAGCAAACCATGCAGAAGTACGTGTGCAATATCTGCGGCTATGTGTACGATCCCGCCGACGGCGATCCGGACAACGGCGTGAAGCCGGGCACCAAGTTCGACGACGTGCCGAGTTCCTGGTCCTGCCCCATCTGCGGGGCCACAAAGGACAATTTCAGCCCCGAATAGCCGCGCGCGGCATGCTTCGGCGGCCCAAAGCGCCATACAGGGAGCGCCTTCTTGACAAGGGGGCGCTCCCCATGTTCCGACAGCATATCCTATGGATTGGCTCCCCGCACCGTCGGGGCACCCTTGCGTCCCTCAAGCCTGGAGCGAATGATGAAGCCTGTTGAAATCAAGAAAGACATATTCTGGGTGGGTGCTGTGGACTGGGACAGCCGCGACTTCCACGGCTATTCCCTGTCCCCGCGCGGCACCACCTACAACGCCTTTCTGGTGCGCGACGAGAAGACCGTGCTCATCGACACCGTCAAGTCCGAGTACCTGTCCGAGCTGCTCTGCGCCGTGTCCCAGGCCTGCGGCGGCGAGCCCAAGATCGACTACCTGGTGGTGAACCACCTGGAGCCGGACCACGCCGGGTGCCTGGACTGCGTGGTGGAGCGCTTCAAGCCGGAGAAGATCTTCTGTTCGCCCATGGGCGAGAAGGCCCTGCGCTCCTTCTTCCACAACTCCAAGGACTGGCCCATCGAGGTGGTGCCCACGGGGGCCAGCATCAGCATCGGCAAGCGCAGCATCCAGTTCATCGAGACGCGCATGCTGCACTGGCCGGACAACATGGTCTCCTACATCCCCGAGGACAAGATCGCCTTCTGCTCCGACGCCTTCGGCCAGAACTGGGCCACCACCGAGCGTTTTGCCGACGAGGTGGACCGCAGCATCTTAAAGCGCCTCATGGCCGACTACTACGCCAACATCGTGCTGCCGTATTCGCCCATGGTGCTCAAGACCCTGGACGCCCTGGCCGCCATGGACCTGGACATCGACATGCTCTGCCCGGACCACGGGCTCATGTGGCGCGGACACGATGACGTGGCCTTCGCGCTCAACTCCTACCGCGAGTTCGCCCAGCAGAAGCCCGCCAACAAGGCCGTCATCGTCTACGACACCATGTGGCACAGCACCGAGAAGATGGCCCGGGCCATCTGCGACGGCCTCGTGTCCGAGGGCGTCAGCGTGCGCATCATGAGCGTGAAGCACAACCACCACAGCGCGGTGATGAGCGAGGTCTTCGACGCCGCGGCGGTCATCGTGGGCTCGCCCACGCACAACAACGGCATCCTGCCGCTCATGGCCGACGCTTTGACCTACATGAAGGGCCTGCGGCCCCAGAACAAGATTGGCGCGGCCTTCGGCTCCTTCGGCTGGAGCGGCGAGTGCGTAAAGATCCTGACCGAGCACCTCCAGGGCATGGGCATGGAGCTCATCGAGCCTGCCGTGAAGGTGAAGAACCGGCCGGACCACGAGACCTTCCAGGCCTGCTTTGAGCTGGGCCAGAAGATCGGCCAGGCCATCAAGGCCAAGCTGGCGGCCTAGGCCGGCGGCGCATCCTGAAGGGGGGGGCCGCCGCGCCCTCCCTTTTTTTCAGGCCTGCTTGCCCAGGCCTGTGGAGGAACCGTGGCCCCAGGAAAAGTCTGGTTCATCGGCGCCGGCCCCGGCGATCCCGAACTCATCACGGTGAAGGGCCAGCGGCTGATCGCCCAGGCCGACTGCATCGTCTACGCCGGGTCCCTGGTGCCGCGCGCCCTCTTCGAGGGTGTCTCGGGCACGGTCATCGATTCCGCGCCCCTGTCCCTGCCCGAGACCCACGCCCTGCTGCGCGACTGCGCGCGTTCCGGCGGTCTGGCCGCGCGCGTGCACACGGGCGAAAGCGCCCTCTTTGGAGCCGTGCGCGAACAGGCGGCCCTGCTCGACGCCGACGGCATCGACTGGGACGTGGTGCCCTGCGTGTCCTCGGCCTTTGCCGCGGCGGCCGCCGCCAAGGTCTCCCTCACCGTGCCCGGCGGCACCCAGACCCTCATCGTCACGCGCCTCTCGGGCCGCACCCCGGTGCCGGATTCCGAAGCCCTGCCGAAGCTCGCCGCCCACGGCGCGGCCCTGGCCGTACTGCTCTCGGCCTCGGAGCCGGAGCGCCTGCAGGCCGAGCTGCTGGAGGGCGGCTATGCCCCGGAGACCCTGGTGGTGATGGGGCACAAGGTGGGCTGGCCCGGCGGTGAAACCGTGCGCACCCGCCTGGCCGACCTGGCCGAGACGGCCCGCGCCAGCGGCTTCACCCGGCAGACGGTGTTTCTGGTGCTGCCCGGCCAGGAGCCCGACAGGCCCGTGCCGCGGTCCAGGCTCTACGACCCGGCCTTCAGCCACGGCTGGCGGGAAGGCCAGGACCCCGGAGAAAAGGGGGCATGATGCGGCAGTTCAGCGTCTCCACAACACGGCGCGAGGAGTTTCTGGACATCACGGCCGAGGTGGCCGCCATCCTCAGGGACATCGAGCGCGAGTCCGGCCCGGCCGAGGGCGCGGTGCTCGTCTATTCCCCGCACACCACGGCCGGGATCACCATCAACGAGGGCGCGGACCCGGACGTGCGCCGCGACATGCTGGCGCACCTGGCCAAGCTGGTGCCATGCGATCCCGGCTTCCGCCACGCCGAGGGCAACAGCGACGCGCACATCAAGACCAGCCTCATGGGGCCCTCCCAATTGGTGCCGGTCACCGGCGGGAGGCTTAAGCTGGGCACCTGGCAGAAGATCTACTGCTGCGAATTCGACGGGCCGCGCCGGCGCACGGTGCTGGTGCAGTTCCTTCCGTCCGGGAGCGGGGCGGGGGAGGGCGGATGAACGAGCGCTTCAAGCATTTTCAGAACGCGGCCTGTGAATATTTTCCCTGCCACAAGGGCCCCGGTGGCGAGGAGATGGCCCCGGCCACCTTCAACTGCCTGTTCTGCTACTGCCCGCTGTATTTTCTGCGCGACTGCGGGGGCAGCCCCGGCTGGCGCGGGCTGGTCAAGGACTGCACGGGCTGCGCGCTGCCCCATGCCCCGGGCGGCTGGGAGGCCGTGCAGGCCCGCCTGGGCAAGGCCTTCGCCGACCTGCGCGAGGGCCGGGCGCCCGAGACCCTGGGACCCGCCGGATAAACCCCCGCCCTCCTGACCGGCCAGGCCGCTCAGTGTGCAAGCTTTCGTCGGAATGCCGGAATGCTGCGGGCGCTGGCCCTGTTGCTAGGGCTTGGCCCTGGTTTTCTTGTCCTGTACCCGGCGGAAGTAGCCGTGGATGAGCTCCACCGGATAGCCGGTGTCCGCCAGGGTCCGCTCCCAGCCGTCCAGCGCCGTCCACCAGGCTTTTTCCGAAAGCAGGCTGCGCTTCACGCAGGGGAAGCCGAATTCCCGCTGCAGATAGCGCCAGCACAAATAGACGGGGTCAATGCCGCCCTGATCCGGGAAACCCTTGGCGGGCATGTAGGCTGCGGCCCGGAGCCCGCTGCGCGTCAGCCAGCTTGTCAGCGTGAGCTCAAAGCGGCCGATGACGGAACGTTTGTCGGTGGTGGTGTCCACGGTCGTCCAGAAGGACCAGAAGGCCGGATGGGCCAGGCATGCCCTGCGGAAGACCAGGTAGTAGCTTTGCAGGGCCAGCCGGTAGACCCCGCCCTCGGACAGCCCCCAGAAATCGCAGTCCACGGCGTCCATGAGGGCGTGCACGGGCGGCAAGGGGTTGGTGGGGGCGAAGATGCTGTCGTTGGTCAGGAGCAGCTCCTCGGCCTGCGCCAGGGAGGGAAAGAACTCCAGCGCCCCCTTCCAGCTCGTGAAGTCGTACCCCGGGCAGGTCCGCCAGAGCACGGCGTCCGCCCAGTCCCCCACATCCTCGGGAAGGTCCAGGGCGCGGTCGGAGACCAGGACAGTGGCGTACCCCAGCTCCCGGAGGTGGCGCAGGTAATAGACCACATACGGGTCGACGAGGCCGTGGGGATCCCAGTGGGCCACCAGGGCCACCCGACGCCCGGCAAAGCCGGCCGTGCCCTGGTGCAGAACGCGCATGTGGGCGAGGATGCTGCAGGGCGTGCCGGTGGGATTCAGCACGGCACCCCGCGAGGTCCCGGGGAAGGCCGTGGCGTGGAGCGCCAGCCGCGATATGGCGGGAACGTTGAGGACGGGAATGTTCGCGACCTTTCGCAAGATCGGGAGGGGCAGAAGACGGCAGGCATGAAAGATCATGGCGCCGATGAAGGCTGTTGCGCTTGGGATGGGGTTCATGTCCACGCCTGGCCGGCACGTTTGTTCGTTTCGCACATTAGCGCATTGCGCAGGATGGCGAACCGGAAGCCTGGCGTCAACCCCTGGCGCGAAGGCGGTGGCCCTGGCGCGAAGGCGGTGGCCCTGGTTCGGAGGCGCTGCTTGCCGCCTAGGACCCCTGGCCCAGGAAACGCGCCAGGACAATGCCTGCGCCAACGGCCAGGCACATCCAGGCCCCGGCCTTCACCGCGCCTGCGGCGGCGCTGTCGTAGCGCAGGGCGCTGATCTCGGTCTCTGGCGTCAACAGGTAGCACCCGAAGCGGTAAAGTTCCGTGAGCATGGCGATCATGGCGGCCTCCCTGCTGTCTGCTGGTTCTGGACGTCCGGCCCGGCTTCGTGCCATTGTCCCGGCGCATGGTCGGGCATCCGCTGCACGAGGCATTCCTAGCAGCCGGCGCGCGCCAGGGTCCAATCACAATGCCTGAGGCTGTGGTTCAGGAATCGTGATGCCCCAACACGCCTGCTTTCACGTAGATCCTTTGTCGGAGGACGAGGCATGGAGCTGTATCAGTTGCGCACCTTCGTGGCTGTGGCCGAGGAAGGGCACCTCACCCGCGCCGCCGAGCGGCTGTTCATCAGCCAGCCGGCGGTGTCGGCGCACGTGAAGGCTCTGGAGGAGGAACTGGGCGTAATGCTCTTCGTGCGCACGCCCCGCGGGATGCAGCTGACGCGCGAAGGCCAGGCCTTGCGGGCCCAGGCCGAGGCGGCCTTGCGGAGCGTGGGCGAGCTGATGACCCAGGCGCGCGCTCTGCGCGAGAACCTGAGCGGGGCGCTGCGTCTCGCGCCCAACACGGACGCCGAGCTGCTGCGTCTGCGCCAGCTGCTGGACGTTCTGCGCGCCGCGCACCCGAAGCTTGAGGTGCATCTGCCCCAGGGCAGCAGCAACATCATCATCGAGGACGTTCGCGCGGGCAGGCTGGACGGCGGCTTCGCCTTTGTGGGCGAGCCGCTTCCCGCTGCCGTGGCCCAGGAGGTGGCGGCGCTGCGCCTCGCCACGACGAGCCTGCATGTGGTGGCGCCCACCGCCTGGGCAGGGCGGCTTAAGCATGCGGGCTGGCGCGAGCTGGCCGAGGAGTCCTGGGTCTGGTTCACCGACGCCTGCCCCTGCAAGGCCCTGCTGGAGCGCCAGCTCAAGCCGTATTCCAGCACGGTCAGGAAGGTCGCCATCACCGACTACGAAGGCACCCTGAAGGCCCTGGTGGCCAGCGGATCCGGCCTGGGCCTCATGCACCGCGACGAGGCCCTGGGCTGGGAGAAGAGCGGCGAGGTCTGCGTCTGGCCCCACGACAGCCTGCCCATCGACATATGTTTTCTGCACCGCAAGGACCGCGCCCTGGACCCGGCCCTGGGCGCGGTGCTCTCGGCACTGCGCCAGGTCTGGGGGCTGAGTGACGCCGCCGCAGGGTGCGCGCATGGGGCTTCCCCGGCCGGCTGAATCCCCAGGGGCCTTGTCTGAAACGGATCCGCTCCTGCCGCGCCCCCGGCCTTGCCGCGCCCCGGCTTTTGCGCTATGCCCGGAACCCATGCACGAACTATCCCTGATCCAGAGCATCATCGACATCATCCGCGAGGAGCGCGTCAAGCACGGCATGAACCGTGTGGTGCGCGTGCGCGTGGTCAACGGCGCGCTTTCCGGCGCGGTGAGCGACGCCCTGTCCTTCGGCTGGGAGTGCCTGACCCAGGACGGGGAACTCAAGGGCGTGGCCCTGGAGATCGTGGACATGCCGCTCAAGGTGGCCTGCGGCTCCTGCGGCCTGGCCTTCGAGCCGGAGGACAAGCACTACATGCCCTGTCCGGCCTGCCAGGAGATCCTGGGGCATGATATTCAGAGCGGCAAGGAACTCTACATCGATGAAATCGAGGCCGACGTCTAAACCGGCCAGAACGGGAGCGCACCATGTCCAAGACCGTGACCATCGTCCGCAACGTGCTGGAGGCCAATGAACGCCGCGCCGCCAGCCTCAAGGACTATTTCGCCGCGCACAAGATACTCTGCCTGAACCTCATGAGCAGCCCCGGCGCGGGCAAGACCAGCCTGCTGGAGCGCACCCTGGTGGACCTCAAGGGCGAGTTCAAGATGGCCGTCATCGAGGGCGACCTGCAGACCGACAACGACGCCCGCCGCGTGGCCGCCACCGGGGCCCAGGCCGTGCAGGTGAACACCGAGGGCGGCTGCCACCTGGACAGCTCCATGATCGAGGACGCCATCGGCGTGCTGGACATGCAGGGCCTGGACATCCTGTTCATCGAGAACGTGGGCAACCTGGTCTGCCCGGCGGAGTTCAATCTCGGCGAGGACCACAAGGTCAGCCTGCTTTCCGTCACCGAGGGCGACGACAAGCCTGAAAAATACCCGCTCATGTTCCACCTCTCTTCCGTGATGCTGCTGAACAAGACGGACCTCCTGCCCTATGTGGACTTCAGCCTGGAGGCCGCAAGCAGCCACGCGCGCAAGCTGAACAAGGACATCGAGATCTTCCCCGTGGCCTGCCGCACCAGCGAGGGGCTGGGCGCCTGGTACGACTGGCTGCGCAAGGCCCGGGCCAGCAAGCGGTAGCCCCGTGAAAACCGGCGCGCCCAAGCTGGCCGTTCTCGTCTGCGGCCCCACAGAGGCCGCCGTGCGCCGTGTTCTGGCCGGCCACGTCAAGCCGCATTTCCACATGCGCAAGAACCAGTGGCGCGCGCGCTACCGCGACGAGTATTCCCTGGTGGTGCTCACGCGGCCCTTGCGCGCGGGGCGGGATCCGGCGGCCGCCTACGGCCCGCATGCCGGCGCCACGGCGCTGGTGCTGGCCTGCCTGGACGGTCATGCGCCGGGTTCAGGCTTCGCCGCCGCCCGCGACTGGCTCAAGGCCCACGGTTTTGACCCCGTGGCCCGGGTGTGCCTGACGGCTGGCGGCATGGAGAGCGAGAACATCGAGCTGGGCATGGACGTGGTGCGCTTCATCAGCCTGCGCTGCCCCTGGCGCAGCGAGGAGATTGAGGACATTGAGGCCTACCAGGCCAAGAACAACAAGCCCCTCTGGTAGCAGACGTTTGACATCGCCGCCGCGGTGCTTACCCTGCAATCCGCGCATTGATTTTCAACCAATCCCGCCGGGGCGACCCGGCTGCCGAAGGAGTGTTTCATGAGTGATTCCTGCAAGGGCTGCCCCTCGGCCTCGGCTTCGGGCGGCTGTTCCTCCGGAGGCGATCCCAAGAGCTGCGGCGACAAGCCCGTGGACGAGAAGATCGCCAAGACCCTTTCGCGCATCAAGCACAAGATCGTGGTGCTCTCCGGCAAGGGCGGCGTGGGCAAGAGCACGGTGGCGGCCAACATCGCCATGGCCCTGGCCCTTTCTGGCAAGCAGGTGGGGCTGCTCGACGTGGACATCCACGGCCCGAGCATTCCGCGTCTGCTTTCGCTGCAGGACTCCAAGCCGCACATGGAGGCCGACCACATGGAGCCCGTGCCGTACAGCTCGAACCTCTGGGTCATGTCCCTGGGCTTCCTCATCCCGGACAAGGAGACGGCGGTCATATGGCGCGGGCCCATGAAGCTCGGGCTCATCAAGCAGTTCGTGCGCGACGTGTCCTGGGGCGACCTGGACTACCTGGTCACGGACTGCCCCCCCGGCACCGGCGACGAGCCCCTGGCCGCGCTCCAGACCCTGGGCAAGGAGGCCCATGCCGTCATCGTCACCACCCCGCAGGGCGTGGCCGTGGACGACGTGCGCCGCAGCGTGACCTTCTGCCGCCAGCTGGGCAACCCCATCCTGGGCATTGTGGAGAACATGAGCGGGTTTGTCTGCCCGAACTGCAACACAACCCACGACATCTTCAACGCCGGCGGCGGCGAGGCCCTGGCGCGGGAGATGGGCGTGAGCTTCCTGGGCCGCATCCCCATGGACCCGGAAGTGGTCAGAAGCGGCGACGAGGGCTACCCCTTCATGAAGGTCCAGGGTGAAACGCCCACGGGCCTGGCCCTGAAGAAGATCGTGGCGCCCATCCTGGCCTTGGGCTAGGCGAAGAAGCCTGCGGCGGCCGGGGGACGTCCCCCAGAGCCCCGCATGACGCAAAGGGGTATCTGACTGCGCCAAGCCGCCGTCAGATACCCTTTGCTTTTCTCGTCTTGCCAAGCCTTCTGGGCTGCCTTGGCCGTGCCTGGATGGGGTCCGGGGGGAATCATCCCCTCCGGCGGGGAGCGGGGGCGGAGCCCCTGTCCAGATACCTCGGGTGCAGGGGCCGCGCCTGCCTGGGCTCGTACTCCTCGCCGGGCGCGAGCTCCGGCCCGCCCAGGGCCGTCTCGTACTCCATGCCCCATGTGCACATCTGCATGAGCAGCGGGTAGAGTCCCAGACCCAGTTCCGTGAGGGAATACTCCACCTTGGGCGGCACCTGGCGGTAGACTTCGCGGTGGATGAGCCCGTCGGCCTCCAACTCGCGCAACTGCCGGGTGAGCATGCGGTCCGTGACGTCGGGCATGCTGCGGGAAAGGTCGCTGAAGCGCATGACCCCGCCCGCGCCCAGGTGGTACAGGATGATGGGCTTCCATTTGCCGCCCATGACCAGGAGCGCCAGCTCGAAATAGCAGCGGTAGTTCTTGCCTCCCAAGGTCTTCTGTCCGCAGCGGCCAGCCATGCTCCCCTCCAGCAGCTATACATTTGGATAGTACCTGACAAATTATTCAGTACTTGCGCTAAACGCAGGCAATGGGTATCCGCTAGACCTCCCGGCTTCGGGAGTCAACGATAAACAGGGAGATTTCACATGAAGATCATCGCCATCAACGGCAGCCCGCGCAAGGACGGCAACACCCGGCTTCTGCTGGAGACCGTGCTGGAGCCTTTGGCCAAGGCGGGCTGGGACACGGAGCTGGTGCAGATCGGCGGACGCGACCTCCACGGCTGCCGGGCCTGCGGCAAGTGCTTTGAGCTGCGCAACCAGCGCTGCGCCTTTGGCAAGGACATCTTGAACGGGGTGCTGGAGAAGATGCTGGCGGCGGACGCCATTCTGCTGGGCTCGCCCACGTACTTCACGGACGTCTCGGCGGAGATGAAGGCCCTCATCGACCGCGCGGGCGTGGTGTCCCTGGCCAACGGCTGCCTGCTGGCGGGCAAGGTCGGCGCGGCCGTGGTGGCCGTGCGCCGGGGCGGCGGCACCCACGTGCTGGACACTATGAACCACCTGTTCCTGATCCAGCAGATGGTGGTGCCGGGCTCCACGTACTGGAACCTGGGCTTCGGCCTGGAGCCGGGCAAGGCGGCGGAGGACGCCGAGGGGCTGCGCAACATGCGCCAGCTGGGGCAGGCCATCGCCTGGCTGGGCGCGGCCGTGGAGAAGGCCGGCCCCTATCCGGCGCGGCCCCACGGCGAGGCCTAGGCCGGGCAGGCAAACACGGCAGGGGCTCCGGCGGATGTGCCGGGGCCCCCTGCGCAGCGTTCAGCGGGACGGGTCAGGCCTGGCGAGCCTTGGCGAAGGCCACCATCCGGGTGTCCTCCGTGGAGACGTGCTCCTTGAACCAGGCCACGAGGAAGTCCAGCAGCTCGGCGTAGGGAGCCTCGTCGCACAGGCAGCAGTCGGTGAGGGTGTGGGTCCTTTCCACGAACTCGCGGTGCAGGGCGGCGTGGCGCGCCTTGTCCGGGTAGCCGATGCGGTCCATGAACGCCTCCTCGTCCCAGAAGTGCTCCTTGGCGTACAGGTACATGGCCGTGATGCAGTGCATCACCTGCGCCTCCTTGTCCGGGGCGTCCAGGTTCGCATGCATCTGATTGATGAGGTCCACCAGCCCCCTATGCTGGCGGTCGATGACCGGATCGCCCAGCGTCAAGGCGTCATTCCATTCGACAAGGGGCATGCTGTCCGGAGTCCTTCCGCCTAGTCCAGGCGCTTTATGACGACGCGGCGGTTCTTGGCCCGGCCGGCCTCGGTGTCGTTGTCGGCCACGGGCTGGTTCTTGCCATAGCCCACGGCGGAGACGTTGCCGGCCTGCATGCCGTAGCTGTTCACCAATAGATCGCGTATGTGCGCGGCGCGCTGCTCGGAGAGGGCCTGGTTCAGGGCGTCGGAGCCCTGCGAGTCGGTGTGCCCGCCGATCTCGAACTTGGCGCCGGCCAGGGCCGGGGCCGAAAGGGCCTTGCCCACGGCGGCCACCTGCTTCCTGGAGAAATCGCCCGCCAGCTCGGCTGAGCCGGACTTGAAGTAGATGTACACGGTGACAGCGGGCTTTTCCTTGGGCGTCTGGGCCACGTCGCGGGTGGGCTCGGCGGACGGCTGGGGGGCGGACGGGGCCTGGGGAGCGGCTTGGGCCGCGGGCTGCGTTTCGCCCGCGCCGGTGATGCGTATGCCCCGGAAACTGCGGCTGGCGCCTGGCGCCGGCTCGGGTTTCTTCTCCAACTGTCTCAGGATGTCCTCGCTGGAAACCATTTTTTCCGACTGGGCCTGGGCTGCCGCCGGAACCAGCAAGACAGCCAGACACAGGTTCGCAAGCACAAGGCGCATCAGAGCGTTCATGGTGTGGCCCTCCAGTGTTAGCCCGCCGCAGGCGGGGAGCCTTAGTCGATGCGAGCATAGCACCACTGGCGGGCGGCTGCCAAGGGGGAGGGCTTCAAATTTTGGGCGGGCCCAGAAGGATCATCTCGGCGATGGTCAGGTCCACGCGGGGCAGCTTGCCCATGCGCTCCCGACCCACGAGGTCCATCTCCAGCCGGGCCAGCTCGGTCAAGAGCGGGGTGCGGTCGAGGAGCGCAGGCTCGCAGGTCTTGCCCAGGGCCTGGGCGCGGTCGCAGCCGGGAAAGGCGGCGGTCCCCCGTCCAGGGCGGAGCAGGACATTGGGCACCCCGTGCAGGCGGCAGACCATGGGCCGCATGTGGTAGAGCCCGCAGCGCAGGCCCTCCGGGGATTCCTCGCACAGGGGGCAGGGCACGCGGGGCCGCACGCCCGGCAGCACGGGGTTCTGATGGCGGCGCACCCAGTCTCCGGCGGCCTCGCGCACGGCATCCAACTGCGGCCCCGGCAGGGCGGTCAGCCCGGCCCAGAGCCCGGCCCATTCCACGTAGGTATGGTGCCGGAACACGGTCTCGCAGCAGCTGTCGGCGCAGCCGGAGCAGGAAAGCTCAAGGATCGCTGCGGATTTCGCGTAGGCCGCGTCCATGCGGCGGTACAGCTCCGCGAGTTTGCGCAGGGCGGCGGCGGTCTTGGCCTTGCTCATTGGTCCGGCTCCTCGGTGAGCCAGGCGTGGAGGCGGTCCAGGCTGGCCTTGGGGTCAGTGTCGCCCGTGGGCAGGGTGAAGTCGGCGGCGGCCCGGTACAGGGGCAGGCGCTCAAGGAACAGATCCTCCCTGGACATGCCCTGGGCGATGGCCAGCCCGCGATTGTCCCCCTCCCCCACGCGCCTCTGGAACGTGGGCAGGTCGATTTCCAGGAAGACGACCGGCCCCAGGAGTTTCAGCCGCTTCATGGCGGCGGGTCCGTAGACAACGCTGCCCCCTGTGGAGATCACCGTGCGGCGCACGCCGAGCATGGACACCAGGGTCTCCTCCGTCTTCAGGAAGAGGGGCAAGCCCTGGCCGTCCAGGATCTCCTGCAGGGGCAGCCCGTAGTAGGCCTCGATGAGCCGGTCGGTGTCCAGGTGCGCCCAGCCGAGCTTCTCGGCCAGCAGGCGGCCCAGGGTGGACTTGCCCGCCCCGGCCATGCCGATGAGGCTGATGCAGCCCGTCTCCTGGATGCGCACGCGCGTGGGCAGGTCGGTGTCGTACATAAGGGGACAGTCGGGCTCAGGCCTTGGCGCGCAGGAGGACCTTGTCCACGTCGTCGCGCTCGGCCACGAGGACGTCCACGCGCTCGTGGCTTGCGGTGTTCACGCGCTTGCCCACATAGTCGGCCTGGATGGGCAGTTCCCGGTGGCCGCGGTCGATGAGCACGAGAAGCTCCACGCGCCGGGGACGGCCGAAGTCCAGGATGGCCTCCAGGGCCGCGCGGGTGGTGCGGCCGGAGTAGAGCACGTCGTCCACCAGGATGAGGCTCGCGCCTTCGATGCCCGTGGGGATGTCCGTGTTGCTGATGGTCGGCGCGATGCCCAGGTTGCTCCAGTCGTCGCGGTACAGGTTGATGTCGAGCATGCCGAACAGGGCCGGGGCGGTCAGGCGGGCGTCCAGCAGCTTCTTGAGCCTGCGGGCCAGGTCCACGCCCCGGCGCTGGATGCCCACCAGCATGAGCGGGCCGTCCTCGCCCCGGCGTTCGATGATCTCCGAGGCCAGGCGCTCCAGGGTGCGGGCCATTTCCTGGGCCGTCATGAGGGTGCGGGCGTCGCTCATTTCCAAGCCTCCGGCAGCGTCAGGCTGCGGCGGCAGAACTCCACGGCCTCGGTGGAGAAGTCGTCGATCTCCGGCCAGTAGAGCTTGATGCGCATGAGCCCGAAGAACATGTTGGCCAGGATGAGGCCCGTGGGCTTGAGGGGGACTTCGCGCAGGATGCCGTTCTCGTGCCCGTGGACGAGGTAGTCCTCGAACAGGGCGCGCATGCGCTCGATGAAACGGGCCATGGAGCGCCTGGTGGCGTCCAGGATGCTGTAAGCGCCCAGCACGATCTTGATGTCGGCGGCGTTGGCGTCGAGAAAGGCGAAGTGGCTGCCCATGAGGTCCTCGATGGACAGGGGGCCCTTGTCCATGCGGGCGCGGCAGCTTTCGGCCAGGGCCTGGTACTTCTCGTCGAAGGTGTCCAGGATGTGCTGGAGGATGTCCTCCTTGCTCTCAAAGTGGCGGTAGATGGTGCCCTCGGAGATGTCCGCCCGCTTGGCCAGGTTGGCGGTGGTCATCTTGTGGAAGCCCACCTCGGAGATCATATCCTTGGCCGTGGAGAGGATGAGATCCTTGGTACTCATTGGGAAGCCTCGTCAGGGGGGGGTGGTCTGTCTGGGGAGAGCGGATATTCGCTCCCTGCACGGTGCATGTAGCCCAGAGTGGGCCAGGGGTCAACGGCCCGCAAAAAACATCCCTCGGCCCATTTGACAAAGCCTCGGGCGGTCATTATTTAGGCCTCTCCAATCAACGTTCAAGGAGGCAGAGATGGTTGAATTGACTGAAGCCGCCAAGGCCCAGCTTGATGGGTACTTCGCGGATAAGGAAAAGTCCCCGGTCCGGGTCTTCCTCGCGTCCGGAGGCTGAAGCGGCCCGAAATTGTCGCTGGCTCTGGATGAGCCGCGTGAGAACGACGACACCTACGACGTGATGGGCTACTCCTTCGTTGTGGAGAAGGCCCTGGGAGAGAAGACCGGCACCATCCGCATCGACATGACCAGCTACGGGTTCACTGTCGATTCGGAACTGCCCATGAACCTGGGCGGCGGTGGCGGTTGCGGCGGCGGCTGCGGCGGCGGGGAGAAATCCTCCAGCGGCTGCTCCTGCTAGGCAGAATCTCCCGCATGACGATACAGGGCGGCGTTCCATGGAGCGCCGCCCTTTGTTTTGGGGGCGGCTCCCGGCGGCGTGACCACGCCGCACGACCTCAACGCAGACAAGGAGCGTCCCCATGATTACCCTGAGTGAAGCCGCCCGCGACCAGCTGGACGGCTATTTTGCGGACAAGGAGAAGTCGCCGCTGCGCATATTCCTGGCGGGCGGCTGCTGCGGCCCAAAGCTCTCCCTGGCCCTGGACGAGCCCCGCGACGGGGATGAGACTGTCCTGGCCTTGGGCTACACCCTGCTGGCGGAGAAGTCGCTCCTGGCCGCTGCCGGGGGCATCAGCATCGACGCGGGCGAATACGGCTTCAGCGTGGAGTCGGAGATTCCGCTCGGCGCTGGCGGCGGGGGCTGCGGCTCCGGCTGCGGCGGCGGGGATTCCGGCTCCGCGGGCGGCTGCGGTTCGGGCGGCTGCGGCTGTTCCTGACCTGATCCGGCCCGCCGGGGCGATGGAGGGCGGCGTCCTGCCTGGGGCGCCGCCTTCTTTTGCGCCCGGCGCACACCCCGGATGGGGCAGGAAGGGCTTGTCTCCGGCGAGCCGGGTGCGCTACATGTCCTGGCTGGATACTGCGGCATCGCCGTCTGCACAAACCCTTTGCGGGAGGAACCGTATGCGCTTGAAGAGATTCTCCGCCCTCTCCCTGGTCCTGCTGTCCTTGTGTCTGCTCGCCGTGGGCGCGCCGCCCGCGCAGGCCGCGGCCAAGAAGGTTCGCGTGGCCTTTGTGCTGCTGGAGAGCATCAACGACCAGGGCTGGACCACGGCCCATCACGATGGCATCGAGTACATGAAGAAGCAGCTGGGCGACAAGGTGGAGGTCTCCTTCACCGAGAACGCCCTGTCCCCGGCGGACGCCGAGCGCGTCATCCGCAACTACGCGCGCCAGGGCTATGACCTGGTCTTCGGCACCACCTTCACCCACATGGAGCCCATGTTCAAGGTGGCCGGGGAGTTCCCGCAGGTCAAGTTCATGCACTGCTCCGGCTTCAAGACCCGGCCCAACATGGGCACCTACATGGTGCGCATCGAGCAGGGCGAGTATCTGGCGGGCTATCTGGCCGGGCTCATGGGATACAGGAACGTGGGCACCGTGGCCACCCAGCCCATTCCCGAGGTGGTGCGCGGCATCAACGCCTTCACCCTGGGCCTGGTGCGCGGGCTGACGGAATCCAAGACCAGCTTCGACGCCGGCAAGGTCAATACCATCGTCTGGCTCAAGTCCTGGCGCGATGCGGTGAACGAGACCACCCTGGCCGAGGTCCTGGCCGCCAAGAAGCATGACCTCATCCGCCAGATGGCGGACACCGCGGATTCGTCCAAAGCCGCCTGCATGAAGGGTGTGGCGGCCGTGGGCTACGGCACGGACGCCGCCAAGTACGGGGCGTCCTGCGCGCTCACCTCCACCACCTTTGTCTGGGGGCCGGTGTACGCCGGCATCGTGAACAGGGTCATCGCCGGAACCTGGAAGAACGACGAGCTCTTCACCGGCTTCGAGGGCGGCGGCGTGGGGCTGGCCCCCTTTGGCAAGGCCGTGCCCAAGGCCGTGGCCGGCAAGGTGCTGGCCCTCAAGGCCAGGATGGCCAAGGGCGAGGACATGAGCTTTGCCGGGCCCATCGCTGATCAGGCCGGGGTTCTGCGCGTCAAGAAGGGCGACAAGGCCTCGGACAAGGAGCTTCTGTCCATGCGCTGGTTCGTCAAGGGCGTTTCCGGCTCGCTGCCGGAGTAGCCGGCGTCTCCCGTGGGCGGTGCGATGTGAGCGGCGGCAGGTCGCCCGGGGCCAATGCGGCGCCCATGGCCCCGGCGCCTCCCGTGCTTTCGTGCCGCGGCCTGACCAAGCGCTTTGGCGGGCCGGAGGGCGGGGTGCTGGCCAACGACGGGGTGGACCTGGACCTGTTCGCGGGCCGGGTGCATGCGCTCCTGGGCGAGAACGGGGCGGGCAAGAGCACGCTCATGTCCATGCTCTCCGGCGCCTTCAGGCCGGATGCCGGGGCGCTGCTGCTGCGCGGCGAGCCGCTTGTCCTGCGCTCCCCTGCTGCGGCCATGCGCGCGGGCATCGGCATGGTGCACCAGCGCTTTGCCCTGGTGGAGGCCCTGACCGGGGCCGAGAACCTGGCCCTGGCCGCCGGCGGGGCTCCGTCGCCCAGGGCGGCGGCCGAGCTGGCCGAGGCTTTCGGCCTGCTCCTGGACCCCAAGCGGCGCGTGTCCGAGCTGTCCATGGGCGAGCGCCAGCGCCTGGAGATTCTGAAGCTCCTGGCCTGCGACGCGCGCATCCTGATCCTGGACGAGCCCACGAGCGTGCTGGCGCCTGCCGAGATCAGCGGGCTTTACGGAACCCTGCGCCGCCTGGCCGACCAGGGCCGCGCCGTGGTGCTCGTCACCCACAAGCTCCCCGAAATCGCCGATGTGGCGGACGAGGTTTCCGTGCTGCGCCGGGGGCGCATGCTGGCCCGCAACATGCCGCGAAGCCAAGGTCTGCCCACGGGCTGGGATTTGGCCGGGCTGTCGCGCCTCATGGTGGGCCGCGAGCTGCCTGGCGCATCCTCCGGCAGGCAAAGGCGGCCCGGTGCGTCCGCACGCGAAACGGTGCTGCGCGTGCGCGGGCTCTGCGGCCAGGGCCAGCCCCCGGCCTTTGCCGATGTGCATTTCGAGGTGGCGCGCGGCGAGGTGCTGGCCGTGGTGGGCGTAGCGGGCAACGGCCAGGAGGCCCTGGCCGCCGTGCTCGGGGGCACAAAGCGCCCGGCGCGCGGCACGGCCACGGTGCTGGGCCGGGAGGCGGACCAGGCCCTGGTGGCCTACGTTCCGGAAGACCGCCACGGCACGGCCACGGTGCCGGGCATGACCCTGGCGGAGAACCTCTTGCTCTCCACCACCGGGAGCCGGGGCGCATATCTCCAGGGCGGGGCCGGCTCCAGGGCGGCGAGGGCGGCCATCGCGGCCCTGGGCGTCGTTGCTTCAGGGCCGCAGGCCCTGGCCCGCGATCTTTCCGGCGGAAACCTGCAGAAGTTCATCCTGGCGCGCGAGCTGTCCAAGTCCGCGCCCCTGCTGGTGGTGGAGCAGCCCACCCAGGGGCTGGACGTGCTGGCGGTGTCGGAGGTCCATGCGGCCATCCGCAGGGCCGCCGAGGAGTCCGCCGTGGTGCTCGTCACCGGCGACCCGGCCGAGGCCCTGGCCCTGGCCGGGCGTGTCGCGGTGCTCTTCCGGGGCCGCGTGGCCGGCGTGGTGGACCCGGGCGAGGCCGGGGCCTTTGCGCGCGTGGGCCGGCTCATGGCCGGGCTTTCCGACCCTGCCGCGGAGGGCCCTGCAGGGCCGGTCGGGGTTCCGGGCGGGAAACCGGGCGCCGGGGGCCGCCCATGAGGCCGGTGCGCCTGGTTCTGGAGCCCCGGCAGGCCTCTGGGGCGTGGCGCGCGGCCATCTCCCTGCTCTCGGCCCTGGCCCTGGCCGGGCTGCTGGGCTCGCTGGTCTTCGCCCTGGCCGGGGTGGACGTGGGGGCGGCCTGGCGGGCCCTGGCCCAAGGCGCCTTCGGCAGCAGCTACAGCCTGGGCGAAATCCTGGTCAAGGCCGCCCCACTGATCCTGACGGGCCTGGCCGTGGCCCTGTGCTGCCGGCTCAACCTCTGGAACGTGGGGGCCGAGGGCCAGTTCGTCCTGGGCGCCCTTGCCGCCGGGTATGTGGGGCTGTTCCTGGCGCCGGCCGGGGCGCAGCCTTGGCCCGCGCACTTCGCCCTGCCGCTGGCCCTTGCCGCGGCGGCCCTGGGGGGTGGGGCCTGGGCCCTGGCCCCGGCCCTGCTGAAAGCCCGGCTGGGCGTGAGCGAAATCCTTTCGACCCTGCTGCTCAACTACGTGGCCGTGCTCTTCATGGAGCACCTGTTCTACGGCCCCTGGCGCGACCCGGCTGGCCAGGGCTTTCCCGGCACGGCGGAACTTCCGGAGGCCGTGCGGCTGCCCCTGGTCATGCCCTGGCTGCCAGGCGCGCGGGTCCACTGGGGCCTGGCGCTGGCCCTGGCGCTGGCCCTGGCGCTCTGGTTCCTCCTGGCGCGCACGCGCTGGGGCTTCCGGGCCAGGGTGCTGGGCCAGAGCCCCAGGGCCGCGGCCTATGCCGGCTTCCATTCCGCGCGCATCACCGTGACAGCCCTGTGCCTGTCCGGCGCCCTGGCCGGGCTGGCCGGGGCCGGGGAGCTGCTCGGCGTGCAGCACCGCATCCAGGACGGACTGGCCTCGGGCCTGGGCTTCGCAGGCATCGTGGTGGCCTTCCTGGCCCGCCTGAACCTCCTGGCCGTGCCCCTGGCGGCCTTGTTCCTGGGGGCGCTCCTGGTGGGCGCGGACCAGCTTCAAACCGGGCTGCGCCTGCCGGGCGCGGCCGCCCTCGCCCTGGAGGCGGCGCTGCTGTTCGGGGCGCTGCTGGGCGAGTTCCTGGCCGCAAACCGCATCCGCCTGGTGCGCGCGCCGGCCGGGGAAGCCGGGGAGGCGCGTCATGCTTCCTAGTCCGGACTGGGAGAGCCTGGCGCTTTTGGGCCAGATCGCGGTCAAATCCTCCACGGCGGTGCTCCTGGCGGCCTACGGGGAGATCGTGGCCGAGCGTTCCGGCGTGCTCAACCTGGGGCTTGAGGGCATGCTGCTTCTGGGAGCCCTGGCCGGATTCGCCGTGGGCGCGGCCACGGGCGACCCGGCGGCGGCCCTTGGCGCGGCGGCCGGAGCCGGAGCCCTGGGGGCCCTGGCGCATGGAATCTTTGTCCTGAGCCTGGGGGCGGAGCAGGTGCTCTCGGGCCTGGCGCTTTCGCTCCTGGGGGCTGGCCTCACCGGTGTTCTGGGCCGGGACCTGCTTGGAGCGCCTGGCCTGGTGCTGCCCTCGGTGCCGCTTCCGGTTCTTGCGGATGTCCCTGTGCTTGGGCCGGCCCTGTGCAACCAGCCCGTCCTGACCTACCTGGCGCTGCTCCTGGGCCCGCTGCTGTGGTGGGCCCTGGGGCGCACGCGATGGGGCCTCCTGGTGCGGGCGTGCGGCGAGAACGCCTCCGCCGCCTACGCCTCGGGCGTGCCGGTGCGGCTGGTGCGCTATGGCTGCACTTGTTTTGGCGGGGCCCTGGCGGGCTTGGGCGGGGCGTTTCTGTCCCTGTCCTACACGCCGGGCTGGAAGGAGGGCCTGAGCGCGGGGCAGGGCTGGATCGCCATCGCCATGGTTGTCTTCGCCGCCTGGCGGCCGCTGCGCGCCCTGTGGGGCGGCCTGTTCTTCGGCCTGCTCACCGCCCTGCAGTTCACCTGGCAGGCCGAGGGCGCGCAATGGCTTCCCCTGTGGGTGCTGCGCGCCGCGCCCTATCTGTTGACCCTGCTTGTGCTGGCCCTGGCGCAGACCAGCGCCGCGCTGCGCAGGCGCTCCGGCCCGCCGGCGGATCTTGGCCGCTTCTTCCGGCCGGGTGGCTGAGCCGTTTGCCTTCCCCCCCGGGGAGGACGGCCAGGCGTTTATGGCGCGCGGCGGCCGTTTCCCCGCCTGGGAGGTCCGGCTATTTGCCGTCCAACCCGGCCGGCGCTTCCGTCCCCGGGCCGCCGCCGCTGCGGACGATCCTGTCCAGCGTTTCCGCCAGGGACTGCACGGCGAAGGGCTTTGAGATGTACTCATCCATGCCCGCCAAAAGGAAGCGCTCCCTGTCGCCGGCCATGGCGTAGGCGGTCATGGCGATGATGGGGATCTTCGTGTCGAAGTCCCCGGAAACGTCGTTTCTGATGCGCCTGGTGGCCTCCAGCCCGTCCATGACATCCATCTGCACGTCCATGAGAATGCAGTCGAAGGTCTCGCTGCGCAGGGCCTCCAGGGCCTCGCCGCCGTGCCTGGCCGTGAGGACCCGGTGGCCGAGTTTCTTCAGAAGCATCTGCTCGCTCAACTGGCTGATGGCGTCATCCTCCACCAGGAGGATCCGCAGGGGCCGGGCAATGCCCTCCTGCGGGGCTTTCTCTGCATGCTCCGGGACCGCCGGCCCTTGCGGAAGCCCAAGGGGAAGCATCAGGTACACCGCGGTGCCCTCGCCCTCGGTGCTGTCGATGGTGATGGTTCCGCCCATGGAGCGGGTCAGCTTGCTGCTGATGGACAGGCCCAGTCCGGCGCCCTGCTGGCTGCGCGTGTACCGGTTGGCGACCTGGGTGAAGGGCTCCCACATGGCGCTGACCTTGTCGGCGGGAATGCCGATGCCCGTGTCGCGGACGAGGAACAGCAGGCGCACCCTGCCCTCGGGCAGGGGCGGCAGGGGCCACACCTCCACCTGGATTTCGCCCTTGTCCGTGAACTTCAAGGCGTTTCCGATGATATTGAACAAGATCTGGCGGATGCGCACCTCGTCACCCACCAGGACGCCGGGGACATCCTCGGCGATGCGGACATGGATGGGCAGGCCCTTTTCCCTGCTGAGCGCGCCAAAGGTCTCGGTGATGGCGCGGAAGGTCTCGGAAAGGCGGAATTCGAGCTGGACCAGGGACAAACGTCCAGCCTCGATGCGGGAAAGGTCCAGGATGTCGCTCAAAAGTCGGGTGAGCCTGTCGCCGGAGCGGATGGCCATTGCCGCGTACTTGTGCTGCTCGGCGTCGAGCCGGGTCATCTCCAGCAACTGCATCATGCTCATGAGCCCGTTCAGCGGGGTTCGTATCTCGTGGCTCATGTTGGCCAGAAATTCACTCTTGGCATGGTTGGCCGCCTCGGCCTGCACCTTGGCGGCCTTGAGGAGCTCTTCGGCGCGCTGGCGTTCCTCCCACTCCCGGGAAAGCGCCCCGGCCATCTGGTCAAAGGCCAGGCCGAGCTCGCGGATTTCCCTGCTGCTCGTCAGCCCCCCGATCCTGGTCGCCAGGTCGCCGCTGGACAGTTTTCGGGTGGCCTGGGCGAGCTGCTCCAGGCCGTCGCCGATGAGCCTGGCCCCCAGGTACCGGACGATGAGCAGGGCCAGGACCAAGGCGCCGGTCATCATGAGCAGGGCCGGGCCCATGCCGGAGGCTAGGCTCTGGAGCAAGGTGGCCTGGGGCAGGCCGACGGTGATGGTCATGTAGGGGGCGGTGTCGGGCGTCAGCCGCAGTTTCTTGAAGGCGTAGGTCAGGGGGGTGCCGTCTGGGCCGGCGGCCTGGAAGACGCCCTCGTCCCTGGTCTGTTCGTCCATGAACTTGCGGAGGCGGGGTAGGGAAGGGCTTCCCGGCGCCACCAGGTCGGTTTGGGGGTAGCGGTACAGCCGGGTGCCCTTGTGGTCGTGGAGGACCACGCGCCATTTCTCCGGCAGCACGACATCTGCGAAGAAGGTGGCGTATTTGTCCAGCCTCACGGTGGCGACCAGCACCCCGCGAAGCTCGCCGGCATTGTTGAAGGCCGGTGCGGAGAAATGGAAGATCGGGCTCTTGACCACGCGGCCCACGACGTATTCCCCGGCGCTGAACGCTCTCGTGCGCACGGCGTCCTGGAAGTACTTGCGGTCATAGGCCACCACCTTCCCTTCGACCCGGTGGCTGCTGCTGATGAGGGTGCCCTGGATGTCCACGTAGGAAATGTTGTCATAGTAGGAATAGGTGGTCAGCAGGTCCTTGAACAGCTCGTGCATGGCCTGGGCGTTGGCCGTGCGCACCTCCGGGAGGCGGGCCAGGGTGTGCAGGAGGGCGCGGGTGTTGCCGGTGATGTCCGTCTGGCGGTCAACGAAGGTCTTGGTCAGGTTCTGGGCCTGGATGGTCGTGGCCGCCTGGTTGCGCCGGTGCTGCTCCAGGCCGTTGTGGACGATGATGACCATGGCCGGGCAGATGGCGCACAGCACCAGGATGTAGAGGTTTTTCTGGACGAACCAACTGGTGAGGATCCTCATCATGCGAGACTCCTGAAGGCGCCTTCCGCAGGCGGGCATTCCGCTGATCCCGCCGGAGATGCCGCCGGCCTCCGGGGCGAGGGCCTGATTCCCTGGAGGTTCTCATGTGGCCGGCGTTGCGTCAACATGGAAACCCGAATGGTGTGCAAAGGTCGCCCCGGCCGCGGCAGCGCCGACAGGCCTTGTCATGGGACGGCTGGTGCTTGACGGGGCCGCCCCGCAGCCCATGCCGGAAGCAAATGATGCGTCGCGCGGGGGGAGGTGCTCCCCTAGACGTTCCCAGGCATGCCGGCGGGCGGGTCCGGAGGCGGACCCAGCGCCCTGGCCCGGGCCCGGCGTTGCCTGGGGGCTTTGGCGAGGCAATAGGACATGACGAGGCTGAGGTTGGGGTTGTAGAAGACGTCGTCCAGAAGCGCCTCCCCCCATTTTTCCCGCGCCGTTGCCGCCTCGGCTTTGAGCCGCGCGAGCTTCTCCTCGGCGATGTCCATGTCCCTGGAGGCCGACTCCAGGTGGACGATGCCCTTCACCGGGACGACGACGTTGCTGAGCCCGAGCTGCTGGACCTTCAGGGAGAAGTCGACGTCGTTCAGGGCCACGGCGAGCCTTGGGTCAAACCCGCGCACCAGGCCGAAGGTCTCCCTGCGCACGAGCAGCAGCGCGCCCGTGACGGCGGGCACCGACCTCGCGCTGCAAAGAAGGTTGTGGTATCCGGGGCCGGGGCAGGGCCAGCCATGGTGGGCGTGCCCGGCGATGTGCTCGCCGAGCAGGAAGCTGGTCATGCCGAGAACGATCCCCGCGTGCTGTACCAGACCGTTCTGGTACATGAGATTGGCTCCGACGCAGCCTGTGTCCCGGCGCACGGCGTAGCGGAGCATCTCCTCCAGCCATCCGGTCGCGCCGAAGGCGATGTCGTTGTTCAGCAAAAGCAGGTGGGAGCCCGTTGCCGCGCCCGCGCCCAGATTGATGAGCCTTGAGAAATTGAAATCGCCGGCATCGCGCAGCACGCGGCTTCCCCGGCCGGCCTCCGCGTCCAAAAGGGCCAGGGCCGCCGGGCAGACGGAGCCGTTGTCCACGAGGATGATCTCCAGGCAAGACGGGTTCGCCACGGTCTGGCGCAGGGTCCGAAGGCAGGTGCCGAGCAGGCCGGCGTGGTCCCTGGTGGGGATGATGACGGAGACCACGGCCTGCGCCGCCTCCTGCGGCCGGGCGCTGGGTCCTGGCGCGCTCCTGGGCCGGGGGTGGGCGTGTCCCGCCGGCACGTCGACCTGGAGCAGGGGCAGCGGAAGGTGGGCCGCGGACCCCTGCCCTGCCTCCATGAGTGCGCGGACCATGCCTTCGACGAGGTCACAGTCCTGTGGAAGCGGAAGGGCCGCAGCGCGCAGCACATGGCTGCGCAGAAGAATGGCCGGCCCGATGTAGTTCAGGGTTTCGAAGAGCACCCGGTCCCAGGCGGGCTTGCAGAACACGGCGACCTTGCGCCCGCGGAGCAGGACCTCGTCGCAGTAGGCGAACAGCCTGTCCCGGCTGCTGCCCAGGGCGGCGGCCAGGTGCGGCAGCGCAAACCTGTGGAGCCGCACGCCGGTGCGCCCGTTCAGGGCCACGCAGAGGCAGAGTTCGGCCGCTGCGGCCGCTTCGGCGAGCATCTGGCTGAAATCGGCGGGCTTCCAGATCCTGGGTCGGCACAAGCGGGCCACGTCCCGCCAGCCGGACGAGGCCGGCTCGGCGGCGTTGTCCGCCGCGAGCACATGGATGGAGAGGGCCGCGCCATGGGCCTGCAGCAGGCTGCGCAGGGTCTCGGCCACGGAGTCCCAGCCTCCGGAACGCGCGTCGAGAACAACGGCCATGCGCCACAGGCCGCCGTCCGGCCGGGCTTCCGGTTCCGGAATCCTGCCCTGGTGCTTCAGCCAGGTTTTCGGGGAGACATCCTGCAGGATGCGGCACAGGGCCCAGGCAGGGCGAAACCGGGCGAGCACTGCAAGCACTGGCGCAAGGGCCTGGATCAGTCGTCGTATGCCCCGGTGTCGCATGCGCTATCCTTCTCCTCGGCCCTGGCCCGACCTGTGAGGACAGGCGCGGGAATGGCCGCGTTCGCCCAGCCGCGCCGCAGCCCCCCCCAGGGGGCAGGGCCGCTCTACTCCCGCGGGCAGTGCGCCTCGGGTCAGGAGGGGCTGCCCATCCCGGGGCGGATGATGTGCGGGATCACCGGCGTTGGCGTCCGCACGGTGGGCATGGGCGGAAGCACGACGGTCGGTGCCGTTATGGTCGGCGCAGCGATGGTCGGCGCAGCGATGGTCGGCGCAGCTATGGTCGGCGTGCCCACCGTAGGTGCCCCAAGGGCAGGCGAACCCGCAACCGGAGGACCTCCGGCCAGTCCGCCCACAGCCGGCGAACCGGCGATACCCGGCGAGCCTCCGGCCAGTCCGCCCACAGCCGGCGAACCGGCGACACCCGGCGAGCCTCCGGCCAGTCCGCCCGCAGCCGGCGAACCGGCGACACCCGGCGAGCCTCCGGCCAGTCCGCCCGCAGCCGGCGAACCGGCGACACCCGGCGAGCCTCCGGCCAGTCCGCCCGCAGCCGGCGAAC
>JAHJLB010000029.1 GCA_018822105.1 Pseudomonadota bacterium
CCACGGCCGCAAGGGCCACGGCCCCGCCCAGCCGGAAGGGCGCCTGCGGCCCCAGGGTGTCCCAGAGCAGGCCGGCCGCCACGCTGCTGGCCAGGGCCGCGGCTCCGAGCCCCATGTGGAACACGCCCAGGGCCGTGCCCTTGCGCGCGGCCGGGATGTGCCCGGCGATGAGCGCCCTGCCCACGCCCTCGGTGAGCCCCATGGACAGGCCGTACAGCGGGAACAGCAGCCAGAGGGCCGGGCCGCCGGTGCCCGCGAAGCCGAAGTAGACGCCGGAATACAGCGCCCAGCCCCCGACCAGCATGCGCCAGCGCCCTATCCTGTCGCTCAGCGCGCCCAGGGGATAAGCGGACAGGGCATAGGTCAGGTTGAAGAGCATGTAGCCCAGGATGACCTGGGTGTCCCCCCAGCCGAGGCTCCTGGCCCGCAGAAGCAGCAGCGCGTCGCTGGAGTTGGCCAGGGCGAAGAGCATGAGCAGGCCCAGGGTGAGCCAGTAGGCCGGGGAAAAGCCCAGGAGCCCCGTTACGGGCGGCCCGTGCCCCTCGGGCTTTGGCGCTTCCTGCTCTGGCTTCTCCTGCGGGCGTCCGCGCCCCTGGCCCGTCTCCCGCAGGCGGAAGGTGAGCCACACGGCGGCCAGGCCCGGCGCCCCAGCCAGGAGAAAGATCAGCCGGTACTCCCCCGGCAAGAGCTTCAGCAGCAGCAGGGCCGCCAGCACCCCCACCAGGGCTCCTCCGGTGTCCATCATGCGGTGGAAGCCGAAGGCCCGGCCCGCGATGCCTGCGTCCACCACGTCGGCGATCATGGCGTCGCGGGCCGTTGTGCGCAGGCCCTTGCCCAGTCGGTCTGCGGCGCGGGCCGCAAAGACCAGCGGCCAGGAGAAGGCCAGGGCCAGCAGCGGCTTGGACAGGGCGGCCAGGCCGTAGCCGGCGCGGATGTAGGGCACCCGCTGTCCGAGCCTGTCGCTGTGCCAGCCAGACAGGCCCTTCATGGCGCTCACCAGGGCCTCGGCCACGCCCTCGATGAGGCCGAGGACCAGCACCGGCGCGCCCAGGGCCGAAACCAGGAACAGGGGCACCACGGGATAGACCATCTCCGAGGCGATGTCCGTGCAGAAGCTGATCCAGCCCAGGCTGCGCACGGCCTTGGGGAGCGGCTGCGCCATGAGAGAACTCCTCGCTGCGGCGGGCCGTTGGCGCCCAGCCGGGGACAGGTCCGGGCCTCGGCCCCGGCCAAGCGCGGCGCGCACGGCCAGGCAGGGGTGTAGCGCAAAATCCCGGATTCTCCAAGCCGCCAGCCGGAGCGGCGGTCCCGCCCGCGGGCCAAACAAAAAAGGACTCGGGATTTCTCCCAAGTCCTTGATTTGTTGTGGCGTCCCCAGGGGGGTTCGAACCCCCGTTACCGGCGTGAGAGGCCAGCGTCCTAGGCCACTAGACGATGGGGACGGACATGCTTTGGTGGGCCGTGATGGACTCGAACCATCGACTCTATCATTAAAAGTGATATACTCTACCAACTGAGTTAACGGCCCCCGAAGGAAGGCTCTTCTATCCAAAGGAAACTCGCAGTGTCAAGGAAATTATTTCGCGGCGGCAAGGTCCGTGATTGGGAGATGCAAATCGGGGCGAAGTGCGCTAGCCTGACGCGCACCGGCGCAGCCAGCGCCGCACGGGCAGGAGCATGACCGCAAAGACCAGCCACGACACCCGCCGGACCAGGCGCCGCCCCGCCCGCAAGCCTCGCGCCCCCAGGCTCAAGGTCAGAGAGGCGCGCTTCCGCATCCTGGCCGAGCGCTCCAGCGACATCCTCTTCTCCATGCGCTTCCCGGAAGCCCGCTTCGAATACCTCAGCCCCAGCGTGGAGGAGTGCCTCGGCCACGCGCCGGAGGACTTCTACGCCGACCCGGGGCTGCTGCTGCGCTGCGTGGCCCCGGAATGGCGCGCTGCCGTGCGGGGCTGGCTCAGGGACGCGGCCCAGGGGCTGGACGCAAAGGAGCAGGAATTCCAGGTCCTCCACCGCTCCGGGCAATTGCGCTGGCTGCACCTGCGGCAGGTGCTGGCGCCTGCGCCGGGCGGACGGGGCCTGCTGCTCCAAGGCGTGGCCACGGACGTCACCACCCTGCGCGAGGCCCAGCAAGCCCTCATGGAGAACGAGGCGCGCTTCCGCACCCTGGCGGAAAACTCCCGGGACATCTTCTTTTCCTTTGCTTTGTCCGAGGGGCGCTACGAATTCGTCAGCCCCAGGGTGACGGAGGTCCTCGGCCACAGCCCGCAGGAGTTCTACGACGATCCGGGACTCTTTCTGCGCTGCGTGGCCCCGGAATGGCGCGAAACTATGGCCGGCTGGATGGCCGAGGCCGAACAGGGCCGGCTGCGCGACGCCTATGAGTTCGCGGTGCTGGACGGTGCGGGCCGGCGGCGCTGGATCAAGGAGCGGCTGGTGCTGGTGCCGGCCGCGCAGGGCCGGGGCCTGCTGCTCCAGGGCCTGGCTGCGGATGTCACCGAGGAGCGCAGCACCCGCGAGGCGCTGCGCAAGAGCGAAGCCCGCTACCGCGAGCTGGCCGAGGGCTGGACGAGCCAGGCCCTGGTGCGCATCAATCTGCGCACCAACAGGTATGAGTATGTCAGCCCCGGCATGGAGCTGCTTTTCGGTTTTCCGCCGGAGGAGTTCTACAGCGGCGAACGCGGCCTTGTGGGCAGCACCGTGGCCCCGGAATGGCGCGAACGCGTGCGGGAATGGATGGCTGAGGCCAAGGACGGCCTGGTGCGCCCGGAATACGAGTTCGAACTCATCGACGCCTGGGGCCGGCGGCGCTGGGTGCACCAGCGCTGCACCCTCCTGTCCGGGGCGGACGGCGCGCCGGAGATCGTCCAGGGGGTGCTCTTCGACATCACGGACCGCCAGAACCTGCAAACGGCCCTGGCCGACTCGGAGCGCAAGTACCGCACCCTGCATGAAAGCATGCGCGACGGCTTCGCCATTGTGGACATGGACGGCCTCATCGTGGAGCACAACAGCGCCTTCCGCGACATGCTGGGCTACCCGGACGAGGAGATCCGGGGCCTGACCTTCCGCGACATCACCCCTGCGCGCTGGCACGGCATGGAGGAGCGCATCCTCACCGAGCAGGTGCTGGCGCGGGGGTATTCCGACGTCTACGAGAAGGAGTACCAGCGGCGGGACGGCACAGTCTTTCCGGTGTCCGTGCGCACCTACCTGGACGCGGGCGAGGCCGGGCGGCCCGCGCGCTTCTGGGCCAGCGTGCGCGACACCAGCGAGCAGAAGCGCACCGAGGCGGCCCTGCATGAGAGCGAGAAGCGCTACCTGCACATCGTGGAGACCGCCAGCGAGGGCATCTGGGCCGTGGACGCCGAACAGCGCGCCACCTTCGTCAACGCCGCCATGACCGAGATGATGGGCTACACGGCGCAGGAGATGCTGGGCGTCAGGACCACCGCCTTCACCTTTCCCGAAGACATGGACTTCTACGCCCAGCGCATCGCGCTGCGGCGGACCGGCCAGGATGAGAACTACGAGCGCCGCTTCCGGCGCAAGGACGGCACAGTCCTGTGGACCCTGGCCTCCGTAAAGGCCCTCATGGACGAGGCCGGGAATTTCGACGGCGCCTTCGCCATGTTCATCGACATCACGGAGCGCAAGCGGGCCGAGGAAGTCCTGCGCGACAGCAACGCGCGGTACGCCCTGCTGGCCGAGAACCTGGTGGACGTCGTCTGGACCACGGACGCGGACCTGAACTGGACCTATCTGAGCCCCTCGGCGGCGCGGGTCTCCGGCATCCCCCTTGAAGAGCTGTTCCGCAAGCGCTTTGAGGACGTCTTCACCCCGGAGTCCCTGCGCAGGATCGGCGAGCTCGCGGCCCTGAGGGCCCAGGGCGCCACGCCGGAGGAGCGCGCCAGGCCCTACCGCCTGGAAGTTGACCTGCGCCGCGCCGACGGCGCCCTGGTGCCCCTTGAAGTGATGGTGCGGCCCACCTACGGGGCCGATGGCCGCATCAACGGCTACTGCGGCACCTCCCGCGACATCACCGAACGCAAGCGGGTGGAAGTGGCCCTGCGCAGGAGCGAGGAGCGCTACGCACTGGCCCTGCGAGGCGCCAACGACGGCATCTGGGACTGGGATCTCGTGGCGGACACGGTCTACTACTCCGACCGCTGGAAGGAGATCATCGGCTACGGCCCGGACGAACTGGAGCACAACTCCCAGGAGTGGCTTTCGCGCATCCACCCCGAGGACTACGACCAGGTGCTGGCCGAAAACGGGCGCTGCATCAGCGGCGAGACGCCCGTTTTCCAGGTGGAGTACCGCCTGCGCCACAAGGACGGCTCGTACCGCTGGATCCACGGGCGCGGGGCCAGCCTGCTCGACTCTTCTGGCCGGGTGGTGCGCATGGCCGGGGCGCATACGGACATCAGCGCGCGCAAGGAGGCCGAGGCGGCGCTGCTCAAGAGCGAGCGCCTGGGCCGGAAGCTCCTGGAGTCCATGCAGGAGGGGGTCTGGGCCGTGGACGCGAACCGGCGCACCACCTTCGTCAATGACCGGCTGTGCGCCATGCTGGGCTACTCGGCGGTGGAGCTCATGGCCATGACGCCCCTGGACGTGCTGGAGTGGCCGCAGCGCCATGTGGCCGACATCCGCTTCTACGAGCGCGAGGAAGGCACCTCCGGGGCCACGGACTACGTCCTGGTGCGCAAGGACGGCTCACGCTTCCCGGCGCACGTCATGACCTCGCCCATCATGGAGGGCCAGGGCCGCTTCGAGGGCCTGGTCTGCGGCGTGGTGGACCTGACCCAGCGCGCGCGCATGGAGCACGAGCTGCGGCGCAACCAGGCCCGGTTCGAGGCCCTGTACGAACTCTCGCGCCTCATGCCGGCCACGGAGCACCAATTGGCCGCCTTCACCCTGCACGAGGCCATCCGCCTGACGGACAGCAGCGCGGGCGTGCTGCTATTCGTCAGCGAGGACGGCCAGACCCTTGTCCCCAAGGCCTGGGAGGCCGAGGGGCTCGTCCATGTCGGCCAGCCGCCGAACATTCCGGCCAGCGGCCCGCTGCCCTGGGCCATGGTGCTGCAGCGCGGCCAGCCGCTTTTGCTGAACGACTTCTCGGAGTACGCGGACCTGATGCCCCCCGGGCACCCCGCCGTGACGCGGTTTCTGGGCGTGCCCGCCCTGGACGGCGCGCGCCCCGTGGCCGTGCTGGGCCTCACGGGCAAGGGAGGGCTCTACACCGCGGAGGACACCCTGCAGAGCACCCTGCTGCTGGACGGCATGTGGCGCGTGGTGCGCACGCGGCGCGATGAGGAGCACATCCGCACCTCCCTGCGCGAGAAGGAGGCCCTGCTGCACGAGGTGCACCACCGGGTGAAGAACAACATGCAGGTCATCTCCTCGCTCCTGGACCTCGCCGGGAAGCGGCTGGCCAGCCCGGAGGCCCGGCTCAGCCTGACCGAGGTGCGCGGCAAGGTGCAGGCCATGAGTTTGATCCACTCGCAGCTGCACGGCTCGGGCAACGCCAGGGGCATCAGCCTGGAGCGCTTCGTGCGCGCGCTGTACCACCAGCTGCGCGAGGTCTACCACGACGGCCTGGAGCTGTCCCTGTGGCTGCAGCTGGGGGATCTGACCCTGGGCCTGGACCAGGCCGTGCCCCTGGGCCTGGCCCTGAACGAGGCCCTGGCCAACGTCTTCAAGTACGCCTGCGGCCAGGACCGGGCCGGGCGCGTGGAGATCCGCGCCGCGCACGAGGAATCCGGGCGCGTGACCATAGAGGTGCGGGATGACGGGCCGGGCCTGCCCAAGGGCCTTGAGCCGGCCAAGGCGGACAGCCTGGGCATGAAGCTCATGTTCGGCCTGGTGCGCCACCAGCTGCGCGGGGAGCTGGAGTTTGCGGACACGACTCCGGGGCTCTGCGTACGCATCCGCTTTTTGACACAATGTGCTCGATGACAATTTCTGGCCCCGCCCCAGGGCCCTGCGGCTACCAGGACTGGTAGCCCTTGATGGTCGAGACCCGCGCATGGGCCCTGGCCGCGCTGGCCTCCTCGTCCAAGGCCAGGCCGCTGGCCGCGCTGGCCAAGAACTCCGGGCAGCGCGAGGCGTCGGCCGACTCGTCCGGGCAGGCGCTCAGGCGCGGCCAGCCGTCCAGAACCAGGGCCTCGGCCGCCTGTTCGCAGCCCTCCTCGTCATAGTGCTCGCAGTCCCCGCAGCGCACGTCGCAGTGTCTGAGCATGGTGCCCCCTTGCGGCGGACTGCCGGGTCCGCCAACGTCATGGGCGCAGCATAGCCGGGCGGGCGCAATTTGTCAATTCGCAACAACCGCTCCGCCGAAGATTGCCGTCTGGCAATCTTCGGCGGTTTGCTGCCCGGAAGGCTGTACGCGGGACGTCATGGCCTGCCGGGGCCTCTTCGTGCCACTCCATCCCTGAGGAGGCCCTTGGCTGGTCTTGGCAGTGCGGCTGTTTACCGCTGGCGACACGTCGCCCTCCGACCGTCCCCCCAGTCGTAGACGCCTCCCCCAGTGGATATCGCGCCCCTTGCAGCCGAACGGCTTGCCTACCGGATCGCCATCAAACCCTGGGGGGTAATCCTATGCCTGGGAGATACTCCCGGTTGGCGTCCTCCGTTTTCCCCAACAAATCGGTGCATCTCCCTATTTACCCCACATGATCCCATGCATACACGACAGCATCATGGGAATTTCACCTAACGCTGCGGCTGCGCCTTCCCCTGCGCAGTTGTTAATGGACGCTGTCCTTGGAGGATTCCATATGTCACGCGACGCTGAATACGCGCAGAAGCAGTTTCACGCGGAAAAGGCTGAAAGAGCCAGAAGTGAGCAGGTGGACCAAGAGCTGCGCGCGTTGCGCAACAAGGTGAAGGCCCTGGAGGATAAAGTTTCCAGCCTCTCCACGGAGCTTTCGGTCCGAAGGGTCATTGGAGGGCACAAGCGCGGGTTTTCCTGAACAGGCATGGGGCGAACCGGCCGGGTGCGCAGTGCGCACTGCCGTCGCCGGCGCTGTTGAGCTGGGTGCGCGCACCAGGGGCAGGGGCATGTGTTTTCTGGCGAAATCATTGTAACGGGAGGAAGTATGTCTCAGTGGTCCAAAAACAACGACGTTCTCAGCACCATGAACAGGGGCAATCCCTGTGAATCCGGCCTGTGCACCCTGTGCCGCGCAGACTGCTCCGGCAAATGCGAGACATGGCTCTCCAGCCTCAAGGGCCGGAGCCTGCTCTACCCCCGCGATTTCGGCACCGTCACAGCGGGCAGCAACAACACCTGCCATGTGGGCGTGAGCTACAATTCCCTGCGCATCCAGGGCTACAACTACGGTGCGGACGGCATGGCCCAGGGCCTGTCCAGCAACCCTGACAACTGCCTGTTCACCAAGGTCAATCTGGAGACGAGCTTCGGCAATGAGGACCCGGTCAAGTGCCGACTGCCCCTCATGACCGGCGCGCTGGGCTCCACCTTCATCGCCGCCAAGTACTGGGACTCCTTCGCCATCGGCGGCTCCCTGGCGGGCATCCCGGTGGTCGTGGGCGAAAACGTCGTCGGTGTGGACCGCCAGTCCAAGCTGACGGGCAAGAAGATCACCAAGGCTCCGGAGCTGGACCGCCGCGTGGAAACCTACCTGCGCTACCATGACGGCTATGGCGCCATCATCGTGCAGATGAACGTGGAGGACACCCGCAACGGCGTGGCCGAATACGTCATCAACCGCTACGGCGACAAGGTTTGCATGGAGCTCAAGTGGGGCCAGGGCGCCAAGAACATCGGCGGCGAGATCGAGGTGGACAGCCTGGAGTATGCCCAGTTCCTGAAAAACCGCGGCTACCTCGTCGACCCGGACCCCGAGGACCCCAAGGTTCAGCACGCCTTCAAAAGCGGCGCCGTCCGCTCCTTCGCCCGCCACAGCCGCCTGGGCTACACCGACCTCTCCTCCGAGGCCCAGGTGCAGGAGAACTTCATGCAGTCCGTGGCGCACCTGCGCAAGCTGGGCTACAAACGCATCTCGCTGAAGACCGGGTCCTACGGCATGGAGGCCCTGGCCATGTCCATCAAGTACGCCAGCGACGCCAACCTGGACCTCTTGACCATTGACGGGTCCGGCGGCGGCACGGGCATGAGCCCCTGGAACATGATGGAGACCTGGGGCGTGCCGAGCATCCTGCTGCACGCCAAGGCCCGCGAGTACGCCGCCCTGCTGGCCGCCCGTGGCCGCAAGGTCGTGGACATGTCCTTTGCCGGAGGCTTCGCCCGCGAAGACCACGTCTTCAAGGCCATGGCCCTGGGCGCGCCCTTTGTGAAGCTCATCTGCATGGGCCGCGCCATCATGATCCCGGGTTTCCTGGGCGCCAACATCGAAGGCGCCCTGCACCCCGAGCGCAAGGCCCAGGTGCACGGCAACTGGGACATCATACCCAAGGCCGTCAGCGACCTCGGCAAATCCCCGGAGCAGATCTTCGCCTGCTACGAGGACGTCAAGAAAAAGGTCGGCTCCAAGGAGATCAAGAACATCCCCTACGGCGCCATCGCCTTCTGCACCCTGGCCGACAAGCTCGCCGCCGGGCTGCAGCAGCTCCTGGCCGGCGCGCGCAGGTTCAACCTGAACGACCTCGCCCGGTGCGACATCTCCGCAGCAAACCGCGAAACCGCGCTGGAGACGGGCGTGGGCTTCATCACCGACGTGCAGGACGAAACCGCCAAGAAGATCCTCGAGGCCTAACGTGGATGCCGCCCCTCCTCGCCCGGATGCGGGGAGGGGCGGTTCTTCCGGGCTTGGCGCGGTCAGGCGGGCGTGCTACGGTCCGGCCGTTCCCGGAACCGACCAGGCACGAGGCGGAATCCATGCACGACACGCGCAGGACCAAGGCCAGGCTCATCGAGGAGCTGCAGAAGCTGCGCGAAAGCGAGGTGCGCACAGCCGCGCTCGCCCAGGAACACGAGCGCATAGAGCGCGCCTTGCGCGAACGCGTGAAGGAACTCAACTGCCTGTATGGAATTTCGCATCTGGCGCAAAACCGGGAATTGTCCCTGGATGATCTCATCCGCCAAGTGGGGGAGCTGGTCTGCGCCTCCTGGCAGTACCCGGAAATCACCTGCGCCCGCATCCGCATCGGCTCCCTGGACAGCACCACCCACAACTACCAGCAGAGCCCCTGGAGCCAGACCAGCCCCATTCTCATCCAGGAGGAGCGCCTCGGAGAAATCGAGGTGTTCTACCTGGAAGAACGCCCCATGAGCGATGAGGGGCCGTTCCTGCGCGAAGAGCGCCACTTGATCAACGCCGTGGCCGAGAAGCTGGGACGGCTGGTGCAGGCCAGCCGCGCCGAGGTCCACCTGCGCATGCTTTCGCGCGAACTCATCAAGGCCCAGGAAAACGAACGCCTGCGCATCGCCACGGAGCTGCACGACCACCTGGCCCAGGATCTGGCCGCCCTCAAGCTGGACCTGGGGGAGCTCATGGAGCAGCCCCCGGCCCCTGGCCAGCTCCTGCAGAAACGTCTGGCCGGGCTGTCGGACAGGCTCTCCGGAGCCATCTCGTCCATCCGCAACCTGGCCTACGATCTGCTCCCGCCGGGCCTGGAGGACCTGGGCCTGGTGCGCACCCTGGCGCGCTACTGCGCGGACTTCGCCAAGCGCAGCGGGCTCGTGGTGGACTTCTTCGCCGACGGCATGGACGGGGTGCGCCTGGGCTTCGAGACCCAGATCAACATCTACCGGCTGGTCCAGGAGTCCCTGACCAATGTCCGCAAGCACGCCCAGGCCAGCCAGGCCACGGTGCGCATCATCCGCTCCCATCCGAGCGTCATCGTGCGCATCGAGGACAACGGCCAGGGCGTGGACCTGGAGCACCGCTTGGACGAGTTCTATCAGGCCAAGAAGATGGGCATCTGGGGCATGCGCGAGCGGGCCAGGCTCCTGGGCGGCCGCATCACCCTGCGTTCACGCCCGGGCCGTGGCATGCGCATCCACATCGAAATACCCCTGGAGAACATGAATGATGGTGAGTAGACACAAGCTCCTGGTCATCGACGACCACCCCATGTTCCGCGACGGGGTGAAGACCATCGTCCGGGCCAACCCTGCCTACACCATCATCGCCGAGGCCGGGACCTGCGCCGAAGGCCTGGCCCTGGCGAGAACCCTCCAGCCCGACCTGGTCATCGTGGACATCTCCCTGCCCGACGGCAACGGCATCGATCTGGCGCGCGACATCCTGGTCTACGCCCCGCAGGCCAAGGTGCTCATGCTCAGCATGCATGCCAAGGTGGAATTCATCGCCACGGCCTTCCAGGCCGGTGCCTCGGCCTATCTGGCCAAGGACTCCAGCCGTGACCAGCTGCTGCAAGCCCTGGACGCGGTGGTGGCAGGCAAGCAGTACCTGGACGGCTCCCTCTCGCCCAGGGTGGTCAGCGAACTGCTTTCGCGCTCCAACTCGGAAACTCGCATGGCCGACGCCTCCTACGGCAGGCTCTCGCGCCGCGAGCAGCAGGTGCTGCGGCTTCTGGCCGAGGGCCAGGCCCCGGCGGCCATCGCCGAGCGGCTGTTCATTTCCCGCAAGACCGTGGAGAACCACCGCACCAACATCCTGCACAAGCTCGGCATCAAAAGCCCCGTGGCCCTGGTGCGCTATGCCGCGCGCATGGGCCTCATCGACCTGGACACGCCTGAGTAAAGTCGTCTCTCCTGGGCGCCTCTGTGTGCCACGCTTGAGGTATGGGCAAAGTGCCAGGCCCCCCATTGCCGCCCACATACGCCACGACACAAGCGTCCTTGTTGCCTGGGTTCGCATCGCATCGCTGGGTTGAGATCGAAGATCAAGGCGGGTCGTTATCCCCTGGAAACATTGACAGCACGGGGGCTTTCCGGCAGTTGACCAAACCAGGGGCGGCCGCCGGGGCGGCCTCACACCACTGCCACACACGAGGCCATGCAGCACCAGGGCAAGCCAAGTTATTATAGGTAGATACGACACATGCGCGAGATCATCCTCATCCACGCCACAGGCGAGGACCGCCCAGGCATCACCTCCATCCTCACCGGCGTGCTGGCCGCCTGCGGCGTGGACATCCTGGACATCGGCCAGGTGGTCATCCACGACCACCTCACCCTGGGCCTGCTCGTGGCCCTGCCGGACGAGGCCCTGAGCGCGCCGGTGCTGAAGGACCTGCTGTTCAAGGCCCACGAGCAGGGCATCACCCTCAAGCTCACGCCCATCAGCCCGGACGACTACGAGACCTGGGTGGGCGTGCAGGGCCGGCCCCGGCACATCGTGACCCTGCTGGCGCGCCAGCTGGAGGCCGCGCACCTCTCGCGCCTCACCGGCACCCTGGCTGCCCACGGCCTGAACATCGACATCATCAACCGGCTCTCCGGCCGCGTGTCCATGACCGAGACCGGGCCCCTGCGCCCGGCCTGCGTGGAGTTCTCCGTGCGCGGCAGCACCACGGACTGGACGGCCATCCGCCGCGAATTCATGGACATCTCCTCGGAAATGGGCGTGGACATCGCCCTGCAGGAGGACAACGTCTTCCGCCGCAACCGCAGGCTGGTGGCCTTTGACATGGACTCCACCCTCATCCAGGTGGAGGTCATCGACGAGCTGGCCAAGCGCTATGGCGTGGGCCACGAGGTTTCGGCCATCACCAGCGGGGCCATGCGCGGGGAATACGACTTCAAGGAGAGCCTGCGCCGCCGCCTGGCCCTGCTGAAAGGCCTGGACGCGGCGGTGCTGGAGGAGGTGGCGGCCGCCCTGCCGCTCACCGAGGGCGCGGAGCGGCTCATCGCCAACCTGAAGCGCCTGGGCTTCAAGATCGCCATCATCAGCGGCGGCTTCACCTACTTCGGCGAAAGGCTGAAGAAACTTCTGGGCGTGGACTACGTGTACGCCAACACCCTGCACATCAAGGACGGCCGGCTTACGGGCAAGGTCACCGGCGCCATCGTGGACGGGGCGCGCAAGGCCGAGCTGTTGCGCCGCCTGGCGGAGCGCGAAGGCATCGACCTGCAGCAGGTCATCGCCGTGGGCGACGGGGCCAACGACCTGCCCATGCTGGGCATCGCCGGCCTGGGCATCGCCTTCCACGCCAAGCCCAAGGTCAAGGAGGGCGCCCGCCAGAGCATCTCCACCCTGGGCCTGGACTCCATCCTCTACCTCATCGGCTTCCGCGAGCGCGAAACCCTGGGCTGAGCCCCGCCGGAAGCAGGACGGAAAAGGCCGGATGCACAGCACCCGGCCTTGTTTCTGTGCCGCAGCCTAGCCCGCGGCCCGGCCCAGGGCGCTGAGCACCCCGCTATAGTAGGGTTCGTCCGCGATCTCGCGCACCAGCTCCACATGGGTCAGCAGGCCTGCGCGGTCCACCACGAACACGGCCCGGGCCAGCAGGCGCAGCTCCTTGATGAGCACCCCGTAGTTCTGTCCGAAGGAGGCCTCGCGGTGGTCCGAGAGGGTCACCACGCGGTCGATGCCCATGGCCCCGCACCAGCGCTTCTGGGCAAAGGGCAGGTCCATGCTGATGGTCAGGATGCGCACGTCCGGCGCGAGCTTGGCGGCTTCGGCGTTGAAGCGGCGGGTCTCCACCGCGCAGACCGGGGTGTCCAGGGAAGGCACGCTGACCAGGGCCAGGGCCAGGCCCTGGTAGTCGGCCAGGGTCACGGGCTCCATGTCGTTGGTGACCAGGGAAAAGTCCGGGGCCTTCTGGCCCGGCTGAAGCTCCGGGCCCAGGAGGGTGAGCGGATTGCCGCGCATGGTGACGACGCCGGGGCGCTCAAGCATGATTGACCTCCGTGCAAGGGTGGGGGAGACAACTTGCTTGAACCATATCCTCCCTTTCAGGGAAAGGAAAGGGGGGGGCGAAATTTCTGCATCCGGCAGCGGCTAGAGCACGTCCCAGACCTGGCCGGCGGGGGTGTCCTTGACCTCCACCTGCATGGCCGCAAGCTCGTCCCGGATGGCGTCGGACGCGGCGAAGTCCTTGGCCCTTCGGGCTTCAAGGCGCGCGGCCAAAAGCCCTTCCACCGCCGCGGCGTCAATGCCCCTGCGCGCGCTGCGGCAGGCCTTGAGCTCGGCCAGCGCCTCGGCGGGCTCCCGGCCGAACACGCCCAGCACCCCGGACCAGTCCGCCACGGCGGAGAGGACGCGGGTGAGGGCGTCGCGCCCGGCCTCGGCCTTGCGCAGGGTCTTGTCCTCCAGGATGCGCCCGGCCAGGCGCACCATGCCGAAGAGGTGGCCCAGGGCCCCGGCGGTGTTCAAATCGTCCTCCAGGGCGTCGGCAAAGCCCTGCTCGTAGCCGGCCAACTCCTCCAGCAGCTCCTGCGGCAGGGGGCTCTTGGACCATTTGGCCCCGGCCACGGCCTCGCGCGCCTGCAAAAACGCCGTGTAGATGCGGCGCAGGCCCTTCTCGGCCTCCTCCAGCGCGTCAAAGGAGAAGTCCAGCGGGCTGCGGTAGTGCATGGACAAGAGGAAATAGCGCAGGGTCTCGGGCAGGAACTGGGCCAGGATGTCGCGGATGGTGAAGAAATTCCCGAGAGATTTGGACATCTTCTCGGAGTTGATCTGCACGAAGCCGTTGTGCACCCAGAACCTGGCGAAGTCCTTGCCCGTGGCGGCCTCGCTCTGGGCGATCTCGTTCTCGTGGTGCGGAAAGGCCAGATCCTGCCCGCCGCCGTGGATGTCCAGGGGCAGGGGCATGTACTTCTCGCTCATGGCGCTGCACTCCAGGTGCCAGCCGGGCCTGCCGCGGCCCCAGGGGCTGTCCCAGAAGGGCTCGCCGGGCTTGGCCGCCTTCCACAGGGCGAAGTCCAGGGGATCGGCCTTCTCCTCGCCCGGGTCCACCCGCGCCCCGCTCATGAGGTCCTCGATCTTGCGGCCGGAGAGCTTGCCGTAGCCTTCGAAGCTGCGCACCCTGAAGTACACGTCGCCCGAAGGCGTGGCATAGGCGTGGCCCTTTTGGATGAGGCCCAGGGTGAGCTCGACCATCTCCGCGATGTGCTCCGTGCACTTGGGCTCCACATCGGCCCTGAGCACGCCCAGGGCGTCCATGTCCACGTAGAACTCGGCGATGTATTTCTCGGCCACGTCCTGGGAACTCATGCCCAGCTCGTTGGCCCGCTTGATGATCTTGTCGTCCACGTCCGTGAAGTTGCGCACGAAGGTGACCTGAAAGCCCTTGTGGCGCAGGTAGCGCACCAAAACGTCGAAAACCACGGCGCTTCGGGCGTGGCCCACGTGGCAGAGGTCATAGGCGGTGATGCCACAGACGTACAGGGAGACTTCGTTGCCGCGCCGGGGAACGAATTCCTGCTTGGCGCGGCCCAGGGTGTTGTACAGGCGCATTCGGACTCCAGTGCTGTGCGTTGGTTGCTGTGTATCCAGGGGCTCCGCCCCCTGTGCGCTGGCCCTTGGTGACCTGCACCAGGGGCGCTGCCCCTGGACCCCGCCGGGGGAAATGATTTCCCCCGGACCCCCTCCTTTGCGCGGCGCGGCCCAGGCCGCGGGAGCCGCCGCCAAAGGGGGAGTCCAGAGGGCCTCAGGCCCTTTGGCCGGGTGCAGGGGGCGGCGCCCCCTGCACCCTATCCGGGCATGGCCGTGACCACGGCCACGGCCTTGATGCCCCGTTTTTCTCCGGTGAAGCCCAGGCCTTCCTCGGTGGTGGCCTTGACGTTCACTGCGCCGGCCGGAAGCTCCAGCAGCTGCGCGATCTGCGCGGCCATGCGCTGCTTGTGCGGGCCGAGCTTCGGCACCTGGGCCACCACGGTCAGGTCTGCGTGCACGGGCCGGTAGCCTGCGCTGCGCAGCCGCCGCAGGGCCTCGGTGACGAACACGGCGCTGGGCATGTTGGCGAAATTCGCGTCGGTGTCCGGGAAGAGCCGGCCGATGTCGCCGGCGCAGGCGATGCCCAACAGCGCGTCGGTGAGGGCGTGCAGCAGCACGTCGCCGTCGGAATGGGCGATGACCTGCGGTGCGCCGGGGATGGCGATGCCGCCGAGCATCATGGGCCGGGCCTGGGCCAGGACCTTGGCGCTGGTCTCGCCGGGGGCGAGGTAGCGGTGCACGTCATAGCCCCAGCCCGTGCGCGGCGCTGCGGTCTGCTGTGGTTGCAGCAGGGCCAGGTCGGCCGGGGTGGTGATCTTCACGTTCTGCTCCTCGCCGGGGACAACGGCCACGGGATGCCCGGCGCGCTCCATGAGTCCGGCGTCGTCCGTGACTTCCCAGCCCTCGGCCTGGGCCCGGGCGTGGGCCGCCGAGAGCGGGGCCAGCAGGAAGCCCTGGGGCGTCTGCACGGCGCGCAGGGTGGCGCGGTCCAGGGTCTCTACAACAACATTGTTGTGGTCCACGGCCTTGATGGTGTCTGTCACCGCCAGGCCGGGGATGGCAGCCGGGCTGCCCGGTCCAAGGGCCTCGACCACCCGGCGCACCAGGGCGGCGGAGACGAAGGGCCGGGCGGCATCGTGCACCAGCACGGCCCGGCAGGCTTCCGGCCCGCCGGCGGGCAAGGCGGCCAGGCCCAGGCGCACGGAGTCCTGGCGCCGCGCCCCGCCGGCGCAGACGCGCCAGGGCAGGCCCAGGGGCAGGGCGGCGTCCAGGCGGGTCACCTGCTCGGCCATGCCAGACACGTCCTCCGGCGGAAAGACGAGCACCAGGCCCCGGACGGCCTGCACCCGGGACAGGGTGCGGGCGCTCTTCCAGAACAGGGGCGCGCCGTCAAGGTCAAGATACTGCTTGCGCGGCGCGGCGGCGCCGGCCAGGGCCGCAGCGATGCGCGTGCCGCTTCCGGCCGCCAGGAGCACGGCCCAGAGGGGGCCGGAAGGGAAGGTGTTCGCCGCTGTCATGGTGGCTCTGGGGGCGCCTTGTGGGTGTCCTGAAACGTTGACCGGGGGGCCTGCTGGCCCCCCGGGTTGTCGTCGGCTTGCCGGAGCCGGACTGTAAGCCGGGTTTTGTTCCCCTCCCTCGCGGGACGGGTGACCGTCATTCCTCTAGGCTGGCCGTTACCGGCCAGCTCAAGCAACCTACCCGGAGGCAATAGCCGGGCCAGCCTGCCTCCCTATTTGGTCTTGCTCCGAGCGGGGCTTACCTAGCCGGACGTGTCGCCACGCCCGCTGGTGGGCTCTTACCCCACCGTTTCACCCTTACCCCAGGCCCCCGAGGGGGCGCGTGGCGGTCTGCTTTCTGTTGCGCTTTCCGAGGATCGCTCCCCCTGGGCGTTACCCAGCGCTCTGCCCTTTGGAGCCCGGACTTTCCTCCCCGCCCCTTGCGGGGCGCAGCGACGGTCCGTCCAACTCCGGCGTAAACCTTAATCGTTGACTGCTGGCGTGTGCTCAACCCAATAGATGATCCGCTGGCAGTTGAGGCAGCCCAGGATCTGCTTGCCCTTCTGCAGTTCGTTGAACGACTGCGGCGGGATCCTGATGTGGCAGCCGCCGCAGATGCCTTCCGTCACCGGCACGATGACCGGGTGCTCGATGCGCGAGCGGATGAACTCGTAGCGGCCGAGGATGGGCGGCGGCACGACCTTGCCGGCCTTGTTGCGGCGGCGGGTCAGGGCGTCCAGGCGGGCCTGGGCCTTGGCGATGCGCTCGTCCAGGGTGGCCTTCTTGACGTCATAGCCTTCCATGAGGCCTTCCATCTCGCTGGCCACCTCGGCCATGGCGGCCTCCTGGCGCTCCAATTCCTCCATCACCGCGATGCGCTCTTCCTCGCGCAGGCGGTTCAGCTTCTCCATGCTGTCCATTTCACGCATCATGGCATGGTATTCCTTGGAATTGCCCACGGCCATGAGCTTGTTCTTGCTCTTCTTGATCTTGTGCCCATCGTCCTCGATCTCGACCTCCAGGCGCTTCTGCTGGGTCTTGAGGATGTCCAGGCGCTCCTGCACCTGGGCCTGGCGCTCCTTGAAACCGGCCAGCCGGGCCTCCAGCTCCGAGAGCTCCAGAGGGGCCTGGCGGACCTCGGTCTCCAGGAGCATGATCTCATCATCCACGGTCTGCAGGACCACCAACTGCTCGATCTGCTTCTGATACATGGACACCTCGTAGTGTTGCAATATTGTGACGCCGCCGGACAGGGGGCGCTGGATCAGGCCAGCACCCGATAGCCGAACGGGCTCTTTCCCTCAAAAAAACGCACCTCAACCTCGCCGCGCAGGGCCTGGGCGAGCTCCTGGGCGAAGAGACGCATCATCTCCTCCTCCAGGATGAAATGGCCCACGTCCATGACCATGCCCGGCGCCTCCAGGGCGGCGTGGTATTTCACGTCGCCGCAGATGAACACATCCGCTCCGGCGGCAAAGGCCGCCGGGATGAGCGAGGCCCCGGAGCCCGTGGTGTAGCCCACGCGGCGGACCATCTGACTCCGCGGTCCGCATTCGGCCCAGAACACGTTGGCCCCGTCTCTTTTGACGAAGGGCCTGTGCGCGTTGAACAGGGCCTTCTCCAGCAGCCTGGCGAAGTCCTCGTAGGGCAGGGGCTCCGGCAGGTCGCCCACCTGGCCGAAACCGACGCTCTCCACCGGGGCCTCCAGGCGGCGCACCAGGAACTCCGGGCGCTGGCCGAAGATGCCCACCAGCCGCTCGGCGATGTCCGCCCAGGCCGATTCCTCGCAGATGACGCGCACCTCGCCCGAGGCGCTCTGGGACACGGCCAGGACGCCGGGAACCTCGGACAGGGGCCGGGCCTCGCGCTCGGTGATGCGCGCAGTGGCCTGGAAGAAAACCTCGCGGGCGGGGAAGTCCTGCACGCGCTCAATGCTGCGGCAGCCCGTGAGCTTCAGGGCGCGTCCAAGCCAGAAGGCCGGGCCGCCGGGGCGGCAGTCCAGGCTGGTGTGCGCGGCATAGAGCCAGGCCCCGGCGGACAGGAACAGGCGCAGCACGTCCAGGTACTGGCCGGGGCTCGTGGGCGCCTGGGGCTGCAGGTACAGCGGGTGGTGGGTCACCACGAGCTCCGCGCCCCAGGCCAGGCTTTCGGCCATGATGAGGGGCAGGGGGTCCAGGGTCACGGCGATTTTGCGCACCTCGTCGCGGGCGCCGGCGATCTGCACCCTGGAGTTGTCCCAGTCCGCGGCAAAGGCCTCCGGGGCCAGGGAACGTATGCGGGACAAGGCCTGCTGAGCGTTCATGCAACCCCCTCAAAACGCAGATGCTCCCTTAGGGATTCCCCCTGGGAGCATCTGCAAGCGCCTGCACAGGTCCGGGCGGTCAGTTTCAACGGCTTCGCTGCTGCGCGTCTGGTCAATGTTCATCCTTCTCGTCTGGCCTGCTGGTCTGGTCTGCCGGTCTGGCCTGCCGGGCTCTCGGCCCCTGGGGTCCGCCTGGCTGTGTTCGGCTGGTGGGCCAACCAGGGGTCGAACCTGGGACCATCCGGTTATGAGCCGGGGGCTCTACCAACTGAGCTATTGGCCCGAATCCGTCCGAGCAGAACCACATAGCAGGAACCATTCGCGCCGTCAAGGAGCAATGCGTCCAAGGGGAACGTGCGCCCGGATGCGTTCAAGGGGCGGCGCGGCGGATCCGCTCGATGAGCCCGGAGGTGGAGTAGCCCGCCAGGAGCGGCAGGCTGAGCACCTGGCCGCCAGCGGCCTGCACCTCCTCCCGGCCCACGATGCGCTCGACGTTCCAGTCCCCGCCCTTGACCAGCACTTGCGGACGCACGGCGCGGATGAGCGACAGGGGCGTGTCCTCGTCGAAGACCACCACGAAGTCCACGCTCTCCAGGGCCGCCAGCACAAAGGCGCGCTCGTCCTGGCTGTTCAGCGGGCGGGCCGGGCCCGGAGCCCCGCCGCCGCCGAGGTGGGCCTTGATGCGGCGCACCGAGGCGTCGGAGTTGAGGCCCAGGAGGAGGCCGTCGCCCAGGGCCCGGGCGCGGGTGAGCAGGTCCACGTGGCCGGGGTGCAGGATGTCGTAGCAGCCGTTGGTGAACACCAGGCGAAAGCCCTTGGGCAGGGCCTGCTTCACGGCCAGAAACCCTTCCAGGCTCAGGATCTTGGGATGGCTGAGGGCATGCTGCGTCAAGACTGTCTCCCTTTGGCTGCGACCGTTGGGCCGAGGAGCCGGCCGTTCGCCGAGAGTACAAACGGGGCTCCGGCCCTGGCAAGCACTGATTGCGATAAGCGGGGCCGCCCTGCCCTGGCAAATTTCACCCAAGGCCGGGCCAGACCTGCGGACATCGCGCGGCCATATTGTCTAGCAATCATCTTAAAAAGATCTAGACTATTTATAACATGCTGGAAACAATCGCTGCCGCGACTTGCCTGGGCTTCGCGGCTTTGGCGCTACCCCTTGGGGCGCAGGGCTTCGGTGTGGCCCAAAAGCGAGAGCCCCAGCCAGTCGTAGCCGAAGTCCAGGCAGGCCTCCTCGTCCTCCAGCACGGCCTGCCTGCGCTCCTCGGCCAGGTCCAAGCGGTCCATGAGCCCGGACCGGCGAAGAAAGATCTGGAACTCGTCGGGCTGGTAGAGGGCCAGCCCGGCCATGCCGGTCTGCTTCGGGCCCAGGGCCGCGCCCCCGCCGGCCACGAAGCGGCGCAGGTCCGCAGCCAGGGCCATGTAGCGGTCATTGGCCGCGTTGTATGGTTCCAATCCCTGGTCGTGCATCCAGGCCTGGGCGCCGAAGTCTTTTCCGGCCTCAAAGCCCCGGCAATGGGGCTCGCGCAGGACAAAGACGCGCTCCTGCGTGCCCTCGGCTCCGGGCTGGGTGGCGCGGCCCAGGGGGTAGGTGCGGCAGGCCGAGGGCCGGTCCTGGTACACGGCGCAGCCGGCTTCGCGCTGAAACGGGCATTTGCGGCGCGCATCGTCGAGCATGCGCATGTGCAGCAGGGGCAGGCCCAGGTCGGGCATGGCCAGCAGCGTGGCGAAGAGGTGCAGGAACTCCCGCGAGGACTGGCCCGTGGTGCGCCGCAGGCGCAGGGCGTCGTAGGGGGTGAGCATGAGGTCCAGGGCCGAGCAGCAGGCGTTGAAGCAGGGCACGCCGGGGTGGCAGGCGAAGCAGAAGCTCTGGCCGGGGCCCAGCTCCTGGTGCCGGTCGAGAAATTCCTGGCTGGTGTCGGTCATGTGGGGGCTCCGGCGCCGTCCAGGCGCAGTTCGTCGAGCAGGCCAAGACGCTCGCGCAGGCGCGCCTCCAGCCGCTCGGCCTGGGTGTGGATGTGCCGGGCGATGTCCGCCCGGGAGTGCATGGCCTGCATCTTGTACCGGTTGCCCTGGGCGTTGGCCCCGGCCGCATCCCCGTTCCGCCCGGCCCCCTGGGCCGAGAGCCCGCTGCGCTTGCGGTGGCGCACCCGCAGATGCCCCGTGTAGGCGGCGAAGCCCCCGCCATCGAGCATGCGCAGGTCGCGCTCGAAATCGTCGTACTGCGAGGGGCCCAGGGCCAGGGAAAAGCCGCCGCCCGCTGTTGCCGGGGCGTCCAGGGCCTCGCGCCGGAACAGGTGGCAGCAGCCCGTCACCGAGGCGCAGGGGGACATGAAGTCGAACAGACCCCAGTCCGGCCCCTGCAGGTGCGCGTCGCTTAGGCGGAAGGGATTGGGCGTCAGGCTCTGGAAGTCCAGGTCGGGCCGGCCCTCCCGGGCCTCGGCGGGGACGGCCAGGTGCCCGGCCGCGTTCTGGAGCAGGTGCGGGGCCTGGTGGTCCGCCACCTTGCAGCCCACCACCCCGGCCTGCGGGAACTGCTGCAGCGCGGCCCCCAGGCGCAGGAGCCAGTCCGGCGGCAGGTCCACGTCGTCGTCCAGGTACACGAGACTCTCGGCGGCCCGGGCCTCGGGCATGGCGGCCAGCCAGTTGCGGGCCGCCGGCGCGCCGATGTTCACGGGCAGGTCCGCGCGCGCAAGGGTCCCGCCCGCGCGCCCGGCCCAGGCGGCCAGCACGTCCGGGGTGGCGTCGGTGCTGCCGTTGTTCAGCACCAGGATCCGCGCGCGCGCCCCTCCTGCGGACAGGTCCGAGGCGAACAGGCTCGCCAGCGTGGCGTCCAGGTCCGCGGCCTTGTTCCAGGTGTAGAGCATGATGAGGATCGGTCCGGGCAGGGGGGCCAGGGCCCGG
>JAHJLB010000030.1 GCA_018822105.1 Pseudomonadota bacterium
CCCGCAGCGAGCCAATGAGGGGGTCCGGGGGGGATAATCCCCCCCGGCGGGGTCCAGGGGTGGAACCCCTGGTCATCTCTCCAAGCGCTCCAGCAGGGCCAGGGCCTCTGCCGAGGGTTTTTGTTCGACGCGTTTGTATTCGCGGCCGTCCGCTGTTCTGGTCATGAGTCCGAAGTCGCACAGCCCGCGCCGCACGAGGGCGTGGTCGCCGAAGCTGTGCAGGGTGTTCAGGAGGTCGTTGAGTTCGGTTTCGCTGAAGGTGTGCCGGGCCGGAATGCGCGACCAGACGACCCAGAGGCAGGACAGTTCCAGGCCGCGCTTGCCGGGCCAGCGCGACAGGCGGCCCTGGGCGTCGAAGAGGCGGGCCAGCCGGGTCAGCCGGGCCTGGCTAACGGGTTCCGGCGCGGGCTGCTGCTTGGCCGCCTGCAGGGCGCTGGCGCGCAGGTGCTGGAAGTTCTTGTGGCCGCTGGAGCGCGCCAGCATGTTCAGGAGCTCGACGTGTCCGGGGGTGCGCCCGCAGTCGGCCAGCTGGCCGCCCAGGGAGCGCGCAAAGGAGGAGATGTCGCCCACATGGAGGGGCAAAACGGTTTTCGACATGGCGTATCCTCACACACGTGCCAGATCCGCAAAGGGACCGCCGGTGGCCGCCGACTTCCGACTCGGCACGGGAATACGGTGTCGAGGGGAGGGGAAAGGGCAGGTTTAGCTCCCCTTGCGGGGCGGCGACGCCTGGGTGAACTGCCGACCTGGGAGCAGGATATGCGAAAGGGCGGCGCTGGGCAAGGGGCGGGGCGGGGGCAAAATGCCGGGAATGTTGAGAACTGGGGCTGACAAAGGGGCGGAGCCCTTGGCGTCGCCGTCGGCGGCCTGAGCAGTCTCCCTACGCCACTTCGAGCCCCTGCTCCCGATACTCGTTGAGCTTGTTGCGCAGGGTGCGCACGGAGATGCCCAGGAGCTGGGCGGCCAGGGTGCGGTTGCCGCTGGTCTCGTCCAGGCTTTTGAGGATGAGCTGCTTCTCCATCTCGTGCAGGGGCATGACGGACAGGGCGTCGCGCAGGTTGGCGGGAGGGGAGGCGGCTGGCGCGGCGGCCTCCATCTGGCCCGTGGGCAGGGGTTCGGGCAGGGCCTCGGTCACGTCGATGCCCCAGGTGTCGCCGTCGAGCAGGAAGTGCCGCTGCTGGATGGGTCCGCCCTGAGCCAGGAGCACGGCGCGCTCCATGAGGTTCTGCAGCTCGCGCACGTTGCCCGGCCATTCGTAGCTTGCCAGCCAGGCCCGGGCCTCCTCGGCGAAGACCTGCACGCCCATGCCGTAGGCCGCGGCGTACTTGCCCACGAAATAGTCGGCCAGGAGCAGCACGTCCTCGCCGCGCTCGGAGAGGGCTGGCAGGCGCAGAGGGATGACGTTCAGGCGGTAGAACAGGTCCTGGCGGAACTTGCCCTCGCGCACGGTCTGCTCGATGTCGCGGTTGGTGGTGGCCAGCACGCGCACGTCCACGCCGATGGTCTCCACCCCGCCCACGCGGTCGATCTCGCCCTCCTGCAGCACGCGCAGCAGCTTGGCCTGCAGGGCCAGGTCCATTTCGGTGATCTCGTCCAGCAGGATGGTGCCGCCCTGGGCCAGCTCGAACTTGCCCAGCTTGCGGTGGATGGCCCCGGTGAAGGCGCCCTTCTCGTGCCCGAAGAGCTCGCTCTCCAGCAGATGTTCGGGCAGGGCCGCGCAGTTGATGGCCACAAAGGGCTCGCGCGCGCGGTCGGAATTGTGGTGGATGAAGCGGGCGAACATCTCCTTGCCGGTGCCCGAGGGGCCGCTTATGAGCACCGTGGCCTTGCTGCGCGCCACCTGCCGGGCCAGGGCCAGCACGCGCTGCACCGCGGGGTGCCGGCCGATGATGGCGAAACGGCCGGCGGCGGATTCCGGGCCGGAGGAGGACGCGGCCGCCCCGGAGGCCAGGGAGGCGTTGGAGGCCAGGCGCGAGACGCCGTGGGCCGAGGCGTTGGAGAGCACGCGCCCGGCGGCGCGGCGTTCGGGCCTGGGCGCGGGCTCCGGCTCCAGGGTGTCCGCCGCCGAGGCCGGGGGCAGCACCAGGCAGATCTTTTCCCAGGCCAGGGGCTCCAGCCAGTAGTCGCGCGCGCCCAGTTCCAGGAACTTCTGGGCCTCCTCGGCATTGCCCGCGCGCGAGAAGATGATCACCGGCGGGGTGGCCTCCCCGTTGCCCGAGAGCTCGGCCAGGCGCGAGAGCAAAGCCTCGGCGGCGTAGCCGGGGAGCGCAGGGCGTGAGAAGATGAGTGCTGTGGGCGAACGCTTGAGGAAGGTCAGGGCTGAGGTGAGGCCATCGGCCACGCCTGCCTGAACCCCGGCGTCGCGCAGGGCAGAGAAGATGCCGCTGACAGACTGCGGCTCGGCGAGGAAGAGAATCGTCCGCTCGGACATATGCCGTTCTTCTAGCCCCATCCGCGCAGATTATCAATAGAAGGATTGCCGCGCCCGATTGGCCGGCGGGCCAGCTTGCCGGGCCGGGCGCCATCTGCTAGCCTGCGCCGAGGGAGAACCGCGTGTCGCACAGCATTCCTGTCCTCTGCTATCATAACGTGAGCCTGGCCGACGGGCACACGCCCGAGCGCTTCGAGGAGCACCTGGCGGCCATCCGCGACGCGGGCTTCTCCACCATCTCCGCGCGCGCGCTGCTTGCGGCCCTGCGCGGCGCCGCGCCCGCACCGGCCAGGGCCTGCGTGCTGACCTTCGACGACTGCCACCTGAGCAACTGGACCGTGGCCGCGCCGCTCCTGGCCAGGTACGGCATGACCGGGGTGTTCTTCTGCGTCACGGACTTCATCGGCGCAGGGGCCAAGCGTCCGCAGCTCGCTGAGGGGGCCGGTGGCCCGGAGCTCTTGTCCGCCCCGGAGTCCTTCCGCCGCGCCCTGGAGGCCGGGGACCTGTCGCAGTTCCTGAACGAGGCCGAGCTGCGCGCCCTGGGGCAGGACTACGGCTTCGAGGTCTACGCCCACAGCGCCCGGCACCAGGGCGCGTTCCGCAGCCTCGTCAAGACCGGGGACCTGGCCGGCCCCCAAGCCCACTGGAGCGCCTGGGGCATCTATTCCGCGGAGCAGCGCCAGGGCCCGCAGGCAAGCCCGCTGCCGCAGTTCGAGACCGGCAGCGCCTATGCCTACAACGGCTACTGGCCGGTTGCTGGCAGCCCGGCGGCCGGGGGCGGCCTCTACTACCGCCGCCGCTCCGACGCCGAGCGCCGCGCCTTCTGCCTGGAGGACTTCCGCCGCTGCCATGCGCGCATGCGCGACATCAACGGCTTCGGCGAGGAGCAGTCCTTCTGCTGGCCCTGGGGCCAGTACGACGCCCTGGCCCAGTCCTGCCTGCGCGAGGCCGGGTTCAACTCCGCCTTCACCCTGGAGCGCAGCGCCAACGTGCGCGGGAGCGACCCCCTGCGCATCCACCGCATCGGGGTGGGCAAGGCCAAGGACGGCAGGTGGATCGAAAGCCGCCTGCGCATGTACTCCGGCGCGCTCTCCTCGCGGCTGTTCTTCAAGTTTCTGCGCAAGCGGCCCGAGGTGGCCAGCGTCCTGTACATGACCGATTCGGAGAAGCTCTCCGGCGGCAGCAGGCAGATGGTCAACAACATCCTCGGCATGCGCGAGAGCGGCCTGCGCATCACGGCGGTGATTCCGCCCGGCTCGGAGATCCGCGCCGCGCTCACGCCCCTGGCCACGGGCTGGAACCCGGTGGAGATCGTCGAGTACGACGGCTTCAGGCGCTATGTGCGCGCGGCCTCCTTCGTGGCCGACCTGGCCCGGCGCGTGCAGGCCGACGTGGTGCACACCTTCCACGCCAAGGCCTATAAGAGCGCGGCCCTGGCCAAGCTCACGGGGGCGCGCTTCGCCCTGTTCGTCAACCGGGGCGTCATCTTCCCGCCCAACACCATCTTCGCCCTGTATTGCCTGCTGGCCCAGGGCGTCACCTGCAATTCCCTCAGGTGCTGCGAGGTGCTGCGGAAATACCAGGTGCCCCAGAGCCGCCTCAGGCTGGTGTACAATTCCTTTCTGCCCGATGCGGCCCTGTTCCACGGCGGCCTGCCGCCGGAGCGCCAGGCGCGCAGGAAGCGCGGGGTGCGCGTGCTCTACGTGGGCAACGAGGCCCCGGCCAAGGGCCTTGACGTGTTCCTGCGCCTGGCCGCGGAGCTGGTGGCCCGCGGCGTGCGCGACCTGGAGTTCGTGGCCGCCGGGGTGCGCAACATGAAGCCTTTTGACGGGCTGGTGACCCCGGAGCTGCGCCTGCGCCTGGCCCTCCCCGGCCACCTGCCCCACGAGGGCGTGCTGCGTGAGCTCAAGGACGCGGACATCCTGGTGCTGCCCTCGCGCCAGGAGAGCCTGCCCAACGTGCTGCTGGAGGCCTTCGCCTGCTCCCTGCCTGTTGTGGTCACGGACGTGGGCGGCCTGCCGGAGCTGGTGCACCATGGCGTCAACGGCTTCGTGCTCCCCTCGGAGGACGCCTCGGGCCTGGCCGACGCCGTGGCGGCCCTGGCGGCGGACCCTGTCCAGCGCCTGCGCATGGGGCGCATCAACCGGCAGATGGTGGCCCGGCACCTGGGCAACGCCGCCAAGACCCTGACGCTCTTGCGCGTGTATTTCGGCGAGGCCCTGTTCGAGCCCCTGCCCATCGAGGACCTGGCCCGGCAGGTGGACCTGGAGTGCTCCCTTGCGGACCTGGAGGAGGGTGCGCCGTGCTCCCGCAGCAGCAAGACCTGAACCGCCCTGCGCGTCTGGACGCGCAATGGGCGTCCCTGCCCACGCCCCTGCGCCAGTCCCTGACTCTGGCCTCCACGGGCTGGCGGCACCTGGCCCGCACCGGCGCCCTGTGCCTGGAGCTGGCGCGGGCCGAGGAGGAGGGAGCGGAGCGCCATCGCCTGCTGGCCCTGGCTGCGGAGCTGCTGCTCTGGGCCTGGGGCGAGAACCCCCTGCACGGGCCTTTGGCGGCGCAGATCCTGTCCGCTCCGGACCTGCCCCTGGCTGCGGCCTCCCGCGCGGCCCTTCGCGCCGTGGCGGCGCAGTGGCGGATTCCGGCGGAGGCCGAGGGCGGGCTGGCCTATTTCGAGCGCCTGGCCGCCCGGCGCGACACCGACCGGCTGGCGGACTTCCTGGCCGGGCAGGTGCGCAAGGCCCCGGACGCCCTGTTCTGGCGTGAGAAGGCCCTGGCCCTGGCGCTCTTCGCCGGGGAGGCCCAGGCCGAGGCCTGCGCCGGGCTGAACGCTGCGGCCGTGCTCGGCCTGGAGGCCGGCGGCGG
>JAHJLB010000003.1 GCA_018822105.1 Pseudomonadota bacterium
CCTGCGCCCCGGCGCCGGCCGGCGGCGAGGCCAGCCTGCCGCCTGCGCCCGAGAAGGCCTGGGAGTTTCTGCTGACGGAGCTTGCGCGGCGCGCGGGCGGGCCGGTGCTGCTGGTCTACGCGCCCACCCTGCCCTACCTGGCGCGCGGCCAGGTGCGCACGGACGATTTCGCCGGCCCCCTGATGCAGGCCTTTGCCCGCACCTGCCAGCGGCTGGGGGTGCCCCTGGTGGACCTCGGGCCGGTCTTCATCAAACATTTCCAGGCCACGGGCCGCCTGCCGCGGGGCTTCCCCAACACCATGCCCGGCATCGGCCACCTGAACGCGGACGGCCACCGCCTGGCGGCCCAGGCCGTCCTGCAACACATCACGGAGCACCGGAATGCCCTTCTGGCGCCCTGAATTCCTGCTGCTCCTGGTCCTGGTCCTGGCGCTGCTGCGCCTTGGGCCCGCGGCCTGGCGCAAGCCCCTGCTGACCCTGGCCGGGCTGTATTTCTACGCCTGGTGGGATCTGCGCTTCCTGCCGCTGCTTGCCGGCGCGGCCCTGGCGGACTGGGCCCTGGCCCTCTGGATGGAGCGCTCCGAAAGGTCGCGCAAGCCCCTGCTCCTGGCCGGGCTGGCCCTGCACCTCGGGCTGCTGGGGTTCTTCAAGTTCGCCGGCTTCTTCCCGGACGGGCAGGCCGGGACCCTGCGCATCCTCATGCCCCTGGGGCTGTCCTTCCAGACCTTCTCGGCCATCACCTACCTGGCGGCGGTGCATGGCCGGCGCCTGGCGGCGCGCAAAAATCCCCTGGACGTGCTCTGCCTGGCCAGCTTCTTCCCGGTGCTCGCGGCCGGGCCCATAGTCCGGGCCGAGGAGCTTTTGCCCCAGCTGGACGCCCTGCCCAGGCCGGATGCCGACGCCCTGTACGACGGCTTCCGGCGCTTCAGCATGGGCCTGTTCAAGAAGCTGGTGCTGGCCGACCGCCTGGGCCTCTACGTGGCCGAGGTCTACGGCAACGCCGGGGTCTACGACGCGGCCTCCACCTGGGCCGCGGCCCTGGCTTACGCCCTGCAGATCTACCTGGACTTCTCCGCCTATTCGGACATGGCCCTGGGCGCGGCCAGGATCCTTGGCGTACGCCTGCCGGAGAACTTCAACTTCCCCTACGCGGCCCGAAACCCCTCGGAGTTCTGGCGGCGCTGGCACATGAGCCTGTCCTTCTGGTTCCGGGACTACGTGTACATCCCCCTGGGGGGCAGCAGGCAGGGCCAGGCGCGCACCCTGGCCAACCTGATGCTGGTCATGCTGCTTTGCGGCATCTGGCACGGGTCGGGCTGGGTCTTCGTGCTCTGGGGGGCGCTGCACGGGCTTGGGCTCTGCGCGCACCGCCTGTGGCGCGGATGGCGCGGCCAGCGCGGCCCGGCGCCGTGGAGCGCGGCTCTGGCCTGGGCCGGGACGACCCTGTTCGTCGCCCTGTGCTGGATCCCCTTCCGGGCCGAGGACCTTGGGCACCTCCGGCGCATCCTCTCGGCCATGCTGGGCGGCGGAACGGTGCATTGGATACACCCGTTCGTCTGGGCTGCGCTTGCGCTCACGGCCCTGGCCCACGCCCTGCGAGGGCTGGGCTGCGAGGACCTGCTCCTGCTGCGCGGGCGGCGCTGGTACGCCCCGGCGGCGCTGCTGACCCTGGTCTGGTTCTCGCTGCTCTTCGCCACCGAGGGCTTCACGCCCTTTCTGTACGCGCGCTTCTGAGCCGGCGGCGGCGAGCTCGGGGCGGACCTACGCCGCGGGCGGCTTGTCCGTCTGCCCCTCAACGACGCCTATTCCGAGGAGCAACAGCGCTGCATAGTACAACATGCCGAACACGAACCCGTAGCGGGGAACCGCGGCGGTGATGAACCCCACCAGCACAAGATGCACCGCCCCGACAAGCAGGAGCGGGGCCAGCGCCGGCAGCTGCGCCACCCTGCGCGGGGCCGCCAGCAGGCACAGCACGGCGGCGGCAAAAACCGCCCCGGCAAGCCAGGCCGTGGTCACCTTGTGGAACGGGGCATACAGCGGGCTGGCGGCGATGGCGTCATATTCGTGCCCGTCGCTGGACAGGAAGGCCCCGTCCACCAGGCCGACGGTGACGGGATATCTCTCGGAGACCTGGATAAAGCCCTTGCTGTTGTCTACAAAAGAGGACTGGTCCAGCGGAACGTCCTTGAACTGCCTGAACCGCTCCCAGCCCTGGATCCACGAGCGCGCCGGATTCGCCCGCACATAGCACCAGGTGAGCCTGTTGAGCACAATGTCCGTTCTGTCGTTGCGCTGGCGCTGCGTCAGAAGCTCAAAAAAAGAGTTCCGCTGCGCGAGGAGGTTCTGGACATTCATGTAGGTGTCGCCCTGAGGATACATGAGCATCTGCACAAACTCGGCCGCCCCGGGTACATCCAGCATGCATTCGGTCATGGCGGCGCGCAATTGTTCGATCTCCTCGCTGCTCATCCTGGGGGCGTTCGCCACATCGATCCTGTTGGAAGCCGTGCGGCCCGCAATGGAGTCCACCTCGGCCCCGATGACATGCAGGACCACCTTCTCCACGGTCATGGTGGCCAGCAGGACCGCCACGCCCAGGCCCAGGACAAGGGCGAAGCGCCGGGCCGCCGCGTGCAGCCCCGCTCTCGCCAGGAGATCTGCCGCCAGCACGGCCAGCGGCGCCAGGGCCAGCAGCACCGCGAAGTCATGCCGGACATTGCAGGCCGCGAAGGACACCAGCGCCAGCAGGACCATATTCCGCCGGGAGAGGCCGTCCGGGCGGGAGATGCGCACCACCAGGCCCGCGAGGGTCAGCAGCAGCGCAGGCAGGAATCCCTCCAGCGCGATGAAGTGCGAGGACAGAAAGGTGATGGGGAACACGGAAAGCAGGACGGCGCAGAGCAGCCGTCCCCAGGTGGTGCGGGCCACGGTCCACGAGAAATACAGCACGGCGGCCATTGTGCACAGGTGCTGCACAACGGCTATGGCCAGCATTGCCGAACTGTTGACCGGCAGCATGTCAAAGAACCGGTCCAGGCCAGCGCCCGAGAACAGACCGTTCATGCCGCGCAGAAAAACGAGCGGCAGCCCCTTCCAGTGGGGGAAGTTGAAGGAGAAGATGCTCTGGAACATGACGCAGGTGTCGATGTGATTGAAAAACGGCGGAGTTGTGAGCATCAGGTAGGCCGGCACAAGCGACACCACAAGGGCTGCGACGAGAAGATCCCTGACCTGCCGCACTTTCTGCACAAAGCACCCCCTCATCGACATGGTCTTGGCCGGACCGCCGCAAGGCCGTGCGCCAGGACAGCTCCCTCTGGCCTCTGCCAAGGGATGCGGGCCGCACCAGACAAGCGGATCGTTCCGGCGGAGCGGCCGCAGGCGCCAGGAACATCCCCGACGCACCCCGGCCACATTGCTGACAGTATCCCCAGGCCAGGGCCTTGTCAAAAGGTCGAATGGCGCAGGGCACAGTCCTGGCGGGGTCCGGCGGCCCTGCAGGCCCCTAAGGTGTTTCGGCCCTGCAAAATGCCCTGCCCGCGAAGCCGGCGGGGGTGCCTTGGGCCCTTCCGCGCGCCGTTTTGTCCCCGGCCTCGCGCAAGCCACCAGCAACTGGTCAAGCCCTCTCGATATTCCTGGCCAGCGGGTCTCCGCTCCGGCCCGGGAACTGCGGACCGAACCCGCAGAGAGGAGAGCCGGAGCAAAAAACTTGCACAGATTCTCCTCCAAAGAGTGGACACGCGCCTGAATTCCGCGCATGATCATTTTGGACTCTTGCCTCGTTGCCAGTCTCTTGGCCCACGCCCCGGCACACGCAGGCAGGGCGCAGGCAAAGGCTTGCCGGTGCCCCCAAACTGGCGCCTAATGAATGGCGGCACAAGCGGGGTGTGGCCTGGCGCCGGCCTCTGGCAGGGGTGTTGACTTGGCAAAGGGTCTTGCGAGATTGATGAGCATCAGGTGCGGCCGGAAGCGCACCCCGATATCCATGGATTACTCCACGGGATCGGCCCGCTGCCGGAACGGTTGGCACAGGAATTTTCACATCAGGCGGCCTGGGTGGCCTGAGCGAAGAGTATCGGATCTTCGGTGGCGGGAGGGCTTCCCGCCCCAACCTGCGGAGGGATGCGCGACATGGCCAAGATTCTCATCGCTGAAGACGACGCCCTGTCCCAGAAATTTGTGGCCACGGTGGTGGACCAGATGGGCCACAGCTCCTTTGTGAGCCCCGATGGCCGCCACGCCTGGGAGGCGCTCAACTCGGCGAACACCTTCTCGATGCTCATCACGGACATCATGATGCCGCGCATGGACGGCACCACCCTGATCCGCAGCATCCGCGGGGATCCGCGCTTCGCCACGCTGCCCATCGTCATCATGTCCGCCTTCATCGGCATCAAGGAAATCGCGGAACTGCTGGAAATCGGGGCCACCTGGTTCATGGCCAAGCCCGTGGACCGGGTCATGCTCGAAGACTACATCAACCGGGCCATCAAATAGCACGGCGCACGCCGTGCGGAGCAGCCCGCGCCAACACTTGACCCGAGGCGGACAGCGCGACGCCCAGGGGAGGACAAGACCCATGAACCCTACACCAGACTGCGGCGATGCCCTTTCTTCGGATCTGACGCCGCTGGCCCACGCCTTTGTGCACCAGTCCCTGGCCGCGGCCAAGAACCGCGTGCGCGCCCAGAAGGCCGCCCAGGACGGCCAGCCCGGCACGGCCATGGCCTTGCGCGCCCTGGCCGAGGCCCAGGAGATCCACGCCAAGAAAGCCCTGACCTTCTTGCGCGGGCGCATCGGCTCCAGCACCGAGAATCTGGCCCTGGCCCTGCTGGAGGCCCGCGAGATGGCCGTGGACACCCTGGGCTGGACCGTGCAGTCCGAGGCGGAGTCCGACAAGCCGGCCGGCTCGCTGCTGACCCAGATGGCCCGCGCCGTGGCCAGCCACCTGGCCCTGCTCGGCACCTCGAAGACCGGCTTCCGCGCGCGCTACCACGTCTGCAGCATCTGCGGATACGTCTACGCAGGCGACACGCCCGGCCGCTGCCCCGTGTGCCAGGCCGTGCCGGAGAAGTTCAGCGAGGTGCCGGTGGCGTAGCGCATGCTGGCGGAGGCCATCAAATACGCTGCGGCGCGGCTGCTGGGCCAGGGCGACCCCCACGGGCACCTGGCCCAGCAGGTGGCGCTCTGGGCCAGGCACAGGCGCCGCCGCGCGGCCTGGGAGCCGCACCTTTCGCGCTGCCGGGCCCTGACCCTGGCCGCGGCCAAAGCCTGCCCGCCTGAGGCCCGGCGCACGGCCCTGGTCATGGGCTCCGGGCTGCTGCTGGAAGTGCCGCTGGAGGAGCTGTCCGCCCTCTTCCAGAGGGTGGTTCTGGCTGATATGGCTTTTGTGCCGGAGGTGCGCGCCCGTGCCGCGCGCCAGGGCAATGTGGAGCTGCGGGAGACCGACCTCACCGGCTGCCTGGACCGGCTGTCCGGGGGCCTGCCCAGGCCCCTGCCGGACGCCCTGGCGCAGTTGGGCGCCGGGCTGCCAGGGCTGGACTTCGCGTATTCGGCGAACCTGCTTTCGCAGCTGCCGCTCTTCGCCCTGGGGAAGGCCGTGCGCCTGGAGGCGGCCGCTGCCCTGGTGCGCCAGCACCTGGACGGCCTGAAGGCCCTGGGCGTCCCGGCCTGCCTGGTCACCGACGTCGCCGAGCGGGGGCTGCGCCAGGGTCTGGTGGAATACGAGGCCGACCTGCTCTTCGGCGTGGACCCCGGCCTGAGCGGCGAGACGTGGACCTGGAGCATGGCCCCGGACGGGGAGGCCGTGCGTGGCCTTGATGTGGAGCGGACGGTGCTGGGCGTGGCCGACGTCCGGAACGTCTGAGACGAGCCCGAGGTGCGGATGAAACGTGGAGACCGGACAGCCCATGCCCCAAAAGGGCCGGAAAAGGCGCAGACGCCGAACGCCCACCCCCCTCTTCCGCAGGACCCGGCCCAGTGCCTGGAAAGCGACCTGTTCCGCCGGGACGTTCTTGTGCGGCGGGTGCTCCAGAAGATCGAGGACTCCGAGGGCTACAGCTTCACGCAGGATGAGCTGCGCATGTTCACCGCGTTCTTCGACCTGTCGCTCGAATTCGACGCGCGCAGGGATTTTCTGACCCTCTGCGTGGTGCTGCCCATGATCTTCTTCGACCAGGACTGCCGCCTGTACCTGCGCACCGGCCCCGGGGCCTGGAAGCTCGCGCGCTGCCTCAGGCTTCCCGAAGCGCCCCTGGCCGTGGAGCCTCCGCCCCACCCGGCCATGCGCGGGTCGAACTTCTTCGCCCCTGTTCCGGCCCGCAAGGACACCGGGGAGCTCATGGGCTTCGACCTGCCCGACAACGTCATGGGCTGGCTCGAGCTGTCCGGCGGGGTCTCCCTGTCCCGGCACAAGCAGATCTTCTTCGAAAAATTCGCCGTGCGCATCGGCCACCAGATGCACTACCGCCTGGCCCGGGCCAAGAACCGGGAACACCTGGCCTTCATCCAGAACCTGGTGGAGGACATCGGGCACAACGTCATCGTGCCCAACATGATCTTCAAGCTCTTCTTCAACCGCCTGAACGCCTCCATCACGGCCCTGGCGCGCTGCGTGGCCGAGGCCCCGCCGGAGACCCCGGCGGACTTCACCTCCAGCCTGGATTTCCTCCAGGCCCGCCTGGGCGCCCAGTACGCGGAGATCAGCCGCCACTACTCCCAGACCAGCCTGTTCCTGGAGACCCTGCTGCGCCGCCGGCACTTCCAGGAAGGCCGCTACGTCCTGGAGAAGCGCCGCGTGAACCTGCTCAAGCAGGTGGTGGAGCCGCAGGTGGAGCGCTATCTTCCGCGCCTGGAGGACCGGGGCATCGCCATCGACCTGTCCATGGGCGGCATCCCCGACGAGCCCATCCTGCTCATGGCCGACCTGGGCCTCATCGCCCAGGTCTACGCCAACCTCTTCTCCAACGCCGTGAAGTACACCCGCACCGTCTCCGGCCCGAACGGTGAGCCGCTCAAGTTCATGGCCTACGGCTGGGAGATCCGGCCCGACGCCCTTGGCGAAGACCGGCCAGGGGCCAAGCTCAACGTCTTCACCACCGGGCCCGTGGTGCCGGAATCCGAGCGCGCGGGCCTGTTCCTGCCGGGCTACCGCTCCAGTTCCGCCGAAGGCGAACACGGCACGGGCCACGGCCTGGCCTTCGTGCACCAGGTGGTGCAGCTGCACGGCGGTCGGGTCGGGTACGAGCCTTCGGAACTGGGCAACAACTTCTACATCGTGCTGCCGGTGGAGACAGGGGAATAAGAGGGCTCAGGCCGGAAAGGACGAGAACTGGTCGGCCACGGCCCACCAGCGCCCCCCCTCGCGCACCAGGAAGAACAGGTCCCGGCCCTCCAGGGTCATGGCCGCGCCGCCCATCCGGCAGCGCAGCTCATAGAAATACGTGACCACGGCGGCGTCCCCGAACAGCTTCACCCGGTGCCCGCGCTCGGCCCAGGACTGGATGCGCGCGCTCCTGGCAAACCCCGCCCAGCCCGCCACGCAGGCCTCGCGCCCCACGCGCGGTTCGCGGTCCACGGGCGTCACGGCCACCATGTCCTTGTGGAAATACTCGCCCAGATCCTCAGCATCGCCCCTGGTCCAGCAGGCGTTCAGGCTGGCGATGAAATCAAGCACTTCGGCTTCGGCTGGCGACATGCGCACCTCCGTTTGGTCGGCGAAACTCAGCCCCTGGGCTCCTGCCGGGTCAGGCAGTGGATGGTCCCCAGGCCCCAGACCAGGTCCACGGCGTGGATGCCCACCACCGGGCGGTCGAAGACTTCGGACAAGACGCCCAGGGCCAGGCGGTCGTTGGGGTCGTTGAAGGTGGGCACCAGCACGCAGGCGTTGGTGATAAGGAAATTGGCGTAGCTGGCGGGCAGGCGCAGGCCGTCGAAATGAAGCGGCGCGGGCATGGGCAGGCGGACGACCTCGGGCCGCGCGCCGTCCTCCAGCCGGGCCTGCTCCAGGCGCTCGCGGTTCTCCTCCAGGATGCCGTGGTTCGGGTCCGCCGGGTTCTTCTCCTCGCACAGCACCAGGGTGCGCGCGTCCACGAAGCGGCAGAAGTCATCCACGTGGCCGTGGGTGTCGTCGCCCGCGATGCCGTTGGCCAGCCAGAGGGTGTTGCCGACGCCGAGGGCGGCCTTGAACACGGCCTCGTAGTCCGCGTGCGTGAAGCCGGGATTGCGCACCTGGATGTCTGGGTGCAGGCAGCACTCCTCGGTGGTCACCAGGGTCCCGCGTCCGTTGATGTCCAGCGCGCCGCCCTCGAAGGTCACCTGGCGGCCCTCGTGAAGGACGGGGATGAGGGGCAGGCCGAGGCGCCGCGCCGCAAAGGCCGGGACTTCGGCGTCGAGGGCGAATTCCGGGTACTTGCTCCAGGCGTCGAAGCCGAAGCCGGCGATGGCGAGGGCTTCGCCCTGCTGGACAAAGCAGGGGCCGCAGTCGCGCATCCAGCCGCGGTCGGTGGGCAGGCGCAGGAAGTCGATGCGCGAGAGGTCCGCGCCGGCCTTCCTGAGCCGGCCGCGCGCGGCTTTCTCGACGCGCTCGTCGGCCACGGCCAGGCGCACGCGCTCATTGCCGTCGGCATTGGCTATCTTGCGGATGATCTCGGCAAAGGCCCAGGGGATGGGCTGGAACTTGCCCGGCCAGTCGCCCGGGGCCTGGGGCCAGGTGATCCAGGTGGCGGCGTGGGGCTCCCACTCCGCCGGCAGGCGCACGGGGTTCCGGGTCGCCTTGGCGCTCATGGCGGCCTACTTCTTGGCCTTGCCCGCGGGCGCCTTGGCCGGGGCCTTGGCGCCCTTGGCCTGCAGCCCCTTCTTGGCCAGGCGGTCCTGCAGGCCCTTGATGAGGATGGGCCAGGCCAGGGTGGCGTCGGCGTGGACCTCGGCGAACTGGCCGCCCTCGGCCGGGGGCACGAACTTGCCCCAGGAGATGCCCTCCTGGTAGGTGCAGCCGGACAGGCCGCCCCAGTGCACGGGCTCCGGGCAGATGCGGATGGCGTAGGAGAAGCGGCGCGCGGGCAGGTCGCGCTCCAGGCGCTCGCCCATGACATCGAAGAACGGGCCGATCTGCTGGGCCCAGTTGCGCGGCACCCCGCCGCCGATGGTGAAGATGGCCATCTTCTTGGCGCCGAACATCTTCTTGGAATAGCTGAACAGGTCGAGGAAGGGGTTGAACTGGAAGGGCAGAGCCTCGGGGCCCTTCTCGCCCAGCAGGTGGCCGAAGTCCTTGGCCAGGATGGAGCAGGCCACGTCCAGGGCCAGCTCGGAGTCCGTGAAGGCCGGGATGTAGACCGGCACGCCCTTCTTGTAGGCGCTCTTCAGGATGCCGGGGCCGTTGTACTTCTCGCTCAGGTGCTTGCCGATGGCCTTGCAGATGAGCTCGCTTGAGAGGTGCGTGACCTTGTCCACATCCATGAGCTGGCGCATGACCTCGCGCACCACAAGCTCGGCCTGGGCGAAGTTGGCCTCCGGCTCGAGGGTGTCGTACACGCGGTTATAGCCGGCCTCGAACAGGGCCTTGTCGTTCATGCGCGCGGGCTCGTACTTGAAATGCTTGAGCCCGATGGACTCGATGAAGCCGTGGGCCATGAGCGCGCCGGTGCTGACGACCACGTCCAGCCAGCCCTCGTCGATCATCTTGATCAGGAGCTTGCTCTGCTTGGCCACGGTCATGGCGCCGGAGAAGGTGCCCACCACCACGCAGTCGGGATCAAGGACCATGGCCTCCAGCACGTCCAGGGCCTCGCCCAGGCAGCGCCCGCCGAAGGCCGTGCGGCCCATGGCGGTCAGGAGTTCGTCGAAGTCGCCGATCTTGTCCGGGTCCAGGGTGGAGAGCGGGGTCAGCTTGTCCTTGACGCCGTCGTGCAGGGTGCGCTTGATGGACATGGGAGGGTTCCTTGTGCCGGAGCCCCCCGCCCCCCGAAAGGGGCGGGGGAGGCCCAGGCCTTGGTTCGGCGGATGGGCTTAGAGCAGGAAGACCACGGCGGAAACCGTGGTGGTCCACATGTTGGACGTGCCGATGGAGGACACGGCGGCGGAGAAGGAGTCGATGATCTTGCCGCTCATGAGGTACACTTCACGGCGCTCGTCGTAGCCGATCTCGGGGTCGAAATCCACGCCCAGGGTCGTGGCCAGCATGGTGGAGGCCAGGTCCTCGGCGAAATCGCCCAGTTCCTTCTCCTCTTCGCCGAAGCTGTGGTGCTCGGAGATGTATCCGTAGTGCTCCTTGTCCGCCGGAATGGCCATGCCCACGGCGGAGCCCACCAGGCGGCCCTTCTCGTTGGTCTGGTTGCGGGCCATGACGCAGAAGGTGATCTGGCCGGGATGCAGGGCCTTGACGCCCTCTTCGAGGCTCAGGAGCTCGCAGTTGGGCGGATAGATGCTGGAGACATAGACCAGGTTCTGTTTTTCGATTCCAGCGGCGCGCAGGGCCAGCTCGAAGGATTGCAGCTTGTTTTTGTGGACGCCCACGCCCTTGGTGAAAAAGGCGCGGGTGGGAACCATGGGGAAGTTGGTCATCAATGGACCCTCCTGGGCTTGAAATAGCGTCGGTGTCCCGACGAATGACGCAATATAATTTTTTGGAAGGGCTGGCTAGTATAAAATTGGCGCGGCCTTGGCAAGCGCTAATTTCCGGCCGTCACGCCTTCCTGCCCCGGTGGCCCGGCCAGAAGCTTGAGCTGCCCGCAGGCGGCGGCGATGTCCTGGCCCATGCTGCGCCGGATGAAGGTGGTGATGCGCTTGGAGCGCAGGTAGGCCTCGAAGGCCAGCACGTCGTCCTGCTCCGGCGCGCGGTACGGCGCTGTTGCGCCCGCGTCCGCCGGCGGCGGGTTGTAGCCGATGAGGTTGACCTTGCATCTGCGCTGGCCCAGGAGCTTCACCAGCTGTTTGGCGTGGGCGATGCTGTCGTTGACCCCGCCGAGCAGGATGTACTCGTAGGTCACCCGCTCCCTGGGCTTGATGGGGTAGCGGTCCAGGCAGGCCAGAAGCTCGTCCAGGGGCACGCGGGCGGCCTTGGGCATGAGCTTCTCGCGCAGCTCCTGGGTGGGCGCGTGGAGCGAGATGGCCGGCACGGCCAGGCCGGAATCGCCCAGGATCTTCAACCCCTGCGGGATGCCCACGCTGGACACCGTGGCGCGGCGCGAGGCGATGGAGATGCCCTCGGCGCTGCCCAGGGTCTCCAGGCTGCGCAACAGCTCCGTCAGGTTCATGAGCGGCTCGCCCATGCCCATGAACACGAGGTTCCTGACCGTGGGCAGCCCCTTTTCGGCCAGGTGGGCGCGGCCCACGAGGACCTGGCCCAGGATCTCGCCCATGCTCATGTTGCGCGTGAAGCCCAGCTCGCCCGTGGAGCAGAAGGTGCAGGCCATGGCGCAGCCCACCTGGGTGCTCAGGCACTGGGTGTAGTGCTCGCCCATGGGGATGAGCACGGTCTCGATGCGCTCGCCGTCGGCCAGGCGCAGCAAAAGCTTGATGGTGCCGTCGCGGCTGGTGCGGACCACGTCCACCTCGGGCCAGGGGAGCATGGCGCGCCGGGCCAGGGTGGCCTTGAACTCGCGCGAGAGGTTGGTCATGGCTGCAAAGTCCCGCACGCCGCGCTGCCAGACCCAGTGCCAGAGCTGGTCGGCCCGGAAGCGCGGCAGGCGCAGCCCGTCCGTCACGAACGCCTCCAGCCCGGAGCGCGTCAGGTTCAGGAGGTCCACCTTGGACGGGGTTTCTGCGGCGTCTGTCATCGACCAAGCATCTACCAGCCCGGGGGCGGATGCACAAGCACAGGGAGGGAAGGCTCCCCCCTGGCCCCTCCTCCTAGGCCTGCCGAGGCTTTGCGGCGCTCCACGCCGCAAAGCCTCGGCCAAACGGGGATCCCAAAGGGCCTTGAGGCCCTTTGGCGGGGTCCCAAGGGGCAGCGCCCCTTGGCCGGGGAGCGGGAGCAGAGCCCCTGCCGGTGGCCAGGGGGCCCGTCCCAGGCCTGCATAGCGCACCACCTGCCCCCGCTCTTCCCTGCCGGAAGCTTTTGGCGTAGACACCGGGGCATGAAGCCCGCCACCAACATTGCCCGCGCCCGGGAACTCGCGCAGCGCCTGGCCGAGGTCCGGGGCCGCATGGCCCTGGCCTGCGCCCGTTGCGGACGCGCGGCCGACAGCGTGCGCCTGGTGGCGGTGAGCAAGTTTCATCCGGCCAGCGACATCCTGGCCCTGGCCGCGGCCGGCCAGCGCGAATTCGGCGAGTCCTACGTGCAGGAGGCCCTGGCCAAGCAGGATGCGCTGGTGGGCCAGGACATCCTCTGGCATTTCGTGGGCGGTCTGCAGACCAAGAAGGCCAGGGCGGTGGCCGGGCGCTTCGTGCTGGTGCACAGCCTGGACAGCGAGAAGCTGGCCCGGGAGCTGGCCCGCCGCGCGGCGGACGCGGGCGTGCTCCAGCCCGTGCTCCTGGAGGTCAACATCGGCCAGGAGGAGCAGAAGTCCGGCGTGGACGAAACGGAGCTGACGGAATTCGCCGAGCTGGTTCTTTCCCTGCATGAGGACGGCCTGGGGCTGGACCTGCAGGGCCTCATGTGCCTGCCGCCGGATTTCGACGCCCCGGAGGCCGCGCGGCCCTTCTTCGCGCACCTCAGGGAGCTGAGGGACGGCCTGGAGAGCAGCCTGGGCGTTCGCCTGCCGCAGTTGTCCATGGGCATGACCGGCGATTTCGAGGCCGCCATCGAGGAAGGCGCGACCATCATCCGGGTGGGCACGTCCATCTTCGGCCCGCGCCCTCCGAAGGCCTAGCGGTCCGGGGCCGGAGAGCCCCGCCAGGCCTTGCGCATCACTGGGCCGAATGCTAACCTGTCCGGTGCGGAGGCGCTTCGGCCTCCGGCCATGCGCCAACATCTGACCCTGGACCATGCCGCCCATGCACCGCGCCCCCACCACGCCCCTGGCCGCAGCAGCGGCCCTCGCCATAGTCCTCTGGGCCTCGGCGGCGGCGGCGCAGTCCCTTGTGCTCTCCAACCTCGTGGTGGACAACCAGGCCGGCAGCCTCATGGCCCGCTTCGGCGTTGCCGTGGACGGGGTGGCCGAGATCAGCGAGGCCCTGCAGAACGGGGCCACCCTCGGGCTCACCTGCAAGGCCTCCCTCGGCAAGGCTAGCGGGCTGTTCGGCGGCTCGAGGCTGGCTGCGGCGGAGATGAGCAGCCGCCTGAAATACGACTCCCTGACCAAGGAATATTCGCTGCTGCTGCCCGGACACGAGGCCCCGCTGAAAAACACCCGGCTGGACGAGCTGCTGCGCGCCGGCTGGGGCGAGCTGACCCTGGACATGGGCTCCTGGCGCGTCCTGGAGCGGGGCCAGGATTACTCCCTGTCCCTAAGCATCCGCCTGCACCAGACCGACATCCCCAACTGGTTCCGGCGCACCCTGTTCTTCTGGTCCTGGGACGTGGCGCCCTCCTCCTCCTACCAGCTGCATTTCAAGATCTGAGCCGGGCCAGGCAGATGAGCACCATGGACCAGAAGCAGCCCGCCGCCGGCCAGACCGCGCCCAAGCTTCCGCACCTGGACGCGCGCGAACGCGCCCGGCGCAAGCGCGAGGCCGGCATCGCCCTGGCCGGGGTGCTGCTCATCGTGGTGCTCACCTGGGTGGAGCTGAAGCTCCTGGGCGTGAACTCCTACCTCTTCCTCGGCCTGTTCAACCTGAACTTCATCCTGCTCCTGGTGGTGCTCTTCGTGGTGGCCAGAAACGGGGTCAAGCTCATGCTGGAGCGCCGCCGCAACGTGCTGGGCTCGCGCCTGCGCACGCGCCTGGTCATGGCCTTCATCTTCCTGTCCCTGGTGCCTGTGGCGCTCATGTTCTACGTCTCGGCCAAGTTCGTGCAGACCAGCGTGGACTATTGGTTCAAGGCCCAGGTGGAGGACTCCATGGAGCAGTCCCTGGAGATCGGCCGGGCCTTCTACCAGTCCGCCCAGGCCAGGGTGGAGCTGCGCGGCCGCGAGGTGCTGACCCAGGTCGCGGCCAACCACTACACCTGGGGCGGCAAGGCCATGGACGCCCATCTGGTGCAGTCCCTGGGGGAGTATGGCCTGACGGTCATCGGCGTCATCAGCCCCGAGGGCCGCGACCAGAACAAGCACCCGCCCCAGGTCTTTGAACGCGTCTGGGCCGAGGCCAGGGGCAAGGTCGACCTGGAGGACCTGAAGAGGAAGCCCCGCAACGTCACGGTGATGCTCTCCAGCGCCGGCAATGACCTCATCATCGGCATTCTGCCCGTGGATGACGGGAAAAGCGGCTTTCTCATCCTGGGCGAGAGCATCGGCAGCGGGCTCATGTACAAGCTCGACCAGGTGGTGCGCGGCCTGGACGAATACAAGAAGCTCAGAAAGCTCAAATATCCCTGGAAGATGAACCTTTATTTGACCCTCGGGGTCATGAGCCTGCTGATCGTCCTCGGGGCCTCCTGGTTCGGCTTCCGCCTGGCCAAGGAGATCAGCGCGCCCGTGCAGGCCCTGGCCGACGGCACCGAGCGCATCGCCAAGGGCGACCTCTCCGTGCGCCTGGAGGACACCAGCAACGACGAGCTGGGCTCCCTGGTGCGCTCCTTCAACCGCATGGCCGAGGACCTGGACGCCGGGCAGACGCGCCTCATGAGCGCCAACGAGCGCATGGCCCAGCAGTACGAGGAGCTGGAGCGCCGGGGCCGCTATATCGAGGCCGTGCTCGACAACATCACCTCCGGGGTCATCTCCACCGACGCCCAGGGGCGCATCGGCACCGTGAACAAGGCTGCGGAGGCCATGCTCGGCATCCGCGCCGACCAGATCCTGGGGCTCAAGTCCCAGCACCTGGTGCAGGGCGAGTTCTCGGAACTGCTCAAGGAGGCCTTGAGCCAGATCACCAGGAACCCCACGGCCCAGTGGACCCGGCAGATCGAGCTGGCCCTGCGCGACCGCAGCGCCCGCTTCCTGGTCAACGTGGTGGGCCTGGCCTCAGGCCAATCCGGACAGGGGGTCGAGGGCACGGGCCTGGTGGCCGTGTTCGAGGACATCACCGAATTGGAGAAGACCCAGCGCCTGGCCGCCTGGCGCGAGGTGGCCCAGCGGATCGCGCACGAGATCAAGAATCCGCTGACGCCCATCAAGCTCTCGGCCCAGCGCCTGCTGCGCAAGTTCGGCCCGCAGACCAAGGACCCGGCCTTCGAGGAGTGCGGCCAGCTCATCGTGCGCGAGGCCGAGCGCCTGCAGCAGATGGTGGCCGAGTTCTCGAGCTACGCCAAGCTGCCCGAGCCGGAGATGCTCCCCGGCGACCTGAACGCGCTCCTGGAGGAGGTCGTGGGCACCTTCGCCACGGCCCACCGCGACATCCGCTGGACCTTTGCGCCCGACCCGGGCCTGCCAAATTTTCCCTTTGATTCAGAAGGCCTGCGCAAGGTCTTCATCAACCTGCTGACCAACGCCGCCGAGGCCCTGGAAGGCGCGGACGAGGGGGCCGTGGCCGTGCGCGCCGAGCTGTCGGCCCCTGCCGGCCGGGCGCGGGTCTCCGTGAGCGACAACGGGCCGGGGTTTTCGCCGGAGGAGCATGCGCGCATGTTCGAGCCCTACTATTCGCGCAAGAAATCCGGCACGGGCCTGGGCCTGACCATCGTGCGCTCCATCATCACCGACCACAAGGGCAGCGTGCGTGTGGAGGCCGCCAGGCCGCGCGGCTCCGTGTTCGTGGTGGAGCTGCCCCTGGCCTGAGGCCCGCCAGACAGCACGGCACGGCTCCCCCCGTCGCACAAGGCGGGACCTCTACGCATCTTTGCGCCAAAGGCGGCTAGCCCTGGCGCGCCGCCTGCAGCACGGTGCGGATGACCTCTGTGGTGATCTCCTCGCGCTTTGCGGCGCGGGCCACCAGGGCCACGCGGACGCGCTCGTAGGTCACTTCCGGGTCGTCGGCGTTGATGCCGTGGCTGGGCGGCTGCGCCACCAGGGAGAGGGTCTCCAGCTGGGGCATGAGCCCGGCCAGCAGCAGCATCTCCAGCAGGCAGGACAGGGTGGGGGCCCACTGGGGGTGCGCGCCCTTGTAAAGCCGCCACCAGTAGCCCGACTCGTGGTCGCTGGGCATGACGCCGTTGAAGACCATGCAGGACATGGGGATGTTCTGGATGGCGAGGGTCTCCACCACGAGGCTGCCGCCCTCGTTCAGGAGCGCCCGGCACTGGGAGAGGGAGACGAAGGGATCGGGCAGGTGGTAGAGCACGCCCAGATGCTGGATGATGTCGTGGCTGCCGAGAAAGCTCCTGCCCTCCACCAGCCGCTCCACATGGACGTTGAAGAACGGCACCACCCTGCTGCCCAGGGCCTCGCGGCAGAACAGCAGCCTGTTGGCGCAGGTCGCGGTGATGTCCGAGCTGACGACGTAGGCGGCCCCGCGCTGCTCGGCCTCAAAGGCCCAGAGCCCGTCCATGGAGCCGAGGTCCAGCACGCTTTTGCCCTGATAGTCCAGCCCCTTGGTGGCGTTGCGGATATTGTCCCAGAGGGGCTCCCAGTTGTTGCCCGGGGTGACGATGCCGCCGGGCAGGGCGATTTTGTGGTACCAGGGGCCGAGGCTGTGTATGCGCTCCATCAATTCAGCGGACATGATGAACTCCTGTTTCGGGCGGAATCTCCGCGCGCTGGCATCCGACATGCATAGATTGCGGGCAGGCTTGTCGTAGCCCAGGGGCCCGGACTTGGCAATGCCCCGGACCGCCTGGACAAGCTCGCCAAGATGGGTTCTAGTGTGGCAATTATTTGGCGCTTTGCGCAGGGGGAAGGCAGTGGGCACAGCGGGCAGGGCCAGGGCGCACTTCCAGGTGCTGAAGGACATGGGCGTGCTCATCAGCGCGGCGGACAGCCCGGACCTGGACGCTGGCGGGGCAGACGTCCCTGTCCTGGAGCACGTGTTCTCCGGCCACACCCCGCTCTGGGCCTACGAGCAGCCCTTCTACGCCCACCCCGTGCCCGGCCAGCCCCCGGTGTTCCAGCTGCTGGATCCGAATCTGACGCTGGACGAAGTCCTGGCCCAGACCCGCTTCGTGACCGTGGTCGGGGCGTCCCGGACTCCAGTGCTGCAGCGCCTCTTGGCCGAACCGGGCGTGTTCGTGCTCATCTTTGAACACGACCCGTCGCGCCTGGGCCGGTTCCTGGCTTTGACGCCGCCCGCGGAGCTGGCCAACAAGGCCTTCGTCTTCCTGGGCCGCCCCCAGGCCTTCACTCCGCCGCTCTCGGCCATGCTCGGGCGCGAGGCCTTCCGCTTCGGCTTTCCGGTGTTCTACGCCCCACAGGGGGCCGATGGGACTGACGAGGCCTTTGCCCGCGAGGTGGCCGAGTACGTGGAGAACCTGTTTTTCCGGGAATGCGTGTACCCGCTGTCCAGCCAGTCCTTCGGCCGCAGCATCCCCTTCCGCGACATCGCCCAGGAACTGTTTTACGACCAGCTGGTGCATGCCTACGAGAACCTCCCGGACTACGCCGCCTGCCCGGACATCGACGCCATCAAGGGCCAGTTCCCGGGCGAGACGGCCATCCTGGTGGCCGCAGGGGCGGACCTGGCCGGGAAGCTGGACTATCTGCGGGCCAACCAGGACCGCGCAGTGGTCATCGCCGTGAACTCGGCCCTCAAGACCCTGGTGGCCGCAGGCATCAAGCCTCAATTCTGCGTGGTCAACGACACCTCCCTGCAGGTCTCCAGGACCTTCGAAGGCCTGCCCCTGCTGCGCCCGGTGATGCTGGTGGCCCACAGCCTCTCGCACCTGGGGGGGGCGGTGTTCCCCCAGAAGTTCCTTTTCGGCGCCTTCCGGCCCGATGTCTTCGGCCCCAAGCCGAACCTGCGGCTGCACGGCTCGGTGCTCACCACGGCCTTCTCCCTGGCGCGGCACCTGGGCTGCAAGGGCGCCGTGCTTGTGGGCGCGCAGCTCTCCTCCAGCGACCCCTGGTCCCTGAGCTATGTCTCCGGCGAAAGCGGCCGGGGCGTGACCCCGGATTCCCTCCAGCTCACCCAGCGCTGGCCCCAGCTCTATCCCGTGCGCAACCGCTTCGGCCAGCAGCGCTACACCAGCCTCAACTTCCTGGACGTGAAGCACTGGCTGGCCGAGGAAATCCGCCAAAGCGGGCTGCGCGTGGTGAATACCACCAGGGAAACCATCATCGACATGGAGCCGGTGGAGTACGACGAGGCGCCAGCCATCACGCCCACGGGCAGGCTGGCACAGGCCCTGCGCCAGGCCTACTCCGCGCGCAGGCGCGCCGCCGCCTTCCCCGCCGCCCTGGGCTTCGCCCGGGCCGAGGCCGCGCGCCACAGGGCCTGCCTGGGCCTGCTGGACAGCCTGGAAGGCCTTGAGGAAGCCGCGTTCCTGCGCAAGGGGGGCGAGGCCCTGGCCGTGTTCGACGCCAACAACGTCTCCTACCTTGTGCAGCGCTTTGAGGACTTCAACCAGGCCCAGTTCCACTTCATGATCACGGCGCAGGACCCCGCCGAAGTGGTCCGGGGGCTGCGCTACCATTTTTCGTACGCCAGGCGGATGCTCTGCTCCCTGGTGGGACTGCTGGACCGGCAGGAAGCGCTGCTGCGCCGCATGGCCGCAGCGGGCTGACCGCGCCGGAAGACAGGAGGAAGGATGCTCGACCCTGCACAATACCGCCGCGAGGAGTCCCGGGCCAAGGCCCTGCTCCCGAACTGGCGTCTGGCCAGCCGCCACGGGGCCACCCTGTTCCAGCGGGTGGGCTTTCCCGTGCGCGTGGACTGCCTGGACGAACTGGGCATGCTGCTCGACACCATGCAGGAGGGCCGCTTCGAGGCCATCCAGCAGGAGTTGGGCGGGCTCACCGAGGCCGAGCAGGAGCTGCTCATCCAGGCCCTGGCCGAGGCCGTGCGCTTCCAGCTGGCCCAGTTCGGCGGGCGCGCGCCCGTGCTGCCCCTGGACACGGTGACGGCCATGCTGGCCGGCTACCTCAAGCTGCAGGCCCTGGCCCCGGACTTCCGGCGCGTGCTGGAGGTGGGCCCAGGCTGCGGCTATCTGGCCCTGTTCCTGGCCCGGCACAAGCCCCTTGCCCGCTACGCCTCGGTGGAGGCCTGTGAGAGCTTCTACCTGCTGCAGCACCACCTGCTGGCGCACCTCTTCGGCGCGGGCTTCCGCGAGGAGCTGGCCTTGCGCGCCGCCTCAGCCCATTTCGACGCCGGCGCCTCCCCTGGCGAGGCGCTGCCGCTGCCCGAGGCCAAGGCCACGCACCACCCCTGGTGGCGGCTGGGCGACCTTGCTGCCCAGGCCGGGCAGTTCGACCTGGCGGTGTGCAACGCGGCCATGCTGGAATTCGAGCCCGAGGCCCTGCGCGACTACCTCGCCCTGTTCACCCGCGCCCTGGCCCCCGGCGGCCTGGTCGTGGCCCAGTGCTTCGGCTTCGAAACCCCGGAGCGCGACCGCGGCTACCTGCTGGCCGCCCTGCGCGAGGCCAGGCTGGCCCCGGCCTTCATCGCCTGGGGCGGACACCCAAAGGCGCGCGGATTCTGGCAGCAGCACTCGTCCGGCGACTGCCCTGATTGCGTATCGATAAGCGACGATAGGCGCTTCACCACGGCCCAGGGCGTGTTCGTGGCCGAAGGGCATCCCCTGTGGGAGCCGCTGTACAGGCCCGAGCACTACAGCATCCACCACCTTTCCGGCTTCGCGCCCCTGGCGCACTATTTTGCCCGGCCCCAAGGCGCGCGCATGCTCACCCGCCAGGAGGCGGCCCAGAGGGTGGCCCGTGCCCTCTAGCCCGGACCTCGCCACTGCGGCCCGGCGGGCGGACCTGCTGGCGCTCTTGGCCGTGGACCCGCGCTTCGAGGCCGAGCGCGCGGCCTGCGTTGCCCGCTGGCTGGACGCCCGGCCCCGGGGCGAGGTCGTGGCCCTGTTCGGCTGCGGCGGCCTGGGCCGCAGGCTGGCCCGCAGCCATGCCCCAAGCCTGCGCCGGCTTGCGCCCGTGTTCGTGTCCACCAAGGTCGAGAGCGGCGGATTCGAGGGCTTTCCCGCAACCGACGCCGCGGACCTGGCCCGGCGCCCGCCCCCGGCCGTGCTCCTGCTCTCCGCCACCTATGAGGACGAGATGCGCAGGGCCCTGCCCGGCATGCCCCCGGAACGCATCCTCTCCCTGCGCCAGGTGCTGCCCCTGGCGGCCCTGGACACCGACCTGCCGCCCCTGTGGCGGGCCATGCAGGCCCGCGCCGGGGAGCTGTCCCAGCGCCTGGAGCGTGAGCTGCCGCCCGGCGCGCCGGCTGTCTGCTTCCTGCTGTCCAATTTCGGCAACCACGCCCTGGAGGTGCTGGCCCAGGTGCGCCAGGCCGGGTGGACGGTGGTCGCCGCGACCCACGCCGCCCCCCCCGGGCCCGAGGCTGCATTGCGCGCCCGCGGCCAGCTGGACCTGCTGCACGCCGAGCCCTCGCCCGAGGCCCTGCGCCTGGTGCTGGCCGCCCTCCTGGCCCAGGCCGCGCCCTTCCGGGCCGTGCACGCCTGGACGAGCTTCTCCAACCACGGCTTCCTGGCCGACCTGGTGCGCGCAGGCACGCCCCTGGTGGCCGCCGTGGACGCCGCCCTGCCCCCCGTCATGGACAGCGCGGCCTTTGCTGAAACCTTGTGCGCCGAGCTCGGCGTGGACCGCGAGACGCTTCTGGCCGACTGGCGCACGGTGTACACCGGGGCGGCGGGCGTCATCAGCAAGGACTCCCCGGCCCTGGCCGAGCATTTCCAGCGCGAGCGCGGCGCGGTTCCGCGCCGCATGCTGCACCAGCTGCCCCCGGTGGGCCCGGCCCCAGGCCCCGACCCGGCCAGGGCGCGGCGGCAGGGGCCGGTGCGTTTGGCCTGCATCGCCAGCCTGCACCGCACGGCGCGCCGCGCCGGCCTGTTCAACATCCCGGACTTCCTGGACATGGTGCGCGGCTTCACCACACGCGGGTTCTCCCTCACGGCCATCAACAACCTGGACTCCGGCACGGGCGGCTGGGCCGACCTGGAAGACCTCGCCCGAACCGAGCCCCTGTTCGACTACCGGCCCCGCGTGGCCTTTGAGGACCTGCCCCGCGTGCTGGCGGACTTCGACTTCGGGCTGCTCTGGCACCATCCCCGGCTCTCGGCGCGGCTGCCCCTCGTCCACGCCACCAACCTGCAGACCAAGCTCCTGGTCCACGTCCAGGCGGACCTGCCCTCCCTGGTGCCTGCGGAGCTCTCCTGGTGCGCTGAGGTCGCGCGCGCGATGGGCCTGGGCCTGGTGTTCAGCCACGCGGACATGGACAACCTCGGCACCATGCTTGCATCTTTCGACAGGGAGCGCTGTCTGGCCGCCCTTGCCGCCGCGCGCGCGCGCCTCGGCGTCAAAGCCCACGCGGCCCGGCTGGCCGCCTTCCTGCGCGAGGCCACGGATGATTTTGCCCCGCCCGGCCCGGACGGGCAGGGCACAGGAGCAGCACCCCGGTGATCCACGACGTTCGACAGATACCCCGCAGCGGCAGGGCCGCCATCTACGGCACCGGCGGCCGGGCCGCCAAGCTGCTGACGCTGCTGCGCCGACACCGGCCGGACATCGAGCCCGTGGCATTTCTGGACAGCGCACCCAGAAGCGCGGCCCACCTGGGGCTGCCCGTGTTCGCCGGAGCGGAGGCGGCACGCGCCGGGCACGACTTCGTCATCATCGCCGCCTATTGCTACGACCAGATCGCCCAGGTGCTGCGCGAGCACGGCGGGGCCAGACCGGTGCACATCTTTCTGGACCTGGAGGCCGCCACCCGGCCCAATCCCCCCCGCGAGCCGGCCGACACGGCTCTGACCGGCGCCGTGCTGGCCCGCTGCGGCAGCCTGGCCGAGTTTCGGGCCGGTCTGCGCCGCCTGCCGGACAAGCTCAACTTCACCCTGTCCAGCGACTGCAACTGCGCCTGCATCTTCTGCCCCTGCAGCAGCAGACCCCGCGGCGGGCAGTTTCTGGACCCGGCCCTGTTCCGGCGCATCGCGGCGCAAATGGCCGCCCTGGGCATTCTCGGCGCGGACTTCTCGCCCATCATGGGCGAAGGCCTGCTGCACCCGCGGTTCATGGATCTGCTTGAGGCCGCGCGCGAGACGGGCATGCGGGACATCCGCATCACCACCAACGGCACCCTGCTTCCGGCCGAGCCGGCCCAGGCCCGCAGGCTGCTCGACCTGGCCGACGGCATTTCCGTCAGCAGCCCCGGCCTGGCGCCCGAGGCCTACCTGAAGGTCTTCCGCTCCGGCCGCTATGAAGCCGTCATGGCCGGGCTGGAGGCCCTGGGCCGGGCGAAGCTCGACGGGGCACTGGGCCGGGTGAACATCTGCCTGCGCACCTACCGGCCCTTCGAAGAAACCTTCGAGGACCAGGGGTTCCTTCGCCTGCTGCCGCTGTTCAAGGCGGGCGGCCTGTTTTTCGACCCGGCGGACGGGAGCATCGAGTTCGACACCTGGGCCGGGGCGGTGGACGCCGAAGCCTTCAGCGGCTCCATGCGCGTTGCCACCGGGGGCGCAAGGCCCGGCGAGCCGCCCTGCTGCATGCTCCTGGCCCCTGCCGCAACGGTGCTCCCGGACGGCTTTTTGCGCCTGTGCCCCTGCCGCTACCAGGACGATCCGCACGACGAGCTGGTGCTGGGCAATCTGGCCGACGAACCCCTGGACGCCCTGCTCTTCGGCGAGGCCCACCGGGCCCTGGTGGAGCGCTGGTGCCGGGGCGAGCTGCCCCGCGTGTGCCGGGCCTGCGCCCTGTACGCCCCTCCCAACCCCGCCTGGACCGGCGGCGCATAGGCAGGCCCCATGCCCCTACCGAACCTGCGCGGCAAGACCATCAACGAGCCCCGGCTGCGGAGCTTCATGGACGAGCTGGACGCCCTGCGCCGGGCCAACCCCGGCCGGGCGCTGATCCTGTACTCGACCTTCAGCTTCAGCCACAACTACCTGAAGCTTCTGAAGCAGCTGCGCGCGGGCGGGGCGCTCATCGCCCTGCACCTGGCCGACGGCTTCATGTGCGGCACCGTGCCCCTGGCCAGCCTCTCCGGGCAGGGCTATTTCGACGCGCTTCTGGTGAGCAACCCCTACGTGCTGGAGCTGCCGTTCCTCGCCGAGCACTACCCCTTCGACGCCGTGCACGCCTCGGTGGGCACGGGCAGCCCCTACGCCTTCGCCGAGCTGACGCGCCGGGCCAACTGCCCGGTGATCATCGACTATTTCGACTTCCGCGAGGTCATGCACGGCGGGGACGAGGCCATCGGCAGGAACTTCGGCATCACGGACATGGCCCTGGAGCTTTCGCTCTGGCGGCAGGTGTTCACCCAGGCCTCAGGCATCATATACCTGGACTCGCCCGAGGTGGTGGCCGACCTTGCCCGCGCCCACGGCCACGAGCCCAAGGCCCTGCACTTCCAGTCCTACGTGCTCGACGAATGGCTGGCCCCGGACCCTGCGGCCCTGCGCGGCCAAGAGGACAGGCTGCCCCGCAGTATCGTCTTTGCCGGGGGGCTGCACAAACCAAAACAGCACGGCTTCGCCTGCCACGGCTCGTTCTTCGAGGGCATCCGGCGCGTGCTTGACCAGGGCTTCCCCTTCTGCGTCATCAACGGCTGCGACCCCGGCCACGGCGAGGGCTTCGCCTGCTACCTGGACCTGGCCCGCCAGCGCCCGGACTTCACCTACGAGCCCGCCCTGCCCAACGACCGCCTGGTCCCGCGCCTGGCGGGCTTCGAGCTCGGCTGGAACGCCCAGAACCTAGGCGAGGGCGCGGAGAAGCCCTACTACTTCCGCACCCTCATGGGCTCCAAGCTCTACAACTACCTGGAGGCCGGGCTGCCCTGCGTGGTGGCCACGGAATCGGCCTATGTGGCGGACTTCGTGCGCCGGAAGAACATCGGCCTGGCCCTGGGCTGGGCCGACTGGGACCGCTTCGGCGAGATCGCCCGCCGGGCGGACTGGGCGGCCATCCGCGCCGGCGTGGCCCGCGTGCGCCGCGAGAGCACCATGGCCCGCCACGCCCCGCGCCTGTATTCCTTCTACAACGAGGTGGCCGGGCGGCGGCTCTTCGCGGCCCCGGACGGCCTGTGGCGGCAGGAGGGCGAGAGCCTGTGATCCGCATCGACGGACAGGACCGCACCGTGCTGGCCTGGATACCCGCCCGCGGCGGGTCCAAGGGCCTGCCCCGCAAGGCTTTGCTCGACCTCTGCGGGCGTCCCGTGCTGGCCTACACCATCGAGGCGGCCCTGGCCGCGCCGGGCATGGACCGGGTGCTGGTGAACACCGACGACGAGGAGATCCGCGCGCTGGCCCTGGCCCTGGGCGCGGAGGTCCCCTTTCTGCGGCCCGCGCACCTGGCCCAGGACGACTCCGGCCTGGAGGGCGCGCTGGACTACCAGTGGGCCTGGCTTAAGCAGCACGAGGATTTCGCTCCGGACATCCACGTCGGCATGAGCCCCACCCACCCCTACCGCCTGCCCGGCAGCCTGGCAGAGGCTTTGCAGCTGGCGGCGGCCGATGAACTGGTGGTCAACGTGCGCAGCGTGGCGCCCACCCGGCTCGACCCGGCCAACTGCTGGCAGCGCGGCGCGGAGGGTCTGCGACGTTTTTTGCCTGCGGACGCGGCGGGCGGCCTGGGCGGTGTCCTGCAAAACCTTTTCGCCTTCAACGTGGTGCTGGAGTGCCGCCGCCACCTGTTCTATTCCGAGCGGCACCGCCGCCCCCTGCCCCTGGTGCTGTCTCCGCTGGAGGGCCTGGACCTGGACGAGCCCCAGGACCTGGACTTGGCCCGGCTGGCCCTGGCAGGACAGCGCCCGTCGGCTGCCCGCGCCTGCGGAGCCGAAGCCCAGGGCTGCCTGGTCGTGCTGGGCAAGGCCTTCCCCGCGCCGCAGGGGCCGGGACCACACCTGCTGCGCCACCCGGACTTTCCCGCCATCGGCGAAGCGGAGGTCGCGGCCTTTGCCCTTGAGTTGGCGCGCTCCGAGCGCGTGCTGGTGAGCGGCTGCCGCATTCAGGAGGACGCGCACCCCTACCGGCTGTTCCGCCAGGCCGAGGACGGCCGGCTGGACTATCTGCTAGACGTTCCGCAGGAGATCCGCGGGGCGCGCCAGCGCTACCCCGAGCTCTTGCGCTTCGTGCCCGGCCTCGTGGGCCTGCCCGAGGGCCTGCCGCTCGGCGTCCTGGACCACCCCGAAGACTTCACCCTGTTCGAGCTGCCGCGCGAGCGCCTGCTGGACGCGGGCGACCCGCTGGAGCGGCTGGAGCTGCCCGGCCAGCGCTGATTTCCACCACCCCATGCACCGCAGCGAGGAAAACATGCTTTCATCCGACCTGGACCGCATTGCCGACCGGGGCATCACCCTGGAACAGACCAGCTTTCCCTTCCAGCGCATCGCCATTTACGGCGCCGGGGGCCGGGGACGCGCCGTGGCCCGGCGGCTCCTGTCCCAGGGGGTGGCCGTGGAGTGCTTCTTCGACGGCGACCCGGCCAAGCGCGGCTTGCGCATCGACGGCCTGGAGGTGCTGGGGCGCGAGGACCTGCGGGGTCGGCCGGAGCTGCCGGTGCTCATCGCCAGCTTCTGGCGCGAGGACATCCTCTTTGAGCTGCGGGAGGGCGGCTTCCCCAACGAACTCTACTGGATGCGCCTGAGCAATTCCTACGTGCCGGATTTTCTGGAGCTCTACGGCACGGAGGCCGAGAGGTTCCACAATCTCCTGGCTGACGAGGAGTCGCGCCTGGTGTACGCCTCCATCGTCAAGTCCGTGGCCCTGGGCAACGCGGGCTACCACCGGGTTTCGCCCTACCCTCAGTATCGCCACCCCCTTGCGCTGCCCGCTCCGGGCGATGTGGTGGTGGACGGGGGCGCATTTTCCGGCGACACGGCGCAGATGTTCCTGGGCGTCTGCCCGGACTGCCAGATCCACGCCTTTGAACCGGACCCGGTGGTGCATGCGCTGCTTGAGGCCAACATCGCCGCCAAGGGTCTTTCCGAGCGCGTGACCCCGCACCGGCTGGGGCTCTGGGAATCCAGCACCCGGCTCTCCTTCAGCCTGTCCGACAGCCAGGGCTCCCACATCACCGCCCAGGGCGGCGAGGCCGACGGCACCGTCATCGAGACCGTGGCCCTGGATGATTTCGCCACGCAGACAGGGAGCCGCATAGACTTCATCAAGCTCGACATCGAGGGTGCGGAGCTGGCCGCCCTGCGCGGGGCCGCCGGGGTCATCCGGAAGTTCCGCCCCAAGCTCCAGGTCTGCCTGTACCACAAGGCCCTGGACTGCGTGGAGCTGCCGCTCTTCCTCCTCGAGCTTGCCCAGGGCTACCGCTTCTACGTCGGCCACCATGGCTCCGCAGAAACGGACTCCGTGCTTTACGCCGTGCCGGAATAGCCTGCCCACGCTCACCACGAAACAGCGCGGGCCATGTCTTTCGGCATGGCCCGCGCTTTCGTGCGTGGATGCGGCGTGAATTCTACCGGGCGTACCAGGCCTCGACCTTCGCTATTGCCGCCAGCACGTCCGATATCTCCTGCTCGCCGTAGCGCTCGTTGACGTACAGGTTGAAGGAGCGGTCACGCATGGACAGGGCGTTCTTCGTCACGAAGTCGTCAGCGAAATAGCTCTTGGCGAAATCCCAGGAGTTGACCACGCAGCCGTAGTGCTCGCCCAGGCCGATGCCCTCCGCGGCCACGGCGCGGGCGAACTCGGTCTTGGTGCAGGTGATGGCGCCCTCGTCCACCAGGATGGGGAAGTAGAAGGGCGAGCAGCCGGGGTCGGCCTTGGACGGACGGCAGACGCGGCTGGCCCTGGGCAGCTCTGCGCACAGCCGCCGCAAAAACTCGCGCCGGGCGGCCACGGCCTCGTCCAGCCGCGCCAGGGACGCGATGCCGATGGCGCAGGACAACTCGTCGGTGTTGAAGTTCAAGGCCGGGAACAGGGCATGGCCGGGATCGCGCAGGTCCAGGTCCTTGCGCCAGGAGGGCTTGCCGCGGTCGGCGTGGGCCAGGGCCTGGCGGTACGTCTCCTCTGTGGGCGAATAGACAAGGCCCCCGCTGGCTCCGGCGGTGAGGGACTTGCGGTACATGGTGGAGAAGGCCGCGATGTCGCCGTAGACGCCCACGCGCCGGCCCTTCCACAACGCGCCCGGGGCCTGGCTGCAGTCCTCCAGCACCTTGATGCCGCGCGCGTGCGCCGCCTCCACCATCTCGTCGATGGCCAGGGGCTGGCCCGCGCTGTGCACGGCCAGCACGCCCGTGGTGCGGCTGGTGAAGCGGCTGGTCAGCTGCTCCAGGCCCATGTTGTAGTCGTCCGGGGCGGAGTCGGCCAGGACGGGCACCAGGCCGAGCATGATGATGCAGTTCAGCGGGCCGGAGTCCGTCACCGGGGAGATGATGACCTCGCTGCCCTTGGGCAGGCCCAATGCGGCCAGGGCCACGAACACCGAGGCCGTGCCCGAGGACACGGCGTCGGCGAAACCGCCGCCCTGGAACTCGGCGAAGCGGCGGCAGAACTCCTCCTCATAGCGGCCCTGGTAGGGCGGGTCCTCCTGGCGCGCGGCGTAGTGGTCCGCCGCCTCCAGAAGGGCCTGGCGCTCGGCCGGGCCAAAGGCCAGGCGCGGCGGCATGGGGGTCTTCCGGAGCTTTTCTCCGCCGTGGAGGGCGAGGGTCTGGCGGGTGGTCATGCGTTCTCCTTGGGCTCTGCCAGGGCCGCGTAGTCCGCGGCGGCGGCGTTGAAGATCTCGCGCAGGGCGGCGGCGTGCCCTGCGTAGGCCGGAACCCCGGCGGCCCAGCCCAGCACCTCGAAGGCGTATTCCTGCTGGTGCGCGGCCTCGGCCAGCACCACGAGCCGGAGCAGCCGCTCCAGGGGAGGGGCCTCGGAGGCGGGCGCGGCCAGGGGGTCGCGGAAATAGTAGGCGTCGGAGGCCACCAGCTGGCCCATGTGGTCGGCGCAGCGGGGGATGGTCGCCACATCCACCGGGCAGGCCGTGCGGCCCACCCCGCGCGCGCCAAAGGCGCTCAGGCCGAAGAAGCTCAAGCCCTCGGCGCGCAGGAACCGGTCGACCTCGGAAAAGAGCGGGATGCCCTTGTGGTACGGCGCGAACCAGACCTCGACCTTGGCCGCCAGCAGCCCCGGCAACAGCGAGCGGGCGCCCTTGAGCACCTCCAGCTCCGCGCCCTGCACGTCGAGCTTGGCAAAGTCCACCTCGCCCAGGCCCAGTTTGGGGGCCAGGTTGTCCAAGCAGTCCACCCGCACGGTGGTTTCAACAAAGCCCGCAAGCGTGTCCAGCAGGCCGGTGGTGCCCTCCGGGGTCTGATAGCGCAGGCGCCCGAGAAGCTCCGTGTTGAAGGGGAAGCAGGAACAGGCCAGCAGCGGGTCTGTGGTGTGAAAGGGAATAGTCCCCGGCGCGCTCCACAACCCCACCGGGGTCATGACGCAGCGCGCGCCCAGGAGCCTGGCCTTCTCCTCCACCCGGCGGCACTCCTCGGCGTCGGGGTCGAAGCCGTAGATGTCCAGCCGCTCCGGGTCCAGGTGCTCCCATTCCTGCGGCGCCGCTTCGGCCAACTCCTCTCGGGCGCCTATGTCCAGAATGGTGATGCGCCCCGGCGCAAGGCCGCTGGCGAAGACGCGCCCGGCCAGGATGCGCACGGGCGAGGGGTCAAAGACAAGGAGGCGCTCCACCCCGGCCCGGGCCAGATCCGGCACGATGGCCCGGTAGTGCGTGGAGCAGACCACCACGGTTTGGCCCGCAGGGGCGAAGCCGCGCAGGAACTCCTCGCGCGTGAGCACCGGCAGGCCACGGAACTCCCCGGACTTGAAGCTGTCCACCAGGACCTTCACCTGCGCCAGGCGCCCGGCGGCGTCCAGGGCGTCCAGCAGTTCCCCGGCGCGGCCCCCGGCCCCGTAGATGCTGATCTCCCCGGCGGGGATCTCCTGTGCGGTGTTGATGAAACGCATCGACTGCCCCCTATTTGGCCGAGAGGCCGTCCTCTTCGCCGCGCCAGAGCAGGTGGCTCCAGGCGGTCTGCATGCCCGTGTTCAAAAAGCCCAGGAAACGCTCGTCGTCGTTGTCCGCTTCTCCACAAAGCCCCTCATAGGCCGCGGCCACCTCCTCGAAGCCCACGCGCGGCTGCCCGGCCAGGTTGGCCCGGCTGGACTCCAGGCGCGCCTGGAACAGGTTGTCCGAGGCGAAGGTGCGCGTGTCCGTGTTGCCGGGGCGGGCCGTGCGCGCGCGGTAGGCGTCGCAGACCGCATTGGCGCGGGTGGTGTAGACCGTGATCCGGGCGTCGCCATAGGCGATGACAAAGGACAGGCGCTTGCGCGTGGCCTCCAGCCGCTCGTAGCCGCCCACGGGGTCCGGCGCGCCCAGGCAGTGGCAGAACAGCGCGCAGGGCCTGCCCGCCGCATCAAACAGCCTGCGCCAGAGCTGGAGGTTGTAGACCAGGCCGTTGTGCGCCATCTCGGCGAGCACGCCGTTGGCCACAACGCAGTCAATCTCCGGCTGGAAATCCGGACTGGGCAGCATGTACTTCCACCAGGGCACATGGACCACGCTGCCCGGCGCGATGGAGCCGAAAGCCGAGAGCGGGCGCGGGTCCGTGGCCAGCTCGGCCACGGGCAGGCCAAAGGCGTGGAACAGGTGGTTCTGGGCCAGGTAAAAGCCCTGGGTGATGTCCACGGCCATGACCCCGTACCCGGCCTGGGCCAGCAGGGCCGAGGTCAGCCCGCTGCCCGGCCCGGCCTCCAGGATGGTGCCGCCCTCTGGGAACAGGGCCTGAATGGAGCGCAGATGGAATACCGCGCCGATGAGGGTGCCCAGCGAGGCCTGGCGGCAGCCGTAGCGCTTCCCGGTCAGATCCAGGGTGCGGCTGGCGGCCTGGCGAAGCAGCTCGAATTCGGCCCTGGTGAAGCCGCCCAGGGCCTCGTCGTAATAGAGCCGGGCGCGGCCGGTGTTCATGCCGCAGATGAAGCGCACCAGCTCGCGCTCTTCGCGCACGCACACGGGGTACGACCCGCCGGTGAAGGTCACGGGCATGGCCGCCTGGAGCAGATAGTTGGAGCGGCAGGAAGCCTGGGCCTCGGCCTGGGCCTCGTCATAGTCCTGGATGGTCAATGTCTGGGCCACCTTTTTGGTCATGGGCGCAACCCTCCGTCGGTTCTATTCGTAAAGCTTGGTGCCGTACCGGGCGGCAAAGGCCACCGGATCCGCGCGGTACTCGCGCCCCAGTTCGGCCACAAAGGCCACCGGGGTCTGCCAGCGCTGGGGGCACAGGGCCAGGAGCCGGTCGCTCATGCGCCTGTTGTGGAAGGAGCCCGCACCCTCAAGGCTCGACTGCGGAACGCGCGGCGCCGTTCCGGCGGCTATGGCCTCCCACCACTCCATGAACAATCGCTCCAAGGCGTCCATGAGAACATCCCAGGAGCTTTGCAGGGTCTCGTCCAGGCCAAGGGGCACCGCCTGGCGCACGATGACCTCGCCGGTGTCCACCCCGGCGTCTATGCTGTGCAGGGAAACCCCCTTGGGGGTGTCCTCGAAGAAGCTCCAGACGTTGCCCATGAGCCCGCGGCCCCAGGGCAGGTAGGTGTTGTGCAGGTTGATGATCCGGCCCGCGAAGGCGTCCACCACCGGGGGCTTGATGATGGGCCCGTAGCCGTGGATGACCATGAAGTCTGGCGCCAGCTCCTGCGTCAGCTCCGGGGTCAGCGGGCCGGAATATTCCGAAACCCTGCCGGCGCAGGACGTGAGAAAATCCTTGATGCGGCTGGTGCGCGGGGCTCCGGTCAAAAGCAGGACATGCATCGGCGCTCCTCCTGTTGGGCCGGGCTGGTGCGGTCCCCGGACCTGATCTCGTCGAAGAAGGCTGCCATGCGCCCGGCCAACCGCGCGGTGGAAAGCTCCTCGGCAAAGGCATCGGCGGCCCGGTGGTAGGCCGAGCGGTCGAAATTCCGCAGCAACTCCCCGGCCCGGGGCCACTGGTCCGTGGGCAGCGCCAGGCCGATGCCGTTGTCGGCGACAATGGATGCCAGGTACTCGGTTTCCGGCGAGGCCAGCACCGGCACCCGGGCCTCCAGAAAGGCGAAGACGGCGAAGGGCAGGTGGGTGCGCGTGTACTCCACCTCCACGCGGTCGATGCGCCGGCACATCCAGCCGAAATCGTAGGCCGGCAGACGCTCCATGAGCGTGTCATAGGGCGTCAGGCCGTGGTACTCGAAGAGCGGGTTGGCCGCTGCCAGCTCCCGCAGTTGGTCGAAATCGTGGCCGCTGCCCAGGTCCATGGGGTTGATCACCGTGAAGTGCACGCCCTGGGCCGTGAGCCGCTCGATGGGCTCCAGGATGCAGGACAGGGGATAGCCCATGTGCACGGTCACCAGCGGATCGGTGTACAGGGATACAATGCTGACCACGTGCGGCCTGCCCGAGCGGACGGAGTAGCGCTCCGGCAGCGGCTCTTGCACGGGGTCGATGGGGTGCAGCACCTTGAGGGCCTTGATGCGGCAGCCGTGGCGCGCGCCGTAGCGCTCGTTCAGGTGCTCCGGGTGGCGGTGGAGCATGCCCGCCGCGCCGGTGAGCACCACATGCTCCAGCGGCTCCACCCGCTCTTCGTCCAGGCCGTAGCGCGCCAGGAAGACCTCGGCGAAACCCCGATCCTCAAGTATCTGCGACAGGAAAGTGTCGTGCATGGTGACCACCGGCCCGGCCGAGACCCCCACGCAGCGGGCCACGAAGCCAAGCGTCACATGGAACACAGGGACAAGGGCCAGGCCGAAGGCGTACCGGGCCAGCAGGCGCGGGGCCAGGAGCCGCAGCGCCTCGAAGGACGGGGCCTGATGCAGCCAGTCCACAAAGCCTTCCGGCGCCAGCCTTTCGATGGGCCGGGAGATCTGGGCGTTCCTGCGGGCCAGAAGAGCCACGCGCCAGCCCTGGCGGCGCAGCTCCTTGAGCAGGCTCAGGTTCGCGCCGCAGAGGTCCGGTTCGATGAGGCAGAGGGTCTTGTCGCCGGGCGCAAAACATCTCTCCAGCTCCGGAACCAAACGGTCGGCCTCGGCCTGTATGCGCCGCATGGCCTCCAGGCGGTCCGCATCGTCCGCATAATCGCGCACAATCTGGCGCAGGGCGCTGATGCGCCCGCCCGGCAGGCCGGACAAACGCCCGCGCATGGCCGACTCATAGGTGCAGGTCATGAGCAGGGCGTGCTGCGGGTCAGCGGCCACGGCCTGGGGTGCGGGCAGCAGCGCATGGCCATGGAACCCGCCTGGGGCCTGGGCCGAGCCGTCGGTGAAGACCACCCGGTGCCGGGCCAGGCTCGCGCCATGCTCAACGGCCAGACGGCGCGACACGGAGCCGCACCCGGACAGCAGCACGCGGCGGCCAGGGGGAAGCCCGTCCAGGTGCCGCGCAACGATGCGCGCGCGGATGTCCTCGAACTCGGCGTCCACGGCCAGGGCCACGGCCAGGTCGGCCCGGACGTCAGGCTCGGCGATCATTTCCCTGAGCACGCCAGCTCCTTCAGCGGTTTCGCGCCCGGACGCTTGTCGCGCGGGACATAGCCCCTGCGCCCGGCCAGGGCGTCGGCCAGGGCGGTCTGGAGATACAGGGCGTAGTGCTTGAACGAGAGCCCCAGGAAGCGCAGGGTGCGCGCGGGCTGGCCCAGCCACTTGGCCGCTTCCAGGAAGCAGGCCAGGAAGGCCACCCAGTGCATGGAGAACTTGACGTAGTGGGCCAGGGCCGTGCGCGAGGAGAACTCGCTCATGTTGATCTCCCCCGCCTCCTGGGCGAGCGAGATCTTGAAGGTGCTGCCGCGGGCCAGCTGCATGAAGCGCTCGTCGGACAGGGAGGCCAGGTAGGCCGCCTCGTCGGTGATGAGCCCCTCCTCGCGCGCCTCGCGGTACAGGGCCGAGGTGGGCGAGAGCAAAAGCACGGTCCAGCCGTAGCCCGAGGTGTTCATCCAGCCCTTTTCCCTGAAGCGCCTGCGCTGTCCGGCGTACTGGCGCTCGATGTCGAACATGAAGTCGCGGGTGGCCTTGATGGTTTGCCGGTTCTCCCCTGGTATGCCGAAGATGAAGTTGCCGTGGATCATCAGGTCCGCGTCCAGGGTCTCCCGGATGATACGGCGGCAGGTGGGCATGCTCGTGCCCTTGCCCATGCGGTCCAGGATGTCCTGGCTGCCGGACTCCAGCCCGTAGTTGACGATCTTGACCCCGTGCTCGCCGAGCTTGCGGAACAGGGCCAGGTCGCCAAAGGTCAGGCGCAGTTCGGCCACGATGAGAAAGCTCGCCCCGCGCCGCCTGTACTCCTCGCAGTAGTCGTGGGCATCGCGCTCGTTCAGGAACATGTTCGTGTCGTTGCTGAAAAACCCGGTGTAGCCATAGCGCTCCACCAGGAACAGCACCTCGTCGAAGAACAGCTTCCAGCTCTTGCGCAGGATGCGGTGGCCGTACATGTGGCCGCAGAAGCTGCACCGGAACGGACAGCCGCGCATGGTCAGAAGCGCGAAGGCCTGGATGGGCACGTCGGTGCGGGTCTTCAGGTTGGCCGCCATCTCGTGCATCTGCGCGTCGAAATGCTCGTAGGCCGGCATCTCCTGGAGCTGGAATTCCTCGCGGGTCATGAGGCGGCGCTTCTTCGTGCGCACCACGGCCCCGGAGGCGTCGCGGAAGCTGACGCCCTCCACCTGACCCAGGCCCTCAAGCCCCCGGTCCACGCAGTCCAAGAGCTCCGGCAGGATGTTTTCGCCCTCGGCCCCGGTGGACACGATGTCCACCTCGGTGGTGGTGAGCACGGCCTCGTCGTTGCCGGAGAGGATGCCGCCGACCACGATGACGGCCTCCGGATGATGCGCGCGGATCTTGGCCGAGAGCTCCTTCACCTGCAGATAGTTGTGCGACCAGGCGCTGATGCCGTAGACCTGCCGCTTCTTCTCCAGCACGCGCTCCGCCAGTTCCTGGAAGGTCAGCTTGTGCAGGTGGGTGTCCAGGTGCTCGAAGGTATGCGCGGTCTTCTGGAGCTGCCGGATGATGATGGGGAAGGCGTAGGGCAGCTTCCAGACCTTGTTGTCCGGGCTTTTGGGTTCGGTGATGCCGAGCAGGATGATGTGCGCCATGTCAGTTCCTTTGGCCGGGCCGGGTCAGGTCCGGGCGGGAGAGAAGGTGCTCCGCCAGGCGCCGGGCGATGTGCGCCGAGAAGTGCGCCGTATAGTGCGCCTCGTCCAGGTACAGGTTCTCGCGCAGGCGCTCCTGCATGTCCGAGAGGTCGAGCAGGGCCTCGGGCGCATAGTCCGCAGCGGCCAGCGCCCGCCGCAGGCCGGGATAGACCTCCCCGGCGCGCTCGTTGCCGCGCAGGCCCAGCTCCGCGACGTGGGCCCTGTGCAGGGAGAGGTCGTACTTGTACGCCGGGTGCGGCTGCAGGGCGAACAGGCAGCGCACCCCGGACAGTCTGGCCACCTCCAGGATCTGGCGGTGGTTCAGGAGCAGCCGCCCCACCACGGCTTCGCATTGCGCAGCGGACAGGCCAGGGGCGAAGTCGCGCCCCGTCTGGGCCAGGCGGGCCAGGGGCGTCTCGTCCCGGCCCGCCAGGTGGCGGCCCAGGTCCTCGGCCAGGCGCAACAGCGGCAGGGAGGACGCGAACAGCCACAGCCGGATCCATTTGACCCGCGCCTTCAGGCGGTTTTGGGCGAACTCCCGGTGCATGCTGTTGTGCGCGCGCAGGGCCTCGGTGTAGATGCCCGCCACGGCGGTGCCGCCCTCGGCGCGCACACAGTCGTTCAGCCCGTGGAAGAACAGCGCCAGGTCTGGCCGGAAGCCCTCGGTGAGCAGGCGGGTGAAGAGCGTCTTCTCCTGGGACGAATAATAGGCGAAGCGGCCGAAGTTGTAGCAGCGCACCGGCCGACCCTGGGGGCCATCCAGGCGACCGTCCAGGGCTTCTTGCAACAGGGAGGGCACCGTGTGCCAGTCCGCGCCCACGCCAAAGGCCGTGGACCCGCCGAAGACGAAGATGTTGCAGTTGGCCGGGTCCGGGGGCCAGGGGCCCTGGTGCGCGCCCAGGCGGAAGCCGTGCTCCGAGACGTTCAGGTAGCGGCCCTGGTGCGTGTTGTGCCGATACTCGCAGAACGGGTCGTAGGCGTACTCGTAGTTGTGGGCCGTGATCTCGGCCAGGTACTCCTCGAATTCCCGCTCGGACAGGCCATACCATTGGTGCACCGGCTCGGCCGCGAAATGCGTGCGGTACCAGACCCCGGGGTCGTAGTGCATGCGGCTCTCCAGGGACACGAAGAAGCCCGGCGCGCACTTGATCGCTGCCCAGGCCGCCAGGTTCAGGGCCAAAAAGACCCAGAACAGGTTGGCCAGAAAGGCCAGGGCGTCGGGATACCACAGGGGCATGGGTCGTTCCTTCCGGGGCTCGTCTAGAACAGAGGATAGAGGTCTTTCGGGTTGGCCTTGCGCTTGCGCCGCTGGACCACGGTGTATCCGATGACTGCTGCGACAAATCCTGCAATGCAGACGATGATGGCGATATACATGGCCCCTTCTCCTGAATGAATCTATTTGACCTCTTCTCCAAACACGCTTTCCCGGAGGGCTTCCCCGTCAACTCGCCTCGGAAGCGCCCCGCATGATGCCCGCTACGCCTTGCGCGCAAGAAACACAAAGAACCCGGGGAAATACTCTCCCTTCGCAAGCCGTTTCTGCGCAAGGGCCGTGTAGCCGGGCTCCAAGGCATCCAAGTCTGTCGGCCTGTCAAAGGGCTTGAACCCGTTGATAGAAGAGGAGACAAGCTCTAACCCCTCTTCCTGAAGAAGGGCTGTCATTTCCCTCTGGGTATGTTGCGTCTCGTGTGGGTGACAGACCTGATCCCGGAACCAGGACAAGAGCATTGTTTCATCATCTTTGAGCGCCCGGTGCAGCTTCTTGTATTCCCGAAGCAGCTCTCCCTCAGAACGCCCCGCCTCTTTCAACATTTGGAAATGCGCGAGAAACGGCTGTCTGCCGTAACTATGGTACAGGCCAATAAAGGCGTAGCCTCCCGAGCTTAAACAATTTCGCGAAAGATGGCGCACTGCCTCATGGCAGTCGTGGGTATGGTGCAAAACACCGAGAGACACCACCAGGTCGTAGGGCTGTTCCGCTGAATAGGCGAAGAGGTCGGCAACCTGGAACTCCACTGAAAGCCCAAGGATAGCCGCCGCGGCCTTGGCTTGGCGGATCGCTTCCGGGTTGAAATCTATTGCGGTTACCTTGGCGCCATAATGATAGGCCATGCGGTTGGCGATCCTCCCCACTCCACACCCGATTTCCAGGACGCGGAGGTTGGGCTTGAGCAGCGCAGCCAAAGGTCCATACGCCTCTATCGAATTGGACTCGGAAATCTCGCGCGCCAGCACTTCCGGTGAATCCGCGGAGTTGAATGGGAGCGTTTGATAAAACTCCAGCACACGCTTTGCAATCAACTTTCCTGCCTCCTTTCCACCGCACTCTGGCAATATCAGGTCTGCGCCGGTCCAACCACACAACGGTCCCCGCCCCAGGAGAGCAGCTCGCGCCCCAGGTCGAAGCTGACCACCAGTTCGTCCAGGGACACCACAGGCAGGCCGCGGAACTCGCCGCACTTGTAGGTGTCGGCGAAGCGGCGCACCCGCGCGCGCTGGGCCAGAGCTTCGAACTTCGACAGCAGATAGGCTCCGGCCCCGCCTGCGCCGTCGATGCAGACGTCCAGGCCTGCCGGCAGTTGTTCTGGTCTGGTGATGTTGGCCATGATTGTCCCTTGGCGTTGGTTGCAGCAAATGCGGGCGCGTCAACGCCCGAAAGTCTCCTGATAGCCCTGCGCCGCGCTGTCGATGACCCCGCGCAAGGCGTCGGCGCGGGCGGTGTCGCCCTGGCCCCGGAAGCGGGCCTCGGCCCAGGCCAGGACCTCGAAGGCGAACTCCACCTGGAAGTAGCGCTCCGCCAGGGCGGCCAGCTTGAGCACCTTCTCGAAGCTGAAGACCGCCAGGTCCTGTCCTTGCAACTCCAGGGCCACGGGGTCGCGCAGATACAGCGCGTGGGACTCCACCAGCTGGCCGTGCCAATGGTGGAAGCCGGGCAGAAGCCGCGTGCTCACCGGAGAGGCGTTGCGGCCCACGGTGAGCGGGCTGATGAACTCGAAAAACGTGAAGCCCCGGCTGCGCAGCCACCGGTCCACCTCGGAAAACAGCGGCCGGCCCTGGTAGTTCTCCACAAAGGCCACCTCGGCGAGCAGGCCCACCACCTCGGGCAGCACGCTCTCGCCCGCGCGCAGGATCTCGAGCTCCGCACCCTGCACGTTGAGCTTCATGAAGTCCACCGAGGCCACGGCCTGCTCGACCCGCCAGTGGTCCAGGGTGGAGAGCTCCACCGTCATATCGCGCACCGGGCGGATGAACCGGCCCTCGTGGCGCACGGCCTGGTCGGCGGAGATCTTCCAGCGGTCGAAGACCTCGAAGTTGAAGGGGTAGAACGAGCTGCTGCCGGGGTGGCCCTGGCTGAAATGAAAGGTCCGCCGCCCGCGCGCGCCCCACAGGCCGTAGGGGAAAAACCGGGCCTCCATGCCGCTTAAGCTCATCGCACGGGCCATCTCCGCGCAGCCCTCCTCGTCCAGCTCAAAGCCGTAGAGACGCATGCGCTCCGGCGGAATGCCCAGCCAGCGGGGATCGCTGGTGGCGTCGCGCGCGCCGATGTCCAGCAGGGTGAAGCGCTCGCCCTCGGGCAGGAGTTCGCAGAGCAGGTTGCAGAGGATGTAGCGGCTGCTGTCCTTGAACGAGCAGAAATCCGTCAGTCCGGCCTGGCGCAGGGCCCAGGAGATCTCGTCGTCGTGGGTGGAGGCGATGACGATGGGGCCGTCGCCGCCGGGATGCGCGGCCAGAAAGTCCGCGAAACGCTCCACGGGCAGGCCGTCCAACTCGCCGCTCTTTGTGGAGTCCAGAAAGCGCAGGGCGCGCACCCGGGTCGAGGCGCGCACCTGGCGCAACAGCTCGCGCCCGGCCCCGCCTGCGCCGTAGATGCTGATGCTGGCGCCCTGGGGCAGTTGTCCGACGCTGGTGATATGGCGCATATGTCCGTGCTCCGTGGCTGCGGCGGCCCTAGTCGAGGTTGTAGCATTCCCGGCAAAAGGACGGGATATTGCCGTCCAGATGCGCGCGGCGGAAGGCCTTGTACGTGGGCGAATTCCAGTTCTCGCGGAAGCTGAGGGCATGGCCGAAGTTGATGTCGTCGTAGTGCCCGATGGTGCCGCAGGGCAGGATGCGCAGATCCGAGCCGATGAAGGCGCGGGCGAAGGGCACCTGGCAGAGGGTCTCCGGGCTGCCGATGCGGAAGCGGTCCGTGCAGTTCCACACCGACACGTCCACGCCCTCCAGCCTGGCCAGGGCCAGGATGCGCTCCTCCTCCTCCTCGCTGAAGGGGCCGACCTTGAGGTCGCTGAAGCTGTTCTCCTCGCCCCAGCCGGTGAGCACCACGGAGTAGGTCATGCGCCGGAAGCCCATGCGCGCCGCAATGCGCACGAAATCCAGGAGCTGGTGGCGGTTGTGGCTCTGCAGGAGCACCCACATGCGCGTGTAGTCGCGGCCCTTGGTGGCCACATAGGCGTTGAGCGCGGTCAGATTCTTGACGATCTGGTCGAAGTCCGCGCCGGTGCGGATCATCTCGAAGACCTCGCTTGTGGCCCCGTCAAAGGAGGTCTGCACCTCGCCTATGCCGGAGTCCACCAGGCGCTTGTAGTTGTCGTCCACATGCAGCAGCGACCCGTTCACCGTGGTGCGCACCCAGGTGTCGCGCGCCGTGGCGTACTCGATCATGCCGAAGAGCTCGCGGTTCAAAAGCGGCTCGCCCACGCCCTGGATCTTCACCTCCACGAACTGGGGGTTCAGGTCCATGAAGCGCTTGAAGTCCGCCAGGGACAGGTCCGGCTTGGGCTTGCCCTCGCGCTTGACGTTGGCGCACATGATGCACCGGAAGTTGCACCGGGAGACGGGCTCCACGTCCATCATGAACGGCAGGGACAGGCACTGCTCCGTGCGCGACTCGTTGCGCGCCAGGATGTAGTTCTTGAGCCGCTCCGGGAAACGCACGAAGCCCCGGTAGTTCATCATGCGGTAGGTGTACTGGTCGGGCTTGGGCACCACCAGGCGCGTGGGGTCGGCCTTGGCCGCCTGCTCGTCCACCTCGCGGCGCAGGATGCCGGGATCGTCCACGTAGCGCCGGGCCTCGGCCAGGGCGGCGTCGTACTGGTCCTGGTACAGGCGCAGGAATTCCTCGTCGCTCATGAGCATGGCGCATCTCCGGTGTTTGCAGGCTGTGCGCGCCGGGCCAGGAGCACGGCGTTGTAGCAGTAGAGGTCCTCGTCGGCATAGCCCGACCAGCAGGGGTGCAGCGCTGGCGGCGGCACGCGGCGGCACAAGCGCTCGCGAGCCTCCACGCAGAGCCCCAGGCCCCGCCACAGCTCCAGAAAATCGTTGACGCGCAGCAGGTTGGTGTCCCGCCCAAGGCTCCGCCACTCCCCTGGGCTGTGGCGCAAAAAGTCGAAGTGGATGGCCAGCTTCTCGCCCGCGCCCGTGTGGTCGCGGAAGTCCACCCGGTGCAGCATGACCCCGCCGGGAGCCAGCACCCGCTCCATCTCGCGCGAGAGCCCCGCAGGATCGTCCACATGCTCCAGGGTCATGCGCGAAAAGATCAGGTCCACCGAGGCGTCGGGCAGGGCCAGCTCCTCCAGGCGCCGGGCCTCGCAGGCCAGCTTGCCCTCCTCCTGGCAGCCGTCGGGCAGCAGCGCGGGCCAGGCCGTGCGCAGGGCGTGCGCCAGGGCCAGGGTCTGGACCAGGCTGGCCTCGTCCCCCGCGAGGGGCTCCAGGGCCAGGCCCTGGGCGAAGAGGCCGGAGAGCAGGGCCGAGCACAGGGGCACGGAGCCCGCGCCCAGCTCCACGAAGCGCCCGCGCCGTTCGGGCAGATGCGGCAAAAGGGCGTCCAGCAGGCGCACCTGCCCGGCCAGGCGCTCCAGGGCATTCTCGTGCAGCGGGGCCAGGACCCTTTCCAGGGCCTCCCAGTGGGCCACCCCGGCATGCCGGCGCAGGGCCTCGCGCCCGGCCTCCGGGTCGAACCAGGCCTCCGGGCGGTCCGGGTCCAGAATCAGCGCCGCGAGCTTGGGCGCCAGGGGCCTGCCCTCGCCCGCCAGCCGCGCCCCGGTGACGAAGCGCTCGGCCGGGGTCTCCAGGCCGCGCAGGGGCAGGGTCGCCAGGCCCAGGTTTGACAGCGCCGCAGGGAAGGCCGTGGGCGGCAGCGGGGGCCCGCCAAGGGCCTCCAGGGCCAGGGCCGCCTGACGCGACAGGGCGCAGAAGAACCGCTCCGGCCCCACGCCCTCGGCCCAGGCGGCCTGGACCTGGCCCGTGGCCACGGCGTGGGCGGCCAGGGCCAGGGCCGGGCCGTCCAGCAGGGCCGCGTAGGACGAGATGACCACGGCCCCCGGCCAGCCCCGGGCCTCCAGAAGCCGGGCCAGGCGCGCCTGCGGGGCCTCCGGGCCGTCGAAGACCTCGATGCCGGCCTGGGTGAGCACGGCGCGCAGCTCTTGCGCCGCTGGCGTGTCCAGCCCGCCCGGAAGCGCCGCCGCGATCGGAGCGCAGAGCCCGGCGGCCCCCAGCCCGGCCAGGAGCGCGGGCAGCAGCGCCCGGCCCTGGAACCGGGCCAGGGCGGGATCTCCGAACGCCTCGGGGCGCACAAGGGCAACGCAGGGCAGCACGGCGGCCTCAGCTCCTACAGGGTTTCCATGAGCGCGAAGCAGTCCTTGATGACCTCGGCCATGTTGTCGTAGCGGTAGCGGCCCATGCGCCCGACGGTGTAGCAGTCCTTGGGGAACAGCTCCATGTAGCGCCGGGCCTTGTCCATGTCCGCCTTCACCGGATAGGGATACATCTTGTTGTCAAAGGTGGGGATCTCGATGCCCAGCAGGGTGTCCGGGGACTTGTGGCCCGTGAGCAGCTTGTACTCCACCACCCGGGTGAAGGGCTCGTCGCCCGCGTAGTACATGAAGTAGTAGGGCTCCGGGGTCACCCGCTCGCAGGGCAGGATGAGCTTCAAAAAATGCCGCCCGATGTAGCGCAGTTCGCCGAAGCAGTTGTCGAAAACCAGGTCGAGGGACGCGGTGTTGATGACCACGTCGCCGCTGTGCCACTCCCCGCCCGCGAAGACGCGCTTTTTCTCCAGGTCGAAACGCGTCACCGGGGTGTTCAGGAGGACCCGGCAGCCCTCGGCGCAGACCGTGTCGAAAAAGGAGTTGAAGGCGTCGGGCTCGTTGGGGTAGCCGATGACCTTGGAGCCCTCGAAGCTGACCTTGTCGCCGTCCTTCAGGGCCACGCCCTTGGGCGAGAAGCCGAACTCGTCGATCTCCTTGTTGTTCTTCACCCCCCACATCTTCTTGGAGTAGGTGTTCACGAACTTGTCGTACAGGGTCTGGCCCACGGAGTTGACCCAGTATTCCTCGAAGTTCCTGGACCCGGCCACATCGCCGCGCGCGGCCAGCTCCGCATGGATCTTCTCGCGGTCCGGCATCTCCTCGATCTCGCTCGTGTGGATGGGGTAGGTATAGAAGCGCTGGTCCTGCTGCACGTAGGTCAGGCTGTGGTGCTTGAGCTCGCGCATGTCCAGGAACTGGGCCATGTAGTCCCAGACGAACATCTCGTTCGTGTTCACCAGGATGTGCCGGGGGCCGACGGTGTACGGATGCCCGTTGTAGAAGAAGGTCCGGCAGCCGCCGCCCAGCACGGGCCCGGCCTCGATGATGGTGGGCGCAAACCCCTTGCGCTTGAGCATCTCCGCAATGACGCAGCCGGAAAACCCGCCGCCGGCAATGATCGCTGTTTTCACGTGGTTCCTCCCGGAATCAGGCTTTAGCCCCGTTGGCCGCAATCTCGGCCTGGAGCGAGTCGATGAGTATCCTGGCCCCTTCGGCCAGGGGAGTCATGGTCAGATCGTCCCCCACGGCGGACCGCAGGGCCGCGGTGTCGAACACCAGGTCGTGGGAGCGCGCCCCGGCCGGCGCGTGGCGCAGGTTCAGCTCGCGGCCAGCCGTGGCGGCCAGAAGGTTCAGAATGTCCAGGAGCCTCATGCTTTTGCCCGTGGCCACGTTGAGCACGCCGTGGTGCGGCCGCCCAAGGAGCCGCTCCATGACGGCGCAGAGGTCCGTCACCAGCACGAAGTCGCGCAGGGTGCCTCCGTCGCCGAACACCGTCAGCTCCTGCCCACGCAGCACCCGCCGGGCGAACATGCCCAGCATGCTGTGCCCCTGGTCCGTGGGCCCGTAAATGCCCGGCAGGCGCAGGGCGGCCACGGGGAAGTCGGCCAGCCCGGAGCGCAGCAGCAGCATCTCGTTGGTCAGCTTGGAGGCTCCGTAGTAGAACTCCGGCAGGGCCGCCGTGGCCTCGGTGACGGGCACGGCCGGGCGGTTGCCGTAGATGTCCGTGGAGCTCAGGTAGACGCAGGACTCCACCTGGCCGGGTTTGACCGCGCGCAGGAAGTTCTCCACCATGGCCACGTTCTTGACCAGGGTGCCGAAGGTGTCCTCGAAGTGCCGGCTCACGCAGCCGCAGAGCAGCACCCGGCAGGGGCTCCGGCGCTGCGCGAAGACGCGGGCCACGGCCTCGGCGTCGGTGAGGTCGCAGTCCTGGCGGGAGAGCGCCGTGACGTTCCAGCCGGCCGCGCGCAGGTGCCGCGCCGCCGTGGACCCGATGAAGCCGCCGGCTCCGAAGACCAGCACATCTCTGCCCTGTGCGCTCATGTCTTATGCTCCCAGGTCGGACGTGGTGCCGTCCGCGCGCAAGATTGTTGACCAGGGCCGCAACACCGCAAAACCGCTGCCGGCACCCAGCGCCCGCAGCCTGGCCTCCATGCGGCCCAGCACGCAGGCATTGTTGGAGCACAAAAGCACCAGGTCGCCGGCCTGCGGGACGGCAATGCGCTCGAGCCCGAACACGGGCTCGCGCTCCGCCTCCAGGGCGTCGTCCAGCACCGCGCGCGGGCAATCGTCCAGGAGCCGCGACAGCTCGCGGTACAGGGCGCGGAAACAGTTGTAGGCGCCAAAAAACACCACCCGGCCCCTGGCCTGGGCGTGCGCGGCCAGAATCCTTTGGCCCCGCTCCCGGCCCCGGACCAGGCGCGCCAGGCCGCTGACGGCCTCGGCGGCGGCGATTTCCCCGCCCGCAGGCAAGGCGAACCCGTCCGGCCCCGGCAGCTTGCGCGCCGCCACGCGCAGGGAGCCCGCCTCCTGCGCCTCCAGGATCTCGTAGCCCGCCAGCACGCCTTGCAGGGTCGAAAGCGTGTAGTAGGCCGCGTGCTCCAGGAGAAAGGCGTCGGTGCGGCCCTCCAGAATCCGCGCGAGATTCGGCACGTCGAGGTACAGCGTGCCGCCGTCCTTCAGCACCTGGCGCGCGCCCGCGAGCATGGGCCTGGGGTCGGCGTAGTGCTCCAGCACCTGCTTGAGGATGACCGTGTCAAAGGATGAGGCGAAGAGCTCCGGCGCGAAGAAGGCCCGCAGGGTCGGCACGGCCAGGCCGCTGTGCGCCGCCGGGTCCACGCCCAGGACGCTGGCCTGGGGCAGCAGCTCCTTGACCAGGGCCAGGACGTCGCCCCGGTTGGAGCCGATCTCCAGCACGCTGGCGTCGGGCCGGGAATGCCGGGCGATCATGGCCGCGGCGGCCAGGTTGTCCTCGCTCTTGCGCGGAAAGGCGAACAGGGGCTGATCGTCCCAGGACTCGTAGGCGTGGCGCATGAACGCCGCGTAGCCGGGGTCCAGCGCGCCCTGCTGGAACACGAACCCGCAGGACCCGCAGACGGCGATCTCCAGGGCGCGGCTGGCGTCAGACGAGGCCAGGCGCGCCTCGGGGAGGCTCAGGGCCGTGCGGCACCCCGCCGCCCCGCACAGGGGGCAGGGGTGGGCGGTGAGCCCCGGTGTCCTGTGCGCCGCGTCGGCCATAGGCCCTACTCCTGGTCCCGGCTGCAGGTCACGAAGGACCGGCCAGCCCAGCCCACCTGCATGTGCGGCTCGAAATGGAAGGCCGAGGCGGCGGCGAACTCGCGGAAAGCCTTGTACACGCCGCGCAAGGGCGAGCCCTTGTACCCGGCAAACATGTCGTCCAGGTAGATGAGGGTCCCGGGTTGCAGCAGCGGCTCCAGGAAGCCCAGCACGCTCACCGCGCTCTCGTAGAGGTCGCAGTCCACGCAGACCAGGGCCGGGCGGCCTTGCTGCGCCAGCAGCTCCTGCTGCAGCGCGGGCGAAAGCGAGACGTCGAAGAAGCCGGGCACCGTGCGCACGCGGTCCGTGTAGATCCCGTGACTGCGGACGATTCCCAGAAACTCGTCCTCCCCGGTCTTGAGCGCGCCCGTGGTCCAGGTCTTGGTCCAGACGCGCTCCGGATCGCACTGCGGCAGCCCGGCAAAACTGTCAAAGGCCACGAAGCGCATGGCGTCCATGTTCTGCCGCCGGGCCTCGGTGAGGGCCATGCGGAAGGTGCGCGCCCGGTGGCAGCCGAACTCGAAATAATCGCCCTGGATGTCGTTGTCGTGCAGGAAGTCGAAGGCGGCCACGAAGAAGGCGTGCTTGGCGGCCTGGCGGTTCTGCTGGTTGTAGCGCACCTGATCGGCCTTGGACCAGTCGGCCAGGCCAGGGCCGCCGGGCAGCTGCACCCAGGGCTCTCTGTCCAGACGCGTTACAGGGCCAGGTACGTTGGACGGGGTTGTGTCGTCTGCCGCCATGCAGCGCTCCCTTTTGCGGCCCGCGCGGCCTCAGGCCGCGAAGGCCGCCTCCAGCGGGCCCACGGCTCCGCTGTTGTCGTGTGTTTCGCGGAAGGCGCGCACGCCCGCGCGCAGGGCCTCGTGGTCGCAGGAGGCCACCAGGTCCGGGATCAGGTCCATGCGGTCCAGCTCGTAGACCAGGCCGCAGCCCGCATCCGCCGTGAACTCGCGGATGTAGGGGGCCTCGGTGTGCACGATGACCGGCAGCCCGGCCTCCAGGTAGCTGAAGACCTTTGTGGCCATGTTGATGGCGAAATGCTTGCTGTTGTAAGTGCTGGCGCGCACGTTCTCCCAGTAGACGGCGAAATTGTGCCGGCTGATCTTCCCCGGCAGCTCGAAGAACGGCACCCCCGGCTCGAAGCTGAAGCGCGGGTACTGGCGCTGGAAGTCGATGTAGTGGGCGTGCTCGTCCCAGAACATGTTGCGCGCGTTCTGGTTGACCACGAAGCCCAGGCCCAGGCCCGCCCCGCAGATGGTCTCGATGAGCGGGTCCATGATGTGGTTCTCGTGCCCGCGGGTGCTGGCTATGCGGTAGGGCACGATGCCCCCGGCGAAGACCAGGCTGGCCGGAAGCCCCGGGGTCAGCGCCGCGCACTCGGTAAAATACTCGCGTACGGGCAGGGAGTGCACCAGGAAGTCCGGCCGGGCCAGGCCCCAGGCCGCGCGCATCTCCCCCACGGCCCAGGCGGGCATCTTGTGCAGAAAGCTCGTGGCGCGCTCCAGGATCTCGCGCTCGGCGCGGCAGTCCGGGGCATGGGGGTCGGTGCGCATGTAGTAGAGCGAATCGTTGATGTCGATGAGGGCCGGGGTGCCGTGGCGGAGGCGCGCCTCCACCACGCAGGCCCCGTTGAGCAGCGGCTGGATGACGGCCGAGAGGGCGTGCACCCGCGCGTTGGACAGCAGCTCGTACATCTCCAGGTAGTCATGGGCCTCGTAATACTCGTCGAAGAACAGCTCGGGCCGCTGCTCCTCGCGGATGCAGCAGCCGATGAAGGTCAGGTGGTAGCGCCCGGTCTGGCGCAGGGCCAGGGCCTTTTTGCACACCGCGGGCTGCAGGTAGTAGGAATTCATCACCACATGGAGCCTGCCGTCCACCAGGGCCCGGTCCAGGTGCTTGGGCCGGACGCGGTATGCAAGCTCCTCGCGGCCGCGCGGCATGGGCCCGTGCAGCTGGTCCAGCAGCGGCTGGCGCAGCTCCGGCGCGAGCCAGGCGAAGGCTTGCTGTGAAGACATGAGGCACCTCCCTCGCGGCCGGGGGGCCTGTCCGGGGTTGCTGTCAACGTTCCGGGCAGGCAAGCCCTGGGAATGATTCGGCGGGCAAATAATTCCGGGTCGCGGCAAGAGTGATGCAGATTCTGTTCCAGCGGTGGGCCGAGGCGCGGCGCACCCCTGAAATTCCGCAACCCTCAAGAGCTTCCGGGCGGTTCCCGCATGGTCTAGCAGAAGTCTAGACCTGGAGTCAATGCGCGGCGCACCCGAGGCCCCGTTCCAGGGCCGGGGCCAAAACCGCTCGACTGCTGAACGGAGGGTCTGGCGGCTTGCCAGACGGGAGGTTCGGCGGAGGACCGGCGGCTAGCCGCCCTGCCCGCGCAGGTGCTCGCGGGCCTGGAAGGCCAGCCGCCTGGACTCGTCCAGGCTGGCGAAGCCGTGGAAGCGCACGGAGTACAGGACCTTGGGCACATGCACGAAGCGCGCGCCGGCCTTGGCCATGCGCAGGTAGTAGGCATAGTCGTTGGCCACCTGCCAGGCCTCGTCCATGAGACCCAGCCGCGTCAGCCATTCGGCCCGGTGCAGGCAGGACACGCCCAGGTGGAACCAGTCGGCGAAACAGGCCTTGAAGTCATAGTCCGGCTTGCGCACCAGGCGCATGATGCTCCCGGAGTCCTGGACAATGGTGAAGTCCGAGTAGGCCAGGTCCGCGCCGGTGTCCTCCAGGGCCCGGACCAGCTCCTCGATCATCTGCGGGTGGGGCAGGTCGTCGCCCACGACATAGGTGCAGTAGGTGCCCGTCACCTGGGCAAAGCCCGCGTTGTAGGTCCCCGTGCGGCCCAGGTCCTTCTCCGAGCTGATGATCTTGAGCTCGCGGGGCGGGTGCGCGGCGTGGGTGTCCTCCTGGTAGGACAGGCAGCGCTTGTGCACCAGCCCGCCCTCCTCGTCCATGCGCAAAAGGGGGTTGGACTCGCGGGTGGCCAGGAGCTTCGGCAGTTCGGCCAGATATTCCTTGGTGCCGTCGGTGCTGCCCCCGTCGACGATGATCAGCTCCAGGGCCGGGTAGGACTGGAACCAGCAGTGGTCCACGCAGGCGGGCAGGTATTTGACCTGGTTGAAATTCGGGATGACGATGCTGACTTTGTCCACTGGCGGGTCCTCGCAGGGGTTCCGGGCGGCTGCCCGCGGTCTGGATGTCAAGGGCTCTCGCGGCCCGTCCGGGTGCCGGCCCGGGGAACCGGGCCACGGGGTCTCATCGGCCCCCGGCGCGCGATGTTTAGGGCCGGGCGGCGCCCAGGACGACCCGGCGCAGGGCGTTGCCCTGGCGCAGGAGCACCTGCCCCGGCTCCACGGCCACAAGGGTCCAGCCCCGCACCTGCTCGCCGGGGCGCAGGGACGCGGCCTCCCCGTCCACCTGAAGCATGGCCAGGGGCCGTTCGCCCCCGGCGATGACGCCCACCAGGCGGAAGCCCTCGATGCCCAGCCCCGGCGCCGCAGGCGCGGGCGCGGGCGCGGGCGTCTGGGCCGCAGGGGCGGGGCGGGGCTGCGGCATGGGCACGGAG
>JAHJLB010000031.1 GCA_018822105.1 Pseudomonadota bacterium
CCGCCGCGTCGGAGCCGGAGGCCCGCCGGTCCGCGTTGCGCCGGGCCTGGGCCTGCTGCTGGGCGGCCTGCCGGGCCTGCCGGCGCGCGGCCTCCAGGTCCAGGGGGAAGGTGCTTGGTGCGGCCTGGACGCCGGGCCTGGGCTGGGCGTCCACGGCGGGAGCAGGCTCCACCGGCGGGGCGTCTGGATTCCAGAGCACGCGGTCCGTGGAATAGGTCAGGCCGAAAGAGCCGATGCGCAGAGACACCCGGCGCGACTGCACCTGGGGACGGGTGGCGGCGAGGCCGCCTGCGGAGGCGGGACGGATGGGCTCGGACATGGCCGACTCCGGGGTTTCCCGGGCTTTCGGTCCGCCAAAAAAAGACCGGAAGCCGCGAGTGCCGCCCGCCGGTGCGCTGCCGATCTTCTCGGTCAGCCCCCCTGTCCAGAGGGGTCCGTCGGGCTTCAGGCGTCTTCCGTCCGTGGAAGCCGTGACGCGGGCCGCTCCCTGCGGAGGAAGGCAAGCGCGTCAGGCCTATGTCTAACCACGCCGCGTCGCCTTGGCAATACCCTGGGAACAAAATGCTTACGTATTGCAATCGCACAGGCGACGGGATACAGCCAAGGTAACCCTAACGCCGGAGAGAGCACCCCATGAGCTACAGGATTTTACAGAAGAAAATTCTCATCCCAGGGCAAACCACCCTGCTCGTCATTGACGCGCCGCATGTGGCCAAAAACGCCAAGCCCGGAAATTTCGTCATCCTGCGCACCAGCGAAAAGGGCGAGCGCATCCCGCTGACCATCGCCGACTGCGACCCCGAGGCCGGCACCGTGACCATCGTCTTCCTGGTGGTGGGCAAGAGCACGGCCGAGCTGAACACCTTTGAGGAGGGCATGAGCCTGCCCGACTTCTGCGGCCCCCTGGGCAAGCCCACGCACATCGAGCGCCAGGGCACGGTCATCTGCGTGGGCGGCGGCACGGGCGTGGCGGCCATGCACCACATCGCCAAGGGCCACGCGGCCGCGGGCAACCACGTGGTGGCCGTCATCGGCGCGCGCAACAAGGACCTGCTGCTGTTCTGCTCCGAGCTCGGCACCTTCTGCCCCGAGGTCCTGGTGGCCACGGACGACGGCAGCTTCGGCCACAAGGGCTTTGTCACCGAGGTTCTGAAAACGCGCCTGGAAGAGGACAAGACCGTCTCCGAGGTCATCGCCATCGGCCCCGTGCCCATGATGGAGGCCGTGGCCAAGGTCACCCGGCCCTTCGGCGTCAAGACCACGGTGAGCCTCAACTCCATCATGGTCGACGGCATCGGCATGTGCGGCGCCTGCCGCTGCACCGTGGGCGGCCAGACCAAGTTCGCCTGCGTGGACGGCCCGGAGTTCGACGGGCACCAGGTGGACTTCGGCGAGCTGCGGCTGCGGCTGGGCCAGTTCCGGCCCGAGGAGCAGGAGTCCATGAAGCTGTTCCAGCAGAAATGCCAGTGCGGGGAGGGCTAGCCACATGAGCGAGAAAACCATGAAGGCCGCGAAGCGGCCGCGCACGGACATGCCCACCCAGCCGCCCTTTGTGCGCATCCAGAACTATCTGGAGGTCGCCCTGGGCTACTCCGAGGCTGAGGCCAAGGCCGAGGCCGACCGCTGCATCCAGTGCAAGAAGCCCATGTGCCGCCAGGGCTGCCCCGTGGAGATCGACATCAAGGGCTTCATCGGCCAGCTCCAGAAGAACGACCTGCCCGGGGCCTACAAGGTCCTGCGCGAGTACAACTCCCTGCCCGCGGTCTGCGGCCGCGTCTGCCCCCAGGAGACCCAGTGCGAGGGCTCCTGCATCCTGGGCAAGAACCCGGACAAGACCGGCGGCCCGGTGTGCATCGGCCGCCTGGAACGCTATGTGGCCGACACCTTCGCCGCGCGCCTGGCCGGGGGCGACTCCGCCTGCCTGCAGATCACCGGCGAGGCCGCCTGCCGCCTGGAGCGCCCGGACCTGAAGGTCGCCTGCATCGGCGGCGGGCCCTCCAGCCTCACCGTGGCCGGCTACTTGGCCGCCCTGGGCATCAAGGTCACGGTGTTCGAGGCCCTGCACGAGGTCGGCGGGGTGCTGGTCTACGGCATCCCCGAGTTCCGCCTGCCCAAGGCCATCGTGCGCCGCGAGATCGAGGCCATGAAGGCGCTCGGCGTGGAATTCAAGACCAACTGGGTGGGCGGCAAGGCCATCATGGTCCAGGAGCTCCTGGATGAGGGCTACAAGGCCGTGTTCCTGGGCGTGGGCGCGGGCCTGCCCCAGTTCATGAACGTGCCGGGGGAGAACAACATCGGCGTGTTCTCCGCCAACGAGTACCTGACCCGCGTGAACCTCGGCCGGGCCTACGACTTCCCGAACCACGACACGCCCATCTTCAAGGCCGACAACGTGGCCGTCATCGGCGGCGGCAACGTGGCCATGGACGCCGCGCGCACGGCCCTGCGCCTGGGCGCCAAGAACGTCTACATCGTCTACCGCCGCACCAAGGACGAGATGCCCGCCCGCCACGAAGAGCTGGAGCACGCCATCGAGGAAGGGGTGCAGCTGCAGTGCCTGTGCGGTCCGCTGGAGTTCGTCGGCGACGAGAACAAGCGGCTGAAGTCCATCCGCCTCCAGAAGATGTGCCTGGGCGAGCCCGACGCCTCGGGCCGCTGCCGCCCGGTGGAGATCGAGGGCGAGACCAGCGAGCTTGCGGTGGGCCTGGCCATCATCGCCGTGGGCACCCGCCCGAATCCCATCCTGCTGGAGGCCACGCCGGGGCTGAAGCTCACCAAGCGCGGCTACATCGAGGCCGACCCCGAGACCGGGGAGACCAGCATCTACGGCGTGTTCGCGGGCGGCGACATCGTCACCGGCGCGGCCACGGTCATCAGCGCCATGGGCGCTGGCCGCCGCGCGGCCAAAGAGATCGCGCGCAGGCTGCTGGGCAGCGACGCGTAGAGAAAATATGCTTTGCAGTCCGGGGGGACGAGTCCCCCCGGACCCCCGCATGCGCGAGGAGTCCGCGAGAGCCCCGCTGAGGCAGGTGGGGCGGATGGGGCAGGAACGTGCGACCTCCAGCGGGGTCCAGGGGGTGCAGCCCCCTGGCCTGCGGAGCACTCCGCCCGCCGCCTTCATGTGTTCCGCCAAACCCTGTCAACCCGTAATTTTTGTCCTTTTACCGGCCAATAACGGGTGATTTTGGTCCGGGCCGAAAACCGGGTGTATCCTTTGGGCATTTGCGATGGGCAGCCCGCCCGCCGCGCAACCCCGAAGGAGGCCCCATGCCCGCGCCCGCCCACATCTCCCTGAAACGCGAGCCGCAGGGCCGCATCGCCCAGCGCACCCTGCGCCTTGGCGATTCCACCGAAACCCGGCGCTACGCCTACGACTCCGCCGGACGCCTAGCCCGCGTCACGGACGAGCGCAACGGCCTCGTCGAGTCCTACGCCTACGACCACCAGGGCCGCCGCCTGGCGGACATCAACCCGGCCCGCTTCGTCGGCGAGCGGCGCTATTCCTATCTTCCCGGCAACCGCCTGGGTCAGGCCGGAAGCGTCCAGTACGGCCACGACAAGGCGGGCTTCCGCAGCCTGAAGGTCGAACGCACGCCGCAGGGCGAGGCCGCGACCCGCTACCACTACGAACCCAGCGGCCTGCTCCAGCACGTGGACCTGCCGGACGGGCGGCGCATCAAGTACGTCTATGATTCCAGCGGATTGCGCACCGAGAAGCGCGTCAATGGCCGCGTGACCGAGGCCTTCCGCTGGCTGGACCCGCTGCGGCTGTCGGAGTTCCACGACGGCCGGGAGTGGTGGCGGCTGGCGTATCTCGAAGGCCGCACGCCTGTTGGCGTCACCAACGGCGAGGCGTCGTACTTCCTGCTGGCCGACCACCTCGGCACGCCCCTGGCCCTTGCCACGCCGGACGGAAGCATTGTACAGTGGATGCGATACGATGCGTTCGGGAATCTGCTGGCGCAGCGCGGCGATGTTGTGCGCCTGCCGCTGGGCTTCGCCGGGGGCCTCTACGACGCCGACACCGGTCTGACGCGCTTTGTCTGGCGGGACTACGACGCCGACACCGGCCGCTTCACCGCCCTCGATCCGCTCAGGGAAAAGGGCGGCGACCCGGACTGGTACGGGTACTGCGTCGATGATCCGGTGAACCGGGTGGACGTGTGGGGGTTGGCGGGCGAGGAGGCAGGCAACGACAGCAAGCCCTACTTTTGCGAGTGGGGGTGGGCGAAGTGCGACGACAACGGCACGATGCAGGGGAAGTACAACCCTATTGAGGGCGACAAGGATACGCTGCCGTTTTTGCTGGATTTCTCTGTGCCAATTGGAGGCAAGCGATACACGATACTGCCGGACCTTGTCGTTGATCCGTTCCGTGCGATTTACGAGCGCAAACAGTCACAATGAGCACGTCGAGACAGCATCGGGGGCATTATGTGTAGGGCATGGTATATTGTAGAGATCTATTGCTTTCTGAACGTTCTCAGGGCGTTCTCGTCCTTCAAATATGCCCTGTCAGACCCGATGCTGTTCGCAATGCGCCTCGTCGGCCCGGTGCTGGTCGTCGTGTTGTCCTGGCTCACATTCAGCGGCAAGCGGGTGGCCAGCCGCCTGCTTGCCGCGTACATCGCCTCCGGCGTCATGCTGGCCACATGGGAGGAGAGCCAGGAGTTTGAACAGTTCGATGTCTATCTGGTCTACCGCGCAGTCGTCATGCTGTACTTCGCCATCGGCGCCATCAAGCTCTGGTTCGTGAAGGAGCTGCCCACGCGCTTCACCGACCCGCCGACACAGCCCCCGGCCCACGCCTGACGCCGCCCCTGCGCGAGAAGGGCGGCGACATCGTCACCGGCGCGGCCACGGTCATCAGCGCCATGGGCGCTGGCCGCCGCGCGGCGAAAGAGATCGCGCGCAGGCTGCTGGGCAGCGAAGCGTAAGAGAGAACAGAATAGCCTCCGGCGGCTGGGGGACTTGAAGTCCCCCAGACCCCCACAGCATAAGCCAAAGGGCGGGGTCCGAGCGAAGCTCAGACCCCGCCCTTTGGCTTGATTCATCGCAACAGCCCCCCTTGCCCGCGCCCATACCCTTCTGTATGTCTTTGCGTATAAATTGATTTCCATGTGCGTTCGCGCAGGAGTGATGCCCATGCTCAAAGTTACCCCACTTACACTTCCCGAAAAATACCCAGCGGATAGTGCAATCAAATCATCCGGGGACAACCGCCATGGTTATGAACCTGAATTTTGGGAATTTTTCTACGATCTCAACAGATATCTTGAGCATGTCCCACAAAACACACTTTCTGTTCGGTACTTAGACATATGCAAAAATCTACAATGCCTGACATCAGAAGATCGTCACATCATCCCACGGCAATCCTTCTTGAGTTCTTGGTATTGGTTCATAAAGGAACACCAGACTAGATACGAGTTTTATCTCCGAAAGGAGGAATTGCCATGTTCTCCCCCTAATGCCCCGATTTATAGGTGTCATGCAGGAAGTCCTATGAAGCCTGCGTCTCCAAACGCTGCCGACATTCTCTTTAGGTTTTGCGAGCCCGTTTTCATCGATTCTCTTATACAGCGGGGAAATCTTCGAGTTAAGGCGGCTTCAGAGTTTCGCAAGTGTGAGGGAGACGAAGCCCGGAATGATGATGAACTAGTTAAGGTCGGGTTCATCACTGGAGATCGCCTCAAGGTTACGCTTCAAGACGGTTCAAGTATCCCAATTATTGGAAATATGAAGCGCACAGCAGCAAGTGATGACTTTTATATGTTCTGCTTATCGTGCGAATGGGACAAAGTACTCGTGGATGAGCTTGGCGGTGCCTGCGCAGTCATCAAAGATGTGGGTGAATTTGCGAAACGTTTAAATTGTGCTGCACTGGAAGTACTTGACGGATGGCTCATTTTCCATTCCCCAGTAGAATACTACGATCCGTATGACACTCACCTATCCCGAAAAATCATCTCTCCAATCTTCAAAGATTTTCGTTTTGCATACCAGCGAGAATATCGTTTCCTATGGCAGCACATGGGTGGCGCTGAAGCCGTTGGGCATTTCGATCTCGACATCGGCTGTCTCGAGGATATTGCCGAACGTATTTGATCACTCATTCTGCAAAGCAAAGAGGCCTGCCCAACAATCGCTGGGCAAGCCCCTTTGCTTTGTCATGGGGAAGTCCAGGGGGCACAGCGCCCCTGGCCGCCGGTGGCCTTCCCCCTACATGTTCATGCGCTCCAAATCCCGCGCGCGAATCTCGGCGCGCTTGATCTTGCCGCTGATGGTCTTGGGCAGCTCGGCCACGTACTCGATGATCCTCGGGTACTTGTAGGGCGCGGTGACGGACTTCACGTGGTCCTGCAGGACCTTGGTCAACGCGTCGCCCGCCTCGAAGCCGGGGGCGAGCACCACGGTGGCCTTCACCGCCATGCCGCGCACCGGGTCGGGCAGGCCGGTGACGGCGGCCTCGATGACCGCGTCGTGGCTGACCAGCGCGCTTTCGACCTCAAAGGGCCCGATGCGGTAGCCGGAGCTCTTGATGAGGTCGTCGGTGCGGCCCAGGAACCAGAAGTAGCCGTCCTCGTCCACCCAGGCCTTGTCGCCGGTGTGGTAGAACCCGCCGTAGACCACCTTGTCCGTGCGCTCCTGCTCGTCCAGGTAGCCGGAAAACAGGCCCGGGATGCCCGCGGTGGAAGCCTCGGCCTTCAGGCGGATGCAGATCTCGCCCTCCTCGCCCGGGGCGCAGGGCTGGTCCTCGGCGTTCAGAAGCACGATGTCCCAGCCGGGCATGGGCTTGCCGATGGAGCCGGGCTTGGGCTTCATGAAGAGCAGGGTGGCGATCTGCAGGGTGGTCTCGGTCTGGCCGTAGCCCTCGAAGATGGGCAGGCCCAGGGCCTTCTGCCAGTCGGCGAAGACCGAGTCGTTCAACAACTCGCCCGCGGTGGTGCAGTGGCGCAGGGACGAGAGGTCGAACTCGCGCAGGTCCTCGCGCACCAGGAAGCGGTACACCGTGGGCGGCGCGCAGAAGGTGGTCACCTTGTGCTCGGAGAGGATGCGCAGAAGCTCGCGCGGCTCGAACTTGCCCCGGAAGTCCCAGACGAAGATCACGGCCCCGGCCAGCCACTGGCCGTAGAACTTGCCCCAGACGCTCTTGGCCCAGCCCGTGTCGGACAGGGTCAGGTGGACGTCGCCGGGCTCAAGGTCGTGCCAGTAGGCCCCGGTGGCCACATGCCCCAGGGGGTAGGTGTGGGTGTGCAGCACCATCTTGGGCATGCCCGTGGTGCCGGAGGAGAAGAAGATGACCAGGGGGTCGTCGCCGCCGGGGGAGTCGTGGTTGCGCGGGAACACGTCCGCTCCGGCGGCCTTCAGCGCCTCGTACCCAGCCCAGCCCGGCGGCAGGGGCGCTTCGCCCACCTGCACCAAAAGCCGCAGGTCCGGGCACTTGGCGCGGGCCGCCTCCACGCGCGCGCTGAGGGAGTCCTCGCAGATGACGGCCGAGACATGGGCGAAGTTCACCCGGAACTCGATGTCGTGCGGGGTCAAGAGCGAGGGCGAGGGGATGGGCAGCGCGCCGATGCGGGCCAAGGCCAGCATGGCGACCCAGTACTCCACGCGGCGGTAGAGGATGAGCATGACCCGGTCGCCCTTGGCCACGCCCTTGGCGGCCAGGGCGCCGGCCAGCCGGGCCGATTCCCCGGCGAAGAAACCGAAGGAGTATTCGTGGCGCATTCCGGCGTCGTCCACGTGGATCATGGCCAGACGCGCGGGTTCCGAGGCGGCCTGGGGGTCCAGGAAATCGTTGACGAAATTGTAGTTGGCGGGGGCCTCGTTCTTGAAGCCCGCCAGGAAGTCGCGGTAGCGGTTGACGCGCAGTTTTTCCATATGGCTTGCACTCTCCCCAGGGGGCGTTAGAGGATCACGTCCAGGAACACGGCAGGTGCCCCGTCCAGGCCGCGCAGGGCGTGCGGGGTCTGGGAGTCGAAGTACAGCGAGTCGCCGGGCGAAAGCTCCAGGGCCTCCTCGCCCAGGCGCAGCTCCAGGCGGCCCTCGGTGACGTGGATGAACTCCTGGCCGGAATGCGACACCTGGGCCATCTCCTCCACGGTCTTGGGCGGCACGGTGATGAGGAAGGGCTCCATCTTGCGCCCGGAGAAGCGGTAGGCCAGGGACTTGTAGTCGTAGTCCTTGCGGCGCTCCACGGAGAGGCCGGCGCCCTTGCGCACCAGGGAATAGCCCTTGAGGTGCGGCTCCATGCCGCTGAGGAGCACGGTCAGGTCCACCTGGCAGGTGTGGGCCACCTTCATGAGGAAGCCCACGGGGATCTCCGTTTCGCCCGCCTCGTAGGTGCGGATGAGCTCCGCGTCCAGGCCGGTGCGCCCGGCCAGGTCCTCCACGCTCAGGTCCAGCGCGTCGCGCAGGCCGCGCAGGCGCGGGGCGATGTCCTTGTAAGCCTGTTCCATCTCGGGTTCTCCTTTACGCCTTGGGGGGTTCCTGCATGGCCTGGGGGAAGAGCTCGGCCGCCAGCTCGCGCAGCTTGTACTTCTGGATCTTGCCGCTGGCGGTCATGGGGTACGAGTCGACAAAGGCGATGTATTTCGGTATCTTGTAGCGCGAGATCTGGCCCCGGCAGAAGTCCTGCACGTCCTCGGGCTCCAGGCTCACCTCGGGCTTGAGGATGATGAAGGCCCCGACCTCCTCGCCGTACTTGCGGCTGGGCACGCCGGCCACCTGCACGTCGAGGATGCCCTCCATGCGGTAGAGGAACTCCTCGATCTCGCGCGGGTACACGTTCTCCCCGCCGCGGATGATCATGTCCTTCAGCCGCCCGGTGACGGCCAGGTAGCCGTCCTCGTCCAGGACGCCCAGGTCGCCGGAGTGCAGCCAGCCCTCCGCGTCGATGGCCTTGGCCGTGGCCTCGGGGTTGTTGTAGTAGCCCTTCATGACGTTGTAGCCCCGGCAGCAGATCTCGCCCACCACGCCGCGCGGCGCCTCCTGGCCCGTCTCCGGACTCACGATGCGCACCTCGATCTCGGGCATCTCGCGGCCCACGGTCTCGGTCATCTGGCGCAGGCTGTCGCCGATGCGCGTCTGGGTCATCACCGGGGAGCCCTCGGTGAGGCCGTAGCAGATGGTGATCTCGCGCATGTGCATCTCGCTCATGGCGCGCTTCATGAACTCCACCGGGCAGGGCGACCCGGCCATGATGCCGGTGCGCAGGCTGCTGAGGTCGAAGCGCGGGAAGAGCTTGTGCTCCAGCATGGCGATGAACATGGTGGGCACGCCGTAGATGGCCGTGCACTTTTCGCTTTCCACGGCGGACATGGCCTGCACGGGCTCGAAGTTCTCCAGCAGGACCATGGCCGTGCCGTGGCTCACCGCGGCCAGGACCCCCAGCACGCAGCCGAAGCAGTGGAACAGGGGCACGGCGAGGCAGAGGCGGTCGGCTTCCGTGAACTTCTGGTTCTCGCCGATCCAGTAGCCGTTGTTGCCGATGTTGTAGTGGGTCAGCTGCACGCCCTTGGGAAAGCCCGTGGTGCCGCTGGTGTACTGCATGTTCACCACGTCATGGGGCGAGAGGGAGTCCTGCCTGGCCTGGTAGTCCTCCGGCGAGACCATCACCGCCAGGGACCGGACCTCGGGCAGGGTGTACATGCCGCGGTGCTTCTCCGCGCCGAGGAAGAGCACGCGCCTGAGGTGCGGGAACCTCCCGGCCGCAAGCCGCCCGCGCTCGCTGGTCTTGAGCTCCGGCACCAGGTCGTAGAGCGTGGCCACGTAGTCGATGTCGCGGAAGCCGTCCATGAGGAAGATGTTTTCGCACTCGGACTGCTGGAGCAGGTATTCCAGCTCGGCGCGGCGGTAGTGGGTGTTCACGGTCAGGAGCACCGCGCCGATGCGTGCCGTGGCGAACTGGAGAACCACCCAGTGGGGCACGTTGCTGGCCCAGACGGCGACCTTCTCGCCGCGCTGGACGCCCAGGGCCATGAGGCCCTGGGCCACCTCGTCCACAAGATCGGAGAACTGCCGCCAGCTGAGGCGCAGGCCCCGGTCGGCATAGACCACGGCGTCGCGGTTGGGCCACTGCTCCACGGTCTCGTCGAGCATTTGTCCGAGGGTGATTTCCCGCAGGGCTTTGTCTCGCGCCATGGCCTACTCCGGGAAATAGAGCACGGCGTAGATGGACGCGCGCTCCGGGCCGACTGCGGAGACGTTGTGCGGCACCACGGAGTTGAAGTACAGGCTGTCGCCGGGGCCGAGGATGGAGGTCTCGCGCCCGTGGATGAGCTGCACCTGGCCGGAGACCACGACGAGGAACTCCTCGCCCTCGTGGGACGAGAGCGGCTTGTCCGCGCCTGGCTCCGGGCTCATCTCGATGAAGAAGGGCTCCATGTGCCGGTCGGCCTTGCCCCGGCCCAGGGAGTAGTAGGCATGGCTCACGGGCTGGCCGCCGCCCTGGTGCATGGCCAGCTCGCTAACGCGCTCGCCCAGGCGCACGATGAGCGGATCGCGGCTGACCTGGTCGTCCAGGAAGGTGCCCAGGCGCAGGCCCAGGGCCCGGGCGATCTTCAGCAGGGGCCCCAGGGAGGGGTAGCGGTCCTCGGACTCCACGGCGGCCAGGAAGGACTCATTCAGGCCCGTGCGCTCCGCGAGGTCCGCAAGGTTCAGGTTCTGTTTTTCGCGAAAGGCGCGTATGCGCCCGCCCACTCGTCCGTCCATGCTGCACCCTCAAACCCTGCGCTGGTTGTTGCTTTCTCCACGCCGGCGGCCAGGCCCCATGTCCGGGCCAGGGCCGCAGTCCCCACAATGCGCGCGGACATATCCCATTGGGCGGTTTTTGTCGACCACCCCGGTGTGTTTACTCACTATTGCCGGGGTTTCCCGCCGCCCGCCCGCCCGCCCGCCGCAGGCCCTTGCCAGCGGCGTGCGTTGGGTGCTAGCCTGGATTCAGGCTTCCCCCGGCACCTGCAACCCACCGAGACCGCAATGGACAATCCGCAGAAGCAGGAAGAGCATGCCCCGGTGTACCGCCCGGAAGGCACCAGGAAAATCAAGGGGCTTTTCTCCACCCAGACCGTGGAGAAGGTCGGCACCGGCACCACCCAGCGCAAGACCATCAGCAAGATGTTCTGGTTCTGCACCCAGAACGATGCGGGCGAGGTCCTGGTCCAGGCCATGAACAAGAACAACGTGCCTGCCGGAGCCACCACGGCCGTGCCGCTGGACGACTTTCTGGCCAAGTACAATCCCGAGCCGGAGATGTACGTCAAGACCGTGTACCCGAAGATGCAGGAGCTGGGCGCCACGGTGCAGCGCGCCGAGGAGCAGCGCCAGCGCGGCGCCCTCTACAGCGCCCAGTTCGAGTTCGAGAACGCCCTGGCCGTGGACGAGGAGAACGTGCGCGCCAACTTCGGCCTGGGCCTGACCTACGTGGAGCGCGGCGAGGCCGCCAAGGCCAAGGACATCCTGGGCCGCATCGTGGGCCTGGACGCGGCCTTCGCCCCGGAGCACAAGCACCTGTTCAACGAGTTCGGCATCAGCCTTCGCAAAAGCCGCATGGTGGACCAGGCCATCGAGTACTACACCCGCGCCCTGACCATGACCGAAACCGACGAGAACCTGCACTACAACGTGGCCCGCGCCTATTACGACAAGGGCGATCTGGACAAGTGCCGCGAGCACCTGGAGCGCGCCAAGGCGCTCAACCCCGCCCACGAGGAGGTCGGCAAATTCCTGGAGTTCCTCAACGCCAAGAAATAGCCCGACCCCAAAGCCGCCGGTATCACCCGCAAAACGCCAATGGCCCATCGGCTTTTCCGTTGCCTTCCGAGGGGGATGCGTATAGCATTTTGACGCGGACGCGCCATGCGGCGGCCCTGTCTGCGCCCGTTTCCCCTGTTCCCCTGCGAGGAGTCTGCATGAGCCTGGACCGCCATCATCTGGTCAGCCTGCACAATGTGCTGGAAGGGCTGCGGCTGGGCCTGTGCGAGTTCTCCGGGCCGACGCGCGTCGCCCTCATCTACGCCCAGGGCCCCGGCGAGCCGCTGCGCGTGGTGGACCCGCAGCACCTGCTGCGCGGCCACGAGCCCCGGCTCAAGGAATACTACCAGGACACCGGCGAATGGCTGGAGGGGCTGCCCGACCCGGAGCATGTGGGCTTCTTCGACCAGGCCAAGGCCAAGCGCGTGGGCCTGGCCGGCACAGTGAGCCTGGGCGGTCGGGCGCCCGGCGTGGCCTACCAGATGTGGTTCGCCGACCAGCACGTGGACCTGTGCTCCCCCGGCCCCACCCGGCGCTGGCTGGAGCTGGCGCTGCTCCAGCTTTCGCACAACCTGGCCTCCAAGGACCTGCTGGCCCTGGACGCCTCGGTGCACATGCTCCAGGAGATGGCCTCCCACGCCGTGCACGACAGCATCGTGGACGAGCGCGCGCACACGGTGGGACCGGACACGCGCCTGCGCGTGTACAACATCCTCGCGTCCATCATGCAGATCTCCAAGACCCCGGAGGAAGGCGCCTGGGCCCGCGGCCACCTGGCCTTTGTGGAGCCCGCGCGCCTGTCGCGCCTGCACTACCTGCTCCGCTTCCCCAAGGCCGAGCGCCCGCGCCTGGACAACAGCAAGCATGTGCGCAAGATGCTCCAGACCGTGGAGCGCAGCAGGCGCCTGCTGGTGTCCGACGGCGAGCACATCATCGGCATCGCCGCCGGCGAGCTGCCGCCCGCGAGCCTCTGCGCCCTGTTCAACGGACGCCACGGCCTGCTCTACCTGGATGACCAGCTGGTGTGCAGCTTCTCGGACGGGGCTTTCCAGTCCACCAACCGCAAGCCGAACCTCGTGATCCTGGAGGAGGCCCTGCTGGAATGGCCCCTGGACCCGGCCCAGCGCGACGCCCTGTTCGGCTCGGTGTCGCGCATCGTGGCCGCCGCCGGGGAGCAGAAGTACGGCTGCGCGCTGATCATCGACCCCTACACCCCGCTTTTGCCCCTTTCCGGCCACACCCTGGAGACGCCGCTGCACCTGGAGGGCGACGAGCGCCTGACCCTGGCCGCGGCCCTGGCCAAGGTGGACGGCGCGCTGCACCTCTCGGCCGCGCAGAACCAGCTGCACGGCTTCGCCTGCCTCATGGACGGGGCGAGCTTCCCCGGCGAGGACCGCTCACGCGGGGCGCGCTACAACTCGGCCCTGCGCTTCACGCACTCCCATCCGGAGCTCATGGTGGTGGTGGTCTCCTCCGACCGGCCCGTGTCGGTGATCCAGAAGGGCGCGGACCTTTCGCGCCCGCCGGTGTGGCTCCCGGTGCCCAGCCTGCTGCACCCGCCTCCGACCCTGGAGCACTGGCTGGAGGGCCAGCCCTAGCGCGGCGCGCCCCGGCGCAGCCCCCTGGCCACCCCCTGCAGCACGGACTTCAGCTCCTCCTGCTGGAAGGGTTTGGCGATGTACCCGTCCATGCCCGCAGCCAGGAACTTGTCGCGGTCGCCCGAGAGGGCGTACGCGGTCATGGCGATGACGGGGATGCTGCTCTTGCCCCCCGGCTCGCTGATGCTGCGGATGATGCGCAGGGCCTCCAGGCCGTCCATCTCGGGCATCTGGATGTCCATGAGCACGCAGTCGAAGCTCCCTTCGAGCACAGCCTCCACCGCATCCACGCCGTTGCCCACGGCCACGATGGAGTGGCCCATGCGCTCCAGCATCAGCCGCGCGCCCAGCTGCCCGATGAGCTCATCCTCGGCCAGCAGGATGCGCAGGGGTTGGATGATTTCCGGCTCGTCCGCCTCGCCTTGGCCGGGCAGGGCGCCTTCCCGGGCCGCCGGGGCTGGCAGCGCCAGAACCACCGTGGTGCCCGCACCCAGCTCGGAGTCGATGCACAGCGCGCCGCCCAGGGCCGCCACGATGCGCCGGACGATGGCCAGGCCCAGCCCGGCCCCCTCGAACTGCCGGGTGTAGGAGCCGTCGACCTGGCTGAAGCGGTCAAAGACGCCGTCCAGCTTGGCCTCCGGGATGCCCACCCCGGTGTCCGCCACCGAGATGTACAGCAGCGGGGGCCGCGGCCCCGCCGCTCCCGCGTGCCAGATGGAGACGCAAATGCCGCCCTGGCGCGTGAACTTCACGGCGTTGCCCACGAGGTTGAAGACGAGCTGGCGGATGCGGGCCTCGTCGCCCAGCAACATTGGGGGCAGGCCGGGGTCCGGCTCCAGGTTCAGGGCCAGGCCCTTGCCCAGCAGGGCATGCCCGAACATGTCCGCGGCGGCCGCAAGGATGTCGCGCGGCTGGAAGGGCTCCAGCTTGAAGCGCAGCGCTCCGGCCTCGATGCGCGAGAAGTCCAGGAGGTCGTTCAGCAGCGTCAAGAGCCTGTTGGCGGCCTCAAAGGCCTTGTGCGCAAAATCCTGCTGGCTAGCGCTCAAATCCTCCATCATCAGCAGCTGGAGCATGCCGAGCACGCCGTTCATGGGCGTGCGCAGCTCGTGGCTCATGTTGGCCAGAAACTCGCTTTTGGCGCGGTTGGCCGCCTCTGCGGCCTCCTTGGCCTTGATCAGCTCCTCTTCGGCCCGCTTGCGCGCGGTGATGTCCATGATCACCCCGACGATGCCATTGACCTTGCCCGCGGCGTCGTGGGTGGCTGCCTTGGTGAACATGACGTCGAGCTTTTCGCCGCTCATGTTGGTGTATTGGAAGTCGTACGTCTGGACTCCATCCTCGGCCATGAGCGCCTCGTCCATGGCGAAATATTTGCGGGCCTCCTCCTCGGAGAAAACTTCGAACACGCCCTTGCCGATAACCTCCGCCTTGGGGCGGCCGAGGTAGCTGCTGAAGGCGTCGTTGCTGCCGATGTAGACGCCTGCACGGTTCTTGATGAAAATGGGGCTGGGGATGGCGTTCAGGATGCTTTCGGTGAGGGCTGCGCCCTCACGCAGCTCCACCTCCGTCCGCCGGCGCTCGGTGATGTCCGTGGCCATGCAGAAGGCCCCGGCAAAGACCCCGTGCTCGTCCTGCAGGGACTTGACCGAGAGCTGCACCCAGACCTCGCCGCCGTCGCGCCGCAGAAAACGGCGCTCATAGACCCCGTCCTCGCCGCTACTGCGCTCCCGGATCTTTTGGGCGTGGTCGGCCTGGTCCTCCGGGGCGATGAAGTCGGCCACGGGGCGCCCCAGCATCTCCTCCGGCCGGCAGCCGAGCATGGCCCCCATGACTTTGTTGGCGAAGGTGGTCCGGAAATCGGCGTCGGTCATCCAGACGCCCTCGTTGGCCGTTTCCACCATGATGCGGTAGCGCCTCTCGCTGGCGATGAGCTCCGCATAGGTCCGCTCCAGCTCGCGCGTCCTGCGCCGCACCAGCAGACGCAGGGCCAGGACAAAGACCCCCAGCGCGCAGAGCGCGGCCAGACCGCCGCCAAGGGCCCAGGAGAGCCAGGCGGGCGGGCGGGCCTCTCCGGTCAGGCCCAGCCATTTGTCGTACAGGGTATAGTACAGGGAGCCGGGGCGGGCCTTGAGCTCCGCCAGATGACGGTCCAGGGCGGGCAGCAGGTCCTCGCGGCCGCCCTTCCTCACGGCGGAACGGATCATGGTGGGCGTGAAGACGATGTCCGTGCGCTCCACGTTGTGCTTCTGCTCCAACACGGAGCCCAGGACGTTTGGGCACACGCCCGCCTCCGCGTCGCCGCGGGCCACGGAGTCCAGCACCTCGGCATACTCCTGCTTGGTGACGATGTAGGCCTTGATGCCGAACTGCCCGAGCATGGACTTGAGGTTCGCGGTGTAGACGCTGTCCCGCAGGGCGGTGATGGTCTTGCCCTCAAGGTCGAAGATGGTGCGGATGCGGCCGCCCTTTCTCCTGTAGATCTGTCCCCAGTCCAAGAAGAGGAATTCCTTGGTGAAGCGCAGGGTCTTCTCCCGCTCCGGGGTCTGGGCGATGCTCGGCAGCAGGTCAATCGCGCCGCTGTTGAGCCTGTCCAGGCACTCGTCCCAGGCGCCGGGCACGTAGACCAGCTCCCATTTCTCGCGCTGCGCCAGGTCCTCCAGCATGTCGATGAAGAAGCCCTTGGCCCGGCCGTCCTCGTAAAAGACCAGGGGCGCGAAGTTGTACACGCCCACGCGCACGGGCTGGGCCGCCAGGGAGGCGGCGCAGGGCCAAAGGAGGAGAAACGCCAGGGCGAACGTGAGGAGGACGTGGGGTTTCCGCTTGTGCACCATGAGCTCCAGTGCTGCCTGGCCACGGGAAAGAAGCTTGCTCACACAGTGTCACAACAGGCCGGCCGTGACAAGGACGCAGTGCGCTGCGGAGGGATCTTTCGAAATGCCCGGGAAGGGCGGGAGGGGGTGCGGGGAGGGCCTGCCGGGATCAGTCGTCCTGCGGCGGGGCCTCCTGCCGGATGCGCGCAAGGACCGCCTCCACGTCCTCGACCTGGATGGGCTTGACCAGGTAGGCGTAGGCGCTGCAGCAGCAATAGGCCCGCACCACGTCCTGGGAGTCGCTTGTGGCGGTGGCCATGACCACGATGGCATTCTTCTGGATCCTGTGGGTGTTGTAGAGCTCGAACTCGCGGATGCGCTCCAGGGCGTCGAGGCCGTTCATCTCCGGCATCATGATGTCCATGAAGATGACGTCAAAGGGCCGGGATTCCTCCACCGCCTGGCAGAAGGCCCGCACGGCCTCCTTGCCGTTTGACGCCGGGTGGCACTGCCCATGCGGCTTCAGGACGGAAAGCAGATACTGCAGGCCCAGGGCATCGTCCTCAGCGATAAGAATGCGCATCGCCCAGCTCCCGAGGCAGGACCCTAAATAGCGCCGCGGATGGCTCCTGGCGCCGTCCTGCCGGGACTTTGATGCCACACTCTTCTTGAAGGCGCAATCGCCAGCCGGGTCCCGCAAGCCCCCCACAGGGCAGAATACGTATTACAGCCCAGGCGGAGATGAAGCGGGGCCGGCCTCTCCCGACGGAGGCCGGGGCGACGGTCCTGGGATTAAAATATCACATGCTGTTTATCGCCTCCGCCGGCGGCCACGCGCTGGAACGCCTCGGCCTTGCCGTGGAGCTGCTGCGGTCCCTCCTTCCAGGGAGCCGCTTCAGGCTTCCGGCTCAGAGCACCCGGCCCAGGGCCGCGCCAAGGAAGAAGGCCGCGAAGCCGAGGATGTTCTGCCCGGCGATGTTCAGCGCGGCCATGGCCCACTGGTCGTTGCGCAGGAATTCGCCGGACTCGAAGATGAGCGAGGAGAAGGTGGTGAAGGCCCCCAGGAAGCCCACCAGCAGGACGCCCCGCAGCTCCGGGCGGATGAGCTGGCGCTGGTCGGCCAGGACCCAGATGAGCCCGAAGAGCAGGCAGCCCAGCAGGTTCACCAGGGCCGTGCCCCAGGGAAGGCCGCGCCCGGTGGCGCTGTGGACCGCGATGGAGAGCCAGTAGCGGGCCAGGGTGCCGCAGGCCCCGGCCAGGGCCAGCAGGAGGAGCTTGTTCATGGTGCGTCGCTCGGTTTCATGGTGCGCCCTTCTGAGTCGTTTCCTGCCCTGGTACCTTGAAGCGGCCCGGTTCCTCAACCAGATTTATTGACGGCGCGGCCGGCAGCGGCCGCCTGGGCGGCGGCCTTGCGCAGGC
>JAHJLB010000004.1 GCA_018822105.1 Pseudomonadota bacterium
CCGCGCGCGGCGGGCTCCCTGCGCCAGGCCATGCGCCAGGCCGCCCAGGCCTATCTGGCCTGCGCCCAGGGCTTCGCCTGTGCCGCGCCCATGCTCCAGGCCGTGGTCTGAGCGCAGGCCCCCGGCCTTCAGCAGGAGTGGAAGTCCTTGTTGATGTAGAGCATCAGGTCGAAGAGGTTGTGGGCCATCTCGTCGGCCAGGGCCGGAGAGTCCACCGCCCCCTGGGCCTCGGCTATGGCCGTGCGGGTGATGATCTTGGAGAAGAGCAGGCCCACGAGCTGGTCGTCGGTGTGGGTCCAGGGGTTCTTGCCGGAGGGAAATTTCTTGTCGAATCCGTGGTAGTACATGCTCCCTCCGCATGGTGTGGCTGGGCGGGCGCATCCGGCTCTTGCCGCAGCCGGATGGCGCTGCTATCCTCCGCCCATGCTGGAGATATCGGCCAAGCCGGGCCGGGACTTTACACCGGGATCAAAGGTCCTGACAGGGAGGGCGGTTATGAGCCAGAAGAGCATCCTGGTGGTGGAGGACAACCTGGAGACCAGGGAGCTTCTGGCCTACAACCTCAAGAACGCCGGCTACGCCGTGCGCCTGGCCGCGGACGGGGTGAAGGCCCTGGAGCTGGCCGCGCGCTCCCGGCCGGACCTGATCCTGCTGGACGTGATGCTGCCCGGTGGCCTGGACGGGCTGGAGGCCTGCCGCAGGCTCAAGCAGGACGAGCGCACCCGCCAGGTTCCGGTGATCATGCTCACCGCCCTGGGCGACGAGGTGGACCGCATCGTGGGCCTGGAGCTGGGGGCCGAGGACTATGTGTCCAAGCCTTTCAGCCCGCGCGAGCTGCTCCTGCGCATCAAGGCCGTGCTGCGGCGCTCCGGGCCCGCGGCCCAGGATCCGGGGGAGGGCTTTCGCGAGGGCGGGCTGGCCATAGACTTCACCGCGCACAGCGTGCATGTGGACGGGGCCGAGGCGGCCCTAACGGGCACGGAACTCAAGATCCTGCGCGAGTTGGTGCGGGCCAGGGGGCGGGTGCTGCAGCGCGAACGGCTGCTGGACACCGTCTGGGACACGGACTTTGACGGCACCTCGCGCACCGTGGACACGCACATGCGCCGCCTGCGCGGCAAGCTCGGGCCCTATGCCGACTGGATCGAAACCGTGCGCGGGGTGGGCTACCGCTTCAAGCCCGCGCCGCTCCGGGAGCCGAGCGCCGGCGCCGCGGCAGCGCCGCAGGAATAGGGTGGCGAGCGGCTTCGCGGGCTAGGCGGGGTCGCGGCGCAGGGACTCGAAGTGTGCGGCCCAGCGTTCCACCGCCCGGTCCAGACCGTAGCGCTCCAGCACATTGGCCCGTCCCAGGGCGCCCATGCAGGCCCGCTCTGCCGGGGACAGGCCCAGCACGCCCTCCAGGGCCTCCGCCAGGCCGCCGGCGCGGTCCGCCTCCGAGGCCCCCGGCCCGGACAGCGCGCCCGGGGCCACCAGGCCGCCCGGCCCGCACATGACGCGCGCATCGCCCGCGTCCAGGCAGGCGCAGGGCACCCCGCAGGACAGGGCCTCCAGCACGGCGTTGGGAAATCCTTCGCCCAGGGAGGGCAGGGCCAGCACATCCAGCGCCGCGTACACCTGGGCCACATCCTCGCGCCGGCCCAGGCGGACGGAGGCTCCGGCAAGCCCGGCGCGCGCAAGCAGCAGGTCCAGCCGCTCCTGGCCCGGCTCCGTGCCCTCGCCGCAGAAGAGCAGACGCGCGTCTGGGTGCTTCCGCAGCACCTGTTTCGCCGCCAGGCAGAACACCGCGTGGCCCTTCATGGGGTCCACCCGCGCCACCAGCCCCACCAGCGGCGCGTCCCGCGCCACGCCCCATTCCTGCCGCAGCCGCGCCCGGGCCTCGGCGTCGGGCCGGAAGCGCTGGCCGTCCACCCCGTTCTCCAGCACCACCAGGCGCCTGGGCCGGTAGCCCAGGGCCGCATGGTGCGCTGCCCCGGCCTGGGAGTTGGCCGTCACGGCCTCGGGCCAGGGCGAAAGCGCCGCGCAGGCCTTGAGGGTCAGCCGCGTGCCCGGGCCGTAGCGCGCCAGATCCATGTAGGCGCAGCGCAGGCCCCAGCTCACGGCCGCGCCGCAGCCGGACAGGCGCGCGGCCAGCAGGCCGAGCAGGTCGGCATGGTAGAGCCAGGTCTGCACCACCTGGGGCCGGAAATCGCGCAGCATCCGGGCCAGCCGCCACAGCCCGCGGGGGTCGGGCAGGCCGCGGCCCATGCCCAGGCTGCGCACCGGCACGCCCATGGAGCGGATGGCCTCGGCCAGCACGCCGCCGTCCAGCAGGCTGACCACCCGGCAGTCGAAGCGCTCAGCCGGCAGGCGCAGCAGCAGCCGCGTCAGCCAGGTCTCCGCACCGCCCAGGTTCAGCCCGGTGATGACATGCATGATCTTGATTGGGGCACCCATGCGCCGACACCTATCGCATCGCGCCGCGCTTGTCATGCCCGGCCTGGCGGCAGGGGAGGCGTCAGCCCGCGCTGTGGCCGGAGGCGTCGCCGGCCTCGGGCGTCAGCTCCGCGATGAGCCGGGCCTGGGCAGGGTAGGCGGCCTGGAGTTGCCCGCGCTGGCCGTGCTCGTAGTCCGCGTACTCGAAGCCTGGGGACACGGTGCAGCCGAGCAGGGCGAAGCGCCCGCCGGGGGCCAGGCGGGTGCCCTGCCAGACCCCCCGCCGCACCACGGCCTGCGGCCTCTGCCCGGCCAGGATGTCGGCGCCGAGGGTCAGGGTCTGTGCGGTGCCGTCGGGCAGGAGCTGGAGCATTTCCACGGCGTCGCCCAGGTAGAAGTGGAAGATTTCCGTGCTGGCCACGCGGTGCAGGGCCGAGAAGTAGTCCGGGGTGACCAGGTAGTAGATGGCCGTGGCGAGGCGCCTGTCCCCGGCCTGCCGCCCGGGCACGGCCCCGCCCGGGATGACGCCCGCGGAGCGGTAGGTTTCGGCGTAGAGGCCGCCCTCCTCAGGCAGGGGCTTGAGCCCCAGTTCGCGGATGAGGGCCTGCACATGGGCCGCGCTGCCCCAGGGCGGCCGGCTCACGCGTCCTCCCTTTCCGCCCAGACCTGCCCCTGCTTGAGAATCTCGCTCAGGGCGGACATTTCGGCCACAAGAGCCTCTGTGCGCTGGCGCACGGCCTTGTCATCCCGCATCCGCGCGGCCTTGCCCACGGCCTGGGCCAGCAGGGTGGCGCGGCGCGCGCCCACGGTGCCGAAGGTGCCCTTGGCCTTGTGGGCCACATGCTGCATTTCCTCTGGGCTTTGCGCGGCCAGCGCCTGGCGCAGGCCTTTCTCGATTTCAGGCAGGCTTGCGCTTTGGAACTGCTCCAGCAGCTCCACGAGCAGCTCCGGGCGGTCCGTGAAGGTGCGCTCCAGATACTCGTTGTCGAAGCGCGGCGCCTTGGAGGGGTCGCCTGGCCGCGCGTCCGGCCGGGGCTGGGGGCTGCCGGCGGCCTGGGGCCCAGGCTCATGGTCCGCGCGCAGGCGCACGGCGCGGCTGATGACGGCGTACAGCTCGCGTGCCTCCACGGGCTTGGGCAGGTAATCGTCCATGCCAGCGGCCAGGAAGCGCTCGCGGTCCTCGGGCTGGGCATAGGCGGTGAGGGCCACGATGGGGATGCGCGCGTTCCGCTTCCCGGCCTGGCCCTGGCGGATGCTCCTGGTGGCGCTGAGGCCGTCCACCACGGGCATCTGCACGTCCATGAGCACCAGGTCGAAGGCCTCGCGCTTCAGGGTGCGCAGGACCTCCCGGCCATCGGCCGCACAGGCCAGGGCATGGCCGGCGTCCGCAAGCATGCGCTCCAGGAGCCTCCGGCTGATGTCGTTGTCCTCGGCCAGGAGAATGCGCAGCGGCGCGGTTTTCTGACCCTCGGCGCCCTGGGTGCAAGCCCGCAGGTCCGGCAGCAGGGCCTTTTGCGACAGGGGGAGGCACAGGGTGAAGGTGAAGGCGCTGCCCACGCCCAGCGTGCTGGTGGCCGTGAGGCTGCCGCCCATGCGCTCCACCAGGCTTCTGCTGATGGCCAGCCCCAGGCCGGTCCCGCCGTGGCGCTTGCCGAAGGAGTCGTCGGCCTGGCTGAAGCTTTCGAAAATGTGCGGCAGGAATTCCGGGGGGATGCCCTGGCCCGTGTCGCGCACGGTGAAGCGCACACAGCTCGAGTGCTGCGGGTAGAGGCAGGACGTGTCCACGTCGACATCCAGGGTGACGCCGCCCTTTTCGGTGAACTTCACGGCATTGCCCAGAAGGTTGCGCAGCACCTGGTCCAGGCGCCCGTGGTCGCCCATCAGGACATCCGGCACCTTGGGCGCCACCTTGAGTTCCAGGGCCACCCCGCGCTGGCTCGCCAGCAGGCGGTAGGGCGCGGCCACGGCCTCCAGGTCCGCGCGCAGGGCGAAGGGCGCCAGCCGCAGGTCCAGCCGCCCGGCCTCGATCTTGGAGAAGTCGAGGATGTCGTTGACGATGCTCAGGAGCGCCTGGCCGGACTCCACGGCCATGTCCGCCAGCTGCCGCTGGTCGCCGGACAGGCGCGACTGGGCCAGAAGCTGGGCGGCCCCGATGACCCCGCCCAGGGGGGTGCGGATCTCATGGCTCATGTTGGCCAGGAACTGGGCCTTGGCCAGGGTGGCGGCCTCGGCCTCGGCCTTGGCCCTGCGCAGGGCCTCCTCGGCCTGGCGGCGGTCGGTGATGTCCTGGAAGGTGCAGTGGGTGCGCAGAAAGCGCCCCTGCTCATCCCGGCTGATCCTGCTGTTGAAGGAGGCCAGCAGGGTGGAGCCGTCCTTGCGGAGCATGGTGAACTCCGCCCCATGCAAAAAGCCGATCTCCTTGAACTTGGGAAAGTCCAGCCGGAACTGGGGCACCATGTCCGGATGGAGGAACTCGCTGAAGTTCCTTCCGATGACCTCCTGGCGCTGGTAGCCCAGGGTGGCCAGCCAGGCGTCGTTGGCCAGCAGGAGGTTCCCGTCCTCGTCCAGCGACTGGTAGGGCAGGGGGGCGTCCACGAAGAGGTCGCGGAAGCGTTCCTCGCTCTGGCGCAGGGCCTCCTCGGCCCGCTTGCGGTCGGTGATGTCGCGGAAGGTCCAGATTCTGCCGTAGGATTTCCCATCCTTGGACAAAACCGGCGCGGTGTACCTGTCGAGAACTACCCCTGTCTTGAATTCTACCTCATCGCGGCCGGTCTCATTGGGGTGACTGTAGAGGTACTCCACCCGGGCAAGGAATGTGTCCGGGTGTTTCGCCATGGAAACGACATGGTTGAGCAGCTTGGAGTCGTCTGCTGTGTCCAGGACATGGGGCGGCGCGTTGAACAGTTCGAGGACCCTCTGGTTGATGAGGACCCGCTCCTGCTTTTCATTGACCACGAGGATCCCGTCGAGGGAGGCGTTGGTCTGCGCCTCGAGCAAGGCCGTCTTTGCCAGCAGCACCTCCTCGGCCCGCTTGCGCTCGGTGATGTCGCGGGCCGATCCCACGGTGCCGATGACCTCGCCCTGGCCGTTGACGAAGGGCGCCTTGTGCACGTCCAGGCACAGGAAGCGGCCCCGCACGTTGCCGGACTCCTCGAACTGGCCCGCCGCGCCCTGCCGCATGACAATGTCGTCGCTTCCCTGGCAGAGCTCGCCGAAGGTGTGCCAGGCCGGGTCTTCGGGGTGGGCCTCGCGTTCGCGCAGGGCGAAGTGCAGGTCGGTCCTGCCCACGGGCTCGGAGGTGTCCTGCGCGTTCAGCAGCCCCTCGCACATGGCCTTGTTGGCGAAGAGGAAGCGTTTCTCCATGTCCTTGGCCCAGATCATGTCCGGCACGTTGTCGCACATGAGGCGCAGCAGGGAGGCCAAATCGCGGTAGCGTCCGCTGACGGCGTTCAGCTGGGCCACGGCGTCCATGTGCTCCAGCACGCTCCACAGGCCGCCGGAGAAGAGGCGCAGCTGGGTCACGTCCTCGTCGTCGTAGGGGGCGGCCTTGTTGGCCACGCCCACCACGCCCACCACGCGCCCGGCGCGGATCACCGGCACGGTCAAGAAGCGCGAGAGCGGCACATGCCCCTCGGGGCAGCCCTTCCGGCGCGGGTCGGGCGTGCTGAAATCATTCAGCAGCACCGGCTCGCGCAGGCGCACGGCGTCGCCCCAGACGCCCGTGGCGTCCAGCTCGTAGACCGTCTGCTTGTCCTGCACGGCGCACTGGTCCATGGCCTCCTTGGACCAGGTGTCCAGGGTGAAGCGGCGCTGGGCCTCGTCGTAGGAGTAGATGTAGCCCAGGGGGCTGGCGGTGAGCAGCAGCATCTGCCCCAGGGAATAGTCCAGCAGCTCCTGGCGGCTGGCGGAGTGCATCTCGTGCAGGCGCAGCAGCGCGCTGCGGCGGAGGAGGCGCAGGCGGTCGGCCTCAGCGCGCGCGCGGGTCTGGGTGATGTCCCGGATGATGGCGCAGCTGCCCTGGTACTCGCCCTCGCGGGAGAACAGGGGGAAGGGCGTGACCTGGGCCAGCACCTCGCCCTTGTCCTGGCGCCGGTAGGTGGCCTCATAGGGATCGCGTGCGCCCCTGCGCCTGGCCGCCATGCGCTCCGGGTGCGCCGCCGCGCATTCCGGCGTCAGCAGGTCAAGGTACCTGCGCCCCTCCAGGGCCGTGGGCGCCTCGTCCAGCATGCGCGCGAAAGCCGGGTTCACGAACTTGAGCCGTCCGTCGGGAGTGGTCAGGACCACGCCCTCGTCCATGACCTCGATGAGCTGGCGCAGGCGCTCCTCGGTCTCCTTGAGGGCCTCCTCGGCGCGCAGAAGCTCGGTGACGTCCTGGATGGTGGACAGGAGCAGGGGCCTCCCCCTGGCACGGAACGGCCCGGAGCGCGCCACCACCTCTCGTGTCTCGCCGCTCTTCAGGCGGTGCGGCACATGGAAGACGCCGCCGCGCGCCTTGGCCTCGGCCATGTTCCTCTGGATCAGCTCCGGGGCCAGCTCGCTGATGATGGTCAGCGGCCCGCGCAGCTCCTCGCGGCTGAAGCCGTAGAACTCGGCCGCGGCGTTGTTGGCGTCGATGATGGAGGCGGTGTCCGGGTCCACCAGAAGCTGCACGGCCTTGTTGTCCTCAAACATGGAGCGGTACAGCTCCTCGCGCTCGGCCCGGTCCTGTTCGGCGGTCTTGCGCGGGGTGATGTCCTCGGCCACCAGGACGAGCATCTCCACCTGGCCGCGCGCATCGCGGGTGCAGGCCACATTGACGCTGGCCCAGATGACCTGCCCGTCCTTGCGCAGGTAGCGCTTTTCCAGCGCGAAGCCGTCGATCTCACCGGCCAAAAGCCGCGTGCTCTGGGCCATGCTTTCGGCGCGGTCTTCCGGGTGGGTCAGGTCGATCCAGCGCACCCCCCGGACTTCCTCCAGGCTGCAGCCCCAGAGCTTCAGGAAGGCCGGATTGGCGTCCAGAACGCGCCCCAATGCGTCGCCCTGGGAGATGGCGATGCTGGCGTGCTCGAACACGGCGCGGCCCTTGGCCTCGCTGGCGCGCAGCTCCTCGTTGAGGCGCGCCTGCTTGGCGGCGGCGGCCTGGAGCTCCAGGCCCATGCGGTCGAAATCCGCGGCCAGGCGCTGGATCTCGTCGCCCCCGCCCGGCGGGGGCGCCAGGCCGCTGCGCGCGGCGAGGTCGCCGGCGCCCAGGGCTGCGGTCTGCCTGGCCAGCCGGGCCACGGGCTCCAGGATGAAGGTCCTGAGGCCCAGGACCGTCACCAGGATCATGGCCAGCAGGCCCAGGCCCAGGACGCCGATGTCGCGCAGGGTCTGGCGCTGCCGTTCGCTGACGGGGCCCTTCAGGTCGAACTGCACCACGAGCACGCCGAAGGCCTGCGAGGGGACGTCGCCCTTTGGCGGCTGGCGCAAGGGCACGGCCACCAGCAGGGCCTTGCCGTTGCGGCTGGGCTCGGCCAGGGCGCGCCCCAGGCTCTGGGCGCGTTGGGGCAGGTCCCCGCCCGCGCCGTAGAGGGGCGCCGGGTCGTCCGTGGCGGCCAGGGCGCGGCGGCCGGAGGCGTCCAGGACTGCCACGGCCTGGACGCCTCCGGTCTGGGCCAGGTAAAACGTCAGGCGCTGGAGCCTTTCCGTCTCCTTGGTTATTTCCGGATGGTGCTCGGCCAGGTTCTCCAGGGCGAAGCGCATGGGCTCAGCCAGGAGCAGGGCGCGGGCGCCCTCGCGCTCGATGACCGAGGCGCGGATGCCCTGAAAGCGCGCGGAGACATACACGGCGATGCACAAGACGCCCAGGCCGAGCAGGCCCAGGAGCACCTTTGCGGTGAGGGAGCGTTGTACGTCAGCAAAGGTGCGCATGCTGTGTCTCGTTCAGGCGGCCTGTTGTGCCGGAGGTCTGTTCTTTTCCCAGGGCATCTGTCCACGCATAGCAGCATGCCGGGCTCCACACAAGGGTGTAATAAATAATGTGCATTACTGGCCATATGCCGGAGTCCAGAGATAGTACATGCCGGCCCTGGGCGGCAGCAGCCCGTCCAGGTCGAGGTGCAGCAGCGCCGGCCGGCTGTCCTCGGCCTCCACCCCGGGCAGGTAATAGGTCCCGTCGGCCACCGGGCGGCGGCGGTAGGTGATGACCTTGGCGTCCTTGGCCAGCCCGGCCAGGGTCCGGGCGGTGCCCAGGGCGTCGTCCAGATAGCCCACGGAGTCGATGAGGCCCAGGTCCTTGGCCTCCTCGGCGGTGAACACGCGGGCCGAGTTCACGATGCCCTGGGCCGCGGGTTCGAGCTTGCGGTGCGTGCGCACCAGCTCCTGGAAGCGGGCGGCCAGGGCCTGGGTCATGCCGGCGGTGAGCTTCCTCTCCTCCTCGGTGGCCGCCCGGAAGGGCGAGCCCATGTCCTTGAGCGAGCCGGACTTGGCCACGTCCACGCCCACGCCGATCTTGTCCATGAGCCCGGCCACGCGCGGTTGCAGGAAGATGACGCCGACGCTGCCGGTGATGGTGGTGGGGTGCGCCAGGATGTGGTCCGCGGGCAGGGCCACGTAATAGCCGCCAGAGGCGGCCAGGCCCATCATGGCCGCCACCAGCTTGACCTTGCTCTCCTGCTTGTAGGCCATGATCTCGTGGTAGAGGATGTCGCTGGCCGTGGTGGTGCCGCCGGGCGAGTCGATCTTGAGCACCACGGCCTTGATGGCCTTGTCCTTGCGGGCGAGCCGCAACTGCGCCGTCAGCTCCTGCACGGTGCTGGGCCTGGTCCGCAGCAGGCCCTCGCGCGCATATTCGCTGATGAGGCCGTCGACGCCCAGGAGCAGGATCTTGTCCTGGCCCTTGCCGTCCAGCACCTGCTCCTTGTAGGGCGTGCCGGGCTCCCCGAAGAGGCTTATGTTGGCCTGCATGCAGCCGCCCAGGGCCAGGCAGAGCAGGAGGGACAGGCAGGCGGCGGGGTGTGTGCGGCGCATGGGGGGTGCTCCTGTGTATGGGTTCAGGGGGCCGCGGCCAGGGCGTAGCCCAGCCCGGCGGCGAGTTCGCCCAGGACGATGGCCGCGCCCAGGAAGTCGCCGTTGACGCCCTTGACGGCGCTGACCAGGCGGCGCAGCGGCGTGAGCAGGACCAGGGCGGCGGCCACGGCCCAGGCGGCGGCCCAGGGGCGCAGCCAGAGCGCCGGGGCCAGCGCGGCCAGAAGGGCCCAGAGCGCGGCGGGCCTGTCCGCCCCGGCCAGAAACAGTCCGCCCAGACCGGGGCGGGCCTGGCCCCGCGCCGTGAAGCCGAAGATGACGGCGCAGGCCCGCCCGAAGACCACGGACCAGATGACGGCCCACCAGTGGCCGGCTCGCAGCATCTCCGCCAGAAGCGCGGCCTGCCCGCCCAGGGCCAGGACCAGGGCGGCCGCGCCAAAGGCGCCGCAGCGGCTGTCCTTGATGATGGTCCAGAAGCGCTCTGGCTCCACATGGGCCGCGGCCCCGTCGGCCACGTCGGAGAGCCCGTCCAGGTGCAGCCCGCGCGTGAGCCAGGCCAGGAGGGCCACGGTCATCCAGGCCTGGATGACCGGCCTGCCTGCGAGCAGGCCAGCGGCCGCAGGGGCCGCGGCGGCCGCGCCGATGGCCAGGCCGCACAGGGGCAGGTGGAACATGGCCCGGCGCAGGGCCTCTTCAGGCAGCACGCGGGCCGGGGCCAGCCGCGAGAGGAAGCCCAGGGTGGTCAGAAATCGTGCGGGCGCGTTCACTGCTTGGGCTGCTCCAGGTCTCTGGCGTACAGGATGCGCACCGGGTCGCCGGGGCGCAGGGTCAGGCGCGTGGCTGCGGAATCCTGGTTCACCGCCAGCTCGAAAAAGCCCTGGCTGCCCAGCAGCAGGCCCGTTTCGCCGGGCTCCAGCTCGGCGTAGGCCAGCACCCTCCGCAGGCGCAGGCTCTCGGCCGGCCCCAGGGACAGCCGGACCACATCCCCGGCAAAGGGGAAGCCCTCGCGCAGGGAGAGCACGCAGTTGCCGAAGCGGTCCACGTGCAGCACATGGGCCAGCACGGCCTGGGCCTCGGCATGGGGCGCGGCCCAGGGGCGCTGCACCACGGATTCAGGGGCCAGGGGCACGCCCAGGGCCTCCAGAAGCTCCCCGCCGGCGAGCCGCGCGGCCAGGGGCGCAAAGATGTCGCGGCCGTGGAAGGTGGCCGAGGCGACGTACTCGGCGGCTGCGGCCGAAAGGTCGAAGAGGCTGGCCGGGGGCTGGCCGGGGGTGTCCAGCAGCAGGCCCAGCAGCCCGCCGTCCGGGGCCAGAAAGCTCTGGCCGCCGAGCTGCGCGCCCGGGATCCTGCGGCCGGTGCCCACGCCGGGGTCGACCACGCAGAGGAACACCGTGTCCGCCGGGAAGTGCGGGGCGCTGGCGGCCAGGAAAAAGGCCGCCTGGGCCGTGCCGAAGGGCTCCACCTGGTGGCTGATGTCCAGCAGGGGCGCGCCGGGGGCCAGCCGCGTGAGCGCGGCGTGGATCTGGCCCACGTACGGGTCGGTGAGGCCGAAGTCGGTCAAGAGGGCGACGGGTCGCATGTCAGTAGACCTTCCTTTCCGAGAAGCCCTGCCCCAGCACATGGAAGCCTGAGCCCATGATGGTGAAGGCGCCGGGGTCGATGGTGTAGATGAGCTCCTCCAGGCGTTTCATCTCCAGGTTGTTCAGCATGGTCAGGACCACCTTGCGGGGCTCGCCGCTCCAGCCGCCCCGCGCGTCGAGCACCGTGGCCCCGCGCTTCAGGCTGTGCAGCACGGCCTGGACGATGGCCTCCGGGTTTTCGGAGATGACCAGGGCCATGCGCCGCTCGCTGAACAGGGTCAGGCAGGCGTCGGCCACCCAGCTCACAAGGAAGTTCATGGCCAGGGAGTAAAGCACGGCCTCCAGCCTGAGGAAGGCTAGGCCGGCGGCGAACACGCCCAGGTTGAACAGGAACTCGAAGCGGCCGATGGGCATGTTGAAGCGCTCGCGCACGATGACGGCCAGGATGTCCGCGCCGCCGGTGGAGCCCAGGGAGCGCAGGGCCACGCCGATGCCGGCGCCCAGGGTGACGCCGCAGGCGATGACCGCGAGCCAGGGGTCGCTCACGGGCAGGGTGTAGGTGATCCGGTCGATGAGCAGGCTGGTGGCGGCCATGCCGTACAGGCTGTAAAGCACGAAGCGGCGGCTCACCAGCTTGAGCCCCAGGAGCATGATGGGCACGTTGAGCAGAAAGTACCAGGCCCCCGGCCCAAGGGACGGGAGCAGATAGTAGCACAAAAGGCCGAGGCCAGAGACCCCGCCGGTGAGCAGGCCGTGCGGCACGGCCACGGCCTTCACGGCAAAGGCCACCAGCAGCGCGCCCGCCGTGAGCAGGAACAGGTTCCAGGGCACCATGAAGACATAGCGCCGCAGGCTGAGTTTCGGGCTGGCGTGGCTGGCGTTCGTCATGGCCGGCAGTGTACGGGATTCCTCCATGCAGGGAAAGGGCCGCGCGGAGGCCGCAGCAACGCCAGCCCCGGCTGGCGGGGAGTGCCGGCGGGCTTCGGACTCGGCGTCAGGACGGCCCTGGCTACATGGAGTGCAACATCTGCGAGACGCTCAGGCACTCCGCGTGGTGCGTGCAGGCGCCCTGGTCGCAGTAGCCGCTGTCGGCCCGGCCAAAGCAGTCGAAGTGCCCCTCTTGGCGCTGCGACAGGCGCACGGCCTCCACGCGCGCCAGCAGGGCCTCCCGGCCGGACTTCTTCTTGGGCGTCTTGGCCACGGCCTTCGTCACCGTCTTTGCCGGGACCATGGACATGGCCTTGGGCGCGGGGGCCTTGGCCTTGGGCGCGGGGGCCTTGGCCTTGGGCGCGGGGGCCTTGGCGGATTGCGCCTTCATCGTCTTCATGCTCGACCTCCTCGCGTTGGACGTGCAGTGGGGGAAGCGGGATTTCTATCGTCCACATTATGTCTTTTCCGCCACAGCGCAAGAAATATTTTTGGCCCGGGCTCAGAAGACTCGCCAGGGGCCGCCTTGCAAATCCGCGCCGATTTCACTAGATCAGTGGCTCCAACCGAACCATCTGGAGCAGACCATGAACGTGCTTGTTGTGGGCGCTGGCGGCAGGGAGCACGCCCTGTGCTGGAAGCTCAATGATTCCCAACGCGTGGACCGGGTGCTGGCCGCGCCGGGCAATGGCGGCACCGCGCGCGAGGCCGTGAACTGGGCCGTGCCGGACGACGACGTCGCGGGCCTCGTGGCCCTGGCCAAGGCCGAGAATGTCGGCCTGGTGGTGGTCGGGCCGGAGGCCCCGCTGGTCCTCGGCCTGGCCGATGCCCTGGCCCGGGAGGGCATCCCCTGCTTTGGCCCCTGCGCCTACGCCGCGCAGTTGGAGGGCAGCAAGGCCTTTGCCAAGAACGTCATGCGCGCTTCCGGCGTGCCCACGGCGGACTTCGCGGTCTTTGACGAGCCTGAGGCCGCCCGGGCCTACATCCGCAAAAAGGGCGCGCCCCTGGTGGTCAAGGCCGACGGCCTGGCCGCGGGCAAGGGCGTGGTGGTGGCGGCAAGCGTGGACGAGGCCCTCGCCGCCGTGGACGACATGATGGTTGCCAGGAGCTTCGGCGCGGCGGGCGCGCGCGTGGTGGTGGAGGAGGCCCTGGCGGGCGAGGAGGCCTCGTTCCTGGCCTTTTGCGACGGCGAGAATTTCGCGCTCCTGCCATCGGCCCAGGACCACAAGGCCGTGTTTGAGGGCGACACCGGCCCCAACACCGGCGGCATGGGCGCCTACAGCCCGGCCCCGGTGCTGCCCGAGGACAGGTACGCCGAGACCGCAGAGCTGGTCATCCGGCCCATCCTGAAGCATCTCAAGGCCGCGGGCCACCCCTTCAAGGGCGTGCTCTACGCCGGGCTCATGTTCACGGCCAAGGGGCCCATGGTGCTCGAGTACAACGTGCGCTTCGGCGACCCCGAGTGCCAGCCGCTGCTGATGCGCCTGGACTCGGACCTGGTGGAGATCCTCTTGGCCTGCGCCGAGGGCCGCCTGACCCCGGAGCTGGTGCAGGTAAAGCCGGAAACGGCCATCTGCGTGGTCCTGGCCGCGCCGGGCTATCCCGGAGCCTACCCCAAGGGCATGGAGATATCCGGCCTGGAGGCCCTGGAGACAGGGGCCGACGCCCTTCCCGGGGTCAAGGTCTTCCAGGCCGGCACCAGGGCTGATGGCGGCCGCACCCTGAGCAGCGGCGGGCGGGTGCTGGGCGTCACGGCCCTGGGCGCGACCCTGGCGGAGGCCAAGGCCAGGGCCTACGAGGCCGTGGCCAGGGTCCATTTCGACGGCTGTTATTTCCGCCGCGACATCGGCGACAAGGGCATCGCCCGCGGCAAAACCTAAGGAGACGAGAGCATGGCGAAAGTGGCCGTATTCATGGGCAGCGCGTCCGACGAGGACCTGATGAAGCCCTGCGCCGAGGTGCTGCGTACCTTGGGCATCGACTACGTGTTCACCGTGACGAGCGCCCACCGCACGCCGGAGCGCACCGAAGGCCTGGTGGCCGAACTGGAGGCCGGGGGCTGCCAGGTGTTCATCTGCGCGGCGGGCATGGCCGCCCACCTGGCCGGGGCCGTGGCCGCGCGCACCACCAAGCCCGTGCTGGGCGTGCCGCTGGCCGCCTCGCCCCTGGGCGGCATGGACGCGCTTCTGGCCACGGTGCAGATGCCTCCGGGCTTCCCCGTGGGCACCCTGGCCCTGGACAAGGCCGGGGCCAAGAACGCCGCCTGGCTGGCCGCCCAGATCCTGGCCCTGTCCGACCCGGCCCTGGCCGGACGCCTGAAGGCCGAGCGCGCCGGGTTCCTGGCCTCGGTGGAGAAGGCCGCGGCCAAGGTGGAGGCGGCGGATGCCGAGCGCCGGGCCCGGTAGCCCGCCCGACGGGGTTTCCGACAGGGCAGGCGCCCTCACCGACACCAGGGGCAGGAGCGTCAGCTATCTGCGCCTCTCCGTCACCGACCGCTGCAACCTGCGCTGCCTGTACTGCGACAGCCGCATGCGCCAGTGGCTCACGCACGACGAGGTGCTGCGCTACGAGGAGTTCCTGGACCTCATGGGCCTGGGGCAGAAGCTGGGCATCGGCAAGGTGCGCCTGACGGGCGGCGAGCCCTTTGCCCGCAGAGGCTTCATGGAGTTCGTGGAGGCCGCGCGCCTGCGCTTTCCGGACCTGGACCTGCGCCTGACCAGCAACGCCACGCTCATCGCGCCCTTCGCCCCGCGCCTGGCCGCCGCCGGGGTGGCGCGCGTCAACATCTCCCTCGACACCCTGGACCCCGCCACCTTCGCCCGGGTCACCGGCCAGGACCTCTACGCCGAGGTGCGCCGGGGCATCGACGCCTGCCTGGCGGCGGGCATCGGCGTGAAGCTGAACGCCGTGGCCATGCGCGGGGTCAATGACGGCGAGCTGGCCGGGTTCCTGGGCCTGGCGCGCGCGCTGCCCATCGACGTGCGCTTCATCGAGTACATGCCCATGGGCGGTTCCGAGTGGAAGCCCGAGCAGGTCTGGCGCGCGGCGGACATCCTGGCCGAGGCCCGGACCCTGGCCGAGCTGACGCCCATTGCGCGCGGCGCGGGCGGTCCGGACGGCGCTCAGGTCCAGGGCGGCCCGGACGATTCGGGCCCGGCGCAGATGTTCGCCATCCAGGGCGGCCGGGGCCGCTTCGGGCTCATCACGCCCCTGTCCAACCATTTCTGCGGCAGCTGCAACCGCCTGCGCATCACCAGCGGCGGGGTGCTGCGCACCTGTCTGTTCTCCGACCGCGTGTACCGCCTGCGCGGGGCCCTGCGTCACCCGAAGCTGGGTCTGGCGGCGGTGGAGCGCATCCTGCGCCAGGCCAGCCGGGCCAAGCCCCTGGGCTTCGAGATCCTGGCCGCGCGCCGCGCGGGCGCTGGCGTCTGCGCCACGGCCATGTCCGCCATCGGCGGCTGAAGCCGGCCAGGCGCGCCCCTCCCCTTCAGCAGCAGGCCGGCCTCTCACGTAAGCCAGGCCGCAGCGGGCCCCCTGGGCGAAGCCAAAAGAGGCCGGAGCCGGGAAAAGCTGTGGGCGCTCTTCCCGGCTCCGGCGCGGAGTTCACGGGTTCGGAAGACGGGGTGCGTCAGTTGACGGGCGGCCTCTGGGCGCGGACGCGGCCCTCGGCGTTCCTGCGCAGGCGCACCACCTGGGTGTTGAAGCTGCTTTTGCCCGGCTGGCAGGCGGGGCAGCCGTCGGACACGAGCATGCACTTTTCGTCCAGCTCGCCTGCGTCTATGCCCGCCCAGGCCAGGATGCGCGTGGTGTCGCCCGGATTCCACAGCACCGGCTGTCCGCATCGTTCGCATTCCACGTACAAAAGTTCGGGGTCGTACGGTTTGTTGTTCATGTCGACCTCCCTGGATGGTTCAGACCGGCTTTCGGGCGTGCGCGCCTTCCACAAGTCCAACATAATCTTCTGCGCACAAAGCGCAACCCCCAAGTGTGGCAGGCGTGCTGCCGCGGAGCATGTCCGGCTGCCAAACTGCACGTATACGTATATCTTGTCCAATAATTGTACGAATACGACTTTACATCCCCGGACTGATTCCGTAATTTGCCAGCCATAGGCTAGCCCAATACCGTGCAACAGTTGCACCACGCGCCCAAGCAGCTGTAACCCCCTCAGGAGGACGCGATGGATGATTTTTTGAAGGAAGCGCTTGATATAGTTAAAGCCCAGGCGACAGTCCGGACCATGACCGAGGATGAGATCCTGACCATGATCAGGAATCTGGAGAGCGGCATCCGCAAGATCGTCGGTGCGGCCGAAGGCGAGGAGGAGGTCCCCAGCGCGCCGGCCTCGGACCCCAAAAAGGCCATCCGCGAGAAGAGCATCATCTGCCTGGAGTCCGGCAAGAGCTTCAAGGTGTTGACCAAGCGTCACCTCATCAAGTTCGGCCTGACCCCGGATGAATATCGGGAAAAGTGGGGCTATGCCAAGAAGACGCCGCTGGTGTGCAAAGAGTTGCAGCGCCAGCGGCGCAACAAGATGAAGGACATGAAGCTCTGGGAAAAGCGCGTCAAGAAGTAGTTGCGCGCGGGAATATAGCCAAACGGAAAAGGGGCCTTGCGGCCCCTTTTCTGTTTGCCCCGGCGGGAGCGGCTAACGTTCCCCGCGCCGCTGCAGCCAGGCGCGCAGGAAGATGGCGAAGAGGTTCATGCCGAGCACGAGGGCGATGAGCACAAGGGCCGTGCCGTACTGGATGGGCCGGGTCTTCTCGATCTCCGTGCCCGCCGTGGCCAGGACGTAGATGTGGTAGGGCAGGGCCATGACATCGGAGAACACGGATTTCGGCATCTTGGGTGTGTAGAACACCGCCGCCGTGAACATGATGGCCGCGGTCTCGCCCGCGGCGCGGCTGATGCCCAGGATGGAGCCCGTGAGGATGCCCGGCAGGGCGCTTGGCAGCACCACCCGCCAGATGGTCTGCCACTTGGTGCCGCCCAGGGCCAGGGAGGCCTCGCGGTAGGTGGAGGGCACGGAGCGCAGGGCCTCCTCCGTGGTGCCGATGATCACCGGCAGGCAGAGCACGCCGAGGGTCAGCCAGCCTGAGAGCAGCGACACGCCGAGGTCCATGGCCGTGACGAAGAGGCCCAGGCCGAAAAGCCCGAAGACCACCGAGGGCACTCCCGCCAGATTGTTCACGCCCAGACGAATGACGCGCATGAGCCTGCCCGGCAGGGCGTACTCGTGCAGGTAGATGGCGCTGGCGACCCCGAGCGGCAGGGCCACGGCCATGGCCCCCAGCGACAGCAGCACCGTGCCCACGATGCACGGCCAGATGCCGCCCTCGGTCATGTTGTTGCGCGGGGCCTCGGTGAGGAAGCTCCAGGAGATGGAGGAGAGGCCGTTCACCAGCAGGAAGCCGATGATGACGGCCAGGGCCGCGGCGACGACCAAGATGGCCCCGCGCAGCAGCATGAAGGCCAGCCACTGCGAGGCGTTGCGCCGGCGGTCGCGGCCCGTGGTGTGGGACAGGGACTGGCGCGGCGGTATGGGCAGGGTGAGGGTCGCGTCTGCGTTCATGTTTCGCCTCGCTTTACAGGCTGGCCGAGCCGGTCTGGCGGTGTTTGTGGGAGATGTAGTCGGCCAGGACGTTGAAGGAGAGGGTGACCAGGAAGAGCACCACGGCCGTGGCGAAGAGCGCGTGGTAGTGGTGGCCGCGGAAGGGCGCCTCAGCCATTTCCGCGGCGATGCTCGCGGGCATGGGGCGCACCGGGCTCCACAGGGAGTCCGGGATCACCGCCGCGCCGCCGGCCACCATGAGCACCACCATGGTCTCGCCGATGGCCCGGCTCATGCCCAGGATGACGGCGGTGCCGATGCCGGAAAGGGCGGCGGGGAAGGTGACGCGCACCAGGGTCTCCAGGTGCGTGGCGCCCAGGGCGAAGCTGGCCTCCTTGAGCTCGCGCGGCACGGCGTAGATGGCGTCCTCGCTGACGCTGGCGATGGTGGGCACGCTCATGAAGGCCAGCATGAGCGCGGCGTTGAACAGGTTCAGACCCACGGGGATGCCGAGGAAATTCTGGAGGAACGGGGCCATGACCACCATGCCGAAGAAGCCGATGACCACCGAGGGTAAGGACGCCAGCATCTCCACCACGGGCTTGACCACGGCGCGCACGCGCGGGCTTGCGATCTCGGCCAGGTAGAAGGCGGTCATGACGCCCAGCGGGATGGCCAGCAGCGAGGACAGAAGCGTCACCGCGCCGCTGGCGGCGATGAGCGGCAGGATGCCGTAGTCGGGTCGGGCCTCGTCCGTGGGATACCAATCGAGCCCGAGGAGGAAGTCCTTTACGCTGACGAAGCTGAAGGTGGGCAGGCCCTCCATGAACAGAAAGACCATGATCAGCGCCAGCACCGCCAGCGAGGTCACGGCCGCGGCCAGAAAGACCTGCTTGATGAGGATTTCCCGTGTGCTGCGGCGCATGTTCTGCCTCTCCTTATTTCTGCCCTTTTGCCCCTCCCCCCAGGCCCAGCCGGGAGGAATCCGGGCCGGGCAAGGGAGGAGGGGTTGCAAAGGAAGGATGTCTTGGCGCGGGGAAGCTTCTCTACTTCTTGCCCTTCTTGGCGGCCTTCAAGGGCACGTATTCCACCTGGGCCACGATCTTCTGGCCGGCGTCGGAGAGGATGAAGTTCACCAGCTTGGCCACATCGCCGCTGGGCTCGCCGTTGGAGTAGAGGTACAGGCCGCGGGAAACGGGATAGCTGCCGTTCAGGGTGTTCTCCACGCTGCCCATGATCCCGTCCACGGTCAGGTCCTTCAGCCCCGGGGCCTTGGCGTAGGCCAGGCCCACGTAGCCGATGGCGGACTTGTTCTTGGACACGGTCTGGGCCACGGCGCCGTTACTGGCCTGCATCAGGGCGCGGGCGAAGACGCGCTCCTTCTTCAGGACGTGCTCGCCCCAGTACTCGAAGGTGCCGGAGGAGGAGTCGCGGGAGACCACCACGATCTGGCCGGGTGCGCCGCCCACGTCCTTCCAGTCGGTGACCTTGCCGGTGTAGATGTCCTTCAGCTGGGCCTGGGTCAGGTTCTTCACCGGGTTGGCGCTGTTGACCACGGGGATGATGCAGTCATAGGCGATGACGATCTGCTTGGGGCTGACGCCCTTTTCCTTGGCCTGCTTGAACTCGGACTCCTTCATCTCGCGGCTCAGCATGGCCAGGGGGGTGGAGCCGTCGATGAGGGCCTTGGCGCCGTCGCCGGAGCCCGAGGCGGAGATGGAGATGGACACGCCCTTGTTCTTGGCCATGAAGGCCTCAACGGCCTTCTGCATGATGGGCTGGACCGTGGTGGAGCCCTTGACCGGGAGGTCGCCGGCGTAGGAGGTGGCGGCCAGGCCGAGCACGGCCAGGGCGGTCAGTGCGGTGGAAAGGAGACGTTTCATGGATGAACCTCCGAAAGGGTTGATGTTCACGCTTGCACGAGGCATGATCTACCAACGCCATGTGACGGTTGTGTGACGGCCCGGAGAAAGGTGGGTGACGCCCGCATGGGGCGGAGGCACCTGTTCCGGCATGATCCGTGATAGGACAGCTGCGCGTGGCGCGCAAGCGGCAAAATTGACCAGCCGACTATTGGAGCGCGCCGCCTGGAGGGACTGCCATGCAGGTCGATTACGCCATCATCGGGGCCGGGCCCACCGGCCTGGGGGCCGCGCGCAGGTTGGCGGAGCTGGGCGAGCACAACTTCGTGGTGCTGGAAAAAAATGCCCATGCCGGGGGCCTGGCCGCGAGCTTCCAGGACGACAGGGGCTACACCTGGGACATCGGCGGGCACGTGGTGTTCTCGCACTACGAGTATTTCGACCGCATGCTGGACGAGCTCCTGGGCCAAGACCAGCTCAAGCACGAGCGCCGGGCCTACATCCGGGCGCGCGGGGCCTGGGTGCCCTATCCCTTCCAGAACAACATCCGCCACCTGCCGCGCGCCGCGCGCTGGGAGTGCGTGCGCGGCCTTTTGCCCGGCCGGCGGCCCGAGGCCATTCCCAGGAATTTCCACGAGTGGATCCATTGCGTCTTTGGCGACGGCATCGGCAGCGTATTCCTCTGGCCCTACAACTTCAAGGTCTGGGCCATCCCCCCCGCGCAGATGTCGGCCTCCTGGGTGGGCGAGCGGGTGAGCATCGTGGGCCTGGAGGGGGTGCTCAAAAACATCATCCTGGAGCTGGACGAGGTGGGCTGGGGGCCGAACAACGCCTTCACCTTCCCGGCCTTTGGCGGCACGGGCGAGATCTTCCGGCGCATGGCCGCCCCGCTGGCGCAGCGCATCCGCTACGGCGACGGCGTGGTCTCGGTGGACGCGGCCGGCAACACCCTGACCACGGCCTCGGGCCAGCGCGTGGCCTACGGGGCGCTTTTGAACACCGGGCCCCTTGACCTGCTCATCGGGCGGCAGCTGCTCCAGGCCCCGGACAGCCTGGTGGAGGCGGCGCAGCTGCTCAAGCACAACGGCGTGCACGTGGCCGGGGTGGGCCTGGCCGAGCGCCCGCTCTTCGAGGGCAAGCCCGACCAGCGCTGCTGGATGTACTTCCCGGAGGACGACTGCCCCTTCTACCGCGTGACGAATTTTCACAACTACGCGCCGGCCAACGTGCCGGTCGAGCCCAAGGGCCCCCGGCGCGCGGCCTTTTTGTGCGAGACGAGCTATTCCGGGCACAAGCCCGAGGACCGCTCCACGCTCATGGAGCGCACGGAGCAGGGGCTCGCCAACGTGGGCCTTTTGCCCGCCTCGGCCCGGCACAAGGTGGAGAGCCGCTTCGAGCTCTCCGTGGAGTACGGCTACCCCGTGCCGTGCCTGGAGCGCGATCTGGCCCTGCGCACCCTCCAGCCCTGGCTGGAGGCGCGGCGGATCTTCTCGCGCGGGCGCTTTGGCGGCTGGAAGTACGAGGTGGGCAACATGGACCACAGCGTCATGCAGGGCGTGGAATGGGCCGAGCGCATGATCATGCAGCAGCAGGAGAAAACCTACACGTGGACATGAACGCAGCTGACCGCATCCGGTACGAGAACCGCCGCGAGCGCCTGAGGGCGCTGCTGGCCGAGGCGGGCGTTCCGGCCCTGCTTGTGTCCTTCGCCGCCAACCGCTACTACCTGTCCGGGTTCGAGCAGCACGACTCCCAGTGCAACGAGTCCGTGGGCTGGCTCGTGGTCACGGCCAAGGGCCCGGACGTCCTGTTCACCGACGCGCGCTTCACCGACGCGGCCCTGCGCCTGTGGCCCGGGGAGGACCTGTGCATCTATGGCGCGGGCAAGCACGCGGCCATGGCCGAGTTCCTGCTTGGCAGGGGCGTCAAGGCCCTGGGCTTCGACCCCAAGGCCATCAGCGTCTTTGACCATGAGGCCCTGCGCGGGCATTTCGAGCTGGCCCCCGCGGACGGGCTGGTGGAGCGCCTGCGGCTCATCAAGGAGCCCGGCGAGGTGGAGCTCTTGCGCGCGGCCTGCGGGCTCAACCACCGGATCATGCGCGCCCTGCCCGACCTGCTGCAGCCCGGCATGACCGAGGACGAGGCGGCCTGGCAGGTGGAACGGCTGTTCCGCGAGGCCGGGGCCGAGGGCCTCTCCTTCCCGACCATCGTGGGCGCGGGCAGAAACGCGGCCCTGCCGCACGCCATCCCCGGGGAGACGAAGATCGAGCGCGACTCGCTGGTGCTGGTGGACGCCGGCTGCCGCCTGGGCGGCTATTGCTCGGACCAGACGCGCACCTTCTGGGTGGGCCGCGAGCCGAGCGAGCGCTTCCAGGAGACCAAGCGGTTGGTGCTGGCCGCCCAGAAGGCGGCGATGGAGATCATCAAGCCCGGCCTGCCCATGGCCGAGGCCTACCACGCCGCGCGCCGGGTCTTCGAGGACGTGGGCGTGGCCGGGCAGTTCACGCATTCCCTGGGCCACGGCATCGGCCTGGAGACCCACGAGGGCCCGAGCCTGGCGCCCCGCACCGAGGGCGTCTTCGCCCCGGGCATGGTGGTCACCGTGGAGCCCGGCCTGTACGATGCGGCCTGGGGCGGGGTGCGCTGGGAGTACATGGTCGTCGTCACCGAGGATGGCTGCAAGGCCCTCTGAGGCCGCGCCCCGGGCCCGAAAATCGGCAACTTATCGACATCGACAATGCACCGTAATTACTAGAAGGAATTCCGATGACCATCGCCCACCGCTTCGGCCACGTGGCCCTCATGGGGCCGCCCAACGCCGGAAAGAGCACGCTCCTGAACCATGTTTTGGGGCAAAAGCTGGCCATCGTCTCGCCCAAGCCCCAGACCACCCGCAACGCCATCAGCGGCATCCTGACCACGGAGCAGGCCCAGGTGGTGTTCCTGGACACCCCCGGCGTGCACCGCATGGCCGGACGCATGAACCGGCTGCTCCTGCAGGCCGCCTGGGGCGCGCTGCACCAGGCCGACGCCGTGGTGCTCATCCTGGACGCCCAGCTCTACACCGGCAAGGCGCACCTCTTTGACCGCGAGATCTGCCCCCTGTCCGACCCCGTGCGCCGCTCCGGGCTGCCGGTGTTCATCGCCGTGAACAAGGTGGACATGGTGCGGCCCAAGCCGAAGCTCCTGCCGCTCCTCGGGAAGATCGGCCAGGCCTTCCCCGGCGCCGAGATATTCCCCATCTCCGCCGCCACGGGCGACGGCGTGGACCTGCTCCTGGCGGAAGTCACCAAGGTCCTGCCCGAAGGCCCGGCCCAGTATCCCGAGGACCAGCTCTCCACGGCCTCCCTGCGCTTCCTGGCCGCGGAGACCATCCGCGAGAAGCTCTTCCTGGAGCTGGAGCAGGAGCTGCCCTACAACACCCTGGTGGAGATCGAGACCTGGGAGGAGCCCGAGCCCGTTGACGGGAAGGCGGGCGCCATGCGCATCGCCGCGGCCATCCATGTGGCCCGGGCCAGCCACAAGGGCATGGTCATCGGCAAGGGCGGGCAGATGCTGAAGAAGATCGGCACCCTGGCCCGCATCGAGCTGGAGGTGCTCATGGAGCGCCCGGTGCAGCTGGAGCTCTGGGTGCGCGTGCGCGAGGACTGGACCGAGGACCCCGGCTTTTTGAGCGAGATGGGGCTGGGAGAGTAGGGGGAGGAAGATCTTTTTGGGGCCCCCAGGAATCAGCGGCCCTGCGCAGGGAACGCAAAGCCACGAGCAATAAAGGCGTTGCGCCGTAACGTCCGTTTCCGTGCCACGTCCGGGACCGGCACGAAAGGCAAGTAGGCCCTGCCTGGCGCAGTGCCGCAGCCGCACTCGGCAAATGTCTTGAGTTCATGGATTTTAAGTATTTCGCATGAGGGTGGGAATCAGGCCGCTGCCCCCCAAACCCCCACATGTGCCGTGTTTATCCAAGCCGAAGGGCCAGGCCGCCTTTTCACAGGGAGCACACGCCCAATGCAACCAAGACCGCGCGTGGTCATCGTCGGAGCCGGGTTCGCCGGGGTCTTCGCCCTGCGCGAGCTGGCCGGGGCCGCCTGCGACGTGCTCATCATCGACCGGGGCAACGCCCACGCCTTTTTGCCCCTGCTCTACCAGGTGGCCACCTCGGCCGTGGAGAGCGAGCACATCGCCGCGCCCGTGCGGGGCATCATCCGCAACATGGGCCCCAGGGCCGCCAACCTGGACTTCTGCATGGCCGAGGTGCGCGGCGTGGACTTCGACCAGCGCCTGGTGCTGGCCGAGGGCCAGGACGGCGTGAGCCTTTCGCTGCCCTACGACTACCTTTTGCTGGCGCCCGGCAGCGTCACCAACACCTTCGGCGTGCCCGGCGCGGACGAGCACGCCTTTTCCCTCAAGACGCTTGAGGAGGCCGTGCGCCTGCGCAACCACATCCTGCGCTGCTTCGAGGCCGCGGCCTGGACCCCGGACGAGGATGCGCGCCAGCACAGGCTCTGCTTCGTGGTGGTGGGCGGCGGGCCCACGGGCGTGGAGCTGGCCGGGGCCATGGCCGAGCTCATGGCCGGGGCCCTGGCGCGCGATTTTCCCCGGCTGGGCCTGGCCAGCCCCTGCGTGACCCTGCTGGAGGCGGGCGACGGGCTGCTGCCCGGTTTTCCGGAGGGCCTGCGGGTCTACGCCAGGCGGAAGCTTGAGGCCCTGGGCGTTGACGTGCGCCTGGGCGCGGCGGTTGCGCGGGTGACGCCCGGGGGCGCGTTACTCACGGACGGCGGCGCGCACCTGGCGGCAACCGTGGTCTGGACCGCCGGGGTCAAGGGCGAGCCCGTGGCCGCGCGCCTGGGGCTGGCCGTGGCCGCAAACGGCCAGGCCCTGGCCCGGGCCACGCTCCAGTCCGAGGCGCACCCCGAGGTCTTTCTGGCCGGAGACATCTGCCGGGCGGAGCACCAGGGCCGGCCCCTGCCCATGTTCGCCCCCCCGGCCATCCAGGAAGGGCGGCACGCGGCGCAAGGCATCCTGCGCCTGCTGCGCGGGCGGGAGCCTGCGGCCTTCCGCTACAGGGACAAGGGCATGATGGCCACCATCGGCAAGAAGGCCGCGGTGGTGCGCCTGGGGAGGGTCTCGTTCACGGGGCTGGCGGCCTGGCTGCTCTGGCTGGCGGTGCACCTGGCCTATCTCATCGGCTTCCGCAACCGGCTCTTCGTCCTGGCCAACTGGGCCGTGGACTACTTCTGGTCCGAGCGCTGCGTGCGCCTCATCAGCCGGAGGAATCCCCTGGCCTGACGGCGGGGTCCAGGCCCAGCATGACCACGCGGTTGCGGCCCTGGTTCTTGGCCAGGTACAGGGCCTCGTCGGCGCGGTGGATGACGTCGTCGATGGACCTGTCCTCCGGGATCACCAGGGTGCCGCCCAGGCTGATGGTCACGGGTTCGGACAGCCCGGACTGCGCGCCCAGGCGGGCCTCGATCAGCGCCCTGGAGCGTTCGGCCACTTCGGCCAGGCGCTTTGCGTCCACCCCGTCCAGCACCATGAGGAACTCCTCCCCGCCATAGCGGCCGAAGGTGTCGTAGGGGCGCAGGCTCTCGGTGAGGATGCCGGCCAGCTCCCGCAGCACCATATCGCCCTTCTGGTGGCCGAAGCGGTCGTTGACGGCCTTGAAATGGTCCACGTCGATCATCAGGCAGCCCAGGCTCGTGGACTGCCGGCGCTGTCGGGCGAAGCCCTCGCTGAAGCGGCCCATGACCGAGGCCCGGTTGGGCACGTTGGTCAGCATGTCCGTGGTGGCCATGCGCAGCAGCAGCGCCTGGGACTCGTTCAGCTTGAGCTGCATCTGGCGGAAGAAGTGCCACAGGGTGAGCAGCAGGAGAGCAAGGGTGAGGCCGCCCTGGAGCAGGATGGTCTGTTCGTTTTTGCGCAGGGCGCGATTCATGTCGCTGATGTCGAAGGAGACGGAGATGCCGCCGCGCACCTGGCCCACCTGGTAGCCCTGCTTGGCGTGGCAGGAGAGGCAGGCCGGCTCCACCAGAAGCGGGGCCATGTAGCGGAAAACGGAGCGCTCGCCCCCGGCGCTTGGGGCGGTGGCGGCGGTGGCCTCCTTCTGCCCGGCCTCGAAGGAGCGCAGGGCCTGGACCTCGAAGGGGTCCGGCGAGTTGTCCGGGTTCAGGGGCTTCAGGCTGGTGATGTGGAAGGTGAAAAGGGCCTCTCTGGTGGCCAGTTCGGAGATCTCGCGGGTCATGAGGGCCGGGTTCTTCAGGGTCAGCAGGCGGCCGTCCGCGGCCTTGAGGTCCGGATTCTCAAGATAGGGGTTGGACTGCATCCCAGGGGTTTTGATGACGTACACCCCGCCGTGCTTGGCGCTCCACAGGCGCGTGAGCACGATGCCCTGAAAGTGCGAGCGCGCCGAGAGCAGCACCTGCTCTTTGATGAGGGCGCTGCTGCGCATGGCCAGACCCAGGAATATGGCCGAGACGCAGAGCCCGATGACCAGGCTCGCCGTGAGGAAAAAGCGTTTGTAGATCTGCTTGTCGTCCAGCATGAGGTTCCCCAGCGCACAGCATTGGCAGAAGGGTCGCACCTTGTCCAGCGCGCGGTACGTAGCGGAAGTACTGCATTTGCAGGAGGCCGTGCGCGCTCAGAAGGCGCTGCGGGAAGCTGCCCCGGAAGCGCCGGCGCAAGGGGAGCCGCACCTGGGCGGCAACGCCTGGGGTCGGGCGGAGAGGGGGGGTGCGCAGGCCGGGCCGTGCGGGGATCGGAAAGGGCTGCCGGCCTTCGCCTGTCCGGGCTAGGAGCCCTGGCTCCTGCGCTTGCGCAGGTAGCTCAAGGCCAGCACGCCGGCCTGGATGCCCAGGGCGGCGTAGGTGAGCTTGCGCAGGAAGGCCGTCCAGGCGGAATGCACCTCCAGCCGCACCAGCTGCCGCTGCAGGTCGCATCTCAGGCTGATCAGGTCCTTGTCCGCCTGGATCTGCCGCAGTTCGCCGTCTAGAAACATGCCTTGTCCTTTTCCAGTTCGGCCAGGGTCTGGGCGAAAAGGCCGCTGCGCGCGCCCAGGCGCCGGCGCAGGGAGCACAGCGCGGCAAGCCCGCCCAGCAGCGTGGCCAGGCCTGCGACAAAGAGTCCGGCCAGCCGCCACTGCTCCGGCAGGGCATAGACCCCGGCCAGGATCAGCAGGAAAAGCCCGAACAGGACCAGGGCCGTGCCCAGGAAGGCCAGGATCAGCACCTGGATGATGCGGACCTTGCCCTCGCGCAGCTCCAGCGCCAGGAGCTCCAGGCGGTCCTTGAGGATGCCTGCGGCCAGGCCGCCCAGCCGCCCGGCTGCGCCAGCCAGGTCCTGGAGGGCGGAAGACATTGCGGACATGCTACTTCCTCGAGAGGATCCAGCCGAGCAGCAGGCCAACGATGAACGTTCCGCCGATGACGTGGTACGGCTTGTCCTTGACGACCTTGTCCGCGTCCGTGGCGGCGCTCTTGCAGGTGTCCAGGAACTTGTGCCCGTATTCGCCGTAGCGGTCCTTGGCCTTGTCCATGGACTCGGAGAGGGCCTGGCGCGCCTTCTTCACCTGCTCGTCCAGCTCACCGCCCGTGGCCTCCAAAAGCGCCTGGGCGTGGCGCATGATCTCATGCAGCTCGGCACTCATACGTTGCGTATTGCTCTGGGTCTCTTCCATGGCGGCTCCTCCTTGTCCTCCCCCGCCGGGCGCGATGCCCGGACGCGGAAGCAGACGGTGTAAACTCGTAGCTTATAGATAGCACGGGTTGTTTTGTTTTGTCTATGACCGCGGGGAGTCTTTTCAGCCCGGGGCGTTTTCCTGGCGCCTTGGCGGCCTCGGGCCCGGCCTGCTCCCCCGTTTACCTGCGCCCGGTTTTGCTCTAGAAGGACCGGAGGCGGGGCGGCCCGCCTGATCTCCTTCGTCGTAGACCGGCCAGACACAACGGATGGATTCCCCATGCGCATCTCCGACAGACTCAGGAAGCTCAAGCCCTCGGCCACCCTGGCCGTCAACGCCAAGGCCCAGGAGCTCAAGGCCCAGGGCCGCGAGGTCATCAGCCTGGCCGTGGGCGAGCCGGACTTCGGCACCCCCAGGCACGTGTGCGAGGCCGCGAAAAAGGCCATCGACGACGGCTTCACCCGCTACACGGCGGTGCCGGGCATCCCGGACCTGCGGGCGGCCATCGCCGGCTACTACGGCCAGTTCTACGGGGTCCAGGCCAAGGGCGAGCAGACCATGGCCAGCACCGGCGGCAAGCAGGTGCTCTACAACCTGCTTCAAGCCCTCATCAACCCCGGCGACGAGGTGCTCATCCCCGCACCCTACTGGGTCAGCTACCCGCCCATGGTGGAGCTGGCCGACGGCGTTCCGGTCATCGTGCCCACCACGCCGGAGAGCGGGTTTCTGGTCACCGTGCGCGAGCTGGAGGCCTCCTGCACCCCGCGCACCACGGTGCTGATCCTGAACACGCCAAGCAACCCCACAGGCGGCCACTACGACCAGGCCGCCCTGGACGAGATCGCCCGCTGGGCCAAGGCGCGCGGCATCTTCATCATCTCCGACGAGGTCTATGACCGCCTGGTCTACGCCCCGGCCAAGCCCAGCACCCTGTCCGGCTTCTGGCAGAAGCACCCGGAGCACGTGGCCGTGGTGGGCGCCCTGTCCAAGAGCTTCTGCATGACCGGCTGGCGCATGGGCTGGATGCTCGGGCACGCCGACCTGGTCAAGGCCTGCTCCAAGATCCAGGGCCAGAGCACCTCGAACATCAACAGCGTGACGCAGAAGGCGGCCATCGCCGCCCTCACCGGCCCCTGGGACCTGGTGGAGGAGATGAAGACGGCCTTTGTGCGCCGCCGCGACCTGGCCCTCTCCGTCATCGGCTCCTGGCCGGGCGTGGTCTGCCCCAAGCCCGACGGCGCCTTCTATCTCTTCCCGGTGCTCGACAAATACTACACGGCCGAAACCCCGGACTCCGCCGCGCTGTGCACGAAGTTCCTGGAGGAGGCCGGCGTGGCCCTGGTGCCGGGCAGCGCCTTCGGCGACGACCGCTGCGTGCGCTTCTCCTACGCCGTGGCCGACGAGGTGCTTCTGAGCGCGCTCGCCAAGGTGGGCAAGGTTCTGCTCGGAACCTAGGCCCGGCCCGGACACTCCAAACCCGCAACAGGGGGATTCCCATGACCGCAGGTTCACAGCAGCAGGACATTCTGGACTGGACCAACGCCTCCTGGGACCGCTTGCCCGCCGCCGGCCTGCGCGCGCGGGCGGGAGAGCTGGCCGCCCGGCTCGCGGGCGAGATCGCCGCGGGCAGGCTGCCCTTTTTGGCAACGCCCTTCATGGCGGCCCTGGAGCAGGAGCTGGCCGCGCTGGAGTCCGGGTTTCTGAAGCCCTTTGAGCACATGCTGCTCCTGGGCATCGGCGGCTCGGCGCTCGGCGCGCGCGCCCTGCAAAAGGCCTTTGCCCCGGGCCAGGACCTGCCCGGGCACAGGGGCAAGAGCCTCTGGATCATGGACAACGTGGACGCGGCCGTGCTCCAGGCGCATCTGGACCGCCTGCCGCCGGAAAAGACCCTGGTCTATGTGGTCAGCAAGTCCGGCGACACCATCGAGACCATCGGCCAGTACTTCCTGGTCAAGGACTGGCTGAAGGCGGCCCTGCCCGGCGCCTGGAAGGACCACCTGCTCTTGAACACCGACGAGCACAAGGGCTACCTGCGCGAGGAGGCCGGCGCCTTCGGCATGCGCACCCTGCCCGTGCCGGACAACCTGGGCGGGCGCTATTCGGCCATCTCCGCCGTGGGCCTGGTGCCCGCAGCCTTTCTGGGCCTGGACTGGCGGGGCCTGGTGCGCGGCTTCCAGAGCGTCGCCGCGCCCCTGGCGGACCCGGGGCTCGATGCCGCCAAGCTCGCGGCCCACCCGTCCTTCGAGTTCGCCGTGTGGGGCAAGGCCCTCATGGACGCGGGCTTCTGCGAGCTCATCACCTTTTTCTACATCCCGCAGTGGGCCAGCTTCGCCGACTGGTTCGCCCAGCTCTGGGCCGAGAGCCTGGGCAAGGGCGGCCAGGGCTCCCAGCCCATCCCGGCCGTGGGCGCCACGGACCAGCACAGCGTGAACCAGATGTTTCTGGACGGCCCGCGCAACAAGGCCTGCCTGTTCGTGGAAAGGGCGGCAGGGCCGGAAGGCCTGCCCTTCCCGGCGGACATGCCGTCCATCTTCGACTATCTGCAGGGCAAGCGCTTCGGCGAGCTGCTGCCCGCCGAGGCCCTGGGCACGCGCATGGGCCTGTGCCAGAGCGGGGTGCCGCTTCTGGCCCTGCGCCTGGGGCGCGACGACGCCCGGGCCGCGGGCAAGATGATGGCCCTGCTCGGCGCGGCCACGCTCCTCACCGGCTGGCTCATGGGCATCAACCCCGTGGACCAGCCCGCCGTGGAGCTGGGCAAGCGCCTGGCCAAGGCGCGCCTTGGGGCCGGGGGCCTGGCCGAGGAGAAGGCGGCCCTGGCGGCCTTCACGGGGCAGGGCGGCGCGGCCGGCCGCGACGAGCGGAGGTTTTAGCCCTTGGGCATCTACCAGAGCCTGCGGGGAGCGCACAAGCCCTTGCAGTTCGTGAAGGTCCTCACCTGGACCTTCCTCATTCTGATCCTGGTGACCAACCTGGGCCTGGCCGTGTTTCTGTCCAAGTATGCCGAGCGCCTGCTGCTGGAGAAGCAGAAGGAGTTCGGGCTGCTCTTGGCCGAGAACCTCTCGCACCAGATCTTCACGCGCTTCACCCTGCCCACCATCATCGGCTATGGGCAGATCTCCCTGCGCAACCCGGAGCAGTTCGGCCGGCTCGACCAGGTGGTGCGCTCCACCATCCACAGCTTCCACGTGCGCGAGGTGCGCATCTACGACCCCGAGTTCCGCATCACCTACAGCACGGACCCGAACCTGATGCTGCGCACGGGCCTGGCCGGGGAGGGCGTCAAGCGCGCCTTCACCCTGGAGGAGCCGAGCTTTGAGCTGTTCAGCAGGATCTCCGTGATCACGGCCCTGTTCCGGCTGGAGCTCAAGCCCGGCAGCGTGGTCATGCGCGGGTTCGCGCCCCTGCGCCTGGAGCGCAGTTTCGGTCCCGGGGTCAAGAACCCCATCATGGGCATTCTGGAGTTCAGCCAGGACATCACCGACGACTACATGGCCGTGGTGAACTTCGAGCGCTTGGTCTATTCGTCCTCGCTGCTGACAAGCATGGTGCTCTTCTTCCTCATCGTCTCCATCCTGCGCCGGGCCGACCGCATGAGCGTGGAGCGCCAGGCCGAGAAGGAGAAGCTGCTGCACGAGCTGCACCAGCAGGAGAAGCTGGCGGGCATGGGCCGCATGGTCTCCGGCGTGGCCCACGAGATCAGAAACCCGCTGGGCATCATCCAGAGCAGCGCCGAGCTGGTGCTCAAGAAGGCCAAGGCCGACAACCATCCCCACACGCGCATCATCGAGGCCATCTACGACGAGTCCCGGCGGCTCTCGCGCACGGTGAACGACTTTCTGGACTATGCCCGGCCCCGCCAGCCGCGCAAGGCCGAGGTGGACATCTGCCGCATCCTGGAGCAGGCTGCGGTGTTCCTGGAGCGCGAATGCGAATCCAAGGGCATCCGCCTGGAGCGCGACTGCCCGCCCGGAACCTGCGTGCTCGGCGACAAGGACCTGCTCTACCGCGCAGTGTACAACGTGCTGGGCAACGCCATGCAGGCCATGACCGCCGGCGGGTTGCTGCAGGTGGCCGCGTGTCCCGCCGCGCCCGGCGAGGGCGGGGCCCCTGCCGAGGGCGGCCCCTGGCTGGCGGTGAGCGTGCGCGACTCCGGACCGGGCTTCGACGTGGCCAACCTGGACAAGATGAAGGATCCCTTCTTCAGCACCAAGGACACGGGCACGGGCCTGGGCCTGGCCATCGTCACCAGCATCGTGGAGAGCCACGGCGGGCGGGTGGTTTTGCAGAACCATCCCGAGGGCGGGGCCGTGGTGACCCTGTTCCTGACCTCCGCCGGGCAGGCGGAAGCCGCCGCGCCGCCTCCGGCCGCCCCCAGGCCATAGACCGGGGCCAGAGCCTCACGGAGTACGCATATGTCTGGAAATATTCTCATCCTGGACGACGAGCAGAACTACCTGCTGGTGCTCGACGCCATCCTGTCCGACGCCGGCTACAAGGTCACCACCCTGTCGGACCCGGAAATGGGCCTGGCCTTCCTTGAGGAGTCCGAGGTCGATGTGGTGGTCACGGACATGAAGATGCCCAAGCTCACGGGCAAGGAGGTGCTGGACCACATCAAGAAGCACTACTCCTACATCCCGGTGCTCATCATGACCGCCTTCGGCAGCATCGAGGCCGCGGTGGAGGCCATGCGCACCGGCGCCTTCGACTACATCACCAAGCCCTTCAGCAACGAGGAGCTGCTGCTGTCCATCTCCAAGGCCATGCAGTTCGCCCGGGCCCAGCAGGAGAACCGCCATCTGCGCCAGCAGATCCAGGAGCGCTTCGGTCCGGAGAACATCGTGGCCAGGGACAAGAGCATGCGCCACGTGCTGGACATGGTCCACCGCGCCGCGCCCAGCCGCAGCACCGTGCTCGTCACCGGCGAGTCCGGCACGGGCAAGGAGCTGGTGGCCAAGGCCATCCACAACCAGTCCCCGCGCAAGGACGGCCCCTTCATCTCGGTCAACTGCATGGCGCTCAACACCGGCGTGCTGGAGAGCGAGCTCTTCGGCCACGAGAAGGGCAGCTTCACGGGCGCCGTGTCGCGGCGGCGCGGGCGCTTCGAGCTGGCGGACAAGGGCACCCTGTTTCTGGACGAGATCGGCGAGCTCTCCCACGACATGCAGGTGAAGCTTTTGCGCGTGCTGCAGGAGCGCTGCTTCGAGCGCGTGGGCGGCACGGACCAGATCGAGGTGGACATCCGCATCGTGGCCGCCACCAACCGCGACCTGACCAAGGCCGTGGCCGACGGGCGCTTCCGCGAGGACCTGTTCTACCGGCTGAACGTGGTCAGCATCCACCTGCCGCCCCTGCGCGAGCGGCGCGAGGACATCCCGTTTCTGGCCGCGCATTTCCTGGACCGCTACGCCCGCGAGAACGGGCGCGAGTTCAAGGGCTTCACCGCCCCGGCCATGGACTACCTCTCGGCCTACGAGTGGCCGGGCAATGTGCGCCAGCTGGAGAACGTCATCGAGCGCTGCGTGGTGCTCTCCTCGGGCGACACCGTGGACGCCGAGGACCTGCCGCCGGAGATCAAGGACGAGGAGTCGCAGTTCAAGAGCGCCGTGGACCTCCTGCCCACCAAGCTGGACCTCTCGGAGACCCTGGAGAAGATCGAGGCCGCGGTGATCCGCCGGGCCCTGGTGCGGGCGGACTTCGTGCAGGTGAAGGCCGGCGAGCTGTTGAACGTGTCCAAGAGCCTGCTCCAGTACAAGTTGAAGAAATACAATATTTCGGCCAAGTAGCCAGGGCTGAGGCCCCTGCTGCGCCTTTGCCGGCCGGGGGATCCGCGGCAGACCGCTCATCGGCGGCGGCTGACGCCAGCCCCGCCCAAGGGCCTCGCCCCTGCGCAGGCCCGTCCGGGCGCGCTGAAGACCCTGTCCCGCCGCGCGGGCGGAGTGAGGAGAAGTCATGGAATTGAGCGCACAAAAGAAGCGGCTTCTGGTCCGGGCAGCCCTGGGCCTGGTGGCCGTGGGGGTGGCGATCCTCGTGGCCCTGGCCCTTTCGGGCAAGGGCGGCCCGCAGTTCCGGGAGGTCTTTGGCCGCAACATCCAGAAGGCCCGGCTGGTGGCGCGCATGCGCGTCAGCCTGGCCGCCGTGTCCGAGGCCGAGAAGAGCGCCGTGCTGGCCGAGACCGACGCGGACTCGGTGGAATACGCCCAGCATGCGCGGCAGTCCCTGGACCAGATGGCCGCGGCCCTGGCCGAGTGCAAGGGACTGGTCAGCGCTCCCTCGCCCGACGCGGACATCGTCAGGCGCCTGGAGGCGGCCTTTGCCGAGTACCGCAAGGCCAACGAGGAGGTCCTCGTCCTGGCCGTGCAGAACACCAACGTGAAGGCCCAGGCCCTGTCCTTTGACCGCGCCACGGCGGCCCTGGCGCGCATGGAGCAGGCCCTGGCGCCGTATCTGGACGGCCTGCGCGGCAACGCCAAGACGGGCCGGGCGGCCGCCCGCGCCCTGGCCGAGGCCCTGCGCATCCAGACCCTGCACGCCCCGCACATCATGGAGAAGAGCGAGGCGCGCATGACCGAGCTGGAGCAGCGCATGGTGGCGGCCGACAGGCTGGCGCGGGCGTCCCTGGCGTATCTTTCCGGCCTGGGCGGGGCGGACGCGGCGGTTCCGGCCCTGGCCGCCTACGAGGAATTTCAGAAGCTCACCCAGGAGGTGCTGCGGCTCTCGCGCGAGAACACCAACGTGCGCTCCCTGGTGCTGACCCTGGACCGCAAGACCAAGGCCCAGGCCATGTGCGAAGAGGCCCTGGGGGCCCTGGAAGAGAAGGTCCACACGGACATGGCCAAGAGCACCAAGTAGCTGGGGGCGGACCCGGCGGCCGGGGGAAGCCCCTGCGGGTTGACGCGAAGAAGAGGAGAGCCCCCCCATGGGGATTCCCCAAGGGGCATGTCCCTTGGGCGGAGGGGGTTTGGGGGAGGCGGAGCCTCGCCCGAACAGCTACAAGGAAACGCAATGCACGGACGACTGCTCAAGGCCGACGGCCTGCTTCTGCTCACCGCGCTCATCTGGGGCGCGGCCTTTGTGGCCCAGCGCATGGGCATGGAGCATGTGGGCCCGTTCACGTTCAACGGCGTGCGCTTCATGCTCGGCGCCCTGGCCCTGCAGCCGCTCATCTGGCGCATGCAGCGCACCAGGGCCAGCGAGGGCGGCGCCTCGGGCCTGGATTCCTCGCGCCTGATCCGCTGCGGCCTGCTGGCCGGAACGGTGCTCTTCGCCGGGGCCGCGCTGCAGCAGGTGGGCATGGTCTACACCACGGCGGGCAAGGCGGGCTTCATCACCGGCCTCTACGTGGTCATGGTGCCGCTGTTCGGGCTGGCCCTGGGCCAGCGCGCGGGCCTGGGCACCTGGCTGGGCGTGGCCGCCGCCGCCGTGGGCCTGTACCTGCTCTCGGTGAACGAGGATTTCAGCATCGCCTTCGGCGACGTGCTGGAGCTCATCGGCGCGGTGTTCTGGGCCGGGCACGTGCTGCTCATCGGGCGGCTCTCCCCGGGCATGGACGCCACGGACGCCGTGAAGCTGGCCTCGGCGCAGTTCCTCATGTGCTCGCTCTTGAGCCTGGGCGTGGCCGCCGCCCTGGAACCCGTCACCCTGGCCGGGATCTCCGCCGCCGCCGTGCCCATCCTCTACGGCGGCCTCATGAGCGTGGGCGTCGCCTACACCCTGCAGGTCGTTGCCCAGCGCGACGCCAACCCGGCGCACGCGGCCATCATCCTGAGCCTGGAGGCGGTGTTCGCGGCCCTGGCCGGATATTTCGTCCTGGGCGAGGTGCTGGCCCTGCGCGCCCTCATCGGCTGCGGCCTCATGCTGGCGGGCATGCTGGTGTCACAGCTCCGGCCCTGAGCCCGAAAGCCGCGTCGGAAGCTTGGCGCAAAGGCTCGGCCTCAGTACAGCCCGGCGTGCTCCGGCCCGTCGATCTTGGCGCAGGTTTCGTCCATGTAGCGCACCATGTCCTCGTAGATCCGCTCCATGGAGGCCTTGAACTTGTGCCAGCCGTCGTCCGGGGTGGCCTGTGCCTGCAGCAGCTGGTCGCGCAGCTCGTCGCGGCGGGCCTTGAGGAAATAGTAGGTCTTTTCGCGCTCCATGCGGGCCTGTTCGCTCTTGGGCCTTGGCCGTGCCGCCAGCCGCGCCAGCTTGTCGTCGAACTCCTTGAGCCTGACATCCATTTCCGTCATGAACTGCTGCCTGACCATGGCCCATCCTCCGGCGTTTGCGGTGTTCTGCGGGGTCGGATCGCGAAGCTGATTGCCTCAAACATACGACACTATGAAGGCCGTGTCCATGCCTTCGGAGGATTTGCCGGGCGCTTTGGCGCGCCCCGCGGGCCGGAGCCCTTGACGAAGGGGCGGCAAATGCTTTCTATTCCCCGCACGTCATGAGCGGAGGAACCCCGGAAATGAGCACCATGTTCGGCGCGCGCGCGCCCTTTTACAAGCTGCAGGGCTGCGGCAACGACTTCGTGGCCATCGACAACCGCGTGCTGCGCCTGCCCGAGGCCCAGATGGCCGAGTGGGCGCGCAGGATCTGCCCGAGGGCCTTTGGCGTGGGGGCGGACGGCCTGTTCTTCCTGGATGCCCCGGGCGCTGTGCAGGATGCCGACTACCGCTGGCATTTCTTCAACGCCGACGGCTCGCGCGCGGAGATGTGCGGCAACGCCAGCCGCTGCGCCGGGCGCCTGGCCCACGCCCTGGGCCTGGCCGGGGAGCGCCAGCGCCTGGCCACGGATGCCGGGGTCATCGCCATCGAGGTCCTGCCCGAGGCGGGCCAGGTCAAGGTGCAGCTCACCCAGCCCGACGGCCTGAGCCTCGGCCTGTGGCTGAGCGTGCTGGGCCGCGAAACCGAGGTGCATTTCGTGAACACCGGGGTGCCCCATGCTGTGGTGTTCGTGGACGAAGTGCGCGAGGCGGACGTGGCCGCCGTGGGCCGCGCCCTGCGCTTCCACGAGCATTTCGCCCCGGCGGGGACCAACGCCAATTTCGCCCAGGTGCTGGACTCCGGGCGCGCCCTGGTGCGCACCTACGAGCGCGGGGTGGAGGCCGAGACCCTGGCCTGCGGCACGGGCGTCTCCGCCGTGCAGGTGGTGGCCCAGGCCCTGGGCCGGACCGGGCCCCGCCTGGCCTGCACCACCGCCAGCGGCGAGGTGCTGGTGACCAGCCTGGAGGGCGGCAGCGTGTTCCTGCAGGGCGCGGCGGAGCTGACCTTCACGGGCGAGCTGAACCTTCCGGCCCTGGGGCTGCCCCTGCCCGGCGAGGGGGCCTGAGCGCGCCGTTGCAAGGCCTCCTGGCGACAGGCGGCCGCTCCCGAAGCCCTGCCCCTTGCGCCAGGCAGTGGCCCGGCCTGCGGGGCGTTGCCGCCTTCAGGCGTCCCTGGCCCGGGAATGCGGCAGAGGCGGGAATGCATCTTGCATGAAATTCTGGGCGTACAGGCCGGGGGGCAGGGGTGCCCCGCGCGGGGCGCCGGCTACGCCGGCAGCCCAGCCGGCGGCAGTTCTACGGAGGCGGCAAGCATTTGAACCCCACAGACACCTGCATCCTCGCCCATGAGGCCTGCGGTCGGTCGGGACGGCCAGTGGCGAGCGTGGTCATCCCCTGCCACAACTACGCCCGGTTCCTGCCGCAGTGCCTGGAGTCCCTGCTGTGCCAGGGGCTGGATCCGGCCGGCCTGGAAGTGGTCTTTGTGGACGACGCGAGCAGCGACGGCGCCCTCGGCGTGGCGGCCTCCCTCCTTGGCGCCATGCCCTTCGGCTTCTGGCAGACCCTGGCCCTGCGCCGCGTGGGCAGGCCCGGGCCCGTGCGCAATGCCGGCCTGTCCGTGGCCAGGGGCGAACACCTCCTGTGCCTGGACCCGGACGACCAGCTCCTGCCGGGGTATGTGCCGCGCTGCCTGGAGGCCCTCGCCCAGGGGCGGGCGGACGTGGCCTATACCGGATATTTCGAGGAGCAGGACGGTGTGCGCCGGGAGGTGCTGCCGCCAGACTACCACCCCCTGCTCTTGGCCAACCAGAACATCCTGCACTCCGCCGCGCTGCTGCACCGCCGGGTCTGGGAGCGCGGCGCGCGCTACCGCAGCGCCACGGCCTATGAGGACTGGGACTTTTGGGTCCAGGCCGCCCTGCAGGAGGCGCGCTTCGTGCGCGTTGCGGAGCGCCTCTTCGTCTACCGCCAGCACGGCCAGGGCTACTCGCGCCGGGCGCGCGCGGAGGACGGCCAGGCCAAGGCCCGCATCGTGCTGGACAACCAAGCCTTTTTTCCGCCCTGGACCAGGGCCTGGGCCCGGGCCCTGCAGCGCGGCGAGGCCTGGGCCAGGCCCCAGGCGCGCGGGATCATTCCGGTGCTGCGCGAGCACACGGACCTGCCCCTGGAAAGGGGCGCAGCGGCCCGCCCGGGTCCGCGCGGCGCAAGCCCGCTCCCGGCCGCTCCGGCGCAGCCGTGATGGCTGGCGAAAACCTTGACCGGATGATGTGCGCATGAGAAGCGACCCCGGGCCCCACCAGTGCCTTCCGGATTCCGAGCACCGCCGCTACGGGCGCATGCTTCTGGCCATAACCGTGGCCGGGGCGCTGTTCTGCGCCGGGCAGGGGCTGCGCTGGTGGCAGGAGTACGCCCGGGGCCGGCGCATGGAGCAGGCCGTGCATGAGGTCTATGAGCGCGCCCTGGGCGGCGATCCGGGCAAGTCGCCCTACGGGCGGCTCCAGTTCGAGCTGGGCAAGCTCCGGGCGGAGGCGTCCCAGCGCCTGGATCTGGTCGAGCTTTTGGCGGCGCTTTCGCGGCGCGCGCCGGAGGGGGTGCACATCACCGGCGTCACCATGGCCTCGCAGAACGGGGTGGTCGCCGGCACGGCGGCCAGCGGCGAAGACCTGGAACGGTATCAGGCCGCCCTCGCCGCCGAAGGCTATTTCACCTTTTCCGTGCGCTCCGCCGACACGCACCTGTCCCCGGTGCGCTTCGAACTTTCGGTGAAGGCCCGCGACCGCGCCGCGCCGCCCAAGGTGGACCAATGACCTGGCGGAGCATGGCGCGGCTGACGCACCTCTCGGCCTCGGCCCAGCGCCGCCTGTGGCGGCTGGTGCTGCTGGCCTGGGCCGTGGGCCTGCTCGTCGCCTGGGCGGTGCTCTCGGCCTTCACCCGCGTGGCCGAAAAGCTGTACGAGGACGCTGGGCAGACCTATGTCATGGTGGCCCCCCTGGCCGCGGAGGTCATGGACCTGCGCGCCCGGCGCAAGGCCCTGGGCGACGTTCCGCCGCTGCAGGCGGCGGAGCAGGTGGCCCGCTCGGCGGGCATCGGGCCGGACCGCCTGCGCATTCTGCCCGTACAGGGCATCCAGGGGCTGGAGTCGCTGACGCTCACGGCGCGCGGCCTCACCCTGCGCGAGCTGGTGGAGATCCTGCGCGACCTGCGTCTGCAGGCCGGGCTGTTCACGGAATCGGCGACGATATTTCCCACACCGGGCAACGACAAGCGCGTGGACCTGGACATGGTCCTGACGCACTAGGGCCGGAGCGCACATGGACACAGAGCGGAGACACCCGGCCGAAGGCGGCGCCCCCGAAGAGCCCGTGTTCGCGGAGCGGCGCGGCCTGCGCGCCCTGGGCGGGGCGGGGCTTCTGGCCCTGTGCCTGGGGCTTGCGGCCGGATTGGTGCTCTACCTGCCCTGGGACACCATCTGGACCCAGGGCCTGAAGCGCTATGGCGCGCGCCACCCGGAGCTGCACCTGACCTGGCAGAACGTGGACCGCGCCGGGCCGCTCAGCTTCCGCATCAACGGCCTGTCCATCGAGCCGCCGGGCTGGAGCGTTTCACCCCGCATGCAGTGGGTGGACGTGCGCCTTGGCGTCACCCCGCAGCTGACCCTGCGCCTGGACAGCGGCGGCCGCGAGGCCAGGCTGCTGTACTTCGACACCGGCTCCTTCGACCTTGGGGGGCAGGTCAACCTGGCCTGCCTGGGCCGCCGCGACATCCGCGGCAGTGTGGATATCCGCGCCGAGGGGCTCTACCTGCGCGACCAGGATGTGCTGGCGCGCGGCTTTCTCGACCTGCGCGGCCAGTCGCTGCACATGCCCGGCAGCCAGTGGCTGGGCGATGCCGCCCTGGCGCTGGAATACCAGGACGGCACCCTGCGCATTCGCTCCTTCACCCTGCGCGCCCCGGTCCAGGTGCGCGCCGAGGGCACGGCGGCGCTGCGCCCTGGCTCGCTGCTCGGCTCGCCCTACACCGTGTCCGGGGAAATCATCCGCGGGCGGGACACCTTTTCCTTCACCACGGCGGGCATCCTGGGGGATTTCCTGGGCCAGGCTGCCCTGCCGGAGTGAATTGCCCTCGGGCGTAAAAGCAGATACAATTGCGTGATGGGCACGCACCTGAAGCCTTGGCTGCGCGGGGGGATATCCCTGCGGCCATGAGGGAGTTCTGCATGGGACGCTCTGGAGCGCCGGGGAAACGCGGCTGCCGCGCCGTGGCGCTGCTCTGGCTGCTGCTGGTCCTGGGCCTGGCGGGCGCGCCCCGGGCCGGGGCCGGGGGCCTGCAGATAGGCCTGGAAGGTGCGGCCTTCAAGGATTTTCTTCTGTTCATGGGCCAGTTCTCGGGCCAGGCCCCGGTGTTCCGCGAGGACCAGCTCCCCGAGGCCACGGTGACCCTGGTTTCGCGCCAGCCCGTGGCCGAGGCCGATCTGGCCGGGATGTTCAGCCTGGTGCTGGCCAGCGCGGGCCTGAGCGCCACAACCCGCGGCGGGGTCCTGTACCTGCTGCCGGGGCCGGGGCATGCGGCCCAGGCCGCTGGCCCGACGCAGATCCTGGTGCAGCGCCTGGACCAGGGGCTCCCGCCGGGGCAGGTGCGGCGCGTGCTGGAGGGCCTGCGCTCCGACGCGGGCCAGGTGGCGGCGGCGGAGCAGGGGCGCTGGGTGCTCATCCGCGACCAGGGGGAGCGTGTGGCGCGCGCGCGCGCCGTGCTCAAGGCCCTGGACGCCGCGCCCGCCGGGGCAAGGCTTGAGCTTGAGCCCCTGCGGCGGGCCGAGGCCCGGCTGGCGGCGCGCAAGGTGGAGATGCATTTCCGCGGGCTGCCGGGCCAGGCCCCGGTGGTTATGGCCCTGGAGTGGAGCAACAGCGTCCTCCTGGCGGGCGACGCGGAGCAGATCGGTCAGGCCCGGCGCCTCCTCGGGCAGATGGACGAGGGCGCGCGCGAGGCCCCGGCGCTGCGGGCCTTCCGGCTGCGCCACGCGAAGGCCGAGAAGGTCGCCGGGGCGTTGGCGGAGCTGGCCGCGTCGGACAAGGGCCTGGCGGGCCTGCGCGTGCGCGTGGACGCCGAGGCCGGCGCGGTGGTCGTGCTGGCCGGGCCGGAGGCCATGGCCCGGGCCGAGCGCCTGGTGGAAGATTTGGATCAGCCCAGGCCCAGGGTGTTGGTGGAGGCCCTTGTGCTGGAGCTGCCGGCGCCGGGCGCGGACCAGGGCCCAGCTCGGACCCCGCTCCTGGCGGTCCTTTCCGGACCGGGCGGCGGCGTTGCGCAGTTGGCCAATCCCCCTGCGGGTTCGCCCCCCGGGGTCCGCGGCTTTGCGCAGGCGGCCGTGGGTCCGGCCGTGAGCCTGCGGGGACGTGCGGCGGAGGGCGCGCAGGGCGGACTGGCCGCGCTGGCCGCGCTTCTGGCCGCAGACCAGGAGGTCCGGGTGCTGGCCCGGCCCAGGGCGGCAGTGCCGGACGGCGGCGAGATGCGCGTCAGCATCACCCAGGCGGAGGCGGCTGGCGCCGGGGCGGCCGTGGAGCGCCACCGCTTGGTGCTCACGCCGCTCCAGGACCCGGAGGGCGGGCAGCTGTCCGTGCGCCTGAGCCTGGAGGACGCGCAGTATCCGGGGCGGCCCCAGGTGGTCGTGGCCCGGCTGGCCGAGGGCGTGCTGCTGCTGGTTTCAGGCACAACGGGCGCGCCTGCGGAGGCCAAGGGGTCCGGCTTTGCCTGGGCCAAGGCCTCTCCCGGCCACACGGACCCGGCTGGGACGGGGCGGCTGGGCATTGTGCTCTCGGCGCGTGTGACGCAGCGGGGGCAGACCGCTTTCGGTGCGGCCGGCGGATTTGGCGCAACACAACCATAAGGCAGGCAAACTTGGCATGAAGGCCTTGTCGCAGAAATACGTGCAGCTCAGCGAGTCTCTGGACGAACGCCCGGACTGGCGGGAAGACTGGAAATGGCTGCTCGCCATTGCGCTCCTGGGCTACGGCCTGACCCTGGCGGTGCGCCTCCTGGACGCCTCCAACTGGTCCGATCCGGGCCTTGCGGCGGGCGGGGAGATCATCCTGGCCACCCACGATTCCTATGGCTGGCTGGCCGGGGCCAAGGGGGTGGGCTCCTTTGCGGGCTACGGAATGCCGGCCCTGGCCCGGGCCTTGAGCGGCGTGTTCGGCGCACCCTTGTGGAAGGTGGGCTTCTGGGCGCCGGCCTATCTGGGCAGTCTCATCGCGGTGGTCACCGGCCTTTGGGGCTGGCTCCTGGGCGGCCGCCGGGCGGGCATCGCCGCAGGGTGTCTTGGCGCGCTTTCGCCCGGCTTCTATTACCGTTCCCGCCTGGGCTATTTCGACACCGACGTCTTCACCCTGCTCATGCCGCTGCTGCTGGGCTTCATGCTGGCCCATCTCCTGTCCTTCTGCTGCACACGCGGATGGCTGTCCACCCACGAGGAGCGCCGGGAGGGAGATGCGCTCCCGGCGGCCCTGCCCTGGCTGGCCCTGGGCTATGGGCTGGTGGCGCGCATGGCGCACTTCGCCCACGACGACATCCAGCCCATCGGCGTGGCCCTGTTCTGGATCGCCCTCGGGCTTGCGGCGCTGACCAGCCGGCCCGGACGCCGCCTGGAGGCCCTCAAGCTCCTGACGATCTATACCCTGGCGGCGTATGCGACAGTGCGGCACTTCAGCTATGAGATATTCGAGGCTACGCCACTGGAACTGCTCTGGCTGGGGGCCGCCATCGGGCTGGCGGCCCTGGTGTGGCGCAGGCCGCAACGCCTGCGGCCCGTGCTGGACCACCCCTGGGTCTGGCTGGCCGGGCTGGGCGTGCTGGTGTTCTTCTTTGATCTGCTCCTGCCGCTTGGGCCGTATGTTGGCAAGGTGCTCAACTACCTCAAGCCCGTGGCCGACGCGGTCCAGCCCGGGGCAGCCCAGGCTGTGGGGCAGGGCGCCGCCGCCGGCCCCATCTATCCGGGCATCACCCAGAGCATCCGCGAAGCCAAAAACGTGGTGGACTGGACGACCTTCTTCGCCGGGGAGTCCGTGTCGCCCTGGCTCGGCGGCCTGAGCGGCCTTGGCCTGGTGTGCGTCCTGGCGCTGCGGCCGGCCTTTCTGCTTCTGCTGCCGCTCATCGGCCTGGGCGTGGGCAGCCTGTTCATGGGCGTGCGCTTCGCCATGTTCGGCGGCCCGCCCTTCGCCCTTGGGCTGGGCCTGGGTGTGCACTGGCTGGGCAAGGCCATCCTGGGCCGGGCCGGCGGGCGCGGGCACGTTCTGACCCTGGTGCAGTGCCTCCTGGCCGGGGTCTGCCTGCTCGGCTATGCGGCCATCTACCGGGATCTGGCGCCCACCCCAGTGCTGGCTCCGTCCCACGCCGAGGCCCTGATGAAGCTCAAGGCCTTCGCCCCCAAGGACGCCGCGGTCTGGACCTGGTGGGACTATGGGTACGCCACGCAGTACTTCGCCGAACGCATGACCCCCAACGACGGCGGCCGGCATGCGGGCCGGGACATCTATCCCACGGCCCTGGCCCTGATGACGCCCTCCGCCCGCCACGCCGCCCAGATAATCAACATGAGCGCGGGCCTGAACCACGACCCGGCGCGGCGCTGGGACAAGTTCCCGGCAGCGGAGGTGAAGCAGTCGCTGCTGGCCCTGGCCACCTCGGACCAGCCCATGGCGCGGCCCGCCACGCAGTATCTGGTGGTCTGCTGGGAGAACATGAACCTGCTGCGCTGGATCGGCTACTACGGCACCTGGGATCTCGCCAGCGGCCAGGGCACCTTCGCCAAGACCCAGGTGGTCCCAGAGGCCTTCAACGTGGATCCGGGCCGCGGGGCCATGATCTTCCGAGGTCCCAACGCGCCCATCCTGGTCAGCGGAGTGGACATGCTGACCGCCCAGGGCCCCAGGCGCGCCAGCTTCCCCATGAACCCGGCGGCGCCGCACCTGATCATCAACGACGTGGCCAAGCAGGTCATCCTCATGGACGACCTGGCCTACAACAGCATGGCGGTGCAGCTGCTCATCGGCGACCCTGCCCGGCCGGAGGTGTCCGGCTACTTCAAACTCGTGCACGAGGGCTTCCCTTTGGTGCGCATCTACGAGGTCCTGCCCCCGGCCAAGGCGCCGCAGGGACAGGCGGAGGCCTTCACGCAATGAGCATCCCCTTTATCGACCTGAAGACCCAGTACCGCCGCGTGGCGGATGAGGTGCAGCGCGGCATCCAAGGCGTGCTGGAGTCCGGCGCGTACATCAACGGGCCCGAGGTGGCCTGCCTGGAGGAGCGCCTGGCCGGCTACTGCGGCACACGCTCCGCCGTTGGCGCGGCCTCGGGCACCGATGCCCTGCTCATGGCCCTCATGGCCCTTGGCGTGGGCCCCGGCGACGCGGTGTTCTGCCCGCCCTTCACCTTCATGGCCACGGCCGAGGTGGTGGCCCTGCTGGGCGCGACCCCGGTCTTCGTGGACATCGACCCGGTCACCTACAACATGGACCCCGCGCAGCTGGAAAAGGCCGCCCGGGCCGTGCGCAAGGGGGAAAGCTCGCTGTACCCGCTGCCCGCGGGCACGGGCAGGCTCAAGGGCAAGGCCGTTATCCCGGTGGACCTCTTCGGCCTGCTGGCCGACTATGCCGGGCTCCTGCCCGTGGCCGCGGCGCACGGGATGTACGTCATCGAGGATGCGGCCCAGGCCTTCGGGGCCACCCTGGAGCAGTCCGGGGTCACGCGCCGGGCCGGCTCCTTCGGGCAGATCGCGTGCACCTCCTTCTTCCCGGCCAAGCCTCTGGGCTGCTACGGCGACGGGGGCATGTGCTTCACCGACGACCCGGAGCTGCTGGAGCTGCTGCGCTCCATCCGCGTGCACGGCCAGGGCCGCGACAAGTACGAGAACGTGCGCCTGGGCATCACCGGGCGGCTGGACACCATGCAGGCCGCCGTGCTGCTGGCCAAGTTCGAAATCTTTGCCGACGAGGTGCGCCTGCGCCAGGAAGTGGCCCGGCGCTACGCCGAACTCCTTGGACCCCTGCCCGGCCTGATCCTGCCAGAGGTGCCGGACGGCCAGACCTCGGTCTTCGCCCAGTACAGCATCCAGGCCGAGAGCCCGGCGCACCGCCAGGCGCTGCTGGAGCGTCTGGCCAAGGCCTCGGTGCCCACGAGCATCTACTACCCGACGCCCCTGCACCTGCAGCCGGCCTTCGCCGGCCTGGGCTACGGCCCGGGCTCCATGCCCGTGAGCGAAGCCGTGGCCGCCCGGATCTTCAGCATCCCCATGCATCCCTATCTCACGGAGCAGGCGCAGGAGCAGATAGCCCGGGCCCTGGCCGGGTAGGGATTCTCGGGGCGGGAGACAACATGCGGATCATCTGGCGCACACTCCCCCGGCTGGCCCTGCCCGGCGCCATCGGCCTGGGCCTCGCCTACCTGGCCACGGGCTTCGTGCCGCGGCCGGAGCCCGTCCTGCGTCCGCCCGAGGAGCTGCGCGCCGGGGGCCAGGGCTATGCCGAGGAATCCCCCGTGCGCACCATCCTGGAGCGCAACGTCCTGAGGCTTGAGACCCCGCTTTTCTACCCTGCGGGCCAGCCGCCGGCGCCGGTGCCGCAGCCCCGGTCTTCCGCCTCGCCCATGCCGGCCCAGGCGGCCTTTGCCCCGGCGGACACCGGCGTGGCCCCGCCCGCCATCTCTCTGCCCGGCGCGCCGTCCATGGCGCTGGAGCCATCCCCGGCAGGCGCCACGCCGCCCCTTTCCGGCGGCTCCAGCGTGCAGGGCCTGGCC